>NZ_JAKZEW010000003.1 GCF_022548875.1 Glycomyces sp. L485 | reverse complement strand
AGGCTGCTACTCAAGCCACAAGAGCCGCTGAAGAATCCAGGCCGGTGCGGGCAATGCCGCTCGGTCATGACGTGTGAGTGCATGAGCGCCTTTGCGAACTCTTTGACCCCCTATACCGAGGACTGGTACCTCGACTCCGACGACGCGACCCGCAAACAAGTTGATCGGCTGCTGGAGCCGGGTGTGTGTCACGCCTGCCGTGGGTTGGACCGTCCGGTGTTGCCGCGGCGGCCGTACCGTTATGAGTCCAAGCTGCGCCGCTACTACTGGCGAGAGCTGTGGATCGAATCGCAGCTGCGGTTCGTTGCCTGGCTGCGCGAGTACGCCGGGGCGGTCCCTGACTGGATCGACCCGGCCACGTATGCGCGGCTCCGGTACGAGGAGCATGGCGAGAAGTACAAGCGCATCGAATCCGAAGTGCTCGATGAGCTTAACCGCTTGCACCAGACCACCCCCTACTACCGGTTCGACACCGCTTCAGCGTCCGAACGGCTCGACCACTCCGGAGTCCAAACGTGGAAGATCGAGGTCCGCTATCACGCCCAAGTCGAAGGGCGGGTCCAAGTCTCGGCGCTCGGCGGCGACTGCACCGCGGCTGCCAACGTTGAAGACTTCACGGCAGACTTGCTGCGTACGGACGGTTGGCAGGTGGCACAGACTGAAAGCCGCCCATTCCATGCCCTCTGGGGCACGATGATGTACCTATGGGTGGCGGACCCGGCCGATCCGGCGCAGCAGATAGTAATGTTCGGCCGCGGGCCGGACCAGGGCAACAGTCGTGACGAGCCCGTCCAGTCGTGGCAACCGGCCGATGTGGGGTCGGCCGATCACTTCCGGCGGCGCCTGGCTGCGTTCGAGAACCATCTCCGGCTGCTGCAGGGCGACACGGCTGATCTGCTGTGGTCCTTCGACTACTGGGCTGACCTCGCCACTCCACTGCGGCAGTACCTGTGGGCCAACACTTCCGCCGACATCATCAAGGCGCGCCAACTCATCGAGATTCTTGGCGCTGAGGCCGTACGGGCGGTGTTGCGGTTCCTGGCCGAAGACTACTGGGGCCGCTACCTGGGTTGGCCTGACCTGCTGGCTTGGCGGCGCAATCCGAGCGGGCAGGGCAATGAGTACCGGCTGATCGAGGTGAAGTCGAGCAAGGACCGGCTCAGCGACGATCAGCTGGACTGGATCGCTGCCAACGAGGCGCATCTCGGGTTCCCGATCCAGATCGCCAAGTTGCACCGCATCGAGTCATGCCGCACCTGTCAGCAGGCGTGATCGGCCCACCCAAGCGCAGACCATAAGCGCCGCAACCAGGTACGACGGGAACGCTGAGGGTCCCGCTGCCGCTCTTAGTCTTCGAAGGGTAGTTCGACATCCTCGAAGTCTTCTTCCTGCAACCCGCGCTGCGCAGCCTTCTTTGATTCCTTGGCCCAGTTCGGGTCGTACACCCATTCCGCCCGGCGTAGTTCGTCTGATTTTCCGGGCTTCCAGAACTCAACGGGAGCCTTACGCATTCGCTTCTCAACGAGCGCCGCAAAGTCCACCATGAAGACCACGGTATCGACGCCGCGCCACGTACCAGTATTGGGCCTAGTTGTCACGATGCGATGAACGAACCGGAGATCCTCTAGCTCCACAATCTCTTTGCCCCAGGGAGTGTCCAAATGATCTCGGCGCACCAGGAAGAAGAACGTGTCGCGGTCGCGAACGAATCTTACAAGATCGTCAAACCGCTTCTCCAGGGCTGGAGCTTCCCGGCCGGCATCGTTGCGTAGGTCGGTCTGTTTCCTCTGGAGTCTGATGCCAGCCGCGGCCTGAACATGCTCTGCACTAATCGTGAACGAATCCGCATTCTTGTCACTGCGTTTCGCTGCCTCCCAGCCGGTGTCCGCCGCAGCGATAAGTAGGTCGAAGTAGTCGCGGGCAACCGCACCACCCGCAACCAGGACCGCCCGCTCACGGGCGGTATCAGTCAGGACGTCTCGAATCCTGAACCCTGCGGGACCAAGCACACCGTTTGCGACTTCTTCGAGGAAGGTCTTCGCCGTAGCGAAGTCAGCAAGGCCAACGTCGAGCGAAAGGTGCTGAAGGTCGTGTGGCGGCTGCATCCCGAGAGGTGGGTCACCGTCGATAAATGATTGAGTTCGAGAGTGCACACTTCCAATTTTCAGCCAAACATTGCTCCTTTTTGAAATGCCATGAAGGTGGTCGAGGACCAAGGGCTGAGTTTCCTTTGCGATGAAATAGAAGTCGTCAAGCACGACGAGGAGAGACTTGCGGCCGTCGAGCTTGGCAGCATCTTCCAGAGCACGGGAAATTGCTGGAGCGAGGTCTCTCAAGAAGTCCTCCTTCCGCCGTGTCCGGGTGGAGGTTTGCGAGGATCTCGTACGCTTCGACCTGGTGGCACCTGCGGTTGCGCTCAGCTTTGCGAATTGTCTAGCGACGCCGCCGTACAGCGTGACGCCAAGATCACGAGTTCGCGTGGCGTCGCTCTCAGTGCTGGTGGTGACCTCGGGGCCCGCGTCGCGCAGCGAAGCAAGCACAACGAGGAGCTGCTTCACCTTCTTGCGCAACAGGCGCTGCGGCTTCTTCCACCCTTTAGGTTGGATTGCTTCCAACACGTCCATGATGATCTCAATAAGGACGTCGGGATACTCACGCGACTTGTGCTGTTCGACGTCCACAAAGATGACCTTCGCCCCGGCCTGCTCGGCTCGGCGCTGGAGAACAGCAAGCGTTGTGGATTTGCCGACACCGCGACGCCCAGTGACGAGGTGGTTTACCGTCGACTCCAGCGTGGCGACCATTCCAGGGCGAAGTTCAATAAAACGGTCACTCAGTGCATCATTGGCATAATTCGTCGTTCGCAAGGCAGTAGACAACGCCGCTTTGAACGAATGAAGATTATCTCTGGTCAGCAGGGGGTTTCCTCCGGTCGGTTACTCCGGAAAACGACGTTACAATCCGTAACATCGGTGATCGACTCCCGTCAGTGTATATTCAGATACTCCTTGGCGGGACAGAGCTACGAGCTTGGGCCACGAAGGACCATACTCTCAGGCCGCACAAACGGTCTCGGCCCTTCTACATGTACGGGCTGATGTTTTTTGCTGCCCTGACCGCCAGGTTGAGTTGCTCGACGAGCTGAGGAAGGTTGTCCAGGGTTTCGGTGGAAGTCCGGAGCGAGGCGATCGTGCCTTCGTCAATCGCGCCGAGAATCTTGCTGGCCTCATAGAGCATGCTGACGGTGCCCTCGTTGAGACCGGGGTGTTGGCGCTTGAACCCTTCGAGCTCGCCGAGGATGTTTCGCAGCATCGCGGCGGCTTCCACGTCGTATTGCTCCAGGTGGTCGAGCGCGCTCCCGATCTTGTCCAAGGCGGGGACCATATGCCGGTCGATGATGAGCTGGAGCAGGTCCTCGTCCAACCCACGCAGCTCGCGCAGTGGACCTGCGCCGCCCGCTTCGCGCTGGCGTTTCCAGGCCCTGAGCAGGTCGACGGGATAGGCGGCGGGGTTGAGCTTGTCGATTTCCTTGTGGTGCTTGCCGCACAGCAGGATGAGGTTGTCGAAGGCGTCGGGGTCGATGCTCGGATCGTGTCGGGGTCCGTTCGGCTTCTTCGCGCAGATGTGGGCGGTCTCCAGGTCGAAGACGGGCCTGCCGTTGACCATCTCGATGACCGCTCGTTCGCAGTCGGGCCAATAGCAGGTGCCTTGGCACCATGCGATGAGGGCTTCGACGACGCCACGCTTGTAGTTGCGGAAGGACATGGGGTTCTTTTCTCCTTTCACCGGATCGATCCATCTTGCCCCTCAGGTATGACAATTTCGTGCGTGAGCATGGCCGTGGCGCTGGGCTATACGGAGGGACCCGCGAGGCTGTGAACGGTTGTGAACGGGCACAGCCGGTCACAAGCGGTCACATGGGGGTCGTGTTGTGATCGCCTGTGGTCCAGAGGCGTTGTCCTCGGCGGGCTTTCTGGGCTCCGACCTCGTCGCCTGCGGTGGTGCGGGTGTCGATGAGGGCGGTCCAGGCGTCGGGGCGGGTGCGGTCGATGGCGGTGGCGGTGGCGCGTTCGAGGACGGCGGTGGCGGCGTCAAGGTCGTCGGCGTCGCGGTGGAGGGCGGCGAGGTGGAGGCAGGTGGTGTAGGCGGCGGCGCGGAGTTCGGTTCGCGGCTGTTCCAACCAGTCGTCGTCGAGGCCGGTGGCGAAGTCGCCGCCGTAGCAGGCCAGGGCTCGGGTGAGGTGGTCGCGGCGTTCGGCGTCGGTGGTGCTGGTGGCGGCGAGGTGTCGTTGGCGGCGGAAGTCGGCGAGGTCTGAGGTGATGTCGGGGTGGAGCCGGTAGCGGTCGGTCTGGTCGTCGTGGAGGATGGCGCGGATGTCGAGTCCGGTGGTGTCGCGGACGTCGCGGCGGGTGTCTGAAGCGATGGTGCCGAGGTGGCCGCGTGCTTTGTCGACGTGGGAGTCGCCGACGACGGTTTCAAGGAGGTCGTCGCGGGTGAGGCCGTCGGGTGCGGCTGCGAGTGCGGCGAGGAGGGCCAGGCTGCGGCGGCGGCGCCATTGGACCGGACGGCCCTGCCAAGTGAGGGCGGGTGCTCCGAGGAGGATGAGTCGGGGTTTCGCGTCGGTGGTGGGGGTGTCCTCGATCGGGGCAGGCTCGCTCTCTTCGGCTTCTGGCTGTTCTTGTGGCCCGTCGTCTTCGTCGCCGGGTTCGGGATCTGGGATGGGGGCTGGCGCGGGTTCGATTGTCACCTTCATGGCCTCGTTCAGCGTGCTGGGGTCGGCGATGTAGCAGCGTTCGAGGCGATCCAGGCCCGCCTCCGGCGGGTGGTAGGCGGTCACGGTGCCGTCGGCGGCGATGGTGAGCTGCGCGGGTTTCCAGTCGCCGAGGACCAGTGCTCCGATCAGATCGTGTTCGAGGATTTCAGTGAGTCGCTGTTCCCGGTCGTGAGGGTCCTCTGCGATGAGCAGGAGCGGCGGCAGATCGATGCGGCCGGCGGAGAGGTCGAAGACCGGGTCTTCGATCCGTTCCTCTGCGGCATCGAGTGCGGCGTCAATGTCGGCGACCACGGTCAAGTGTGCTGGCGTGTGGGCGGGATCGAGGCCGATGTACTCCGCGGTGCTGGCGGTGACCACTACTGGGACTTCGGAAGTGGCTGCGGTGATGATCGCGGCGCGGGCCACCGCGTGCGCGCCGGGGCCGTCCAGTCCGAGCCCGTCGTGTGCCCAGTCGAGCAGGGATGCTTCGGGTGCGTCGCGGCGGTCCTTGTTGACTGCCAGCGGTAGGACGGGGTCGGGCGGGGCTTCGTCGTCTTCGAGGAGGGCATCGAGGTCGGCGAGGCGGCCGGTGAGGGTGCGGCCCTCGTCGGCTGGCGGACCGGCCTGGGCTCGTCTGCGGCGCAGGAAGACGAGCAGGCTGAAACCGGTCCCGAGGGCGAGGAATGTACCGGCCGTCAGCCACAGTCCTGTCGGGAGTGTCCCGGTGCCGGTGTGCTCCGCAGCGGTCGATGCCGTGTCGGCTGCGTTGGTTTGCTGCGCTGCTGCTTCCGATTCGGAGTCGGGTTCGGGAGTCTCGGTCGGTCCGGTGGTCGAAGGGGCGGGTACGACGCCGTCCTCCTCGGGTAGCGGACTGGTGGAGTCGGCTGAGGGGCTCGGGGAGGCTTCGGTCTCGTCACCGCTCGGTCCGGTGCTCGGGCTCGCGGGGTCGCCTGTCTCAGGCTCGCTCTCGGGGGCCTCAGATTCGGGGTCCTCGGTCTGTGGTGGTGTCGTCGGTTCAGATTCTTCCTCGGTGTCCGTTTCGACTATGGGGATGGTCAGTTCCCATCCGGGATAGATCAGGTCTTCGTCTTCGAGCGCGCGGCCGTCGTCTTGGGTGACGCCTTCGTTGGCCTCGAAGATCTCGGGGTATCGGCGCGGGTCGTCGAGGTAGTCGTCATCGGCCGCGATGTCCCAGAGCGTGTCGCCTCGTTCGACGACGTGGACGACCTGCTCGGCATCGTTCTGTTGCGCATGGATGCCGCTGCGCTCGTCGGCCTCGGTGTGCTCGGCGGCCGGGTCGATCGGTGCGGCGACCGTGATCGACTCGGCTTCGGCACCGGCGGGAACGGCTGCCGCCGCAGGACCGGCGGAGACGACGGCGGCAACGAGGACTGCCGCGACCCAGCGCAGCGGGCCGCGACCGACCGGCGTGGCCGACGCGGTGCCCCACCTGGCATGACGGACCTGACGCCAGAGTTCGACGGCGAAGGCCCGGAGCAGCGCGACCCACAACACCCACCCGAGCAGCACCACGGCATTCAGTACGAGTCGATCCGATGGCGGACGTGCAGCCGTCGCCCAGAATTCCTCCAGGGAGGGAACGTGGTCGGGAAGCGGCCAGCCTGCCGCCGTGAGGAGCAGCGGTGGTCCGATGATCAGGACTGCGATAGCCATAAGCGCGGCGGCGGCCTTGAGGGTCCTCATAACGGTGCCTCCAGGAGGGTGCCTGATGAGGGTTCGGAGGTCTGGGTGGCGGTGACCGTCCACGTTCCCTGGTCGATGACGTCGAGCATGACGGGGTCCCAGGAGGTCTCGACCGTGACGGTGATCGATCCGGTTGTGGCCTCGGCGGTTCCGGCGTAGCCGGCATCGGTCAGGTAGTCGAGTGCGGCGGCTTCGGCTGCCCCCGGATCGAGGAGGGTTTCCCCGGTGGACCGCCAGTGGGCGAGGTCGATGGCTGCCGCGCCGGTGCGCGCGGCCTCAGCGGCGACATTGCGGGCGTCGGCTTTGGTCGCGATGCCGAGGCCGACGTCGAAGACGAGCGCGGCGACGGCGAAGAGTGCGAGGACGAGTCCGACGATGTAGACGGTCGCTCCGCCCTCATCCGCCCAGACTTGCTCGTCTCTCGTCCTGGTGGTCATAGGTCGGCCCGCCAGGTGTCGATATGCGCGGTACCGGTGGCGGTGAGGGTCTGGGTGGTGCCCTCGAAGCCGGGAACGCCCAGGATCGGCACGTCGCAGGTGAGAGTGACGGTCACGGTGTCGCCCGGGGCGAAGTCCTCCAGGTCCACGTCGACGTCCAAAGAGGTGCAATCGGGCAGGCTGGCCTCTGCCGTATTCTGCGCGGCGGCGACCGCTTCACTCGCGCCGCGTTGCAGGCTCGCGTCCCGGGCGGCGTGGTAGGCGGCTTGCGTCACGTCGATGTCGACGCCGACGAGCTTGGTGACGACGACGGTGAACAGCAGCAGGAAGATCGGGAAGGGCATGATCAGGACTGTCTCCACCGCGCTGGAGCCCTCGTCGTGCCAGGGCCGTTCCCGGTTGCGGTTCATGGTGCTTCGTCTTCCAGTCGCTCTTCGACGGGCGCGTCCTGCGTGACTTCGACGGGGAGGCCGAGACCGGGGATGAGGGCCGGAGCGGTCCCGGTAAGCGTGACCGTGGCGTTCTGGCCGTCGCGCTCTGCGGTGACGCCCAGGTTGTCCAAGCCGCCACCGAGGTCGGCCACGGCTTCGGCCGCCGCTTCGGCTGCGGTGGCCGCGGTGCCGTCGCTAGCGCGAAGTTCGGTCACCGCTTCACCGGCGGCGGCGTGTGCGGTGTAGGTCGCGATGCCCCATATCCCGGCTTGGACCACGATGAGCAGCATGAGCATCAGCGCGGGCACGGCGATGACGAACTCGACCGTCGCCGACCCGTCGTCAGCGCTGAGTGAGTCCGCATCGAGGCCGTTCATTCGAGGTACCCGGCGCCCGATTCGGCGCGGCTGGTCAGCGCCACGATGATGATGGTCGTGATGATGCCGATGGTCGCCGCTGACATGAGGGCGATGATGATGACCTTCTCGTCGATCTCTCCGGCGTCCTCGGTCGCCCGGAGCTGCCGCCACCGATCGGCGACGAAACTCAACAGGTGTGCGATCACGGTGGTGAGGATTGGGGACATGGCGTGCTCCAGGTGGGGATCTCATAGTCCGGTCAGGACCGCTGACAGCGACGGGTAGAGGACGAACGCGAGGAACCCGGCCCCCAGCAGCACCAGGGGCAGGCTCATCTTCTCGGTGGCGCTGGCGGCATCGGCTTCGATTTCGGCGACGCGGGCGATGCGCATGGTCTCGGTCCGGGCCGCGAGGGAGTCGCGTACTCGTGCGCCTTCGTCACCGGCGAGGCCGACGGTGGCGGCCAACTGCTCGAACTCGGCGACGCCGATCCGCCGACCGAACTCGGCGAGCGCATCCCAGGGCCGCTCGCCCAGCAGCCGGGCGCGTTCGAGCACGGCGGCGATGGCCCGCCATTTCGGTGCGGTTCCAGCGCGGGCGGTCTCGTGGACGGCCGAGGAGAGCCCGGCACCGCCGGAGAGTGCGATGACCACGAGGTCGAGATAGGAGGCGAGGACGTGGCGGTATTCGACCCGTGCGGCGTCGGCGGCACGGTGGACGGCCAGTTCTCCGGCGAGGTAGGCGATAGCCGCGCAGAAGAGCCCGAACCAGACCGGCAGCAGCCAGGAGATACCGAGCCCGCCGAGCGCGGCCAATCCGGTCAGCAGCGCCGGGGCGAATGCGCACGCCGTGACGGTGATGCCTTGGCGGCGCAGGTGGTCGCTGGTGCTGCGGCCCAGGCAGTCGAGATCGCGGCGGGTTCGCTTGGAGGGCAGGCCGAGGTGTGCGGCCAGGCCGGTGGCCTCGTCGGTGTCTTCTCCGGCGAGGCGGGCCAGGGCGCGGCCGAGTGGGGGCCTTCGCCTGCGCAGTCCGGCCAGGCACGCCCACAGTCCTGCGCCGAAGAGCGCGCCGAGCGCGATCGCCGCTGCGGGGTTCATATTGTGCCTCCGGCATCGAGCAGGCGCACGGTCCTGGCGGGTGAGCCGAGCCGGGCCAGCCACCACAGGGCGAGTGCGAACAGGCTGGCAACGGCCGCGAGCACCAGTTGTCCGGTGACGGTCGCATAGGGGGCGAGGAATTCGCGATTGAGGACGATCAAGCCCGCCGGGAAGATGAGCGCGACGGCGGCGATGATGCGGCTGGCGGTGCGCACCCGGGCGCGTGAGGCCTGGACCCGCATTCGGACCGCAGCGCCGTCGCGAGCGGTGCGGGCCAAGCGGGAGAGTAGGTCGGCGAGGTTGCCCGACTGGTAGGCGGCGGCGGACAGGGCCATGACCGCCATGTCGGCCGTCTCGTCGTCCACGGCCGTGGCGAAGTCCGCCAGAGCTTCCGGAAGAGGGCGGCCGGCGTGCAGGTCGGCGGCGAGGGCTTGGACCTGATCGCGGATCTGCGGTGGGGCATGATCTGCGGTCGCGGTGATGGTCTGTTCCAGACCGGCTGCGGCGGCGAGGACATCGCGGAGGCTTTCGATCCACGCGGCGATGGCGTCGATCTGGTCGATTTCGGCCCGGCCGGTGCGGTCGGAGCCGAAGAGTTTCGGTGCGGCCCAGGCCAGCCCGGCGGCCCCGAGCGCGGCGACCGGCCAGCCGGTGATGAATCCGACCACTGCCGCAGCAAGGGCGGCAGCGCTCAAGCGACGCCATCGCGCGCGCAACCACACGGCCACCGAGCCACGGGACGAGCGCTCCGTGACCGGTCGTGAACGAAGACCCGCCACAAGCAGCACCGCTCCGAGGCCGAACAGGCCGCCGAGGGCGATGGCGGTGATAAGGGTGTTCATCGGACCACCACCCGCTCGGGCCGCCACCCGGCCTGGACCAGCCGCCGCTGGAGTGACTCCGAAGGCGGTGAGCCCACCTGCACCACACCACCCGGCCTGGTGCGGAACAGTTCGTTGCTGGTCACCGTCGAGCCGTGTGCTTCACACAGCTCCCGGACCGACACCACGCGGCGGACCCGATCGGCATCACTCGCAAGATGAACGACGAGATGGACCGCCTCGGCGATGAGCCGGGCCACGGCCGTTTCCGTCAGCTGCGGCGCGGCTTCGAGGGCGTAGAGCATGAGTTTGGAGACCGCGCCCTCTGATGAGGAGGCGTGGATAGTGGACAGTGAGCCGTCGTTGCCCTGAGTCATCGCGTGGAGCATCACGATCGTCTCGGTCCCGCGGACCTCGCCGACGAAGACCCGGCTCGGGTTCATCCGCAGCCCGGCCCGAAACAGCTCCCCGAGACCGACCTCCCCGGCGCCTTCGAGATTCGCCGACCGGGCCTGGAGTGCCACGACGTTGGCGTGGACGTCGGCGTCGGCATCGAGCGCAAGCTCGTAGCTGTCCTCGATGGTGACCAGGCGCTCGGCCGGGTCGAGCAGCGAGGCGAGGGCACGCAGCAGCGTGGTCTTGCCGACGCCGGTCTCTCCGGAGACGATGATGTTGCACCTGGCAGCGATCGCCGCTCGCAGCAGGCGTGTCACCGGGGCGGTGAGGACGTCGAGCTGTTCGAGTTCGGCGAGGTCAGCCTTGAGGTGTCGGTGTCTGCGGATTGAGACTACTGGCCGTCTGGAAACGGCCATGACCGCGTTCAGGCGCGATCCGTCCGGCAGCTGAAGGTCCAAAATGGGGGCCGATCGGTCCCAGCGGCGTTCCTGGGCTGCCACGCCGCCACCGGCGGCGATCGAGCGAACCATCTCGATCAGCTCGCGATCCGAGGAGGCGACCGGCGGGGCAGGCAAGTCGACACCGCCCTTGCGGATCCAGACGTTGTCGCAGCCGTTGCACCAGATGTCTTCGACCGCTTCGTCATCGAGCAGCCGAGCCAGCCCGCCGGTCCCGGCGAGATTCGCCGCGACCTCGCGGCCTAGCCGGGCCCGCAGTGCTTGATCGAGAGGCGCGTCGCCTTCCATGAGGCGCGCCCCATTGTGGTCGCGCAGGACCGTCTCCACCGCCATCGCCGCCACCGCGTTCTGGTCGGTGGGCAGTCCGTACTCGTTGGTGCGCTCACGCAGCCACTCCCGGGCCGCCTCCGTCAACGTCTGAATCAGGGCCGCTTCATCAGTCGCCATCGGCCACCCCCGGCGGATGCGCCTCGACGGCGAGCGCGGCCCTCGGCACCGACCGCAGACGTTCAGCCACAGTGGAGGAAAGCCGGGACCATTCCTTCGCGGCGTGGCGACGGGCGAACCCGCGCAACGCGCCGTAGACCGCCCCGGGGGCGGGCATCGCACCGAGCACTTCGACTCGCTCGAACTCGGCGAGTGCGGCGGCGACCTCGCTGGGCAAATACTCACCGCCCGCGCACACCACCAGTACCGGTCCTGCCCGGCGGGCCGACAACGCCGCCAAATGGCTGCGCAGATGCGCCACCGCCGACACCGAACCCTCCACCAGCAGCACCGTCACCTCGGCGTACTCGACCAGATTCCACACGGGCGATTCGGGCCAGAGCCTGCCGACATCCGCGAGAGCCACACCCACCGCCGGATTGAGGGCCTTCGAGGCCGGCGGGCTCACGACCGGCAGGGCGGCAGCGACCTGGCGACCGCCCGGCGGCGCACACACCACTCCTACTCGGCGCCCCGCCACTTGTAGGTGCTGTACGCCGTAGACCAGGGGCTCCTCTCCAACGCCGCCAGCGTCCGCCGCAGCGGCGACTTCTACGAGACCGGGACGGATTGCGACACTCCACCGCGCCGCCACGTCACCGCCAGTCGGGTCGACCTCCACCACACCGGCGGTCTGCCCTTCCGGCCACCACGCTGCCAACGCCAAACTCGCAGCCGTCACCCCGACGGAGCCTGAAACTCCCGCTACCGCAACGAGACTCATCAGTTGCTCCCATTCGAACCGAGGGCCACCATCACCGCCCCGTCGAGGCTCGCCAGCGCCAGACTGGCCGCGTCCTCCTCGGCGAACTCGACCCCGAACAGCGCATCCTCACCTGTGGCCGTCACGCTCAGCACCACGGCCTCGAAACTCCACACCGCCGACCCCGACGCTGCCGCCGCGTCCTCGGATTCGCCGCTGCCGCTGAGCGGCACGTAGACCGCGACCCTCCAGCCCGGCTGCGCGTCCATGGGGAACTGGCCCGCGGCCAGCAGCAGCGTGGTCACGGCTCGACCCGATTCAGGCCAGGCCGAGCCCGACAGCATTCCCTCGGTCAGCGGCGTCCCGGCCACCACCGGCACCGCCAGCGCACTCCCGATCGCCGCCGATGCCGCATCGGCCTCGATCAAGCCGAGCCGGTCATCGACGACCATAAGCACCTCGGCGGTATCAGCCAGCTGCAGCACCTCACCGGCCGTAATGTCCCTGGCGGCCACCAGCACCGGCACCCGCTCCTCACCGTTCAGCACCACCAGCGCGAATCCAACGGCAGAAACCACCATCGCCAAGGCACCGACGAGCGCCAGCGGCCACGACCGCCGCCGCGGCAGCCGAGTCCCGCTCGTCTCGTACTCCACTTCGGCCGGAGCGGACTCGGAGGTCATCATCTGGCTCATCGCACGATCACCGACCGTGCCTCAGCCACTTCCCACACCGCTTGCGAAGCCGTCGCGAGGTCGGCGAAGCTCCCGCCGGTCCCGATAGTGGACGTCCAGGTCACCGTCCAGTACACCGTCGCCGTCACCTCGATCTCGGATGCTGAGCGCGTGTAGGTGTGGCCGCAGTCAGGCGATTCGGCCTCCGGGTCCATCCCCGGGCGCCAGATCGTCCCCGGCTCCTCACAGATGACCACGGTGCCGTCCCCGAGGCCCCACTCCACGCGCGACGGCGCGGCCGTCGCCGTGACCGTCACCGCCCCAGCGGCCACCGATGCCGACACGGGAGCCCACGACGACTCCGACAGGGCCAGCCACGTCGGCAGATGCACCAACTGACGCTCGGCAGGCGATGCCGCCAGCTCCGGCCCCGGCAACACCAACCGATCCCGAGCCTGCTCCGCCAGGTCCGCTATCGGCGCGACCTGCGGGTCCGGAAGGCACTCTTCTGGAGGCGCCTGTCCGGGCTGGGCGGTGCAATCAACGTCCGTGCCCTCGCCTGATCCTGGGCCTGAGCTTTCGTCCTCATCGCTGCCACTTCCATCGGAAGCGCCTTCGTCATCTTCGCCGTCGTCTCCAGCAATGATGTCGCAAAATGGGTCTTGAGGTTCACAGTCCACTTCGCCGAGATCCGCCGAAGCGGCTCCTGGGAGTACAACAAGCAGCAGCAGGATCGCCCCGATTGAGGCTCCGAGTGAGCGTGCAGACCTCAGCATGTGCCGACCTCCTCGGTGTGGATTGCCCGCACGTACCAGCGGTCGTCATCGAGCAGAACGACCGCCTTGGCGTACCTCCGGCCATAGGTCGCGTCCGAGACGGGGGTGCCGGATTCGATATCGACGATCACGGCCGTTGAGGTATCAACGCAGCTCTCGATCACGATCTGGGTGGGTTGGTCTTCAGGGGTTCGTTCCACGACAGTCGTGTCCGACAAGGTGATCACGCCGTCCGCGCGAGTGCCCTCGTCAACCTGCTCCTGGATCATGGCGATGGCTCCGTCAAGCGCCTGTTCGCTCGCGACGTCTGGAAGAACGGCATACTCAGGGTCCGGGATGGCCGCGGCTTCAGAAATGGCCTGCCAGTAGGCCTCAAATACCGCCACCGCGGCTTCGTCAGGGGTCAACTCGACTTCCGCCGCTGAGGACGACTCTGTTTGCCACGGCAGGCTTTCGGTCGGCTCATCGACGGGATCACCCGATTCGCTGCAGCCTGCGACAACTGAAGCTGCAAGTGCGAACCCCAGCGGGAGAACGAGACGACGGTCCATAGGCAGAACCTCCTATAGGGGATCAAGGAGGGACCTGTCAACCACCGTGTCGCAACACTGAGTAGCGCGTCAAGAGCTCGCTATCAAAAATCTGACAGAGATCGTGAATTCTAGGTTACATAGAGTCACATAAGGCACTGGCGTCTAGACAAGTCTCAGCAGCCACGGCGTCAATTCTCTTCAATCGAACCTCGCCAAGGCCCGACTACCGCAGGTAGAGCCCCTTCGGTCGTTCATCCCACGCCGAACCTCCGCAAGCCCTGCATAGACGCCAAGCTCGTCGGCTCCAACGCAGACACACAATGCGGAATACGAGAGGTTCGAAGGCCTTGCCCGTGCCATCGCACGTCCGGCAGGCCAAGCGTGGCCAGCGCCACCGTGAATACGCGATCAGGCCGAGCCACGCCCCGAGAGCGAGCGATACATAGATTGAAATACGGCCGGTCGGACTTGAGATTGCAATCGCGCCAAGGGTAGTGACGACCGCCAGGAGGACGACAATGATGCCAGCGATAAGGATTCGTTTGCTCAGCTTCATGATTCAGGGATCTTGGTTCGGAGGATTCGGAGATGGCCCGGCCTTGTGGAGTTGCCGGGCCACCTCCGGTCATCACCGGGAGGGGTCAGAATTCGCTCACACCATGAACTTCGTCAGCACCGTTTTGACTGCATCGGTCACGGGCACGGCCTTGGTGACTGTGGCCCACTGGAATTCATCGTGTTCGGTGAGGACGACCGGCTCAGTGGCAGTGGTCTTGACGGCGAAGTTGAACTGGCGGCTGGGCTTACCACTGCCGCTCATGTAGTCGAAGTGGCCGAGGTAGTCAGTGATCTCGTCCAGGTCGAGCCCTGTCTCTTCCTTGGTTTCCCGAGAGAGAGCCGCATCGAGGCTCTCGCCCGGTTCGACCTTGCCACTGGGGAGTTCGAAGATGCCGCCCATGAAGTCCTCGGCAGGCCGCTTGAGCAGAAGGACGCGGTCCTCATCCGCGACTACGGCTCCAACGACGAGCTGAACGATCCCGTCACGCTCGGCTTGCTCGGTGAGTTGATTGATCAACTGGTCATCCACGCTTTGCTCCTGTTTCGATCAGATCGGTGTGGTGGGCGCTCACTTTCCGGAACGCCTCGGCGTAGTTGTCGGCGGTCCTGAAGTCGTCCTCCTGGTGCCAGACAGGGAGCTTGATGATGCTCCCGTGGAACGCCTCGGCGCGGGGGAACTGCCCAGGAGCATAGGCGAAGCGGCTCGCCAGGCCGGGGAACAGTGCTCCCGGCTCCTGGAAGAGCGGCAAGAGATTCAGCGGACAGGTCGATCCCGGCCGATCGGCTTCGATCGCTCCTTCGGCCTGAACCGCCTCGAAGTACCGGTCGATGGGGAGGCCGTCAAGCTCGGCAGGCTCGTACTTGAGGATCATGCCGTACCAGGAGGAGCGATCTCCTTCGATCGGTTCGACCACGGAGATTCCGGGGACGCGGTTTAGGAACTGGATCATTCGGCCGGCGACCCGCTCACGTCCGTCCAGGTAGCTGCCGAGCCGGGCCAGCTGTTCGAGGCCGATGGCGGCTGCGACAGGGTGGATGCGGTGTTTGAGCCCCATGCCGGTGACAGCATACCGGTGGAGCGTGTCGGTCTCCGGGATCTCGCTTCGACAGCGCTTGTTGTACTGCCCGTGCAGAAGTGCTCCGTAGTAGATCTCAGGGTCGTCGGTGAGCAGGAACCCGCCTTCACCGGCCGAGAGAGGCTTGGGACCGTTCATGCTGAAGGCGGCTGCGTCCCCGAAGGCGCCGACCTTACGGCTGGAACCGATGGCCCCGTGTGCGTGGGAACCATCCTCGAACAGGCGGAGTCGGTGCAGGTCAGCGATGCGACGCAGCTCGGACGTGTCCGCCGGGGTCCCCCACATGTGAGTGACGACGATGGCCCTGGTGCGGTGCGTGATCCGGGCGACCACATCGGCGGGATCGAGGTTGCCTCGCTCGTCGCATTCGGCGAGTATCGGAATCGCGCCAAGGTGCAGCAGTGGGGTGACTGTGGCGAAGAAGGTGTACGCCGGGACGATGACCTCCATGCCGGGCCTGATCCCGGCTGAAGCGTACATCGAGTACAGCGCCGCCGTTCCCGAACTGGTCAGCAGCGCGTACTGGACGCCGAAGTAGTCGGCGAGAGCATCCTCGAGGTGGGCGATGATTCCGGATCGGTCGTAGATCGACACGGCTCGACCAAGCTGATCGGTGACGGCCTTGTGTGTGGAATCGGAGACCGGCGGCCACGTGAAGTGCGGTTCGGGTTTGCGCACGGCGGGCGTCCCGCCGAGCAGGGCGAGCGGCGAGTTCACAGAAGCTCCTTCGGTTTTACTGCGGTTCGGGTGCGCGCCGATTCGTAACAGGCGGTGATGAATGCCAGGTGCGGGAGATGGTCGGAGGGCGCGCTGAGGTTCGGACGGGTGCCCGCGACGACGCGGGCGAAGTGCTCGATCTGTGCAGTGGCGGCAGCGGGCCAGGACTGCTCGCGGGCGAGGGATTCGATGACTTCGCCGTGGTTGTCCAAGCGGCGGAGTCGGCCGCGTTCGAGCGCGACGATGCCTTTGGAGCCGACGAGGCGGATCTGCTCGCTCTTGGGGCCGATGAACCGCGACAGCAGCGCTGAACCGTAGAGACCCGTCTCATATCCGAAATGGATCAGGGCCGTGTCCTCTGCATCGTAGGACCGGTCGGGTCTGGCGGAAGCCGAGGTGTCGGCCAGGATCCGATCAGGGAGGCCGAAGTACCACAGGATCATGTCGACCAAGTGGTAGCCCATATCGATCACGCAGCCGCCGCCCGCCTGGGCGATGCTGCCTCGCCATCCCTCGGAGGGGTCGTCGATGTGCAGCGTGTACTGGGCGTCGACCACGATCGGAGTGCCGATCTGGTCGGCCAGCTGGGTAAAGCTCGTGTAGATCGGGTTGAACCGCCGCTGGAGGGTCACCATCAGTTGGATTCCCGCCCGGTCGCAGATGGCGGCGAGTTCGCGGGCCTCGTCGATGCCTACGGCGAAAGGCTTTTCCTTGAGCACGTGCACACCGTGTTCCGCCGCGGCTTCGACGATCGCGCGCCCGACATGGTGGGGAACGCAGACGACCACCAGGTCGAGGCGCTCGCTGGCGAACATCTCGCGGTAGTCGACGTATCCCTTGACGTGGAGCTGGTAACTGAGCTCGTGAACGAGTTCCGAGTTTTCATCGCACAAGGCGACGAGTTCGACGGCGTCGGAGGCCGCCAGTCCCGGAAGATGGTCTTCTCGGGCCTGGGCGCCGAGCCCGACAACGGCGGCTTTGAGAATCATGTCGTACTCCTGTTGCGAGGAGAAGGAGTGATGTTGGGTCCGTTGCGCGCGATTGCGGGAGGAGGCGGGTCGCCGCGCCCCACCGCGCGGCGACCCTGAGGGGGATCAGCAGGTTCACGAACTGGCTTGGCTTCGTAGACCAAGTCGCCGAGGTCTGCGTTGAATTCGATGCCGAGGGTCGGATTGAGCGCTTCCGCGTTTGCCACGGCCCGGTACAGGGCAGCGGACTTGAGCACGAGGATGCTCGTGGCCCAAGAGTTGGCATCGAGCCATTCGGGGACCGGCGCGAGGCTCGGAGTCCTGTAGTCGTCCCAAGTGACGGGGCCGATGTCCACTGGTTTGACGTTGCGGTCGCTGCGCGTCGGTCGGCACTGCAACCACAGTCGGTGCTCTCCGGCGAGGATCACCTCGACTCGCAGTCCTGATTCCGTGAAGGCCCCTAGCAGGGTTCCGGCGCCCAGACGGGCTTTTCGAACCCCATCGCCATCTTCCTTCGGCGCGGCTGCCTCGTCAGTTCCGAACCTCCGTGGCCGCAGTTTCATGAGCCCTCGCCGCCCGCAAGCGCTCTATCGGCAACGATCTCCCCGCGGTGGCGCCATTGCTCTGCCGCTGCGGCGAGGGTCCGCTCGACACGGTTGTTCGCCGAGAACCATTCCTTCCAGTCGCGGTCCTCGCGGAGCTGCGGCTTCATCGAGTCGAGGTTTTCGACGACTCCGCCTCGGCCACTGTCTGAAACGAGTGTCAGGCGGTCTACGCCGCTGCGGTAGTACCAGATGAAAGTGATCGGACGTCCATCGATGTCGACGACTTCCAACGGCAAGGCGTCCGCGACCAGGTCCGCCGCATCAAGCGGTCGAAGGTCACCGGCGTGCCCGCCCGGTATTGTTTCGTGTGTCACCGGTTCGCCTTTCGGTCGTGCTGGTGGAGGCGGGCCGCCGAACGTGTGTGGAAACTAGGGCGACGGCCCGCCGCTCACGGCTAGCCCGAATGAACTGGCCGTCGACTCCATTTACCCACGGGCCCTCCCGTCTCCCAAGGCTTCGGATGCGGACAAGCCGGCTGTCCGCATCGGCTGCTCCTCTCCTCAGCCCGGGCGAAGCTTCGGCCCATCCGTGCCTGCCTGCGCACCTCCGCACAGATGCCTCTCCGATCTCGAAGGTTCCTTCGTTGCGGACCGGCGTACGGTGGGGGCGTGAGTGACACGGACTCCGCCTCCTCGGCCAAATCCATCGCCTCCAAGGCGCTGACTCTCGATGAACTACAGGTCTTCGGCGACACACTTTTCTGGGTCGAGTCGGGGCATTCCGGATGCTCGATCACCAGGTGGTCACCACAGCATGGCGTTGAGGCACGCCAGTTCAGCGCAGGCAGTTCCGCTCACTCCTACGGTGGCGGGTGTTTCACCGTGACTCCTGAAGGCCTGTTCGCGGTCGAGAGTGCGTCGGGCCAGATCGTGAACCTCGAAACCGGCAGTCGGATCACGGACTATCCCGGCCAGTTCGGCGCCCTTTCACCGGCCGAGAATGCGCTCATCGCCGTCAGCGACTCGGGTTCGGTCGACCAGTTGGTCGAGGTAGATCCGCGCTCAAGAGCAGTGCGAACCCTGCATCAGGCCCCGTTTCTTTCCTCACCGGCGGTTCGCCATCGACGAGTTGCGTGGGCCCAGTGGCCGGAGGATGCAGCGCCTTGGAACCACTGCGAAATATGGATGGCTGACTACCATCCCGGGGAGAGCATCTCCTCCCCGGTCCGACTCGCCGGAGGTGCCGACGAGTCGGCCATTGAACCCAGATGGGGACCCGACGGCCAGCTCTACTTCCTAAGCGACCGCACCGGCTGGTGGAACCTGTACCGATGGAAGAACGGCGAGCCCGAGCCGGTCGCACCCGTGGAGGCCGACTGTGCAGCCGCGCCTTGGGAACTCGGCTATGCCAGCTATGCCTTCCTCCAGTCCGGACGTGTCGTGTTGCTCGCCAGGAAGGGACCACCTGCTCGGCTCCTTCTCGTGGAGAGGGACGGCGCGATCCGTGAGATCCCGCTGCCGTACACATCGATCAAGCCCTATTTGACGGCGCTCGATGAACGTGTCGCGCTGATCGGCTCCTCTTCCCGCACATCGGCACAGATCGCTCTCATCGACCCCGATGGCCGGGACGGTGACGTCGTTGTTCGAGCTTCCGAATCCGCCGTTCCGAACTCGACCGGACAGACATCCGAGATCCTCGACATCGAATCCGATGGGCAGGCGATCACCGTGGTCTGGCATCCCCCACGCGGTCATGTAGACGGACCGGTACCGGTGATCGTGCGTGCCCATCCCGGACCTACCCACCATGTTGAGATGCGGCTGGATGCAGACCTCTGGTACTACACCGATCAGGGCTTCGCGGTCATCGACGTTGATTATCGCGGCAGCACCGGTTACGGACGGGTGTTCCGCCGGTCCCTGTACGGCCATTGGGGAGAGTACGACGCGATCGACTGCGCGAGCGCGGCGCGATGGGCCATTGACACCGGCCGCTCTGCGGCCGGGATGACCTTCATCTTGGGCGCGAGCGCCGGCGGGTTCACTGCGCTGAATGCGGCCAGCCTCCCGGACAGCCCCTTCGCCCTGGCGGTCGCCAGGTCTGCCATCGTCGACCCGGCGAAGTGGATCGCCGCCACGCCCCGATTCCATCGCCCCAACGCTCGGGCGCTCAGAGGTGAACCCGTGCAGGCTGATCGGATCGGCATCCCGGTCCTGCTCATTCACGGCGATGACGACAAGGTCGTACCCGTTGACGACGTTGTGAAGCTCACTGAGGCGCTGCGCCGGATGAGGAAGCCCGTCGATCTCATTCGGTTCCCGGACGGTGGTCACTATCTTTCGGGAACTGCCGTCAAGACGAAGGTCCTTGAGGCCGAGGTGGAGGCGTTCCGCGCGGTGCTCAGCTCCGTGCATCCGAACTCGGGAACGAAGGGGTTACCGGGGCCGCCGACCTCGCGAACTCGAAGACGTCCTTCACGACTCCGACGTTCTGGTGCGGAAGCAGCTCCGCCAACATCTCGGCTAGCGCTTGCGACGCCCGGAACGACCGGAGCGTTCCACTGTCGCCGATGGCTTGTCTGGCGACCATGCCGGCTTGTTCGAGGTCGCCGGTTCGCGTCAGGCCAGACGCATGAAGTGCCGAGTCGATGACGCGTCTTCGAACGCGATCGAGGTTCAACAGCTCCAACGCCTTTGCGGCCTCATCGCGGGCATTCGCGAAGTCGCCGAGGTCAAAGAAGCAATGTGCACGCTCATCAGCTAGATCCGCCAAGCCGAAATAGGAGATCAGCTCCACCTCCCCGCCCGACGGTTCCCGGGTGAGCTGGTCTTCAGCGCGCCCCAGGGCCTTGACGCATTCCTCGCGCTCCTGCATCTTCGCGTGCGACCGAGCCTTGATCATCCACCAGACGGCCCCCTCGACCGGAGTCGTCCGGTCACCGACGCCGGTCAGCGCTGCTTGAGCGAGGCGCGCAGCTGACCTGGGGTGGCCGCATTGCATGGTGAGGTAGGCGAGGCTTGCGATCAGGTGGGCGCCGTGTCGGCGCTGGCCTGTCCTGAGGGCGATGTGGAGCGCCTTGTGATAGTGCCGCTGTGCGGCGGAGTCCGCGCCGAGGTCGACGGCGTTGTAAGCGGCCAGCTCCAAGACGCCAATCGCCGTCCTGGGGGTCCGGAGTGCAAAGGCCTCGAAGTCGGCTCCGAGATGAGCCAGAAGCTTCGGGTAGGTCGCACCTGCCCCTCGCACATGATCAGCCTGCCGCAACTCCGCCAACATCGATTCTGAAGTTTCGGAGTCGTCTTCTCGAGCGGATTCCCATGCCACGTCCATGAGCATCCAGTCCAGCACGATCGCATCGTTGAGTTCCGGCCTGAACTTCAATGGCGTCGATCCGGTCCGTGCTCTGAACGCCTGCTCGCGAGCCAGGAGCGGCCCAAGGCCCCGGAGCAATCCACCGGCCCCGAGCATGTCGTCAGCGCGCTCGATGAATTCGGCGGACGGATACCGCTCGCCCACTTCGACTTTCCTCAGGAGATCCGGCCCGATGTAGAGCCTTCCCGCCAGCTCGGCAGGTAGAACTCCCGCCTGCTCCCGCAGCGCGCGGAGCTGAGCACCGAAGTAGTCCAACAAAGACTCCGTCGGCGTCAGTTGTTTTTGCTTCTGCCCCATAGCGGCCCCGAATCACGGCTCGAACGCAATGTGCTCGCGATCTCACCATGCTATCGATTGTTCGCGCAGCGTGCCGCTGGGCCCACATGCGCCCCCGCAAGGCGCGTCTTTGCCTTCCCCAGTCCAGTGGCGTACTTGGGATCGCTGCGCCTCGGCTCGGTGAGCTGCCTCAGCGATCCATGTCCTGGAGCCAGACTTCTCCTGACGCCCATGACAACAGCAGCTCACGCTCCGAGGCTTTCCAATGGTCGAGGACCTCTCGGAGCCTGCTGCGTGTTTGAGGGTCGGATTGGGAGTAGCCAACGGCGAGCGCGGCGATCCAGGCCAGAGTGACTTGTCCGACCCAGCGTGAGCGGTGGAAACTCGGATTGTCGGCCCAGCCAAGGAGGTCTGCGGTCAGCTCAGGTTCTTTGGCTGCGCGGCGTCCGAGTTCGATGATCGCGCGGCCACGGTCGACGACCGAGGCGTTCTCGTCGATGGCGATGTCACGCAGGTGCCCGGTGGTCTTGGGCGTGAACTGGTCGTCCGGTTCGAACATGGTAACCCCTCGGTCCCGTAGATCTCGGTCTTCCGTTCCGCCATCAGCTGCGTGAGCTCGGCTGCGAGATCTGCTCGCCCGACTTGGTGGGCGTAGCCGATCTCCAACTTATAGGCGCGCTCCTCTGACGCCCACAGGAAGTCCTTGTCGTAGGCACCTTCGAAGCCTCTCCAGCCTGCATTCTTGTCATCCTGGACATGGCTCATTTCGTGACGCATCGCTGAGATCGAGGCATCATCGTCGATGACCAGCTGTCCTGGCTGACCGCGTCGCAGACCGGGAGTGTAGAAGATCGCGCCCGGCCGGTGGCGGATCTCGACCCCATACGACTCGGCGTCGTCGAGGTGCGCCTGCCACTCAGCGGGATGGGTTTGCCTGCCTGCACCAAGGGCTCGCATGGGATCCCCACTTGATCGGTACTGCCGACCAACTGGCGCTGAGCGTTGTCGGTCGCCAGCTTTCGGCACCTGGTCGGTGAGAGCACTTGATGTGGCTGCGACGTTGGGCGCGTTGCCCGATCCTCGAAGTGCCTCGGCCTGGGCTTGAATGTTCTCCACAAGCTCCGCGGCAGCAGCAAGGCCGGAGTGGAGCGCTTCCAGGTTGACCTTGATGGCGTTGACCTCATCGACTTTGCCGTCGACGCCGATCATCTTGAAGCCTTCGGCCAGATGGTCGGCTTCATCAATCGAGGCCGTGACGGTGGCTGCCGCCTGGACGATTGCATCCTTAGCGCGACCGATAGAACCCGACAGATCGTCGACCGATGCCACGCCACCTCCGCCAGTCGTAATTCTGAAGCAGCTCTTCGGGGTTCGAGCTGCCCGGTCCACGGTAATGGAACGCTTGCAGGCCCGCAATACCGCCAACCCCCTTGTCGGAACGGACTCCGCCGAGATCAGCGCTCATGTTCACGCCGACAGCCAGGCAGTTAGGCGTTGTTCGGCTCGGCGGCGTTGGAGTCCGACCGCGAGGGAGGTGTCGCCGGTCCTCGTGGCGATCGCGGTCAGGTATTCGCCGTCAAGTCGGGTGGCGCCGATCAGTTGAGCCTCGGCGTGGTCGATGACGCCGGCGGTGACGGCGTTGGCGAGCACGAGGTCGACGTGGCCGACTCCCAGGTGCTCAGGCTCTTCGAGAAGAAGTGCTTCTTCGGGTTCGTGGCGCTGTCGCCTGTTCGAGCGGCCGAGGGCACGGGCAGCGGTGTGGGCTGCTTGGCACAGCTGCGAGCAGATGGCACGGCGAGTGAAATCGACCGTGCCGATCGCAGCGAGGAACCCGCTGATCGCCTCGGCTTCGAGGTCGGCGCGTTCCGTTCCAGGGCTCTGGAGCTTGGCGCGGTTGACGGCCCGTCGCAGGCCGGGGACTGCGAGCCCGAGTAGGACCAGGTTCAGCTGTTCCGCGTCGTCGGCCTCGCGGACATTGAGGATCAGTTCCGCCCAGACTTGATCGCGGACGGGAAGCGGGGCGGTGTCGTCGAGGAGCCACCGGCGGAACCGCCGAGGCGCAGTCGCCGAGTCCGGCGTTCCCGGGCCGTGGTGGTCGCGGAGGGGCATCGGCCCCTCGATGCCGAGAAAATGGGCCTCGATGAGATTGAGCGGCAGCATGGCCGTACCTCCCTTAATTCGCGTTCGCCGTAGAGCGAGGGAACTCCATCGCGCCACGCTGTGCCCGGGCACGGCCATTCACAGGCGTTCACCGACGGTCACGGCCGAGAAATTCGGCGGTCACAGCCGTCTCAGTCGTATGGCATCGGCCCACGGGACGGAGTCGCGTGTGATCACTCGTGACCGCGCCCGGTCGTTCACAGCGCTCTCTTCGCCGGTCACAAGCGGCGGTTTTGGAGTGAACCGCCGCGAGGTGCGGCGGTTCGGGCCCGCTGCGCGGGGCTGCTTCCAGTCGAACCGTTCACTCGCACGACTGAGGAGGTGATGGCGTCTTCGCCGTCCCGCGCACGGGTCCGGGGTCCCGGCCGATCCCTGACCGGGACCCCTTCCAGGACTTTCTGGGAGGTGCGCTGTGGAACCTGCTGCCACCGAGACGAGGCCGGGCCGCTGGCGCCGCTTCGCCGCTCGCCCTGCGACCGTGTGGGGCGCGCGGCTCGCCCTGGCCGGCGCGCTCGTCGCCGGACTGGTCGCGGTCGACGCGGCCCCAGCGTTGGCGCAGACGACGACCGAGACAGTGACGTCGATGCTCAACCGGATCCGCAACTGGATCATGGGGCTGGCGGGGCTGTTCGCGGTCATCATGGCGACGATCGCCGGGATCAGGTACATGGCCTCGTCCGATCCGGCACAGACCGAGAAGGCCAAGTCGGCGCTCCGGGCGGCGGCGGTGGGGCTCGGTCTGGTGCTGTTCGCTCCGGTGCTGATCGAGATCCTCGAATACATGGTCGGCACCCACGCCTACGTGGACGACTGATGGCCGCCGGTATCTGGGATTCCGCGAAGCAGTGGGCGTTCGACGAACTGCGCGACACGAGTCTGGACCTGGTCGAGGCGATGGTGGCGCTGTCGCTGGTGGCGCTCAACCCGGTCTTCCCCGCGATCGCCACACCCTTGTCGTCCTCATTCCGGCTGCTGGTGATGGGGACCTACGGCCTGGCGGTGTGCATCGGCGCAGTGGTGGTGATGACCTCCGAGAGCCTTCAGGAGCGCTACTCGGCCCGCGAGATCGTCCCGCGCCTGATCGCCGGGTTCATGCTTGCCTACTTCGCGCCCAACATCATCTGGCTCGTCCAGGACTTCAACATCGAGATCACCGCTGCCTTCACCCTCGGGGAAGCCATGGGTGATTCCTTGGCCGGGGGCGACTTCCTTGACATGCTCAAGGTCGCCTCACATGATGCGCCTTCGGGTCTTGACTTCGGGGTCGCGGTCGTGCAGCAGATTGCTGCGTTCGTGCTGTGGCTGTGCATGCTCACGCGGAACATGGCGTGGTTCGTCGTCGCCGTCTTCGCGCCGATCGCGCTGGCGACGCACGCGCTGCCGTTCACCGAGGGCCTGGCGTGGATGTGGTGGCGGATGCTGTGGGCCTGCTTCTTCTCCTCGGTCGGGCAGGCGGCGCTGATCTGGGTGTGGATGAACATCTACACCGACCTCGACGACGTCGAAGTCCTGCTCACTTATTCGTTGCGCCCGTTCTACATGCTGGTGCTCACCTGGGTGGCCTGGCGACTCCACAAGGACCTGTTCGTCTGGGCGAAGGGCTCACCGCTGCGCCTGCCCGGCTCCAGGATGGCGAAAGCGGTCGTCGGCTCGGCCGTGGGCATCGCCCTGTTCAAGTTGAATCCGGTCGGGAAGCTCGCCGCCTTCGCGCTGGGCCGCTTCCGGAACCGTCGAGCCGTGCAGCAGCAGAACGTCTCGCCCGCACCGCCTCCGCCACCGGGACCGCGACCTCCGACGCCGCCCGGATCTGGACCGACTCCCCGCCCTCCGGGTCCCCGGCCGCGCCCGCAACCTCGTCCGGCACCGGTCGATCCGGCTCAGCCCGCTCTCGGTGGTCCGCCGCTGGCTGCCGGGGAGAACGCCGAAAACCCGCCGCGCCGCCCGCACCAGAATCCGGCGAGCAGTGAGCAGCTGCCGTCCGGTCCGCAGCGGCACGAGCTGGAAGCGCCCTCGGTGCGGCCTTGGCAGACCGGGGCGACTCCGGATCGGCCGCCGCAGCAGCCGAAAGCGCCGCCGACGGAGACCATCGCCCCCGTCCACGACAAGCGGCCCGCTACGACCTCCCGGGCACCTTCGGAGCCGTCGCGGTGGGAGCGGCTGCGCCGCCGTCACCGTGTCACGACCATTCCCCCGGAGCCGGCCCCGCCACACCCGAGCCCGAGTCGCCGCGTCGGGACCGGCACACCGGTGGTCATCGACGCCGAGCCGTCCACCAATGCTGACCCTTCGAGGAGGCGACCGTGAACACTCCCGCGCCGGTTCCAGTCCCGGCCGACATCGACATCCAAGACCGAGTCCTGTTCGGACTGACGGTGCGGCAGCTGCTCATGCTCGCCCCCTCCGGCCTCGCGGCGGGTCTGATCTGGCAATCGCTCAAGACGACCGTGCCGCCGGAACTGATCATGCCCTTGGCATTGGTGCCGGTGGCGCTGTGCGCGGTGGTGGCGATCGGCCGCGTGGACGGGGTCGGGCTCGACCGGCTCATCGCCGCAGCGGTCACCATGCCCCGGACGCCGCTCGCCGCCGGGCGGGGCGAGGCGGCCTCGCTGCGGATGGAACGGCGCGGCAAACCAGTCCCGCCTGCGGGGGTGCTCACCGGCCCGGTCCGCGAAGTGGCCGCAGATGGCTTGATCGATCTCGGGGCGGTCGGGTTCGCGCGGGCGGTCGATGTGCGGAGCGTGAACTTCGACCTGCTGGGGCCGGGCGAGCAGACGAGCATGGTCGCCGCGCTCGCCCGGCTGTGTTACGGCCTCGACGCCCACTTGCAGATCGTCGTCGCCACGCGACCGGTCGACCTTTCAGGCTACGTCGCGGCGCTCGACGACCACGCCGCCGCGCACACCAACCCGGCGGTAGCGGCCTCGGCCCGGACACATGCCGCCTGGCTGGCCGGCCTGGTGCGGACCCAGGGATTGCTCGATCGGCAGATCACCGTCGTGGTGACCGCGAAGAGCGCCGAGACGGCCGACCGCGCAGCAGGTGCAGTAGGTGACTTCGCCGCCGCGATCGGCGCGGATTGGACGTTGCTCGATCGGGCCGGGCTGTGCGAGCGGGTTCGCGCCGGGGTCGATCCGTTCGGCACGCCGGGGAGGCGGATCGCATGAGCGGCATGGCATGGCTGCGCGGCTTGTGGGGCGGCGGTGAGTCCTTCGACGCCTCGGTCGAGTTGTGGCCGGACGCGCTGGTGCCGGAGGCGCGCCGCGTGCAGACCGGCGACGGGTGGGCGGCCACGCTCATCCTGGTCGGCTGGCCCGGCATGGTGTCCTACGCCTGGGCCGAGCCCTTCATCGACCAGGCCACGCGGCTCGAAGTCACCATGCACCTCGACGGTGTCCCGGCCGAGATCGCCGCCGCGCGGCTGCGCAAGCAGCGGGCCCGGATGGAATCGACGCAGCGGTATGTGGCCGCGAAAGACCGGCTCGACGATCCCCAGCTCGACGCCGCTGCCCAAGACGCGGCCGGACTCGCCGCCCGGATCGCGCGCGGCGACACCCGGTTGCACGCCATGAGCGTGTACGTCACCGTGCACGCCCCCACACCAGAAGCACTGGACCGATCGTGCGCGCGGCTGCGGGCGACGGCGGCAGCGATGATGTGCGACCTGCGCCCGGCGACATACCGGCCGCTCCAGGGCCTGACCTCCACCGTCCCAGTCGGGATCGATGCGCTCGGGGCGCGCCGTACGGTCGACACCGACACCGCCGCCGCGAGCTTCCCGTTCGGATCCCCGGACGTGCCCGGACCGGTCGGCGACCGGGCGGTCCTCTACGGGCTCAACGCGATCAGCGGCGCGCCCGTGCTGTGGGACCGGTGGGGTGAGCACAACTACAACTCCGTCATCGTCGCCCGCAGCGGCGCGGGCAAGTCGTACTTCGCCAAGACCACGCTGCTGCGCGAGCTCTACCAGGGCACATCGGTCACCGTGATCGACCCCGAGGGCGAGTACCGGGCCCTCGCAGGAGCGGTCGGCGGCACGGTCACCACGCCCGGCGCGGCCGGCGAGCCGATCAACCCCCTCGCACTCCCGACCCAGGCGAGCCCGGAGGACCTGACGCGCCGCAAGCTCTTCTGCGCCACCGTCATCGAAACCGCGCTCGGCGAGGCGCTGTCGAGTACCGAAGCGGCGGCGGTGGACGCGGCGGTCGGTGCCGCCTATGCCGCCTGCGGAATCAGCGACGACCCCGCGACGTGGCGGCGCAAGCCCCCCACGATGCCCGACGTGTCCGCCCTGCTGGCCGAGTCCTCCGAGACCGGCCGGAGTCTGGCCGCTCGCCTCGCCCCCTTCGTGACCGGCGGCGGCTTGTCGAGCCTGCTCGCCGGGCACACCGAGCATCCTGCCACCGCCGGGTCCGGGAGCCTGCACGTCTTCGACCTCTCCTCAGTCCCCGAGGAGATGGCGGCGGTCACCACGCTCGTCGTCCTCGACGCGATCTGGCGCTCACTGCGCACCGACGGCGTCCGGCGGCTCGTGGCGGTGGACGAGGCGTGGCTGCTGCTACGCGACGGCGCGGGCGCGGCGTTCTTGTCGAGATTGGCAAAGTCGGCCCGCAAACGCAACGCGGGGTTGATGGTCATCACCCAGGACGCTGACGACTTGCTGTCAACCTCGCTGGGGCACACCGTCATCGCGAACGCGGCAACGCAAGTGCTGCTGCGGCAGGCACCGCAGTCGATTCAGGCGGTGGCGAGCGCGTTCGCGCTCACCGACACCGAGGCCGACCTGCTCGCCACCGCCCGCAGGGGCGATGCCTTGTTGTTGGCAGGACAGACACGGGTGGCGTTCTCCACCATCGCCGCGCCCGAGGAGCACCGGTTGTGCCTGACCGGTCTCGAAGCGCTCGACGGCGAGCAGTGGTGAGGTCGATGCGCCGAATCGCCTCATGTCTCGTCGCCGTGGTCATCACCGTGTGCTGCTGCGCGGTCGGCGTCGTTGGCGCCGCAGCCCAGACCCTGACCTCGTGGTTCGGGTTCGGATGGTTCGCCGGGTGCTCCGTCGACGCCGTCACCGTTGCGGCCGACCTCGAACGCGATTTCGCCGCCTACGGCCAAACTCAGATTGCGCATGCGGTCACCATCTACGTCACCGGTGCCGACCTCGGGCTGTCCGAGCGGGCCGTCGTCATCGCGACCGCGACCGCCATGCAGGAATCCGGACTGCGCAACCTTGCTAACCCCAACCACCCCGCCTCACTGGAGCTCCCGAACGACGGCACCGGCTACGACCACGACTCACTCGGTCTGTTCCAGCAGCGCCCCGCCTCCGGCTGGGGCAGCGTCGACGAACTCATGGACCCCGCCACAGCCGCCGCGAAGTTCTACAATGCCCTCGTCGACGTCGACGACTGGGAGACCCGCCCGCTGACCGAGGCCGCCCAACTCGTGCAGATTTCGGCGTTCCCCGACGCCTACGCCAAGCACGAGGAGACCGCCACCGCGATTGTCGAGGGCGTCACCGCCCGCATCGACTGCGACCGCGCGGCAGGATCGGTCATCTCGGCCGAGGGTTGGACGCATCCGCTTCCCGGCCACGTCGTCACCTCGGGATTCAGAACTGCTGAGAGGCCCGGCCACGATGGTGTCGACTTTCCTGGCACGAAGGGCACACCGATTCTCGCGGCGGGATCCGGCGTAGTGGTGAAGGTCCGCTGCAATGCCTACACCGCCTCCGGCGAGCCCTACTCCTGCTATGTGGACGGCTCACCCGAGGTCCGCGGCTGCGGTTGGTATGTCGAGATCGCCCACCCTGACGGCACGCTCACCCGCTACTGTCACCTGTTGTCCGAGCCCGATGTAACGGTGGGCGACGCGGTCGCGGCCGGACAGGTCATCGGCGAAGTCGGCTCCTCCGGGCGCTCCTCCGGCCCTCACCTGCACTTCGAGAGCCACAACCGTGCCGAAAATCCTTCGGAATCCTCGGCAACTCCACCCCTCGACTTCATGGCCGCGCGCGGCGTGACCCTCCAGGAGTATCCATGATGGACTCACTGCTGGCACTGCCTTCGGCCTGGATCATACTCACCGCCGGCCTCGGCCTCATCGCGGTCGGCACTATCCGCCTTATCCTGCATCGGCGCGACGCACGGACCTGGACTCCGGGATCTCAGTATGTACATATCGCCGCCCCACCGGAGGTCGATCCCCGTGGGGCCGAGGCGCTGTGGGCACATCTGGGGGCGATCAGCCGCTCCCCGTGGCAGCGGTTCTGGCGCGGCCAGCCGCACGTGGTCTTCGAATACCGCTTCAGCACGGGCGCGATGACGGTCCGGCTGTGGCTGCCCTCATCTCTCAGCGCCGGAATCGCTGCCGATGCGGTCCAGGCCGCATGGCCCGGGGCGCGCTGCACCGTCGCCGACGCCGAGCCGCCGCTACCCGAGGGCGAGCACCGGCCCGGTGGACGCCTGGTCTGGTCGGGCTTCGCCGACACTCCGGTCGCGACAGACGCGCCAGTAGACCGGGTCCGGGGTCTCATCGCCGCCGGGCTCTCCGGACGACGGAATACGGTCGCCATCGTCCAGATCGCGGCCCGCCCCGCCTCTCCGCGGGAAGTGCGCACCCTGCGGCGCACCGCCGACGGCGCGCACCACCACCGGACCGGGCTGCTGGACGAGGTCCTGGACCTGTTCGGACTCGGCGGACCGAAGACCACCGGATCCGTCCGCGAGCCGACCACGGTGGCGCGCCACCGCCGTACCGCCGCCGATCGGATCGGCGGGCTACTGTGGGCGACCGGCGTCCGCTGGGCCGTCACCGGCCCCGACGACGTCAAGACGCAAGCGGCCGAATCGCACGCCGCCCGGCTCGGCGGCGCGGCCAGCGCGCTCACCGGGGCCACGGGCATCCGCCGCCGCCCCTCCTCCAGCAGCGCCGCGTGGTGCAACACCTGGGCACCCGACAGTGCGATTGTTTTGACCTGCGCCGAGATCGGGGCGCTCGCGCACCTGCCCTCGGACGAGGTCGTTCCGGCGCTGGAGCGGGCCGGGGCCCGCAGCGTCGCCGCGCCAGTCGGCGCTAATTCCGGCGGCAGGAACACCAAGACGCTCGGCGTCGGCGCCGACGGCCGCAGGCTGGCGATCAGCGTCGTCGACGGCCGCCACCACACGCATGTGGTCGGGCCGACCGGCTCGGGTAAGTCGGTGCTGCTGCACCACTTGATCATGGGCGACGTCCGCGCCCGCCGGCCGGTGGTCGTCATCGACCCCAAGGGCGACCTCGTCGATGACGTCGTCGCAAGTCTCGATCCGGCCACTGCGAAGAACCGGCTGGTCCTCATCGACCCTGCTCAGCGAGGCCCGCATCCAGGCATCGATCCGCTCGCCGGGCTGGACTCCGAGGTCGTGATCGACCACTTCACTGGCATCTGCCGCCGTATCTGGGAGCGGCATTGGGGTCCCAGGGCAGATGACATTCTCAGGAACTCGCTGCGCACGCTCTTCGTCGCCGGGGACCCGGCGCTGCGGCATCTGCCGAGTCTGTTGACCAATAAGGCCTACCGGGCGCCGCTGGTGGCCGCGATCGATGACCCGATGGTGCTCGGCGGGTTCTGGAACTGGTTCGACCAGCTCTCGCAGACCGTGCAGTCCCAAGCCGCGGGGCCGGTCCTCTCTCGCATTCGCGCGCTGCTCGGGCATGAGTTCGTGCGCGACACCATCGGCTCACCCGAGCGCGCCTTCGACCTCGAAGCCGCGCTCAACTCGGACGGGATCGTACTGGCGCGGCTTCCCAAGGGCGTCCTCGGTGACGACACCGCACGGCTGCTCGGGTCGGTGTTGACCGCGAAGGTCTGGCAGGCGGCCACCGCCCGCGCCCGCCTCCCCGAGGCGAAACGCCGGGACGCCACCCTGTACCTCGACGAATTCCAGAACTTCCTCAATCTCCCGTACGCCGTCGAGGACATGCTTGCCGAAGCTCGCGGCCTCCACCTCGGCATGGTCCTGGCCCACCAGCACTGGGCCCAGCTCGACCGGGACCTCCAGTTCGCCGTCTCCGCCAACGCCAGGACGAAAGTGTTCTTCGCGACCAGCCCCGAAGACTCGCGCCTGCTGGCCCGGCACACCGCCCCGAACCTCTCCGAGCACGACCTCGAACACCTGCCCGCGTTCACCGTCGCGGCCCGCCCCTTCCACGACGGGCGCACGCTCCCGGCCTGCACGCTCACCACCCTGCCTCCGGCCGAACCGGTCGGCCAGACCGACATCGTCCGGGCCCTGGCCGCTGCCGAGCCCGCTTTCACCCCGCAGTCGTCGAAATCTGCGGGCCGCAACCGTTAGGAGAACGAACAATGACCGCCGCCAAGCAGCAGGGCACCGCCGTCGACTTCGCCGGGCTCTATCCGCGCTTGACTGAAAGGGACATCGCGATCGTCGATGCGCTCGCCGTTCACAAGATCCTCACCGCGCCGATGATCACCGCGATCTGGTTCACCTCGGAGTGGACGGCGCGCCAACGCATCCTCACCCTCACCGAGCTCGGCGTGCTCGCCCGGTTCCGGCCCGGGCACCGTGCGGCCTACCGCTACACGCTCGGCGAATGGGGCCACGCGATCTGGGCGATGCGCAATGCCGAGAAGCCCCCGACCCGGCAGTGGTGCTCGTGGCAGATGCAGCGGCTCGCCGTCTCCCGCCACCGGGCTCACCTCGAAGCAGTGAACGCCTTCGCCGCCTGCCTCCACGCCGACGCCCGGCACTCCGGCGGCGTGTTCACCATCGCCCAATGGCTTGCTGAGACCGAAGCCGCCGAGGCATGCTCGGGGCAGCTGCGCCCCGATGCCGGATACGTCCTCAAGTGGCGCGGCGGACCCGAGCTGCGGGCCTGGCACGAACACGACACCGGCACCGAGACCCACACCCAGCTCATCGCGAAGCTGCGCCGCTACGTCCGCTACCGGCCGCTCGACGGCGGCCGGTCCCGCACCGTCCTATTCACCCTGCCCAGCCGGGCCCGCGAAGACCACTTCCACGCCGGAGCCGCCCGCGAAGCGCTGGAGTTCCCCGTCGCCACAGCCCTCACCACCGAAGCCGGAGCGCGTCCGACCGGATCGCACTGGCGGCTCATCGGCTACGGCAAGCGACTCACCCTCGCCGAGATCGCCCACCGGTCCGAACTGCCGTAGGCGAACCTGCCACGACCGACCCTTACGGCCAGGTCTAACAACCTGGCCTTACGGCCTGCCCCACGCCCGGTCCCATGACAACACCACCCCGAACACAGCCCGAAACCCCAGGCAGCACCCCCTATTCCGGCCTCGAAGCGAACCCGAAATCATATCCCCAGAACAGCAGGGCACCGAATCGCTCTCGCCCTCGGAGGGCAAGTTGCTGCACTCGGCGGTGCGACACTTCGCGTCTAGGGGTCCGGCTACACAGCCTCTGACCAGCTACGCAGAGTTCTTGGCTTCAGAGTTGGCCTGCCTGTTCAGCGGCCTCCAGTCGTTCGCGCGTCGTTCTGCCCGTTCAGGGATTGGACCCATAACCGTGAACCCGAGCGCCTGCACCGTGAACTGACGATGCGCGTTGCGGATGAGCTTGAGCAAGTCAATCACCTTGGAGGAGTCCTCGCGGATCGCACCGTGCGTCAACAGGTCGCTCAAGTCGGCGATACTCAACAACGACTCGAAGAGGTTGACCTCGATGATCCCCGCCGATTGTGCTGTGCGAGCAATCTCGCGAAGGTCGATCCCGCCCACGTTCCCGGTGAGCTTATAGAGCCGTCGTTCATGAACTGGCGAAGCCCGTTCATCCCCGCAACCCGAGCGACGACCGGAGGCCCATCGTTCACCGTTTGAAACAGCGCGTGATCGAAACCAAATTTCTCAAGCTCCCACGAGACCGTTTCTTCGGGAGGGGCGATCTGGTCTCCCTCAAGGACTTCCTGAACATCTCGCGTTTCCTGCTCAGATTCTTGCGACAGCGCGGAGGCGTCTGCGATCATTCCACGCCACACGAGTTCGCCGCCTGGGAACGAGAGCCGTTCCAGCGGGAGCGCGATCAGCTTCGAGAGGGGCTTGCGGAAGACCAGCACGAGCACCACGACAGCGAGCGGCCAGACGAGGACTTCCGTCAGAGCGGCGACGAACTCCATCCAGTTCATCCGTTGAGGATTCCACACGGTGAGCGGCGGCCTGGAGGACGGCAAGCGGTCATTTCCCGAGCGAACCCCAGCGGTCGAGGGCCGTACCCGGCCCTCGGCTTATGCGGCCTTGGTCTCCGACTTGGGCTTGCTCTCAGCCTTCTTGGCAGCGCCGTTCTTCGAGCCATCCGAGCTGAGCGACGAAGAATCCTTCGACCTCATGTCGTTACTTGCAAACCCGGACCCCTCTGCCTTCCCGCTCCCCATATTTGGGCATTGGTTCCGCTGACATTCTGGGGCCTCAGGTCCCTCCATTGCCGAGACATTCGGGCTTGTGACCGCTTGTGAACGGCTGTGATCGCTTGTGACCGTGCATTTCTCCTGCTCAATGGCTACGGTCGGAGCATCACACCACGTTTGACGTAATCCCCGCTTCGGAGCCCGCTCCGTCTACCGGTGACTGAACCGGATGTGGATCGCCCCACCGGGACACCGGTCGGGCCCACACGACAGCCACCAGACGCAGCGCCTCTGTGAGCCGACCGCCCACGCGCGGCCAATCACGCAGCCCGCACGGGCCGCATCCACCACGCACACCCTGAGCCGACCGCTCGGGGTCATCGCCATGCCCGCGAATCGATTGGAGTCTCTTCATGGACATCGCCCACCTCGCCATCGGCCAGACGGTCCGCCTTCGCCCGGCCATCACCATCCCGACCGGCAAGGGCCGCTTCACCGACTTCATCTCTCCGAGGTTCGTCGAAGCCGTCGTCGCCGGCTTCACCCCGGGCCCCAACCCGCACGCCGTCCTGGTGAACCTCCCCGTCCCCGGCCCTTGGAACTCCCCGCAATGGGCCTACCCGGACAGCCTCCACCGCATCGGCTGCGACTGCCTCGAATGCGACCTCGACGCCCCGCGCGACCCGCTCGCCGTCATCGTCGCTGCAAAGAAGCGCACCCGCGTCGCAGGGTCCTGATCGAACGCCTGGACTCGTTCCAGTCGTAGACACCAACCGCAAACAGTCATCAGCCACACCCAGCCCAACCGGGCGCTCACACAGAAGGGAATAGCCATGTCACAGCACACCGCGCCGATCAAGATCAACGGCCCCGGCGACCTGGTCGCCGTCGTGCCCCACCTGCTCGGCTTCGCTCCGGAGTCGAGCCTCGTTGTCCTCGGCCTCAACGAGAGCGGCCTCCAATGCACGTTCCGCGTCGACCTGCCCGAGTGGACCGAGGATGCCGATCAAGTACGCGACCTTGTCGCCCAGCTGACGCGCAACAACTGCGGCCAAGCCGTCGCGATCGTCTACGGGCCCGAGCCGATCGCCCTGGCCGTCGCCTCGGTCACCGGCCGCAGGCTCGACGCGGCGGGGATCGCCGCGCTCGACATCCTCCGGGTCGATCAAGGACGCTACTGGGCGCTGACCTGCGATGAGTCGTGCTGTCCACCCGAAGGCCGACCGGTCCCGCAACTGCCCGAGGCGGTGCTCTCGATCATCGCCGCAGGCGGTGTCGCCCGGCCCGATCGGGCCGCCGTCGCCGCGCTGCTTGACCCGGCGGGCGCCGATTCCCGAACGGCGGTCGCCGCAGACGTCAACCAGTTTCGCGAGGACGAAGCACAGCGGGACCGGGTCGCTTGGCGGCGCCGCGAGCTGGAGTACCTCAACCAGTGGTGGGAGTTCCCCGTCCTGCCCTGGCCCGCGGCGATTGCGCGTCTGGGACTGGCGCTCGCCGACGTCGAGCTCCGCGACCATGTGCTGTCCGATATCGCGACCCACCCGGACCGGGCTCGGCTCGACCTGTGGATCTGGGTGGCCCGCCACCTGGAGGACGACCTGGTCGCCCCCGCTGCCACGGTCGCCGGATTCGCCGCCTACCGCTGCGGCAACGGGGTGCTCGCCCTGGAGGCGTTCGAAGTGGCCTTGCGTGCCGACCCGTCCTACCGGCTGGCCCAGATGCTGCTGTCGGCGCTTCAGTCCGGTCTGCCGCCCGCCACGCTCGCCACCATCGGCGAGTCGGGCAGCGAACGGCGACTCAGCGAGTAACCGCCAGCGCCACGGCTGCCCACGCGGCCAGGAGGAATGGTCCCAGCGGCATCCGGTGGGACCGTCCGTGCTGTCGCCAGCGCAGGAGCGCGACGGGCAGGGCGAGGGCGAAGCCGAGGACGAGCCACCAGGCGACCGAGGCGATTGCGATCATGCCCAGCGGCGCGGCGTAGACCTCGGCGATGACGACATCGCCCTTGGCGAGGCCGCCGCCGGAGAGCAGCGCGACCGGTCCGAGGGCCAGCAGCGCGATGGCCGCGCCGAGCAGTGCGCCGACCAGAGGTGTCCGCCCGTCCTCGACGAGGAAGTCCCAGACGAGGACTCCGGCGAGCGCAGCGGTGAGCACGTAGGTCATCCAGAACGGCAGGCGGCGGGTGACCGCGTCGCACAACGTGATGCCGGGCGCGGCGGCAGCGAAGAGCAGCAGCGCCGATTGTTCCACCAGGCCGAGTGAGGTCGTGCCGCTCAAGGCGAGCGTGAGCGCTACGGCCGACAGCGCCGCCGCAATCGACCACAGCACCCGTCCGTTCCGGGTGCGAAACGACGGCCTTGGCAACCGTCTCGGCACCGTCGTCCAAGCGGCCGCGATGAACGGCAGCGCGGCGACCAGGGCGAGCAGGGCCGCAGTCCAGGGGTGCATCGCTCCAGGCTACCGAGACTCACCGCCCGCAGCAGGGTCCAAATCCCTATCCCGCCATGCCATCGCATCAACGAGAGGAATCCATCCATGAACCACCCGCATACCCCTGTGTCCCTGGAGCCAGGGCAACGAGTCGCGGCCAGGCCCTGGTTGTGGTTGCCGGCCCCCGGCGCCGCCGCGGTCAACACGCTCGCGCCGTACTACTGCCCGGCGACGATCGAGAGCACCCTGGTCGATCTGGTGGAGGTCGCCTTCGACCGCCCTCAGTTCGAGGTGTGGCCGCAGCGGCAAATGGTTGCCCCGGTTGACCTGCACCCCTGGCCGCACCACTGCCGCGAGTGCCGGGCCACGGCCGCGCCGCTCGACCCGGCCAGCGACATCGCCGCTTTGCGACGCCGCTGCGCGGCGCTCGAAGCCGAACGCGATGCCCTCAGGGCCGAGCTGTTCGCCACCCGCGCCACGCTCTCGGTCCCCGCCTGAACCCGTCCCGTCCTCGATGGCCGCAGCCTCCCGGCTGCGGCCATCGCCGTCTCCCCATCCGAATCGCCTCGAACAGGAAGACCGCCATGTCCCATCTCAACAGCCACGAACGGCCGTGCCGTCTGTGCGGCATGGACACCATCGTGCCCGGCCGGATCTGCTGGACCTGCCGCCGCATCGCCCACGACGCCGAAGCCGACGCCTCGGGCTTGCCCGCTGCCGCTCCCGGAGCTCTCAAACCCCTGTGGGGCGTCGTCCTCGGCCGCCACATTCTCCGGCGCGCCGTAGCCGACCGGAACCACAACGGACTCACCCCGCTCGAACCGGCTGGGGCCGTCGTCGTCGAATTCGAGCACCCCGACACCGGCTCGACGTTCGCCACCCTCACCACCGAGGCCTTCGACGCGACCGACCTGCCCCGGCTGCGCCGCTACGCCGGACTCGGCCCCTCCGAGCGCGGCGAGCGGCTGCGCGTCCACGACGGCAGGCGACTGTTCAGCGACCGGGTCGCCGAACGCATCCGCGCCGCCGGACCGAAACGACCGGCCGAGGGCTGAACCCAGCCGCTACACGGCATCCCCATCTCCGGTCTCGACGTCCTGTCGGGGCCGGCTCGCCATGTCCACCACCGCACCAGAAAGAGGAGAACAACATGGACACCAGCAACCACGACCTGAGCTCACTCGCACGCAGCCAGCCACGACCCGAACTCGACCCCGATCCGGCCCTGCGCGTCCAGGTCCGCGCCGAATGGTTCCGCCGAGCCCTCGGTTTCGCGCGTGTGCCGATCCCGGCGAAGCACCCGAGCCGCGAACTCCGCGCGGTCCGGCTCGACGCCGACGAGGAGCAGTTGACGCTCACCGGATTCGACTACAGCCATGCCCTGGCCGTCTCCTTCGAGGCCAAGCATGGACCGCTCCACCGCAGCGGCACCGCCGCCGTCGATGCCGCCCGGCTGGCCGCCGCGCTCGACCTCGTCGGCGGAGAGAGCGTCGAATTCACCGCAGCCGGAAAGGCCATCACCGTGATGGCCCCCGGTTGCACGGTGGTCCTGGCCGCCGTACCGCTCGACCGGTGCCCGACCCCGCCGCAGCCGAGCGAGGACGCCGAACGCATCACCGGCGGCGTCCTCGATGGCGCGGCGCTCGCCGCCGCCGCCCGCTCGGCCGAGATCGCCGAAGCCGGACCCGCTCGCGGCGACCGGGCGGCGGTCCGGGTCCGCATCGACGCTTCGGGCGTCCAGGCGTGGGCTACCGCGACCTACGCCGCGACGGTCCAAACCATCGAGCCCACTACCGACATCGGCGACCGGAACGGGATCGATGTCGTCATTCCCGCCGAGTCCGTCAAGGCACTGGTGAAGCCCTTCGCCGACATGACCGGAGAGTGGAGCGCTGCCCAGGTCGCCTGCGGTTCGGGCCGGTGGCTGGAACTGCGCCACGGCCAGGTCACCAGCCACATCAAGATCCTCGCCACCGCCGTCGAGGACGTGTCAGTGATCAGCCGGTACTTCGACGAGCGGGTCCAGGCCAGTGCCACGCAGTCCAAGAAGTCGCTCACTTCCCGCGCCCGCGCGGCCAAGGGCGACAGCTTGGAGTTGTCCGAGGTGGCCGAGTTCTGGGGCCTGCGCCGCACGGTCGACCGGCGACTGTTCAAGAAGGCCCTGGCGACCCTTCCCGACGGGGAAGTCACCCTCGCCCTCACCACCGGCAACCGGCTCCTGCTCACCGCGCCCGGTGCGCGCACGGTCGTCGCGACCGCGCCGCTCCAGTAGCCCCGATGCCTCCATCGGCGGGCCGTCCAACGGCCGCCTCAATCCGACCTATTCGGGAAGGAGGGACCGTCTTATCGATCCCGACGCCGCACGCGAACGCATCCGCGACCTCCAAGTACAGCCGCGCGATCGGACGTTGACGTCCGAGCAGCGCGCCGGGCTCCGCCAAGAACTCGCCGAGATCCGAGCCGGGCTGGCCCAGTGGCTGGCCCGCGGCGGATTCCCGCCAACCGACCGCACCAACCGATCACGAAAGAAGAGAGGACAGCCCGATGGCTGACAACAACCGCGACAAGGTCCTGGCCTGCCTCACCGAGGCCGCAGAGCCCCTGTCCATCCGCAACCTCACCGCCACCACCGGCCTGGCGACCAGCGACGCCAAGGCCGCCTTGGAAGAGCTCCAGTCCGCGGGGCAGGTCGAGGCCGCTGGCTCCGGCCGTTCGCAGAAGTGGTCCCTCACCTCGCCCGCCGAGCCGGAGGCCGCCGAACCGGTCGCCGAGGCGCCGGCTCCCGAGGTCCCCGACGAGTCGCAGGCCGCCGAATCGGTCCCCGACACCCAGGAGAGCGAGTCCCCGACTGAGGAGAACGGGGAAGACGACGAGGGGGAGACGACCGCGCCCGCCCCGGTCCAGGTCGACGCGGAGATGGTCTTCACCGCGACGATGCTCGACCAGTTTGCAAGCGTCGGCGAGCCGTTCGACATCGAGTGGTTCGCCCGGAACTGCGGGAAGGCGACCACAGCCGAGCGGACCCGGCTGCTGCGCACCCTGTGGGCGCTCGGCGAGCATGGCTTGGTCACCAAGTCCGACCCGAACGACGTCGACGGCGGCGAGTGGACCGTGACCATCGAGGGGATCGCGGCGACCGTCGTCGCGCAGCGGCTCCAGACCGCCGACGCGCCCGAGGAGATCGAGGTCCGCATCGTCAAGCGCATGCCCTGGGCGAACGGCGGCACGAAGGGCAACCGCAGCCGGGGCGACCGCACCCGGAACGACACCAAGCCCGCCCGCACCAGGGGCGAACTGCGAAAGCAGATCGACGCGGTCCTGGACGAAGGCGCGATCGAGCAGCCGTTCACCCCCGCCGGGGTGGCCGACGCGGTCCGGGCCGCTGACGCGCACCACCGCGAGGCCGACCCCAACGCCGTCAACAACTACCTCAAAGAGCTCGTCATCGCGGACAAGCTCGCCGACGCCACCGCCGAAACCGGCCAGCGCTCCTACCGCCTGGCCTGAACCGACACCACCCGCACACGCAGGGCCGATAGCGATCCGCTATCGGCCCTGCGCCGTCCCGAAAAGGAGGAACACGATGGGACGCAAGCAGTACACCGACGAAGAGAAGGCCGAGTTCAGGGCCCGCGACCAGGCACTCGCCGAAGCCGCTGACGCCGCCCTGGCGGCACCGGACGCCGGGGAACGGGCGACGGCGCTCGCGCTCCGGTCGCCGAAACTGGCCGCCTACAGCCCCCGCAACCTGATGATGCTCGCCCACCAGGCCGAAGAGGCCGGGATCGAGCTGACTGACATCGACACCGGCCGCGGCTGGAAGGAACGCGGCAGGACCATCCGCAAGGGCACCAGGGCGGTCCTGCGGATCGTCTACCCGATCCAGCAGACGAAGGCGCACAAGGCCGACGCGGACGCCGACGGCGACGAGGGTTCGACCCTGTTTCGGACGAAGGCCGTGTTCGAGCTGAGCCAGACCGAGGAACAGGCCGACCTGGTTCCCGATCCCGACGCCGCGACCGATGCCGAGGCGGACCCGTCCGCGATCTGGCGCGAACGGCTCGACCGCGAGGCCGGCAAGCTCGGTCTGTCGGTCGTCGACAACGCGACCAGCGACGGGACGGTGAGCGCCGAGCTCGACACCGAAGCGGGCGCCGTCACCGTCGCTGCCGACGACCCGCGCTCCCCGGCGGCGCTCAGCGCCCTAGCGCAGCGCCTCGCCGAGGCCCGGACCTCAGTGAAGGCCGACCGCACCCAAGCCCGACCCGCCAGGGACCGGAGCGGGATCGACGAGGGCACCGTCCTCGAATTCGACTGAACCCGGCGGGGCCGCGTATGTCGCGGCCCCGCCTTCCCCTGTTTGGAGGCATCGTTGGGACGCATCACCATCACCAGCCGGTCGGCCCCGCAACTGGGCCGCACCCGCGCCGACTTCCACGACGACTGGACGCTCCCGGCCACCTGCTACCGGCTCGACGGGCCGCGCATCAGCGGCACGGTCACCGTTTGGGCCGAGGCCGAACCCGCGTTCGACCACCCGCCGGTCCTCGAAGACTGCGACGTCCACGTGCTCCTCGGCCACGGCGACCCGCACCGGCGGCACTACAACTTCGTCGACCGCAAGGACTTGGACGACCCCTTGACCGTCAACGGCGTCGAGATCGCCCGTCACCAGACGAGCACGTACTTCCACCCGCTGCTGCTGGCCGACGCGGACCGGTGCGGCGGATTCCTCAGCTGGAACCTGCCGGACCGGACCAGGGAGAGCGCCACCACGCTCCTGCGTTTCGTCGCCCTCCACTGGGTCCGACGCGACCCCGAATACCTCGTCCACTGCATCAACGCCACCAGTCGAGGACTCGGCCGCTGGCAAGCCGAGCGCCGCAAGCGTATGACGCGCCTGCATCGCGGCATCCTCGACGACTACCAGGCCCTCGAACGCCTCCGCGCCGTCGGCTACGACGCCCACCTCTACCGGCTCGCCCCACCACCCGGCCCACGCTCCGAGGAAGCCGATTCCGCGAACGACACCACCACCAAGACATAACTGCCACCCCGCGCACGCCCGCCGAGCCGACCGCTCGGCGGGCGTTTCCGCTACCTGAGAAAGGACCCGCCCCCATGCGCCACGACATCATCGCCACCGAACCGGCCGGTTTCAACTGGCTCGCCACCGACACCGTCTGGGACCGCGACCCGGCGCTATACCGGACGGTCAGCCGCGCCGCCGCCCAAATCCGATGGCACAGCACCACCGTGCGCCCCAGCGCCGCCGCATCCCGCCGCATGCTCGCGCTCAACTACCTGGGCTCCGGCCTGATCGCCGCCACCGGCGCAGCTGAGCCGACCCTGTGGCTGAGTCGCGCCAAGCCCTACCGCACCAAGCCCGTCCCGTTCACCCTCACCGGCATCCGGGAGATCACCGCCGAAGGCGTCCGCGCCCTGCTGCTGCTCACCGACGACCGGGGTACCGTCCCCATCGCCTTGTCCGAGCAACGCCTCCCCGGTCCCGGTGCCGAATCTCCTTGCGTCGCCGCTCATAACCGGTGCCCCGGACGAGACTGCGACGACCGGCCCTGCCCGTGCTCGTGTGGATGCCACTGGCCCGACCGGCTCACCGTCTACCGCCATCTGGTCGTCGGTGACGAGGCCACCGACCCGGCTTGGCAGTGGCCCTTTACCGTCACCGCCGACCCCGAACCGGACGAGCACGGCGGGCTCTCCGTCGAAGTCTGCGGGGACGATGAGCAGGTCTCCGAACTCGTCTTCCGGGGGCCGACAGAGCCGGTGATCGTCCACAACTCCTGGCGCCCCGACCGGAACGCCCGTGAGACCGCCGGGCCCGAACCGCCCGCCTGACCCGCCCCTCCATTCCTGACGCGACGCCCCGCCTGGACCGCGGGGCGGCGTTCACGCACGTCCATCGCCACCGTCTTTTGAAAGGCCTATCAGCATGTCCAGCGAACCTTCCATCGTCACCGCCGAGGCGTACTGCCTCACCGTCGCCGCGACCGCCACCCTCGACCACGCCGTCCACCACCTGCACGCCGCTCCCGCCGAGTCCTTGGCCGAAGCCTGGCAGCATCCCGCATGCCTGTTCGCCACCCCACCGGGGCAGGCCCTCACCGAAAACGACCTCGACACCGGTGGCGGCCGGCAGCCCCCGAGCAGGCACGTCCTCGACCGCACCGGCCTGCACGCCTTCGCCCGCGAGCTGACAGCGCTCGGGTTCCACGCCGGTGCCGAGACGGTTTGGGACGACACCACCGGGCTCTCCTTCCTCGACGACTCGCGCAGACTCAGCCTGTTGACGCTCTCCGTCCCCTGCACTCTCACCGCCGCCACCGTCATCGACGAGGACGACGGAGCATCGAGGGCCGTCATACTCGACCGGTACCCGATCCCGGCGGGCCGCTACCTGTTCTGCGAGATCATCACCGCCGCCGGAACCCGGGCCCACCTTCACGGCATCTGGGCCTGTCCCGGCGAAATCACCGTCGAAGCCCTGGCCGACATCGAAGGATTCGATGCCTGGCAGATCAGCGCCGACTGCTCTTCCTGCAATCGGTCCTGGATCGCCTGCGCCGGATCGTGGTGGTTCAACCCCGATCCCGACGACGTCGGCAACGACCTCGAATGGCACTACGAGGACGCCACCGGCCATCGCGACAACACCATCGACTGCCCGATCGGCTGGTGCCCCGGCCGTGTCGTCTTCACCGTCTAGGAGACCGGCATGAACGCTGAGTAGCTCACGATCACCGTCTGGCGACGGACCTATCTCCCCTGGGAGGACGACGCCGACGAACCCGAACTGAAAACCGAAGAGGCAGAGCACGTCGCCTTCATCGACATCGCCGAGGACGACGTAAAGGACCCCATCGCGGCCGCCGCCGCATTCCTGTCCGGCAACCGTAGTCTCGGCAGCTGCTACTTCGCCGCCATCGAGGCCTCCGTCTAGGGGCCGCCCGACTGCATCGACGCCCGAACCTGGTACTCATCGGAGACGTGCATCGACCCGTACAGCGGTGAACGCGAGGAGATGACCGCGCATCTCAAAGGGCTCACCGATGAGGAGGCCCGCGCGATCTGCACCGAGGTCTTCGGCAAGCTCTCGACGTAGTCTCCACCGGTGTCCCGAGCCCAAGCTCGGGACACCGTCTCTCATCGGTGAAACGCAGCGGTCAGGCTCCCGGCGAACAGGCAAAATGCCCCATGGCCGGAGGCCGTGGCCTCGCATGACCTCCAGGCTGTGTCCCCCGCCGCATTCCCGATCCGCTGTAGATGCACAGAACTGCCCGTGAACTACTGAACCAATAGACTTCGAAGCACCTGAACATCATCTTGAGGACGAATCATGAGCGAAGACATCTATGTATACGAAGCGATCGACGTCGAGCCGGCCATCACCGAAGCGGAGGTCGAGGCCAAGATCGCGGACGGAGAATACCGGAAGGTCACCTGGGCGGACGACGGGCGGATAGGTGACGGGTACTTCGTGAAGGTCGGCGAGAACGGAATGATCGGCATCGCGATGATTCCGGATCTCGACGCGAATGGCAGACCTTGCCATCGAGGCATCGCCGTACAGGCCGACCCGTTGGCGGAGGAGCACCGTGACACGGAGATCGAGGCCGAGCTGCGAAATATAGTGACCGACTTCGGGACCGCTCCCGACGGCACCGCTCGTCGCTTCGAACAGACCCTCTACGTTCAGAGGCCGGACGGGGAGTACAAGGTCTTCGTTCGCGATGGTGCCGTCGTTCGGGAGGACGCCGAAGCAGCGCGGCCCACGACGGCGGAGGCTCCGCTGCTCACCCTCGTGATCACCGATTACGAAGTGGATCTGCTGCGGCAGATGGTCACTCTCGATATCCACGACCACAAGGCGGGCGACGCCCCCGGCGACCCTCAAGATCCCGGATACAACCAGCGGCGTGTCGCTGACTGCGAGGCCCTGCTTGCAAAGCTCAACCGGCTCCGCGCCTGACCATGCTCGCATCAATGAAGGAGCGTCGGGAACTCGGCACGTTCGATCACGGTATCGGGGCCGGGCGAAGGACCGTCCTCCCGACGAGGAGGCGAACGCTCACCGCCGCTGCAACTCGGTGATGACGAATGTCCCTGTCTCCCGTACAGTGCTGCCGTCGGAGATACGCCGGAACGAAGTCTCCGGCATCCACTTTCAACCTGTTCCCGCTTTGGAGGGCGGTCCATTCATTCGAGCCGGGCGCACCGGTGGCGCGATGTCCCCGCCGCTCAGATACCAGCGAACCAAGTCGCGAACGATCTCGCCGCGCGATCGTCCAAGCGTCTCGGCGCACTCACCCAGACGCCTCCATTCATCGTCCGAGATCCGGCACGTCCGCGCAGGGGTCTTGGGCTGATTCGGCATGCCCATAGAGTACTGCCACGCCGGTTCGAGAATTCGTACGACGATGACTAACAACGCGCGTACGTCGTGTGGCACACATCGATCAACGGGCACGTGCATAAAAGGTGTATTACACCTGATGTAGGATGACGGCCATGATCACGAGACTGCTCCAGGCCGAGTTGTCGGCGCCGATCCGTATGATCGCCACCGACGGGCAATCGCGACGGGGGCGGTCACTGTGAGTGTTGAGTCGATACGGACAATTGATCTGTTCGCGGGCGCCGGAGGCCTGAGCCTCGGCTTCGATCTCGCAGGGGTCGGCTATGAGTCGATATTCGCCGTCGAGAACGATCAAGCCGCGGCACGCACCTTCAAACGGAACTTCGGTTGCGAGGTCAACGCCGGGACCATCGAACTGGTGACCCAGTACCCTGAAGCCGATGTGATCGTCGGTGGACCACCCTGTCAGGGGTTCTCTCCCCTCGGGCGCGACCGGGACGACGTGTCCCGAGCACAGCTGAACGAGCTGTGGCGCCATTACCTGACAGCCGTTCGCGAGGTCCGCCCGAAGGCGTTCGTAATCGAGAACGTTCCCGAGTTCCAACGTTCGGCGCAGTTCGCGAAACTGTTGGAGCTGATGGAAACGGACAAGGTCCTCCGCGATTACGGCTTCGCCTACGGGGCGCTGCACGCCGCCGACTACGGAGTTCCACAGAGCCGACGTCGCGGGATCTTCATCGCGGTTCGCGACGTGGAGTCCGTTCCGTGGCCGCCGCCGATCACGCACGGTCCGGATTCCCCTGACGGCACGCCGTACGCGACGGTTCGGGACGTCATCGCCGACCTGCCGCCTCAACCCGAGGCCGATGATGTGATCTGGGACGGCGAACGTCAGGACCTGCACATCAAGCGCAATCCCCGCCCGATGTCGTTGGAGCGGTACAAGGCCATCCCCGAGGGCGGCAATCGGTTCGATCTGGCTCGGAACCGTCCCGACCTGCTGCCGAATTGCTGGAGGAATAAACCGACCGGTACAACGGACGTGATGGGCCGCCTGTGGTGGGATCGTCCGTCGGTGACCATCCGGACCGAGTTCTACAAGCCTGAAAAAGGGCGGTATCTCCATCCTGAGGCCCACCGCCCCATCACGCACCGGGAGGCCGCCCGCCTTCAATCGTTCCCCGACGAATTCGTGTTCGAGGGGACCAAGATCGAGGTCGCACGGCAGATCGGGAACGCGGTGCCTCCGTTGTTGGGCAAGGCGATCGCCGAGCACGTCCATGCCGTGGCCTTCGCAAACGAGACAACGAAGGACTGAACCGTCCGTTAGGGCTTTGAGGAAACCCCATGCCAGAGCGACCGACGACGGCTTCGAGTCCGGGTGTCAGGCGAAGCATGCAGTCGAACAAGAGCCGGGATACCAAACCCGAGCTGCGGCTGCGTCGAGCCGCCCATGCCAAGGGTCTGCGCTACCGCGTCGCGATGCGGCCTTTGCCCAAGCTTCGGCGGACGGCCGACATGGTGTTCACCAGAGCCAAGGTCGCCGTCTTCCTCGACGGGTGCTTCTGGCACGGTTGCCCTGAACACCACACCGTGGCGAAGACCAACGCCGAATATTGGGCCGAGAAGGTCCGACGGAACGGTGAACGCGACCGCGAGACCGATGAGGCACTCGCCGCGGCCGGCTGGATCGCATTCCGGGTATGGGAGCACGAGCACCCCGAAGAGGTCGTCGAGCGGCTCGCGGCGTTGATCCTGGCGCGCCGACAAGATTCGAGCGAACTCGGTGGCCGACCGGCCGGAGATCCGTGAACCACCCGACTGACCCGGTTGTGCCATTGTTGGTTCGTGCAGAACACTCACTCGGACAACGCGCCCCAGCCGGAGAGACCGCAACCGGCGGAAGATGGTGAACTCGATGACGTCGCCGAATGGTTCCGGTCGCAGATCGACCTCGAAGATCGATTCGGCGCCGTCCTCCGTCGGTCGATCGACGAGGTGCTCGACGGCAGGCGGACCGGCCGCTATGACGTGATGAACGATCTCGAGAAGACCGAGAAGACCTACCTCGGAACCAAGGTGGAGATCCTGGTCAGGGCGGAGTTCGACATTCCGAAGGGCCTGCATGTACCGGGCAGGAAAAAGCCGATGGACTACGTCATCGCAGGCCACCAGGTCGACTCGAAGTTCTCCGTCTTTCCCTTCGGATGGAATTTTCCCACCGAGTCCTTCGGCCAGGTCTGCCTGCTGATCCACGCCAATGACCGTAAGCAGCGGTTTCACGTCGGATTGCTGCGAGCACACGAGGCTCTGATGGGCGCCGGATCGAACAAGGACAGCAAGAAGGCGCTCACCGCCGCGAACCGAAAATTCATCGAGTGGCTGGTACCTGAGGGAAGACTTCCCCCCAACCTCCTGCTCCACATGGACGATGAGGATCGTCGCATCATTCTCGAGTGCAACTCGGGACAGGCGAAGGTCACCGAGCTGTTCCGCCGGGTTCGAGGTGTGATCGTCAACCGTGACGCCGTCGAACCCATCGCGGTCCAGATCGACATGGCGAAGCGCATTCGTGACAGCCGCAAAGCCCTGGCGGGAGAGGGCATCGCCATCCTGGGCCATCAAGAGCAGCACCCGATCATCGCCAAGACGTTGGAACTGCCGGTTCCCAGGAAGGGCGAGTGGATCTCGGTTCGACTCGTCCCCGATGTCGGAGACGGACGGCCCTTCGTGATGCTCGCCGGGAAACGCCGCGTCGTCGCCCAGGAGGACGAAGAGCCAGTCTCTTGGGACAAGGCCTTGAAGTACTGACACCCGACGACGATCCATGGTCCGGGGGCCCTGCAACCGATCACTTCGAAACGGGCATCGATTCCCGCGCTTGAGCGGTGCCGATCCTGAGACCCGCCCTCGAATCCGCCGTCCGCGTTCGATACTTCAATGATGTATACCGCGATCCGGCCGGCGGCGAGCGCGAGGAGACGACCGCACACCTGGGCGGGATCACCGACGGGGAGGCCTGCGCGACCTACGCCGAGGTCTTCGGCGAAGCCCTCGGCGTAGTCGCCGCCGACGGTCATCACCGATGCTCCGAGCCGATGCTCGGGACCTCCAACGCACGCGCGAGCGCTTTTTTCGTGCTCAGAACCAGACGGTTGGTCGGCCGGGCCGAGGATAGTAGCTCGGGGTTGACGCAACGTCCATTTACAACCGTTCACAGGCGTTCACAACTGGTCACAGTGCAGGTCAGAGGCCGGTCACAAGCGGCGGTTCTCCTATGACTGGAAGCCAACGGCGCAGCCGCCACCGCCATGACCGCACGAGAGCACCACTCAGAAGCCCGCATCGAGATCCCCTTGAACGTCTGGCCCGGACCGGCCACTACGGCGGAGATCACCACCGAGACCGCTGCGCGTCTGGCCGCGCCGGGCCAGCGCATCACCATCGTCGACACCGGCATCGACCCGGTCGCACTCGCCGCAACGGGCCGAGCGGTCACCTGGATCGCGACCTCCCGCAGGGCGATCGATGCTGCCTCGGCTGCGCTCCGCTCGGTTTCGGACGCCGACCGTTCCCGGCTGATGCTGCTGCACGCTCCCCGCGCGGTGTTGGTCGAACTCCTCTCCCGCCATGAGGGGCGCTCGCGCCTGACCATCGCACCCGCGCATCTGGCCGCCAGGCCGGCGGAGTGGACGGCAACGATCGCCACCCTCCAGCCTCAAGGCCGCCTGGTCGTCATCGACGCGGCCGGACCGGCCGCTCTCCCGCCCTCGGCCACCGCGGGCCTGACATTCCAGGCGCACCTCGTCTGTGCCGCCACCGAGGTCTTTCAGAGAGCCGCCGCACACGCCGAAGCGCTCACCGGGGAGTTCGCCCTGCCGGTCGCGCTGACGCGGCTCCACCGCGACATCGCCCTGTTCTGCCGCGCCGAAGTCGCTGGGGGTGCCCGATGAGCGCGTCGCGCCGCCTCGCCTCGGTCTGGGCCACCGGCCAGCATGCCCAGCGAACTCAGCGGGCCGGGCGCTACTCCGCAGCCTCGACCGAGCACCCCGCGAAGATGCCGCCGGCACTGGCCGCCCATGCCATCGCTGCCTACTCCGGGCCCGGTGACCTCGTCGTCGATCCCATGTGCGGCATCGCCACCACCGTGGTCGAAGCGATGCACCTGGGCCGGGACGCCATCGGCGTCGACTGCGAGGCCCCCTGGATCGACATGGCCGTCGACAACATCGACCTCGCCACAGCCCAAGGTGCCGCCGGAACCGGGTCGGTGCTCTGCGGAGACGCCCGCGACCTGCCCGACCTGTTGCCGGTGAGCGCGGTCGGGAAGGTGGCGCTTATCGTCACGTCTCCGCCGTACGGGCTCTACGGACATGCCCGCGTGCGCACCTACACCGGCCCGGGACGCCTCGCCGCGACCGCCGAGCACCCCTTCGTCCACCGCCCGCACCCCGGCCAGCTCGCCGTCGGCGGCCCCGAGCGCTTCGCCACCGGCCTCGCCGAAGTCCTGACGGCCTGCCGGACCGTGCTCAAACCCGGCGGGTTCGCATGTCTCACCGGCCGGCCATACCGCGACTCCGGGGTTCTGATCGACCTGCCCGGACAGCTCGCCGCCACCGCCGCAGCGTGCGGATTCGACCTCTACGCCCGCCACATCGCACTCCTGGCGCCGTGGACCGAGGGAAGCCTGCGGCCCCGCCATTCGTTCTTCGGCCTCCACCACGCCCGCCGCCTCGCCCGCGCCGGGTTCCCCGCGCACCTGAACGTCTTCGAGGACGTCATCGTCGCCAGGAGGCCCCGATGAGACGGCCGCCATCCCGAACCCCTGCCACCCTCGGTCGATCACGAGCAGGCTGGTTGATCAGGCCCCGGACCGGGGATACGTTCGCGATAGCGAGCCTGTATGCGTCCCTTGCGGACGGACACGGGAGGTGGGGCCGGTGAAGCCCCGTCGCCGGATCATCGTCACCGGAGCACCCCGCCCCGACCTCGACGCCCGCGCACTCGCCAACCTGCTCATCGCACTCGACGAGCACCTGAACCGCCAACGCGACAACAGCACCACAGCAGCGAAGGAGGCCCCCAGTGAGCCAGACTCCACGACCCCGACCGGCGAATAGGCGAGGCAGAGCCGTCAAACAGCGGCGACAGCGCTCGATCCCCGCATTCGAGGGCGAACCCTGGGCCTACGGGTTCACCGCCTACGACTTCGACCCCGCCGCGCAGACCACCGCTTCCGGCGTGCCCGTGATCGGGTTCGCCCTCCTGTACCTTCGCGTCTCCACAAAAAGGCAGATGGAGACCGACACCGACCCGGACGGGAACTCCATCCAGACCCAGCGCGAGCACGGTCATGCGACGGCCGATCGCACCGGCTACATCCTCATCGGCGAATACGTCGAACCCGGCAACTCCGCCACCTCCATCGCCGCCCGGCCGGTCTTCCAAGCCCTCCTCGAACGCATCAAGACCCTCGGCGATGTCGATGCGGTGATCATCTACAAGCGCTCGCGCGCCTTCCGCGACGACGTCGACGCCGCACTCACCAAGCGAGACTTCAACGACCGGGGCGTCCGGCTCATCTCGGCCACCGACTACACCGACGAGACCCCCGAGGGCCAGTTCATGGCCGGGATTCTCGACCAGGTCAACACCTACTTCTCCAAAGCCAGCGGAGCCGACATCCGCACCAAGATGGAAGGCAAGGCCAAACGCGGCGGCACGCCGGGCAAAGCGAAACTCGGCTACCTCAACACCCGCAAGACCGTCGAAGGCCGCAAGATCAAGGTCATCGAGACCGACCCGGTGCGCGGCCCGCTCATCACCTTGATGTTCGAGCGCTACGCCACCGGCCAGTACAGCACGCATGCCCTGCGCGAGTTCATCGCCGACGCCGGACTGCGCACCCGGCCGACCGAGGCCTACCCGGCGGGCAGGCCCCTGTACCTCTCCGAGATCGGCCGCATCCTCACCGACCGCACCTACCTCGGCCTCGTCGTCTGGAAAGGCGAGGACTACCCCGGCGAACACGAACCGCTCGTCGAGCCCGAGATCTTCGACCGCGTCCAAGACATCCTCGCCAAACGCCGCGCCGGAACCAGAGAGCGCACCTGGGAGTGCTACCTCAAGGGCCTGCTGTGGTGCGGACGCTGCGGTCGCAGACTGGTCCTCGACCCCGCCCGCAGCCACACCGGCCGCAAATACTTCTACTTCCGCTGCGTCGGACTCCTTGAACGGGACCCCGCCCAGAAATGCGACTTGCCCCGCGCGCGACTGGACGACATCGAGCAGGCCGTCGAAGCCCACTACGCCACCCTCACCGTCACCGAAGACAAACGGTCCGAGATCGCCGAACTCCTCGAAGAGGTCTTCACCGACCACCACGCCACGGTCGAGCAGATCCGCAAGCACATCAAAGCCGAACTCCGACGGCTCGATGCCCTCGAAGACCAGCTCATCGAACTGCTGACCGATAGAGACTGGCCGGTCGAGAAACTCACCGCGAAACAACGCGCCATCCGAGGCGAGAGGACCGCGCTCAAGAACCGCCTGGCCGAGGCCGGGACCGCAGGACTCGACGCGGCCCGCGAACGCATCGAAGGCCTCGCCGACCTTTTCGTACGGCCTCGCGCGATCTACCGCAACGCACCGGATGACCTGCGCAAGACCATGAACTTCGTGTGCTTCGAGAAGCTTTACATCGACATCGAAGACGGCGAACCAGCCGTCGCAGGGGAAAACGTTGCTGAAACGGCCAAACCGCTGATCGGATGGTTGGAACAGGCCGGGGCAATGCCGGGCCGTTCACAAGCCGGCGGGCACAAAAACAACCCCGAGCCCCCTTCGGGGGCCCAGGGTTCGATTAGGACAGGTGTTGTGGTCGATACTGGGATCGAACCAGTGACCCCTCGCGTGTGAAGCGAGTGCTCTCCCGCTGAGCTAATCGACCGGGACGGGATAGAACTGTACCGGAGGTGTTGGTGGCGAGCTGCACTGGGTCCGAGGCCGTTTCGGCGGTCACAGTGGCGAGGGTGGTGATTGAGGTGTTTGAGGTTCAAGTGGCAGGATTTCGGTGTTATCTCCATCTTGACAAGGAGTTGTTCTGTCGATAACCTTCGATGCGTTAAATCGTTTCAATCCAGGTTCGCCGGTCGCGTGACCCCCGTACGCTCTGTTTGGCGCGCTCCGGCTGGCCTCGTACGAACGCAAGGAGCCCCCCTTAGATGAGTCCTCCCAATAAGCTCACCCGCGTTACGGCGGTGGCGCTCGCCGCCTCCGTGGCCGGTGCCGGCTTCGCCGTCGCCGCTCACGGACACGACAAGCCCGCTGGTGGCCAGGGCACCGGTATCCAGCTCGAAAACCTCGACCGGGGCCTCGTCGCGGCACGTACCGAGGACGGCGTCTTCCTCAGCTGGCGCCTGCTTGCTGATGAAGTGTCCGGTTATAACGATTCAGGTCTGACCGGCGCCGACTTCAACGTCTACCGGGACGGCGAACTCATCGCCTCGGTCTCGGACAGCACGAACTACCTCGACGCCGAGGGTGAGGACGCCGAGTACCAGGTCGTCGCCATGGTTGACGGGGAGGAGGTGGACTTCTCCGATACGGTGAGTCCCTGGTCGGAGTCGTACATCGACATCCCGATGGAGAAGCCCGCCGACGGCGTCACTCCGGCTGGAGAGGCCTACAGCTACCGGGCCAACGACATCAGCGTCGGGGACCTCACCGGCGACGGCCGATACGAGTACGTCGTCAAGTGGGACCCCACGAATTCGAAGGACGTCTCCCAGGTCGGCTACACCGGTCCGGTGTACCTCGACGCCTACACGCTCGAAGGCGAGCTGCTCTGGCGCATCGACCTCGGCGTCAACATCCGGGCCGGCGCGCACTACACCCAGTTCGACGTCTACGACTTCGACGGTGACGGCGTCTCCGAGATCATGATGAAGACAGCCCCCGGCACCAAGACCACCTCCTATGCGGCGGACGAGGAATCGTTCATCACGCTGCCCGAGGACGATGTCGACGCCGGTGTGACGCACGAGGACGACTACGTCTACAGCGCCGAGGACTACTACGACCACCTGGTCGGCGTGTTCCTGGGCTGGCACGAGCATCCCGAGGTCGTGAACGGCGACTGGCCCGCAACGATCGAGGCGGCGCTCGGCGCCGACGACGAGTTCGACTTCGAGTACCCGCTGTCCCAAGAGGATGCGGAGAGCCTCGCCGACCACTTCATCGACGTCTACGCGCCGTCGCGGTCGGGCCGGAATCAGCTCCGTGACTTCGAGGGCTTCGTCATCTCCGGTCCGGAGTACCTGACGGTCTTCGACGGCGCCACCGGCCTCGAAATGGACACCATCGACTATCCGGTCGAGCGCGGCGACGACGGCCTCCTGTGGGGCGACTACGCCATGTCGCGCATCGAGCCGGGCAACCGAGTCGACCGGTTCCTGTCGGCCGTCGCCTACCTCGACGGCGAGCACGCCTCGGCGATCTTCGCCCGCGGCTACTACACGCGAACCACCATCGCGGCCATCGACTGGGACGGCAAGGAGCTGAGCCTGCGCTGGCTCGCCGACTCCGGCCACGCCCCGCTGTCCAACCCGTTCAACGACGGGCCGCACGGCGTCGAAGGACCCGACCCCGAATGGGGCACCCTCACCACGCAGGGCAACCACTCGCTGGGGGCGGCCGACGTCGACGGCGACGGCAAACAGGAGATCATCTACGGCGCCGCGGCGCTTGACGACGACGGCTCGCTCCTGTACTCCTCCTACGCCTACGGCCCCGAGGGCTCGAACGTCGAAGGGGAGTACGTCAAGCTCGGACACGGCGACGCGCACCACCTGGGCGACTTGGACCCGAGCCGCGAAGGCCTGGAGATCTTCTCAGTCTTCGAGGGCGGCCCCTGGGCCCCCTACGGCTACGCGATGCGCGACGCCGCCACCGGCGAAGTCCTGTGGGGCGACTACTCCGGCCGCGACACGGGCCGCGGCATGGCCGGCGACATCGACCCCGAGATCGAGGGGCTCGAGGTCTGGGCCTCGCTGCCTCCCGGCCAGGACGGCAACCCCGAAGGCCTGTTCACAGCCTCCGGTGATCCGATCGAGGGCGCCACGCCGGGCACCAACATGAGCATCCGCTGGTCGGGAGACCTGACCACGCAGATCATCTCCGGCGCGGCCACCGATGTGCTCGAGACGCCTAAGATCAGCGACTGGCAGGACGGTGTGGTCCTGGAGGCCACCGGGACCCTGACCAACAACTGGACCAAGGGCAACCCGGGCCTGGTCGCCGACGTCTTCGGCGACTGGCGCGAGGAGATGCTGGTCCGCACCGAGGACTCCTCGGCCGTGCGGGTCTACCTCTCCACCGAGGTCACCGACCACAAGCTGTACACGCTCATGCACGACCCCCAGTACCGGGTCGGTGTTGCGACGCAGCAGACCACCTACAACCAGCCGCAGTACACGAGCTTCTACATGGCCTCGGACATGGACTTCGCGGACGTCGCCGTCCCCGACTTCCACGCCCCGGGCACACTGGACGAGCTCAAGGGCACGCTGAAGTCCTACAAGGGCGACCTCGCCCGCTGGGAGTACTTCGTGCTCCACGCCAAGCTCGCCACGGCCGAGTGGCACTTGGAGAAGGGCAAGGCCTCGCAGGCGATCAGGTTCCTGGAGGGTTTCGCCGCCATGGCCGATCGGGTCGACGGCGAGCCCGGACCGGTCCTCGCCCACCAGGCCCGGCAGTTGATCGAGCAGCTGCGGTGACGACATGAGGCGGGCGGGGTTCCCTCAGGGGGACCCCGCCTTCGCCGTGGAGGCCATTGTGCGCCGCCGCCACGAGACATAGGATGATACGAGGAATTCACCTTCATGTCTCGCGGACGTCCCATCGATGCGCTTGAGTGAAGGTGGCCCCATCTCCCGACAACAGCATTGGAGCACCTCTTCGTGTCCTCCCTCCGACGGAGAGCCCGGATAGCGACCGCTGCGGCAGGCGCAGCAGCGGTCGGCATCGCCGGGCTGACCTTCACCTCTCAGGCCCACGCCGATGAACCCGAGATCATCCACATCGGTGAGGTTCAAGGCTCGATCGGCGACGGCGAGACCGACTTCCGCTCGCCCCTGCACAACCAGACGGTCCTCGTCCAGGGCGTGGTCACCCAGGAGACGCTCGACCCGGACGGAGCCCGCGGCTTCTTCGTTCAGGAGCGCGCCGACGCCACCGACGGCGACCCGAACTCCTCCGACGGGATCTTCGTCTACAACGGATCCTTCGACAGCCTGCGCACCGCCTTCGACTCCCCGGCGGAGGAGGAGCTCGGCTCCCGCTGGGACGTGACCGTCGGCGACGAGGTCGTCCTGCGCGCCAGGGTCGGCACCTACTTCGGCAACGTCCAGTTCAGCGGCGGCTCGGCCTTCGTCTACGACGTGGTCGAGACCGGGCTCGACCCCCACGAGGTCGTCGAGTCCGTCGAGGTCGACCCGCCGAACGACGCCGACGAGTCGAAGGTCTACTTCCGCCGCCACCTGGGCATGCAGATGACCGTCCCGGCCGACTCGGTCGTCACCGCCGGACGCGACGTCTACTCCTCCGGCGGCGAGGTCTGGGCCATGCGCGGCGACGCCGTGGCCGCCGGGCAGGACGGCTACGCGGCCCGCGCCTTCCGCGACGCCCACCCGCTCGACACCGACCCCGCGACGTTCGACGACGGCAACGGCTACCTGTTCGTCATGGGCGACCTGGGCATCCGCGCCACCGAAGGCGAATTGGACACGGTCATCGCCCCGGCCAAGACCTTCGACGTCATCACCGAGGAAGCCACCGGCGGGGTCTACCTCTCGTTCGGCAAGTACGCCGTCGAGATCGCCGAGAACCTCGCTCTCGAAGGCGGACTGGAGCCGGCCGAGAACAACCCGGTCGAGGCCCCCGGCTGGAAGGAGGCGGCCATCGCCTCCTACAACATCGAGAACCTCTACGACTACCGGAACGACCCGAACTCGGGCTGCGACTTCGAGACCGACACCGGCTGCGTCGACGCCGACGACCCCGAGGGCGACGTCGATCCGCCGTTCAACTACGTCCCGGCCTCCCACGAGGAGTACCAGGAACGGATGGAGCGCGAGGCGGCCCAGATCATCGAGGACCTCCACAGCCCGACCATCATCATGACCCAGGAGGGCGAGTCCCAGGACGTCTGCTCGGTCAATCCCGAGTGGACCGCCGATGCCGACCTCGGCGCCGACCGCCTGGTCTGCGACCTGGAGAACTCAGGCGAGGCCAACGGGTTCGCCGACGGGCAGCCGGACTCGCTGCAGGAGCTCGGGCTGGTCATCGCCGAGAGCGGCGGCCCGCTCTACACCGCCGCGGGAGACCTCGACGCGTCCGACAGCCGCGGCATCATGACCGGTTTCCTGTACCAGGCAGACAAGGCCGAACTGGCGAAGGTCAAGTCGAAGGACGCGATCTTCGGCGCTGACCCGCAGGTCGACTACCCGACCGAGGCCGACGAGATCAACGCCGACGTCGAGAATCCGAAGGCGTTCAACGCGGCCCTGCCCGAGGACGTGCTCTCCCAGTGCACGAGCTCCGGTCCCCGAGCCTGCGACGGCGGGGACGTGTTCAGTCGCCCCGCGCAGGTGGCCGAGTTCGTCCTCAAGGGTGGTCACAGGCGGACCGAGATCTTCCTGGTGAACAACCACTTCTCGTCAGGTCCCGACCGGCGGGTGCTGCACCGCACCGAGCAGGCCGCCTACCTGGCCGCGATCAGCGATGCCATCCTCGACGAGAACCGTTGGGCCAAGGTGCTCGCCGGCGGCGACCTGAACGTCTTCCCTCGCCCGGACGACCCGTACGCCGAGGGGGAGACGATCACCGGTGACTGGACCGGTCCGTCGGACCAGCTCGCGGTGCTCTATGAGGACTCGGGCCTGTGGAACCTGTACGACCGGGCGCTGTGGCAGCACCCGGAGGCCGCCTACGGCTACACGTTCAACGGTCAGGCCCAGACCCTCGACCAGCTGTGGGCCTCGCCCGCGCTGCTTTGGAAGATCACCGACGCGACCAGCGCCCACATCAACTCCGACTACCCCGCCGACGCCTCCGCCTTCGGTGAGGAGCCGGAGTACGGCCGCTACGGAGTCTCCGACCACGATCCCGAGGTCGTGACGATCAGGCTCTGGTAGCGCTGTCGAATGCGCGAAGGGGGCGGGCCCGCAGGGCCCGCCCCCTTCTGTTCGCGTGACGACTGCTGGAATCTCCTGGCGCTCGCGCGAGGGACCTGGGCTGAGGCGTTGAGGCTGAGCGATCGCTATTCGAGCTGCGCCTTCGGGATTCGCACTTCGATAGTGGTGCCCTCGCCCTCAGTGCTCTCCAGGCGCAGTTCGCCGCCATGCCCGGCGACGATCGAGGTCACGATGGACAGTCCGAGGCCCGAGCCGCCTGTGGCGCGCGAGCGTGACGGGTCGGCCCGGTAGAACCGGTCGAAGATCCTCCGGCGGTGATCCTCGGGGATGCCGGGCCCATGGTCTGTGACCTTGAGGACCGCCCATGCGTCGTCGCTTTCGACGGAGACGTCGACGTGCGTGCCCGCCGGGGTGTGGACGCGGGCGTTGGACAGCAGGTTGACCAGGACCTGCCGCAGCTGGCCTTCGTTGGCGACCACAGTGATCGGCTCGTCGGCGCGCAGCGCGACCGAGTGGTCGGGGTCGGCCACCTCGGCGTCGTCGACCGCGTCCTGCGCGAGTTGGACGAGTTCCACGAGCTCGCGGTCGCCGCCGACCTCCTCGTCGAGGCGGGAGAGCACCATGAGGTCGTCGACGAGCTTGGCGAGCCGGGCGTTCTCCGAGCCGATGCGGTCCATGGCCCGGTCGAGCTTCTCGCCCTCGGCGGCTGCCCCGGACTGGTAGAGCTGCACGTAGCCGCCGATCGCGGTCAGCGGCGTGCGCAGCTCGTGTCCGGCGTCTGCGACGAACTGCCGCAGCCGCTCGTGTTGGCGGTCCCTTTCAGAGATCGCCTCGGTCAGTCGCGACACCATCCAGTTGAGCGCCGAGGAGAGCCGGCCCATCTCGGTGCGCTGGTCGGCGGGCGTGATTCGGTGGTCGAGCCGGCCGGAGGCCACGGTCTCGGCGTCGGCGACCATCCGGTCGACCGGACGCATGCCGCGGCGGGTGATGATCCACGCGACGGCGATGCCGAGGGCGCCTACGAACGCGCCGGTGACGATCACCGTGCGGTTCAGGGTCCCGATTGTCGCCTCCACGTCGTCGATCGGCGTGGCGATCACGATGTCGACGGGCCTGCCCTGGACGATGAACTCGTCGTGCGTGGTGACGGCGCGGTAGGTCGTGTCGCCGTCGACGCCTTCGACATTGAAGAAGCCGTCGTCGTCCGGCACCGTGGGCACGTCGGGCAGTGAATACGGGTCGCCGATATAGCCCGCGCGATGGACCAGGAAGAGCTCGCCGGACTCGTCGTAGATCAGCAGGGCGAAGTCCGAGTAGCCGAAGTCCTCGGTCTGATTGCCCTGGGGCGGCTCGGCCAGGTGCGAGACATACTCCTCGATCCGGTAGTCGACCTGGCCGAACAGGTGGTCGGACACCGTCTTGACCGTCACGAAGCCGATGATGCCCACCGCGACGATGAGCAGGACCGCCATCGCCGCCGCGATCTTGGTGCGGATCGCCACGGCCTACTCCTGCGGCGGGCGCAGCATGTAGCCGACGCCCCTGACGGTGTGGATGAGCCGCGGCCCGAGCTTGTCGATCTTGCGGCGCAGGTAGAACACGTACGTCTCGGCAAGACTCGACTCGGTGTCGAAGTCATAGCCCCACACCTGCTTCAGCAACTCCTGTTTGGATACTACGCGTCCGGCGTTCGCGGCCAGGTACCGCAGCAGGCGGAACTCGGTGGGGGACAGGTCGACCGTCTTGCCGCCCCGCGTCACCTGGTGTGCGGCGAGGTCGAGTGAGAGGTCGGCGACGGTCACGGTGTCGTCGGTGCGCGGATTGCCGGCATCGGTGCCGAGCGTGCGGCGCAGGACCGCCGAGACCCGCAGCGACAGCTCTTCGAGCCGGAACGGCTTCATCAAGTAGTCGTCGCCGCCGCTCCCGAAGCCCTCGCGCAGGTCGTCTGGTGCGGTGCGGGCGGTCAGGAAGATGATCGGGGTCTTGTCGCCGGTCGAGCGCAGGCGATCGGCGACGGCGAAGCCGTCGAGCCCGGGCATGTTGACGTCGAGGATGATCAGGTCCGGCCGCGAGGTGTCGACCGCGGCGAGCGCTTCGGCGCCCGAGGGGGCCGAGGCGACGTCGTAGCCCTGGAAGGAGAGGGCTTCGACCAGCAGGTCCGCCAAGCTCTCTTCATCGTCCACGACGAGGAGCCGCGCCGCAGACCCGTCCGACCGGAGCGGCACCTCGGGGGGTGTGGCTCCGGCGGGCCCACTTGTCGAAGACATCCACCGCTCCTTGTCGCTGACTCTGCCTGCATTCGGTTGCGAGCCCAGCCTATTTCAGGGCACCGGCTGCCGACAGGGGCCGCGCCTGTTTCCACACCACTTCCGCACCGGCTCACAGCTTTCGTTCAGCTGGTTTCCCGAATCGGGGTCGACCGGGGATCGTCGATCTCGCCACCAATGCTGATGCAGTGAGTTTCCAAGGCAAGGCCCTGGAACGCTACCGCAAGCGGATGGCGCGGGCGCGGGCCGGAGTTGCAGCCCAAGAGAAGCTCAAGCAACGGTCGCGCCGGGAGTCAGGGCCCCCGGTTCCAGCCGGAGGTCGCTTGACTCAAGCCCGTGTCGGGGTGGCGCTGTGGTCCGTCGACCTGTAAGTTACCCATTAGTAGGATTCGGTTTCAACCGACAGACCTGGAGGCAGAGCAATGGAGCCAGCCGTGAACAATCGTCCCCTCGCCGGGCGCGCCGCGTTCGTCACCGGCGCCAGCCGCGGCATCGGCAAGGCCATCGCCGTCGCGCTCGGCGCGGCCGGAGCCAAGGTGGCGGTGTTCGCCAAGACCGGCGAGCCGCACCCGAAACTCCCCGGCACCGTATACGAGACCGCTGCCGAGGTCGAGAAGGCCGGCGGGCAGGCCCTCCCGATCATCGGCGACCTGCGCGACGCCGAAGCCGTCACCGAGGCCGTCGACCGCGCCGCCTCCGAATTCGGCGGGCTCGACATCTGCGTCAACAACGCCTCCGCTCTCGACCTCACCCCCGTCGGCGAGATGAGCCTCAAGAGATTCGACCTCATCTCGCAGGTCAACCTGCGCGGTACCTTCGCCACCCTCTCGGCCGCTCTGCCGCACCTGCGCGAGTCCGACCACGCCCACCTGCTCACCATCGCCCCGCCGCTGGCGACCGACCCGAAGTGGTTCGACGGCGGCCCCTACACGGCCACCAAGTACGGCATGACGATCATGACCCTCGGCGCGGCCGGCACCGAGCCCGGCGTCGCCGCCAACTGCCTGTGGCCGGCCACCACGATCGCCACCGCCGCGGTCGAGTTCGCGCTCGGAGGCACGCCCATGATCGAGCGCAGCCGCAAGCCCGAGATCGTCGCCGACGCCGCCCTGGCGATCCTCCGGAAATCCCCGGACGCCTACACCGGCAACGCGGTGCTCGTCGAAGACGTCCTGGCGGCCGAGGGCGTCACCGACCTGTCCGGATACGCGGTCGTACCCGGACAGACCGAGTTCCAGCCCGACATCTACGTCGACCCCAGGTAGGCGCCGCGCGCGCGGCGACCTGAGGCGCACCACCAGGCCGCGCCGATGGTCGCCGACACCAGACCCGTCACGACACCGACGGTCGACAGGCCGACCAGGCTCAACGCGCCGCCGATCGCGGCCAGCGACAGGCGCCCGACGGCGCTGTAGGTGGCGTGGTGGACCGAGGCGATGCGGCCTCGCAGCTCGTCGGGGACCGTCGCCAGCAGAATCGTGTTGTCCAGGCCGATGATGCAGCCGCTCGCCAGGCGCATGAGCGCCAGGCACGCGAACGCCGCCGGCAGATTCGGGGCGAGGAACAGCGCTGCCCACGGGAGGCCTTGGACGACGTAGCCGACCGCCCACACCGGCAGATGAGCACGGGGTCGGAGGCGGCCCGCGAGCAACGTCCCGGCGATGATGGCGAGGCCGTCCGCGGCGAACATGATCCCGAGGACGACCGGACCGCCGCGCAGTCCGTCGGTGACCTGCGCGGCCAGCATTACGGTGTAGCCGCCGCCGATGAAACCCCAGGCGATGCCCGCCCAGATCACGGACCGGGCCAAAGGGAGGTCCCGGGCGGCGCGCAAACCTTCGCGCAGGTCTGACCACAGTGTCGACGTCCGCGCGGGAGCGGCGCGGCCTCCCGCGGGCCGGGGGATCAGCGCCAGCTGCCCGAATGCCAGCGCCGCCAGCAGCGAGGCCGCGGCCGCCGCGAGGGTCGGGCTCACCGATGACAGCAGTCCGCCACCGATCGCGCCGGCCAAGGTCATGACACCGCTGAGCGAGCCCAGGGAGGCGTTGGCCTTGGCGCGGTCCTCGACAGCGACGACGGAGTAGAGCCACCGCTGCCGCAGCGGCGTCCAGAACGCCGCCGTCATGCCCTGGAGCGCGTAGACGCCGGTCAGGGCCGGCAGCGAGGCGTAGGCGATCGCGATGGCCGCCGCGGCGAGGCACACCACCTGCCCGGCCGTTGAGGCGAGCGCGGTCCGGCGGACGTCGAAGCGGTCGGCCACCGCCCCGGCCACCGGCATGAGCAGCAGCATAGGGGCGGTCCCGCACAGGACCGTCACCGCCAGAGCGGAAGCCGAAGCGGCACCGAGCACGTGGACGGTGACGGCGATCTGGAGCATCCAGGCCGCCGCCACCGTTCCTGCGCTGACGCGCCACAGGCGCCGCGCGTCCCTCATGCGATGAGATGGACGTCGCCGAACTCGTGCCACAGGTAGCGCGCCTCGATGGCGGCGGCGTAGGACTCGCGCAGCAGCTCGGTGTCGAACAGTGCCTCCAGCATCGACAGGTGCGTCGAACGCGGCTCGTGGAAGCCGGTGAGTAGGCCGTCGACGACCACCGGCGGGTCGGCCGAGGAGACGATCCGGTCGGTGTGGCCCCAGGCCGCGGCGACGGCGCCGCCGTCCACGGCACTCTCCAAGGCGCGCACCGCCGTCGTGCCGACCGCGATGACCCTGCCGCCGGAGGCCTTGACGGAGTTCACCACACGCGCGGTGAACTCGCCGACCTCGAACCACTCGGGGTAGGGGTCCTCGTCGCTTTCGAGGGACGCCACCCCGGTGTGCAGTGTGATCGGGGCTATCGCCACCCCCGCCGACACCAGGCGCGTCACGAGCTCCGGCGTGAAGGGCCTTGCGGCGCTGGGCATCTCGGCCGATCCCGGGACGGTCGCGAACGCGGTCTGGTAGGCCGACAGCGGCCAGTCGCGGTCGATGTAGGAGTAGCGGATCGGCTTGCCGTGGCGCGCCAGGTATTCGGGGACGGAGTCCACCGGCGGCCGGGTCGCCCACAGCCGCCTGCCGAAACGCTCTTCCAGTTGGAGCTTGACGCCGCCGGGGAGGTGGACGACGCGGTCGGGGACCTCGCCCAGGTAGGGGCGCGGACCGTCGCGGAGCTCCACCAGCCAGGAGCCGTCAGGGCGGGTCGAGGAGAAGTGCATCCGCCACCCGTGCTTGGTCGGCACCGACGCCGGCAGCGTCGTGGAGTTGTTCACGACGAGCAGGTCGCCGGGGCGGATCAGCGCGGGGAGGTCGTCGAACCGGTGATGCGCTATGCGTCCGGCGGCCTTGTCGGTCACGAGCATCCGCACATCCGAGCGGGAGGATCCGCGCACCTCGGCGGGCTGGTTCGCCTCCAGGGCGGCGTCCAGCGCGAACGCGAAGGGGAAGGTCGACGTCGTGCTCATTCCTGGGCTCCTCGGGGTGGTTCGAAATACCGGGCCTCGATACGGCCGCCGGCCGGGCGGGATTCGATGATCGCGGCGATGAGCGCGGCGGCCTCCGACGGCGGGGGCGCCTGCGCCGACTCCTCCTCGCCGACCGCGTCCGCGAGCATCCGGGTGTGCATCTCGCCGGGGTCGATCGCCCAGACCCGCACGTCGGGTTCCTCCGCGGCGAGCACGTTCGAGAGCTGATCGAGCGCGGCCTTCGACGACCCGTAGGCGCCCCAGGTCTCATAGGGACCGGTGGCCGCGTCGGAGGTGATGTTCACGATCGCGCCGCCTTGTTCCCGCAACGACGGGAGGGCGAGCTGCGCCAGGTGGAGCGGGACGCGCACGTTCAGCTCGTACACCTCGGGCCAGACCTCCAGGTCCGCTTCGGCGAGCCGCCGCATCGGCAGCTCGCCGAGCGTGGAGGCGTTGTTGACGAGCAGGTCGACCCGGCCCTCGGCCAGAGCGATGAGTCGTTCGCGGTGGGCCCGATCCCAGGCCAGGTTCCCGGCGAGGTGCCTCGCGTCGAGCCGCTCGGCGACCTTCGCCAGGCGCTCTTCGCCGCGGGCGGTGAGGATCAGGTTCCAGCCGCGCCCGGCCAGCTGCTCGGCGAGCGCTTCGCCGAGTCCGGCCGAAGCGCCGGTGATGACGGCGGTGCGAGATTCGTTGGTGTTCATGGCTATGACGCTATGGCCGCGGGCGGCGTCGCACATCCGGCTGAAGTCGCGGTGGTCCCACTGCGGTGGTCTTAAGACCAGCGTCCGAGTGCGCGGGCGCCGGACTCGACTAGGTTTGAGGGCGTGACCGCTTCCCGTTCCGACTCCACGGCACTGCTGCACGAGTTGTCGGCCGCAGTCGGCGCGATCACCCGCCACCTGTCGGTCTCGCAGGTGCTGGAGGTGATCGTGTCCTCGGCGCGGCGCCTGGTCGGCGCCGACTACGCCGCCATCGGCATCCCCGACGAGGCCGGCGGCTTCGCCGAGTTCATCACCGACGGCATCAGCGAAGAGCAGCGCCTGGAGATCGGGCCGCTGCCCCGCCAGCACGGGATGCTCGCGGCGATCCTCACCGAGTCCGAGCCGATCCGCCTGCCGGACCTGCGCCGCGACCCGCGCTACCAGTGGTGGCCCAAGGCCCACCCCAAGATGGCGGCGCTGCTCGGCGTCCCCATCCGCGACGGTGAGCGGACGCTGGGAATCGTGGTGCTCACCAACGACCTCGGCAAGCCCGGTTTCAGCGAGGCCGACACCGAGCTGATCGAGCTCATCGCCTCGCACGCGGCCATCGCGCTCACCAACGCGCGCCTCTACGAGCGCAGCCGGGAGCTGACCGTCGTCGAGGAACGCAACCGGCTCGCCCGCGAACTCCACGACGCGGTCATGCAGCGCCTGTTCTCGCTGCGCCTGTCGACGAGGGCGGCCGCGAGACTGGTCGACACCGACCCGGCCGCCGCGTCCGAACGGCTCGACGAGGTCGAGACGCTCGCGGCCGACGCCATCGCCGAGCTGCGAGCGGTCATCGTCGAACTGCGCCCGGCCGACCTCGACGCCCACGGCCTAGTCGAGACGCTGCGCCGCCACGCAGCCCTGCTCGACAGGCTCCACGACACCGACGTGGTCTTCACCGTGAACGCACCGGTCGACCTGTCCCGCGAACAGGAGGTGGAAGTGCTCCGGCTCGTCCAAGAGGCCCTCGGGAACGCCTTCCGGCACGCCCGCGCCCGCCGCGTCGAGGTCACGGTCGACGCCGAGCGCATCAGCGTCGCTGACGACGGGGAGGGCTTCGACGCCGACGAAGCCGCCACACGCGGGCTCGGCCTGCTGTCGATGCGCGAGCGGGCCAAGGCCCTCGGCGGCTCGCTCGACGTCGCCACCGCATCGGGCGATGGCACCGTCGTCACCTTGGAGCTGAACCGTGACTGACCTGATCCGACTCCTGCTCGTCGACGACCACCCCGTGGTCAGGCAGGGGTTGCGCGCCTACCTCCAGCTCGAAGCGGATTTCGAGGTCGTCGGCGAGGCCGGGGACGGCGAGGAGGCGCTGGAGGCAATCGCCGCATCCGAACCGGACGTGGTGCTCCTCGACCTCAAGATGCCCGGAGTCGACGGCCAGAGTGTGCTGGAGCGCCTCGACGAGGGCGCGCCCCGGATCATCGTCCTGACATCGGCCACCGACGGCGAGCGAGTGCCCGCGGCGATCGAGGCGGGCGCGGCCGGATTCGTTTACAAGGACATTGATCCCGACGCGCTGGCGGCCGCCATCCGGACCGTCCACGCCGGACAGGCGCTCCTGGCGCCCGCGGCGATGCGAGGGCTCATGGCAGGTGGCTCGGGCGCCGCCGCGCCGTCGCTGACGCCGCGCGAGCGGCAGGTGCTGGGCCTGATCGCCAAGGGGCAGACGAACCGCCAGATCTCAAGGGCGCTGGGGGTCTCCGAGAAGACGGTGAAGACGCACGTGACGAACCTGCTCCGCCGCATCGACGCGGCCGACCGGACCCAGGCGGCCTTGTGGGCCGTCCGCCACGGCATCGGTTGAACCGTCTATTGAAGATTCACGAAGCGTGCTCGCTTATGGTCACCGCGTGCCCCTTTCGTGCAAGTCGCTGACGACCCTCGCCCCGCTCGCCGCAGTGATGCTGAGCGCGACCGCCTGCGCCGAGATCGAACCGCTCGAGACCACCGGAGTTTATGAGATCTTCACCGGCTCTAGTGAGAACCCTTGGTGCGGCCGGGAAGATGAGGCCTGGCTGGGGGACGCCGGTGCGGACCTGATGGGAGCGCACTTCGCGGTCACCATGCTGTGCCAATTCGCCGTCGACGAAGTCCCTGAGCACATGGCCGAGCAGACCGAGCGGCTGGCCGATCTGCCACTGCTCGTCGACGGCGCGGAGCTCTTGATCAATCAGCTCGCGCTCACCCCGACCCATCAGCCGGAAGACGGCGGCGGCCCGCTCGAAGTCTGGGTCGAGGCCGGAGACCGGCGGATCGATCTGAAAGCCCTGCCGCCGCGCGGCGGTTTCGTCGCGGTCAGCGTTCGAGCCGGTGAGGACGCTGTGCTGTGGGTCGAGGACGATGGTCGCGCCCAGGGACTCGACTTCCGCACCGGTGAGCAGGTCGACCCGGTCCTCGCCTACTACAACGAAGTCGAACTGGGCGCCTTCGAGCTCGACGGATACGAGTACGAAGACGTCCTCATGCGGAGTAGCGAGTCCATTTGGCATACGACCTGCACCAGCCCTTGGGGTGAGGTCACCCGGGGTGTCTGGAACGAGGATCGGGGCTGGGCGACCGAGGGCACTGTCTTCATCGTCGTCGCGTTCAGGTGGTGCGGTTCCGAGTCGTCCTTCGAGGGAAAGGCGAGTTGGCTGCTCGATCTGGAACGGGCCGTAAGGGTGTCGGATGGCGATTCGACCTATGCGCCGGTGGATTGGACCAAGCGCAACGCCACCGGCAATGCGGTGATGGAGAAGACCGTGTTCGAGGTCCCCGCTGAGGCGACAGGCGTCACCGTCGAATTCGTACCGGTAGGTGACATGCACGACAACCAGAGAGACGAGGGCCTGACACTGGTCGACTCCCTTGAAGTCACTGTATGGGAAGTGAACTTCTGACTCGGCTCTGCAGCAACAGTCGAGGCGTCTGGCGACGTGCCGGCCGCGGGGCGGCATAATACGGGTATGCCCTGGGCCGGGATCGTGCGCGTGTCCGTCATCGTCCTCATCGTCGTGGCGCTGGTGTTCCTCGCCGTCTGGTTCGGGCAGCGGTCACTCATCTACCACCCCGATGAGTCGACCCCGTCCGTCCCTCCCGACGCCGCCGCGGTCACGCTGCACACCGCCGACGGGCTGGACCTCACCGCCTGGGAGTTCGCTCCCGAACCATCCATCGACCGAGAAGCGGCCGTCCTGGTGGCACACGGGAACGCCGGGAACCGGGCCGGACGAGCGCCACTCGGCCGGGCGCTCGCCGCCGAAGGGTTCACCGTGCTGCTGCTCGAGTACCGCGGCTACGGCGGCAATCCCGGTTCACCGAGTGAGAACGGCCTGTACGACGACGCCCGCGCCGCCTGGGGCCACCTGCGGGAACGCTTCGCGGCCGACCGGATCGCCCTGTTCGGCGAGAGCATCGGCGCCGGCGTCGTCACTAGACTGTCCACTGAGGTCGACCCTGCCGCGCTCGTGCTGCGCTCGCCGTTCACGAGCCTGGCCGACGCCGGCAAGGAGCACTACCCACTACTCCCTGTCGACCTGATCCTGCGCGACCGCTTCCCCGTCGTCGAGGACCTCGCTTCCAACGGCGCACCGGTCACCGTCGTCTACAGCGACGCCGACGAGATCGTCCCGGCCGACCAGAGCAAGGCCGTCGCCGGGGCCGCCGAGGCGGCCGGAACCCCGGTGACCCTGGTCCACGTCGAGGCGACCGGCCACAACGATCCCGCTCTGGTCGCCGGCGACGAGGTCGTCGACGCCGTCGTGGAGACGGCCGACGGCCTCGGCCTCACCACCGGTCGTTGACCTGCCCGTCGAGGATCTCGGCCACCGCTTCGGGCCGGGTCATGATCGAGAGGTGATCGCCGTCGAGGCGGCGGACCGGCCAGCCCAGTCGGGACGCCTCGGCCTCCTCGTCGCGATAGCCGTCGCTGAGACGCACGTAGGCGCATCGCCGCGGCGGCCATGACTCCGGCGAAGGCGCGGTCTCCTCGAAATAGGCGAGCGGCGTCCGCGGCAGCTCCCCGATGAAGCGGCGGCGCTGTTCGGGATCGGGGAGGAGCCCTTCGATCACCTCGGGCGGAAACCAGTCGCTCCACCTCGGCAGACGGTCCCCGTCGACCAGGCCCTTCAGGTGCTCGCGCATCTCCGGAGGAACGGTCGCGAACCAGTTCCGGCCCGGGTGAGGCAGCAGCGCATCGACGAACACCGCACCCTCGACCTGCGGGACCGCCGCGGCGATCGCGGGCAGCAGCGCACCGGCGCCGCTGTGCGCCACCAGCGTCACAGGGCCGTCGGGCCCGGCTTCGGCGATCTGCCGACCGACCCGGCCTGCGATCGCCCGATGGTAGGGCGGGTCGGCGTCGAATGCCTCCACGAGCGTCGGCGCCACCACGCGCAGGCCGCGCCGGCGCAGCGAGGCGGCCACCGGCTCCCACGCGGCAGGGCCGGTCAGCGGGCTGTGCAGCAGAGCGATCAGCACCGGTTCACCTCTCGTGGCCGCCGGGGTCGATGCCCTGACGCTCGCCCGTTTCGAGGGCGTCGATGGCGTCGAGCTCCTCTTCGGTCAACGCGAAGTCGAACACTTGGAGGTTCTCGGCGATCCGCTCGGTGTGCGAGGACTTCGGGATGACCACGCACTCGCGCTGGAGGTGCCAGCGGATGACCACCTGCGCGGCGGTCTTCTCGTGGGCCGTGGCCGCGTCGACCACCGCCCGCTCGTGCAGCAGCGAGCCGGTGCGCTGGCCCAGCGGCCCCCACGACTCGGTGGCGATGCCCCTTTCGGCGTGCCAGGCCCGCAGGCGCGGCTGGTTGAAGTACGGGTGCAGTTCGACCTGGTTGACCGACGGCCACGCGCCGGTCTCGTCCTTGACCCGTTCAAGGTGCTCGGGCAGGAAGTTGGACACCCCGGCCGAGCGGATCAGGCCCTCCTCCTTCGCCTTGAGCAGCGCCTGGAACGTCTCGACGTACAGGTCCTGCTTCGGGGACGGCCAGTGGATCATGTACAGGTCGATGTAGTCGGTGCCGAGGTGTTCGAGGGACGCCTCCAGAGCCCGGCGGGCCGAGTCGTAGCCGTGGTGGTCGTTCCAGAGCTTGCTGGTAAGGAACACGTCGGCGCGGGGGAGTCCGGAGTTCGCGACGGCGGAGCCGACGCCGACCTCGTTGCCGTACATCTCGGCGGTGTCCACCAGCCGGTAACCCAGCTCCAGGGCCGTCTCGACGGTCTGCCGCGCCTTGTCGTCTCCGACCTTGTAGGTCCCGTATCCGATGCGGGGCATGGAAACGCCGTCGTTCAGTTCGATCGGTGCGTTGAATTCGGTCATGCCCGCGATCGTATCCATTCGAGCGTGGACCCAAGCCCGTATCGGCTGCCCGAAATCCTCAGGCGCCTTCGCCGAGCGCGGCGCGGTCGGCGTCGACCATGATGCGGGCCAGCTCGTCCCAGTGGACCTTCGCCTTCCAGCCGATCTCGCGGGCGATCTTCGAGGGGTCGCCTATGAGCTCGGGGACGTCCGCGGGCCGTTCGTACCGGTCGTCGTGCTCGACGTGGTCGCGCCAGTCGAGCCCGGCGTGGGCGAAGGCGGCCTCGGCGAAGTCGCGGACGGTGGCGGACCGCCCGGTTGCGACGACGTAGTCGACCGGCTCGGAGTGCTGGAGCATGAGCCACATCGCCTCGACGTACTCCGGCGCGTAGCCCCAGTCGCGGACCGCGTCGAGATTGCCCAGGTAGACACGCTTCTCGATGCCGGCCTTGATGCGGGCGACCGCCCTGGTGATCTTGCGGGTCACGAACGTCTCGCCGCGGCGCGGGCTCTCGTGGTTGAACGCGATGCCGCTGACGGCGAACATGCCGTAGGACTCGCGGTAGTTGACGGTCGACCAGTGCGCGAACAGCTTCGCGATGCCGTAAGGGCTGCGCGGATGGAACGGGGCCCGCTCGTCCTGGGGCGGGGCGGTGAGACCGAACATCTCCGAAGTGGACGCTTGATAGACGCGGGTGTCGATCCCCGAGGCGCGCACCGCCTCCAGCAACCGGATCGCGCCGAGCGCGGTGACGTTCGCGGTGTAGTCGGGCAGGTCGAAGCTGACACGCACGTGGCTCTGCGCGGCCAGGTTGTAGATCTCCTCCGGTCGGATGTCGCGGATGAGGTTGACCAGCAGCCCGGCGTCGGTCACATCGCCCTTGTGGAGGAAGAGCCGGCGTCCCGACTCGTGCGGGTCCTGGTAGACCGGGGCGAGGCGGGAGGTGTTGGCGATCAGCGACGAGGTGTGCCGGACGATCCCGTGGACCTCGTAGTCCTTGGCCAGCAGCAGCTCGGTCAGATACGAGCCGTCCTGTCCGCTGATGCCGGTGATCAGTGCCTTCTTGGCCGTCATTCGCCGCCCGCCTCGTCCTCGCCGTGACCACTGTAGTGCGCCGACCGGCCCAGCCAGTCCGCGCACAGGCTCATGCCCTGCTTCCTGGCCTCGGACATGTCGCCGACGTCGGCGAGGCGCATCGCGCCGTCGGCGACGTCGGCCGAGAAGCAGACCGGGTCGGAGACGGTCGCGTTGTCCTGGCGGGCGAGGATGACGCCTTCGACCAGGCCGAAGACGAGTCGCGAACGCTGGTGCAGCTCGCCTGGCGTGTAGAGGAGGCCGGCGGCGGTCTGGCTCAGCAGCTGCTTGTAGGTGTCGCGCAGCCTGTCGCGCAGGTCCCGGAACGACTCGAAGGCGGGGCGGCGCACCTCCGGCAGCAGGTAGAGTGCCCCCAGGTTGTGCCGGGCTCCGGCCAGCTGGGCGGCGTCGATGCGGGTCAGCGCCCACAAGCGGGCCTCGGCCATCGCCTCGCGCTCCGTCAGCGCCCAGCGGGCGAATTCGAGGGACGGGGCCACGGTGGTTTCGAGGAGGGTGCGAAGCAGCTCCTCCTTCGAGGCGAAGTAGTAGTACATGCTGGCCTGGCGGAGGCCGGCCTTCGCGGTGATCGCCCGCGTGGAGGTGGCGGTGTAGCCCTGGGTCGTGAAGAGTTCGGCGGCGGCGGCGAGGATCTGCTCGCGGGGTTCGGCGCCGTCGTCCTCGGGGGCGACGCGGGGGCGGCCCACTCGCCGCCGGGGTCGCTCTGTCATGGGCTCTTTCGCTGCCATCGAGATCGGTTGTGCCTTCCTGTCCGTGGTGCGCGGCCAAGTCTAATGCAGGCCATGCGGACTCCGCGCGTCTCGACCGAGCGGGCGACCTCCCCCGGCGCATGTGGAAGCGCTTCGCCGGATCGACTCACACGTGCATGTTTCACTTGTGCGGAGAGATTCATGTGAACGAAATAAATTCTATCGACCGATCGAAACCCCGAGGCGGTTGATTTCTGTCAATTGATAGAAATCGGCTCCCGGAAGGTTCCTGATGATACTCCTCGGTGTAGGACTCTCCATCCTCATCGTCCTGGCCATCGGTCTCGCGGTCTCCCGCAAGGTCGAGGGCGACTCCGGACGCTACCTCGTGGCAGGCCGCACGCTCGGTCTGCCGCTCGTCGCCGCCGGGCTCATGGCCCAGGCCGTCGACTCCAACGCCACCCTCGGCAACACCGACCTCGCCTACGGCTTCGGCTTCTGGGCCGGAGCCAGCCTGCCCATCGGCCTCGCCCTCTGCCTGGTGCTCACCGGCATCTTCTTCGCCAAGCCCATGAACGCCGCGAAACTCCTCACCCTGCCCGACTGGTACGCCCGCCGCTACGGCCGACAGGTCGAGGTCTCCTCCTCGGTCCTCATGGTCGTGGCCTATGTCGTCCTCCTCGCCGGGAACCTCGTCGCGGGCGGTTTCCTGTTCGAGCACTTCCTCGGCATCGACTATTCGATCGGAGTGCTCCTCATCGTCGCGGTGGTGCTCACCTACACGGTCGCCGGCGGCATGTTCGCCGACGCGTACACCGCCGCCGCGCAGATGGCCATCACCGTCGTCGCCACCGCCGCCCTGTTCGCGTGGGTCGCCCTCACCCATGGCATCTCCGTGCCGGAGGGCATGGGCGCCTTCGACTTCGAGCAGTTGACCTCCACGGCCGGAGGCGCGCCGATCAACTGGGCGACCCTCATCGCGCTCGGCGTCGGCGACATCGTGGCCATCGACTTCATGCAGCGCATCTTCGCCGCCAAGAGCCCGCAGGTCGCGCGCCGCGCCTGCTTCCTCGGGGCGGCCGGCACGCTCCTCATCGGCATCCCGTTCACCTACGTGGCGCTCTCGGCGGTCGACATCGTCGGAGCGGACGGGGGAGAGGCCGTGCTGTTCACCCTCCTCGAAGACCACGCGCCCACCGGGCTGGCCATGGCGGTGCTGGCGGCGATCGTGGCCGCCTCGTGCTCGACCGCCAACGGGGCCATCCTCGGGACCGGCGCGGTCGTCGCCCGCAACATCGCCGGGATCCGCGACACCGACAACGGCAGGCTTCCGGGCTTGAAGATCTTCGGTGCCGGGAAGGACCCGCTGCTGCGCGCGAGCCGATGGGCGATGTTCCCGATCGTGATCCTGTCGGTGGTCATGGCGGTCCGGGTGCCGCAGACCGGCATCTTGCTCACGCTGGCGTTCGACCTCATGCTCGCCGGGCTGGCCGTGCCGTTCATCGTCGGCCACTACTGGCGGCGCGGCGGGGCGGTCGCGGCCCTGGCCGCGATCGCGGTGGGCACCGGAGTCCGGCTGGTGCTCTTCGCGGTCACGCCCACGATCTACGGTGCACCGAACGACCTGCTCTACTTCGCGAACGACGTGGTGACACCGGCCTTCGACGGCTGGCCCACGTTCATCGCCGTCGCGAGCGGACTCGCGGCCTACGCGGTCGCCGCTCTGGTGCGTCCGGCGAGGGCCGCGCTGACGGCGCCGGCCTCGGTCCCGATCCAGGCCCAGCCGGAGAAGGTTCCGGTGGGGGCCGAGGACTGAGCTGAGCGCGGACGAAGGGGCGCGGGCGGAGCCCGCGCCCCTCGTTCGTGAGCGGTAGGAAACCGCGACGAAACATGAAGGCAATTCCCCCGATCGCAACGAACTGTAGTTTCTATCAAACGATAGAAATTCGAAATCGGAGGCCACGATGACTGATTCCTCGACTTCGACGACCTATGCCGCCCGAGAACACGCCCGCGCGCAGGAGGCCGCATCGACCGCACTCGACCGCCCCTGGGTTCCAGCGAGCGCTTTTCCCGGGGTTCCGGGCGAGCTCGCCGACGAGCACATGGTGTGGGCCGAGACCGTCCGCGGCGGCGGCTACACCCACAAGGTCCTCGCGCCGGGCACCGTAGTCGAACTCACCGACCTCGACGGCGACGCCTGCGCCCAGATCGCACTCGCCTGGGCCGGACGGCCCTGGGAGCGCCTGTGCGTCGCCGACACCGTCAAGGTCCAATGGAGCGCCTACCTCGGCGAGGGCGGCCTCCTCCTGTCCGACCAGGGCCGCGCGCTCGCCAGCCTCGCACTGGACGAATCCGGCCGCCACGACACCTTCTGCGGCGCCGCCACCGCCGCCCAGAACCGGGAGCGCTACGGCGACGGCAGCCCCTGGAGCACCACCCCCGCCGCCCGCGAGCTGCTCAAGCTCGCCGCCGCCAAACACGCCCTCACCGCCCGCGACCTGCCGCCGGTGGTCAGCCTCTTCAAGGGCGTCAAGGCGGACGAGGAAGGCCGCCTCCACTGGACCGGCGGCGCCGGAGCCGGGAAGCGCGTCCGCCTCCGCGCCGAGGCCCCGCTGCTGCTCCTGCTCGCCAACACCCCCCACCCGCTCGACCCGCGTGACGAATACACCGCCACCAGCCTTCGCGTCCTCGCATGGAAGGACCGGCCCACCGCCCCCGGCGACCCCCTGTGGACCTCCACACCCGAGATTCGCCGAGCCCTGTCCAACACCGCCGAATTCCTCGGAGCCGCAGTATGACCGCCAAGACCCTCGCCGAGCACGTCGTCGCCGCCCGCGCGCCCTGGTCCGGCATCGTCGAGGCCGGGCGGTCGCTCACCATCGTCGACCTCGGCGGCAACCAGGCCGTCGACTTCCTGCTCTACGACGCGCACGACACCGACCTGCGCTACAGCGCCCAGAACACCGTCGCCGCCGCCGGCAACCTGTTCCTCACCACCGGATCGGTCCTGCGCGACGTCGAGCACCGTCCCATGGCGACGATCACCGCCGACAACTGCGGCCGCCACGACACCATCGGCGGCGCTTGCTCCAAAGAGTCCAACACCCTCCGCTACGGACACCAGACCTGGAGCCAGCACGCCTGCGTCGAGAACTTCCTCCACGAGGGCGCCAGATGGGGCCTCGGCAAACGGGACCTGACCGGCAACATCAACTGGTTCATGAACGTGCCCGTGGAGGCCGACGGCTGCCTCGGCATCGTCGACGGCATCTCGGCCCCCGGACTGGAGGTCACCGTCCGCGCCGAGCGCGACGTCATCGCCCTCGTCTCCAACTGCCCCCAGATCAACAACCCGTGCAACGCCTTCAACCCCACGCCGATCAAGGTGATCGTGACCGAGGAGGACCCGGCTTGACCTTCGACACCCTGCTCGTCGCCAACCGCGGCGAGATCGCCGTCCGCGTCATCGCCACCGCCAGACGCCTCGGCCTGAAGACCGTCGCCGTCTACTCCGAGGCCGACCGCGGCGCCGCGCACGTCGACGCCGCCGACGAGGCCGTCCCCATCGGCGGACCCGCCCCGGCCGACTCCTACCTGCGCGCCGACGCCGTCCTCGAAGCAGCCCTGGCCACCGGCGCCGGAGCGATCCACCCCGGATACGGATTCCTGTCAGAGAACGCCGCCTTCGCCCGCGCCGTCGAAGCCGCCGGAATCGCCTTCGTCGGACCCACGCCCGCACAGCTCGACCTGTTCGGCGCCAAGCACACCGCCCGCGCCGCCGCCGAGGCCGCCGGAGTCCCGCTCATGCCAGGCACCGGCCTGCTCGGCGACGTCGGCGAAGCGCTGGCCGAGGCCGACCGCATCGGCTACCCGGTCATGCTCAAGGCGACCGCGGGCGGCGGCGGGATCGGCATGCGGCCCGCCTCGACCGCCGAGGAGCTGCGTGGGGCCTGGGAGGGCGTCAAACGCGTCGCCGAGGCCGGTTTCGGCGATGCCGGGCTCTTCCTCGAACGGCTCGTCCGCCGCGCCCGCCACGTCGAGGCCCAGGTCTTCGGAGACGGCGCCGGCGACGTGGTCGTGGTCGGCGACCGCGACTGCTCCCTCCAGCGCCGCAACCAGAAGGTCGTCGAGGAGGCCCCCGCGCCGAACCTCCCGGCTCCGCTGCGCGAACAGATCCGGGAGGCGGCACGGCGTCTGTGCTCCTCGGTCGGATACCGCTCGGCGGGGACCGTCGAATTCCTCTACGACACCGACCGCGGAGACGTCGCGTTCCTGGAGGTCAACACCCGCCTCCAGGTCGAGCACCCGGTCACCGAGGCCGTCTTCGGCATCGACCTGGTCGAATGGATGATCAGACTCGCTCAAGAAGACAAATCGATGATGGGGTGTTCGCTGACGCCGAGCGGACACGCCGTCCAAACCCGCCTCTACGCCGAAGACCCCGGCAAGGGCCACCAGCCGTCCACCGGCACCGTCACCCACCTCCGGCTGCCCGAGCGGGTCCGCGTCGACACCTGGATCGAGGCGGGGACCGAGGTCGGCCCCCACTACGACCCCATGATCGCCAAGCTCATCGCCCACGGACCCGACCGCGCGGCGGCGGTCGCGGCGGCGGCCCGAGCGCTCGGCGAACTCGAGGTCGCCGGGATAGAGACGAACCAGGGCCAGCTCGCCGCCGCCCTCGCCGACGACGCTTTCACCGCCGCCGAGCACACCACCGCCACCCTCGCCGACATCGCTGACCCGCGGCCGCGCATCGACGTCGTCAGCGGCGGCACCCAGACCACCGTGCAGGACTGGCCCGGCCGCGTCGGCTACTGGCAGGTCGGACTCCCGCCCTCCGGGCCGATGGACGACCGCTCGTTCCGACTCGGCAACCGCGCCCTGGGCAACCCCGAGGGCGCACCCGGACTCGAATGCGTCGCCCAGGGCCCGACCCTGCGCTTCAGCGCCGATACCCTCGTCTGCGTCACCGGCGCGCCCACCGAAGTCACCGTCGACGGACGCCGGGCGTCGCAATGGGAACCGGTCACCGTCCAGGCCGGAGCCGAACTCGCGATCGCCGCTCCCCAGCAGAGGGGTCTGCGCACCTACCTGCTCGTCCGAGGCGGCCTCGACGTCCCCGCCTACCTCGGCTCCGCCGCCACCTTCACCCTCGGCGAGATCGGCGGCCTCACCGGAGGCGTGCTGCGCACCGGCGACGTCGTCCGTCCCGCGGACCCCGACGGCCTTGCCGAACCGGCGCCGGTGGCCGAAGCCGACCGGCCGCACTTCACCAACGCGTGGGAGCTGCCCGTCGTCGAAGGCCCGCACGCCGCCCCGGACTTCTTCACACCCGAGGACATGGCTGAGTTCTACGCCGCCGCTTGGGAAGTCCACTTCAACTCCGCGCGTACCGGCGTCCGACTGACCGGCCCGAAACCGCGATGGGCCAGAGAGGACGGCGGCGAGGCCGGCCTCCACCCGTCCAACATCCACGACAACGCCTACGCGATCGGAGCGGTCGACTTCACCGGTGACATGCCCGTCCTCCTCGGACCCGACGGGCCCAGCCTCGGCGGCTTCGTCTGCCCCGCGACCGTCACCTCCGCCGAGCGCTGGAGGCTCGGACAGCTCCGGCCCGGCGACACCGTCCGCTTCACCAGGGTGGACGACACTCCGCCCGTGCTCGCCGAGTCGCCGGCCGGACCCGACCGCCCCGAGGCCGTCTACCGGCGCTCCGGCGACGACAACGTGCTGGTCGAATACGGCCCGCACACGCTCGATCTGGCGCTGCGCATGCGCGTTCACGTGCTGGCCGAGGCGGTCGCCGAGCACCTCGGCGAGGAACTGATCGACCTGACCCCGGGTGTCCGCAGCCTCCAGATCCACTTCGACCCTGCCCGGATCGGCCAGCGCGAACTGGTGGATCTGCTCGGCGGGATCGAGGAGTCGCTGCCCTCGACCGACGAGCTCGCCGTGCCGAGCCGCGAGGTGTGGCTGCCGCTGTCGTGGGACGACCCGTCGACCCGCGAGGCCATCGACCGGTACATGAACGGCGTCCGCGACGACGCCCCCTGGTGCCCGTGGAACATCGAGTTCATTCGCCGCATGAACGGGCTGGACGATGTGGACGAGGTCCACCGGATCCTCTTCGACGCCGAGTACATGGTGCTCGGGCTCGGGGACGTCTACCTCGGCGCTCCGGTGGCGACGCCTCTCGATCCGAGGCACAGGCTGGTGACCACCAAGTACAACCCGGCGCGCACCTGGACTCCGCAGAACGCCGTCGGCATCGGCGGCGCCTATCTGTGCGTCTACGGCATGGAGGGCCCCGGCGGCTACCAGTTCGTGGGCCGCACGGTGCAGGTGTGGAACACCCACCGCCAGCGGGGCCCGTTCGAGCCGGGCAAGCCGTGGCTGCTGCGCTTCTTCGACCGGATCCGCTGGTATCCGGTCGAATCCGAGGAGCTGGGGGAGCTGCGGGCCGAGATGGCCGCGGGCAGGTTCATGCCGAGAACGGTCGAAGGGGAGTTCCGCTACAGCGACTACCGGGACTTCCTCGATCGCAACGCGGCTGGCATAGCCGAGTTCAAGGAGCGCCAGTCGGCGGCGTTCGCGGTCGAGCGGGCCGCCTGGGAGGCCTCCGGTGAGTTCGACCGCCAGCAGGCCGAGCCGGCCGCCGCGCCGCAGTCGGCGATCGAGGCCCCGCCAGGAGGAGCCGTCGTGGAGTCGCCGCTGGCGGCGGCGGTCTGGAAGGTCGAGGTCGAGCCCGGTCAGGCCGTCGAGGCGGGCCAGACCCTGTTCGTCCTGGAAGCCATGAAGATGGAGACGCCGGTCGTCGCCCCGCAGCACGGTCGGGTCCTCAAGGTGCTTGTGGAGCCGGGAAGTCAGGTGGCGGCCGGATCTGCTGTGGCCGTTCTGGACCGGCAGTGAAGGATGGCGGTTCCGCACGCCGCCTGCCATCGGCTTCGCGTCTTCGCTGCTCGTGGAGGAGCGCTCGTCGGTGCGAACGTGCCACCGCGGATACACGAGGGCGGTCGCGCCGCAGCGGTGGCGACTGCGGCGGGGCTCGGTCCGCGCTCGACCGCTTCCAGGTCGATGGCATCTCGGCGCCGACGCCCCGGTCTTCGCCGGCGTGCTCCGCGCCGCCGATCGGGCTCGGGCGATCCGACCGGTCGGATGGTCCCACCGGCGCGCTTTGGTGGTTACCATGTGATCCAGGTATCCCTGCCAACGGAGTCGGTGATAGTGAATGCCCGATATCGAAGTCGACCTGGCCATCATCGGTGCCGGCCCGACCGGTCTCTACGCCGCGTATTACGCGGGATTCAGAGGCCTGTCGACGGTCGTCGCCGACGCGCTGCCCGAGCCCGGCGGCCAGATCACCGCCATGTACCCCGAGAAGCTCATCTTCGACGTCGGCGGCTTCCCCGAGATCAAGGGCCGCGAACTGGTCGACAACCTGGTGCGGCAGGCAGCGCCGTTCCACCCCGACTACCTGCTCGGACGCCGCGCCGAGAAGCTCACGCACGCCGAGCGCGGGCCGGTGCTCGACTTCGACGACGGCACCCGCGTCAACTGCGGTGCGGTCATCATCACCGGCGGGCTCGGCAGCTTCGCCTCCCGGCCGCTGCCCGCCGCGGCCGACTTCGTCGGCGAAGGCGTCGTCTACTTCGTTCCCGAGCTCGCCGCGCACGCCGGAAAGGACGTCGTGGTCGTCGGCGGCGGCGACTCGGCCTTCGACTGGGCGCTGGCCCTGCATCCCGTCGCCCGCAGCGTCACTCTCGTCCACCGTCGCGACCGGTTCCGCGCACACGAGGGCTCGGTGGCCCGCGTCAGGGACCTCGGCGTCCCCATCGTCGTCAACGCGCAGGTCTCGCGCCTGATCGGTGATGAGCGCGTCACCGGCGTCGAAATCGACGTCAAGGGCGAGTCCGAGTCGCGCCGGCTCCCGGCGGACACGGTCGTCGCCGCACTCGGCTTCACCGCCGACCTCGGGCCGATGACCGAATGGGGCCTGGACATCGAGAAACGCTGCATCCTCGTCGACTCCACCATGGCCACCAACCTGCCGGGCGTGTTCGCCGCGGGGGACATCGCCCAGTACCGGGGCAAGGTCCGGCTCATCGCCACCGGCTTCGGCGAGGCCGCCACGGCGGTGAACAACGCCGCGGTCGCCATGAACCCGGACGCCCATCTGTTCCCCGGCCATTCAAGCGAAGGAACGTAAGTCTTAGGATTCGGTTCATGCTTGCCTTGACCGTTGCAGACGGGAACCTCGTGTCCGACACGGTTCCCGACCCGGAACCCGGACCCGAAGAGGTCCTCATCGAAGTCGCCGCGGCCGGAGTCAACCGGGCCGACCTCCTCCAAGTGGCCGGGCACTACCCGCCTCCGCCTGGGGCTCCCGCCTGGCCTGGCCTGGAGGTCTCCGGCAGGATCGTCGCCGTCGGCGGCGACGACAACAGTGCATTGGTGGACACCGAGGTGTGCGCGCTGGTGCCCGGCGGCGGCTACGCCGAGCTGCTGGCCGTCGACGCTGGACTCGTTCTGCCCAAACCCGAGGGTGTGGACCTGATCGACGCCGCCGCCCTGCCGGAGGCGGCCGCCACCGTCTACTCCAACCTCGGCTATCTGCTCGGCCGTCACAAGGAACGGCCGCGTGTGCTCGTCCACGGCGGCGCCGGAGGGATCGGCACCTTCGCGGTCCAGTTCGCCCACAAGCTCATCGGCGCCGAGGTCTGGACGACCGCCCGAGCGGGCACGCAGGAGCGGCTCGAAGCGCTCGGAGCCGATCACGTCGTCGACTACCGTGAGGGCGACTTCGCCGCCGAACTGGCCGCGGCCGACGGCGCCGACGCCATCTTGGACATCATCGGGGCGGCCAACCTCGAACAGAACCTCAAGGCCCTCGCGGTCGACGGTCGGCTCAGCGTCATCGGTCTCCAGAAGGGACGCACCGCCGAGATCGATCTCGGCAGGCTGCTCGCCAAACGCCACACCGTCACCGGCGCTCTTCTGCGCAGCCGCCCCATCGAGCAGCGCCGCCAGATCCTCGCCGAGGTCTTCGAACACGTCTGGCCCGCACTCGACTCGGGGGAGATCAAGCCCGTCGTCACCACCCGCCTGCCGTTCCGGCAGGCTCAGGAGGCCCTCGGCCTCATGGAGGCCGGCGGTCACTTCGGGAAGATCGTGCTCGAGAACTACTAGTGAGGGTCGCCGTCCAGTGCCGTCCGAACGATCGCGGCGATGGCCTTCGCGGCCAGCTCTGACGACAGCGTCGGGTAGGCGCCGTCGAGCGACTGCCCGGGCATGAGCGGCACGTGGACGAACCCGCCGCGCAGGCCCGGGCGGCGGGTCGCCACGAGGTGCATGAGCCGGTAGAACACGGTGTTGCACACGTACGTGCCGGCCGTCATGGACTCCGCCGCGGGGACCCCGGCCGCGCGCGCGGCTTCGACGCACGACCGCAGCGGCAGACCGGTGAAGTAGGCGCCGGGACCGTCGGCGACCAGTACGTCGCCGATCGGCTGGCGGCCGTCGTTGTCCGGCATGGAGGCGTCGACAAGGTTCACCGCCACCCGCTCGACGGCGACGGCGGCCCTGCCGCCCGCCTGGCCGACCGCGACGACCACCTCCGGATCGAACGCCTCGATCGCGGCCTCCATGGACAGGGGTGCGCCCGAGAACGTCACCGGAAGCAGCACGGTCTCGATCACCGCGCCCTCGATCGGGTGCTCGGCGGCCAGCTTGACCGCCTCCCACGACGAGTTGCCGTCTATGAAACCGAACGGTTCGAATCCGGTCAGCAGAACTCGGCGCATGATCACACTCCTTACAAGGGGGCGGGAAGCGCCCGCCGCGGGATACGCGGCGGGCGCGTCGAAACCTTCTGGTTTCAACCGTACTGTCAGGAGCGGCGACCCGGCCCGCAGCGGTCGCGGCATTCGCCGTTCACTCGGTCTCACCTCGGAGCCCGATCCAAGGTCACGGCTTCACTGAGGGAAATACCCAGGGACCGGCCACCCGCGGGCAATGCGTTGGAGCACGGGCGGTGCCGACGACTACCATTGACGCGAATGTGCAGCGCCGGGTCGAGACCCGGCCGAACGTGATCGAGGGAGAACCGTGGCATCCGCAGCGCCGAACAACAGTCCAGCCGTCGTCGAACCGCTCTGGGTGACGGCTGGCACTACGTGCGCCGACGCGGTGGCCGGGGCCGGGCTCCCCGCCCATGGCCCGGACGCGATCGTCGTCGTCCGCGACCCGGAAGGTCAGCTGCGCGACCTGGACTGGGTTCCCGAGGCCGACACCAAGGTCGAGCCGGTCGCGTTGAACAGCCCCGACGGGCTCAACGTCATGCGCCACTCGGCCGCGCACGTCATGGCGCAGGCCGTGCAGGAGCTGCGCGAGGCGAAGCTCGGCATCGGGCCGCCGGTGACCGACGGCTTCTACTACGACTTCGACGTCGCCGAGCCGTTCAACCCCGACGACCTGAAGACGATCGAGAAGCGCATGCTGCAGATCATCAAGCAGGGCCAGACCTTCCACCGCCGCAGGTACGCCTCGCTCGACGAGGCCCGCACCGAACTGTCCGGCGAGCCCTACAAGCTGGAGCTCATCGAGACCAAGGGCGAGGGCACCGACGCCGACGAGGTCATGGAGGTCGGCGGCGGCGAGCTCACCGCCTACGACAACGTCGACCCCAAGACCGGCCAGCGGTGCTGGTCGGACCTGTGCCGGGGCCCGCACCTGCCCTCGACCAGGCTCATCGGGGCGGTCAAGCTCATGCGCTCGGCCGCCGCGTACTGGATGGGCTCGGAGAAGAACCCGCAGCTGCAGCGCATCTACGGGACCGCCTGGCCGACCAAGGCCGAGCAGAAGGAGTACCTCCAGCGCCTGGAGGAGGCCGCCAAACGCGACCACCGCAAGCTCGGCGCGCAGCTCGACCTGTTCTCCTTCCCCGACGAGCTCGGCTCGGGCCTGCCGGTGTTCCACCCCAAGGGCGGCATCGTCCGCCAGGAGATGGAGTCCTACCTCCGGCAGCGGCAGAAGGAGGCCGGGTACGACCTGGTCAACACCCCGCACATCAGCAAATCGAACCTGTTCGAGACCTCGGGGCACCTGCCGTACTACGCCGACTCGATGTTCCCGCCCATGGAGTTCGAGGGCGCCGACTACTACCTCAAGGCCATGAACTGCCCGATGCACAACCTGATCTACCGCTCGCGGGGGCGCTCCTACCGGGAGCTTCCGCTGCGCCTGTCGGAGTTCGGGTCGGTGTACCGCTACGAGAAGTCCGGCGTCGTCCACGGCCTCACCCGGGTGCGCGGCATGACCCAGGACGACGCGCACATCTACTGCACCCAGGAGCAGGCCTCCGAGGAGATCAAGAGCCTGCTGACCTTCGTGCTGTCGCTGCTGCGCGATTACGGCCTCAACGACTTCTACCTGGAGCTGTCCACCAAGGACGACTCGCCGAAGTTCATCGGCGACGACGCCAGGTGGGAGGAGGCCACCGCCGTGCTGCGGGAGGCCGCCGAGGCGTCGGGACTCGACCTGGTGGCGGACCCCGGAGGCGCGGCCTACTACGGCCCGAAGATCTCGGTGCAGGCCAAGGACGCCATCGGCCGGACCTGGCAGATGTCGACCATCCAACTGGACTTCAACCAGCCGGAGCGCTTCGCGCTGGAGTACTCCGCCGCCGACGGCACCCGCAAGCAGCCGGTCATGATCCACCGGGCCCTGTTCGGCTCGATCGAGCGATTCTTCGGAGTGCTCCTCGAGCACTACGCGGGCGCCTTCCCGGCCTGGCTGGCCCCGGTGCAGGCGATCGGCATCCCGGTGCGCGACGAGAACGCCGACTACCTGGACGGGTTCTTCGCGAAGCTCCGCGAGGCCGGGATCCGCGGCGAGGTCGACCACTCAGACGACCGCATGCAGAAGAAGATCCGCAACGCCCAGCAGCAGAAGATCCCCTTCATGGTCATCGTCGGCGACGACGACCAGAACGCGGGCGCGGTCTCGTTCCGCTACCGCGACGGCTCCCAACGCAACGGCGTCCCGATCGACGAGGCCGTCGCCCACGTGGTCGAGGTCGTCGAATCGCGCGTCAACGAAGGCCCCTCGGCCGCGGCCGAAGGCGAGTAGCGAGACGCGGCGGCGCGCACCGCTCGGGTGCGCGCCGTCTCAGTCCTTGCCGCTCTCGCCGAGCCAGCGGGCCAGTCTTCCAGCCCTGGTCAGAGCTGTGAGGCGTTGCTCAGTGGCCTCTCTCAGCCTGGGTGAGGTCACCACGATGAGCTGGTCGCTCGAGCGCAGCCGGTCGCTCATCTCGGGGACGAACAGTCGCTTCTCGCGGACCACCCCGGCGATCGCGCTGCCCTCGGGAAGTCGGAGCTCGAACAGGCGCAGACCCGCCAGACCGGAGCGCTTCGGGATCGTGATCGTCAGGACCTCGCCGTCCACCGCGTCCAGCGGCGCGGTTTCGATCTCGACCTCCTGGACGACCTCTGGGCTCGACAGTCCGAGCCGCCTGGCCACCCACGGCAGGGTCGGACCCTGCAACAGCGTGAACGCCACGACCAGGATGAACACGATGTCCCACAGCGCCTGGCCCCCGGGCAGGCGCTCGGACTGCGGAATGGTGGCCAGGACGATCGGGACCGCCCCGCGCAGCCCCGCCCAAGAGATCAGCGTCTGCTCGCGAAGCGAGAACCGGAACGGCACCAGGCACAGCACCACCGACAGCGGCCGCGCCACCAGCGTGAGCACCGCGCCCAGGATGAGGCCCGGCACCAGCGCGTTCATCAGGTTCGCCGGGCTCGCCAGCAGGCCCAGCATCACGAACATGCCCAACTGCGCCATCCAGCCCAGGCCGGCGGCGAACGACAGTGTCGCCGCCCGGTGCGGCAGGTGCGAGTTCCCGAGGATGAGCGACGCCAGATAGGCCGCGATGAACCCAGAGGCGTTCAGCGCCCCCGCCGCCGCGAACGCCGCCAGGCCGAGGCTGAAGACCGCCAGCGGGTAGAGCCCGGACATCGGCAGCGCCAGGCGCCGCAGCAGCCACGCCCCGCCGAATCCGACCGCCACCCCGATCGCCGTGCCGGCCGTCAACTGCCAGACCAGCGTGCCGATGAGGTTCACCGTGCTCGGGATCCCCGCCGCCGATGAGAACGCCAGAACCAGGATCACCGCCGGCGCGTCGTTGAACCCCGATTCCGCCTCCAACGTTCCCGACAGCTTCTTCGGCAGGCCCACCCCCCGCAACTCGGAGAACACCGCCGCGGCGTCGGTCGAGGCCACCACAGCCCCGAGGATCAGCGAAGTCTGCCAGGAGAACCCGAGCAGATAGTGCGCGCCGAACGCGACGACGGCGACGCTGACTCCCACGCCGGCCGTCGCCAGCAGCCCCGCCGGGGCCAACTGCCCCGAGATCGCCCGCCAGCGGGTCGACAGGCCACCCTCGATGAGGATGAGCGCCAGCGCGAACGTGCCGATGACCTGCGCGATCTCGAAGCTGCCGAACGCGATGCCCAGACCGTCCTCTCCCAGCGCCATGCCGGCGCCGAGGAACACCAGCAGCGCGGGCAGCCCGAGCCGGTGGGTGGCGCGGATGGCCGCGATCGACACGAGCACGGTGGCGCAGCCTATGAGCAATACGAGGTACAGCTGAGGCAACGTCACGCTCCGAAGCATATCCGGGCCTCAAGGGACGAAAGCGGATAGTTTTGACACCGAAGGCGGAGCCCGCGCGCCACTTCGCGGCGGTCGACGCCGCCCCGGGCGGTGGCCTAGGATCGTCTCCGTGAGCCAAGTTGCATCCGAAGGAGCCGGTGTCCCCGACGATTACGAGCGACTGTGGACGCCGCACCGGATGGCCTACATCAAGGGCGAGGGGAAGCCGACCGGGGACGACGCCGACATCGAGGGCTGCCCGTTCTGCGAGATCCCCAAGCTCGACGACGCCGACGGGCTCATAGTCGCGCGCGGCCAGTGCATGTACGTCGTCATGAACAAGTTCCCCTACAACTCCGGCCACCTCATGGTCGTGCCGTTCCGCCACGTGCCGGACTACACCGACCTGGACGTCGAGGAGGTCGCTGAGATGGGCTCGCTCACGCAGGAGGCCATGAGGGTCGTCCGCGCGGTCATGGGCGCCCACGGCTTCAACATCGGGATGAACCAGGGCCAGGTCGCCGGGGCCGGCATCGCCGGGCACCTGCATCAGCACATCGTGCCCAGGTGGGGCGGGGACTCGAACTTCATGCCGATCATCGGCCGCACCAAGACCCTCCCGCAGCTGCTGGCCGACACCCGCACCGAACTGGCCGCCGCCTGGGGTCGGCCGTAATCGCAAGGGCACTATAGAGTCAATACCCACCACCAGCCCAGTGCCCGAACACCCAGTGGGCGACGCCAAGAAATCAGGAGACCATGGCGAAGTTCCTTCGGACCTCCGGACGAGCGGGGCTGCGGCGCTATGTCGACGCCGTGGCGAAGGTCCTCATCCGCATCGGCGTGTCCGCGAACGCCGTCACCCTCGTCGGCACCGCCGTGGTCGTCGTCGCCTCGATACTGCTGCTGTCGCAGGGGCGGCTGCTCGCCGGCCTCATCGTCATCGGCCTCTCGGTACTGACCGACATGCTCGACGGGGCTATCGCCCGCGTCAAGGGCACCACCAGCCGTTTCGGAGCGCTGCTCGACTCGACCTGCGACCGGCTGGCCGACGGCGCGATCTTCGGCGGCCTCGCCTACTGGGCACTCGCCGAGGAGCGGTTCCTCTTCTGCGCGCTCGCGCTGGCGGTGCTGGTCACCTCCCAGGTCGTCTCGTACGTCAAGGCCCGCTGCGAGGGCCTGGGGGTCGAGTGCAACGTGGGCATCGCCGAGCGGCCCGAGCGGATCATCATCGCCGGTGTCGCCGTCGTCGCCGAGATCCTCGGCGTGCCCTACGCGATGGAGGTCGGCATGGCTGTGCTCGCCGTGCTCACGACGGTCACCGTCGTGCAGCGCCTGGTCCACGCCCGTGCGGGCCTGAACGCCCTGGAGCGTGCCGATGCGTGAGCGACTCACCGAATGGGCGTACCTGTCCGCTTGGCGCGGCATCCGCCTCACGCCCCAGAGGCCGGCCTCGGCCTTGGCCCGCCGTTTCGCCGACCGGGCCTGGCAGAAGAACGGCCGGGAGGTCCGGCAGCTGCGGCGCAACCTCGCCCGCGTCGTCGACGGCGAGGTGAGCGAGGAGCTGGTGCGTGAGGCCATGCGCTCCTACGCCCGCTACTGGCTTGAGGCGTTCAGGCTGCCGTCGATGAGCCGCGAGGACCTCGACCGCAGCTTCGAGATGAACGGCTACGAGCCGGTCGCCGAACGCTTCGCCGAAGGCAAGGGCAGCATCGTCGCCCTCCCCCACAGCGGCAACTGGGACTTCGCCGGGGCCTGGGTGCCTCAGATCGCAGGGGACCGGCTCACCACCGTCGTCGAGCGCCTCAAACCCGAGGGCGTGTTCCGCCGCTTCCTGGAGTACCGCGAGTCGCTGGGGATGAACATCGTCCCGGCCTCTGGCGGCGACCGGGACCCGCAGGCGGTGCTGGGCGAGCGGCTCGACGCCGGCGACGTCGTCGCCCTCGTCGCCGACCGCGACCTGGGTCGCAAGGGCATCGAGGTGAAATTCTTCGGCGAGACGACGACGTTCCCCACCGGACCGGCGCTGCTGGCGATCCGCAACAGGGTCCCGTTGTTCACCGCCCGCATCCACTACGAGCCGGACCGGGCCGTCTGCCACATCACCGGGCCGCTCGACACCGGCACCGGGCGGCTGCGCGACCGCGTCGCCTCCACCACGCAGGCCATGGCCGACGCCTTCGCCGAGGGCATCGGCGCCCACCCGCAGGACTGGCACATGCTCCAGCGGTTCTGGTCGGCCGATTTCGAGCGCACGGAGCCCTGATGGGTGACCTGCGGATCGGGATCGTGAGCCCGTACTCCTTCGATGTGCCCGGCGGCGTGCAGTACCACATCCGCGACCTCGCCGAGACCCTCATCGACGTCGGCCACGACGTGTCCGTGCTCGCCCCCGCCACCGACACCAGCGACCTGCCCGACTTCGTCGTCCCCGGAGGCAAGACCGTCGCCGTCCCCTACAACGGTTCGATCGCCCGCCTCGCCTTCGGGCCGCGTTCGGCCGCGCGCGTGCGCCGCTGGTGCCTCGACGGCGGCTTCGACGTCGTCCACGTCCACGAGCCGCTCACGCCGAGCCTGGCGTGTCTGGCCGTGCTCACCGCCCGCTGCCCGGTCGTGGCCACCTTCCACACCGCCATCACCCGCTCGCGGATGCTCGCGGCCGGGAAGAACATGGCGCAACTGGTCCTGGAGAACCTCTCGGCGCGCATCGCAGTCAGCCCCTATGCCCGCAAGGTGCAGGTCGAGCACCTCGGCGGCGGCGCCGTCGAGATACCCAACGGCGTCCCGGTCGCCTTCTACCGCAAGGCCGATCCACTCGCCTCCAAGCCCGAGGGCGCCACCATCGGCTTCATGGGCCGGTACGGTGAGCCGCGCAAGGGCTTCGGGATCCTCCGCGACGCCTTCGCCCGCCTCGCCGCAGACCGGCCCGACCTGCACCTTCTCGTCGTCGGTAGCGGCGATCCCGATGCCGCCGTCGCCGGGCTCGCCCCCGACGTCGCCGAGCGCGTCCATTTCCTCGGCGCGGTCCCCAACGGGGAGAAGGCGAGCATGCTCGCCAGCGTCGACCTCTACGTCGCCCCCAACACCGGTGGCGAGTCGTTCGGCATGATCCTCACCGAGGCCATGGCCGCGGGCACGTGCGTGCTCGCCTCCGACATCGAGGCGTTCAGGAGCGTCCTGGACGACGGCCGCGCCGGCGGCCTGTTCGCTGTCGGCAACGCGGCCGACCTCGTCGAGAAGGCCGGCCGGCTCCTGGACGACGCCGCCCTGCGCGCCGAGTACGTCGAGGTCGCGAACGAATGGGTCAGACGCTACGACTGGCCCGAGGTCGCCGCCCGGGTCACCGAGGTCTACCGCGCCGCGATCGAAGCAGGCGCCGAGCGGCGTTGAGCGCCGGAATCTTTACCCGGCGTGACTTTCCGGGTACATAATGAGGGCAGCGGTCCGTGTATCCCCGTGCAGCCGCACGCGCACGGATCGGACGGAGGGCTGTCGTATGGCCGATGTCTCACGCAGGGGTGACCTCACAGGCCACCCGGACGTCCATGAAATGCGAACCCGCTACGCCAGGATGATGGGCCGGAGGGACGTGGCGTTCATCGACGCCCCGGTATTCCTGCTCGGCCTGTACTGCGTCATCTCTCCCTGGGTGGTGAACTTCTCGGCCACCCAGGCTGAGCTCGCGACGCACAACCTGGTCGTCGGCATCGCGATCGGCCTGCTCGCGCTCGGATTCACCGTGGCCCCGGAGCGCATGTACGGCATGAGCTGGGCCATGAGCGCGATCGGCATCTGGATGATCTTCTCGCCATGGGCGGTCGGTACCGATCCCGGCACCGGGGTCATCTGGAACAACATCATCATCGGTGCGCTCGCGTTCCTGCTGGGCCTCGTCTGCGCCCGCCAGGTCATGAGCCGCCGTGAACGGAACTCGACAGGGGAGTGACGGCTATCGAAGGAACACCGACGAAGACTTGAACGCGGCGCCCGCGTCGAAATCGCCCAGGAGCGGTCCGGCGGCGGGCGCTCGGCCGTGACCGGCCCGGTGGGCGCCTCGGGCCGCACCGGGCCGCACCGGGCCGCACCGGGCCGCGAGCCGCGCCCCATTACGATGATCCGGATGTGGTGGCTGGCAGTACTCGTGGCGGTCGTGGCAGTCGTCGGCGCCTATGCGACATGGACGGTCACGCGGGTCGAACGCCTGCACCGCCGTGCCCGCACCGCCGAGACCGCGCTGCTCGCCAAGCTCGACGAGCGCGCCGAGACCGTCCTCAAGTTCGTCGGCCGCCCCGGATTCGAGGAGGCCGTCGCCCTCGCCTTGTCCGTCGTCGCCGTACCCGCCGACACCCGCCGACAGCGTGAACTGCGCGAATACGCCGAGAACGACCTCACCCGGGCCCTGAGGGAGCTCGACGACGGCCACATCGGCGCCGGCGACCTGGAGGCCGCCAATCGGCGCGTCGCCCTGGCCCGCCAGATCCACACCGACTTCGTGCGCGACGCCGTCGCCTCCCGGTCCCTGCCGATGTCCGTGGTGCTGCGCCTTCACCACCGGCTGCCCCGCCCGCGGTACTGGGAGATCGACGACCCGCTGCGCTAGCCGCACCTGTCTGTACCAAGGGGCTGTGAGGCCGGTCGCGGCGTAGAATCGTCCAGGTCAGGCACCCCTAACGTTGACCATCAGATGGAGCCGGTGACCGTGTCAGAGACCCAGAAGACCGAGGCCGAAGTCGGGACCGCCCGCGTCAAGCGAGGCATGGCCGACATGCTGAAGGGCGGCGTCATCATGGACGTCGTCACGCCCGAGCAGGCCAGGATCGCCGAAGACGCCGGAGCGGTGGCGGTCATGGCGCTCGAACGCGTCCCCGCCGACATCCGCGCCGAGGGCGGCGTGTCGCGCATGTCGGACCCCGACATGATCGACGGCATCGTCGAAGCCGTCTCGATCCCCGTGATGGCCAAGGCCCGCATCGGCCACTTCGTCGAGGCGCAGGTCCTGGAGACCCTCGGCGTCGACTACATCGACGAGTCCGAGGTCCTCACGCCCGCCGACGAGGCCAACCACATCGACAAATGGAAGTTCACCGTGCCGTTCGTGTGCGGTGCGACCAACCTCGGCGAGGCGCTCCGGCGCCTGTCCGAGGGCGCGGCCATGATCCGCTCCAAGGGCGAGGCCGGCACCGGCAACGTCGTCGAGGCCACCCGCCACATGCGACAGATCCGCGCCGACATCGGCCGCCTGACCAAGCTCGACGAGGCCGAGCTTTACGCCGCCGCCAAGGAACTGCGCGCCCCCTACGAGCTCGTCGCAGAAGTCGCCCGGCTCGGCAGGCTCCCGGTCGTGCTGTTCACCGCCGGCGGCATCGCCACGCCGGCCGACGCGGCCATGATGATGCAGCTGGGCGCCGAAGGCGTCTTCGTCGGCTCCGGCATCTTCAAGTCGGGCGACCCCGCCAAGCGCGCCGCCGCGATCGTCAAGGCCACCGCCTTCTACGACGACCCGAAGGTCGTCGCCGAAGTCTCGCGCGGTCTCGGCGAGGCCATGGTCGGCATCAACGTCGACACCCTCCCCGAAGACCAGAAGCTCGCCGGCCGCGGCTGGTAAATCACCGCAGGCAATAGCGGGCCGGGAGTCGCACTCCCGGCCCGCCTTCGCACTCCGGGCTAGATGTCGAGCAGGTGCCCGCCGGTTGCCAGGTTCGCCTCGCAGCGGTTGGCGAAGGTCCCTGTGAAGAACTGCCACGTCTCGTGCCAGTGGCCGATCATCATCACGCGCACCGGGGCGTATTCCTTGGTGCAGAACCCGCTGACCGGTTCGATCCGCTCGATGGATCCGCCGGCGCCCTCGATCTGAGCGCACGCCTGCTCGGCGTTCGGGTGCTCGCTCCACTCCTGCGGGCAGGCCAGTGAGACGGTGGCCGATTCGCCGCCGTCGACCGCGGACCAGTGGATCATGAACCTGCCGTGCGGGCCGTCCGAGGCGGGAGCGGCCTGCGCGGGAGCGGAGAACGATACGAGTGCGATCGCGCCGAGAGCGGCGGCGATGCGCGCGAGCCAGTTGAACATGGCTCGATCCTAAGTAGCCGGGCGCTTGCAATCGCCCATCGACACTCCGATTTCCGTGCGCGCGCCTACGCTTGAAGCATGAACGCAGACGACCTCGACCGGCTCTCGACCTCGGAGCTTCAGCACCGGGCGTTCGCGCTGGCGCGACACCGCTACGACTGGCGGTTCTTCATCGAGCTGTTCCGCCACACCCCGGCCGCCGGCCAGGCGGACAACCTCGACCCCGACGTCGCCGAGATCGGCGTGGCCATCGACGACCTGGTGGCGATGTGGCGCGAGGCGACCCAGGGACGATGGGGCGAGAGCGAGCCGCTGGCGCGCGCGGCGTTCATCGACTACCTCCGCCGCCACGGCGGGGCGCCGAGCGGTGAAGACGAGTCCCGGTTACTTCGAACTGCGGTCCATCCAGTGCCTGATGTCGGCCGAGAACAGCCACCACAGCGACAGCACCGAGGCGAACACCCAAGGCGCGACCAGGTAGCCGAAGACCGTCGTCATGAGCATGCCCGCGAGGAACAGGACGATCGACGCCGCGATCGCGCTGCGGCGCACCACCTTCATGCGGTTCTTGAACCGCATCGCGCACAGCGCCGCGACGATCGCTGCCAGGATCGTGATCCCGGCGATCGTGAGGTTCGCGGCCAGGAAGCCCGTGGTCTGGTAGTACTCGTGGGCGTCGCGGGCAAGTGACGCGGCCGCCTCGGCGCCCTCGGTCTCGGTGAAGGCCTCGGTGAGGTCGGCGGCCGACATGGACCGGTAGGTGAACACTGTGACGGTCAGGAAGTTGCCGGCCAGCACCGCGAGCGCGGCCTGCACCCACAGGGCGATCCGCAACCGGCGGAACTGCTTCGGCGGTCCCTCGACCTCGTCGTCGTTGTCCTCTGGGCCTGAGGAGGGGCCGAAGTTCGGTTGCGGGAGCATTGGCGATCGCCTTCCGAGCGGTTTAGTGGTTGAACCAGCGGCGGGCGAACCGCTCGGTCAACGTTCCGATGATGGTTACTGGAACGATAGCCAACGCGATGCACAACGCCCAGTACAGGCCGCCGGTGACCATGAGCCACACGAGGCCGACCAGGCTCAAGACCTGGCTGAGCAGGACCAGCAGCCACAGGACCCGCCACTGGGTGCGCAGGAGCAGCACCGCCAGGACCAGGAACAGCGCCAAGGCGCCGAGGCCCGCGGCGCCGCGGTAGACGTCATGCTCGGCGGCGGGCGGGACCAGGCCGCGGGCGGTGTGGTGGGCCAGGACGAGGAGGCCGCCGACGGCGGCGCTGATCGCCGCCTGGAACCACAGGGCGTTGCGTCCGGCCCGGACCGAACGGGGCATCGGGTTGCGCTTGACAATCTCAGGCATGGTCCTAAAGCTCCTAGGGGTGCTGCACGTTCGCCCGCAGAGCCTAACGGATCGGTCCCAGCGTGCAGTAATCGGTCACAGCGCCGATTGCCCAGGTAGGCGGCGCGTTGTGGCCGAACTACCCTTGTATCGCCCGATGAATGCGACATTTGGAGTTCTCTGATGACCGTGGTGCCCGAGATCGGCGTGCTCGCGCTGCAAGGCGACGTCGTCGACCACATGCGCGCGATCGAGGCCGCCGGTGCCCGCGCGGTGCCGGTCCGGCGTGAATCCGAGCTCGACTCGGTCGACGGCCTGGTCATTCCCGGCGGCGAGTCGACCACGATGAGCAAACTGCTGACCGTCTTCGAGCTGTTCGAGCCGCTCGCGAAGCGCCTGGACGCGGGGATGCCCGCGTTCGGGTCGTGCGCCGGCATGATCCTGCTCGCCGGCGAGGTCCTCGACGGCCGGACGGACCAGCGCTCCTTCGGAGCGATTCCGATGACGGTCAGGCGCAACGCCTTCGGCCGCCAGGTCGACTCGTTCGAGTCGCCGGTCGAGTTGACCGGCGTGGAGGGCGGCCCGTTCCACGGCGTCTTCATCCGCGCGCCGTGGGTCGAGCGCATCGGCGAAGGCGTCGAGGTCTTGGGCCGCGTGGACAGCGGGGACGGACCGGCCGCCGAGCCGGGCGGTAGGATCGTCGCCGTACGAGCGGGAGCATGCATGGCGACCTCCTTCCACCCGGAGGTGACGCCGGACGCGCGTGTGCACCGGTACTTCGTGGATATGGTCCGGCGCTCCGGTGCCGGAACGGTTGAGTAGTAGGACAGGGGACTGCTGGCATGAGTGGCCACTCCAAGTGGGCGACGACCAAGCACAAGAAGGCCGCGATCGACGCCAAGCGGGGCAAGATCTTCGCGAAGCTGATCAAGAACATCGAGGTCGCGGCGCGTACTGGTGGTCCCGATCCCGCCGGCAACCCCACGCTCTTCGACGCCATCCAGAAGGCCAAGAAGAGCTCGGTGCCCAACGACAACATCGACCGCGCGGTCAAACGAGGCGGCGGACTCGACGGCGGCGGTGTCGACTACGAGACGATCATGTACGAGGGTTACGCGCCCGGCGGGGTCGCCGTGCTCATCGAGTGCCTGACCGACAACAGGAACAGGGCCGCCTCCGAGGTGCGCGTCGCGCTGACCCGCAACGGCGGTTCGCTCGGCGAGGCCGGCAGCGTCGGCTACCTGTTCTCCCGCAAGGGCGTCATCGCGGTGCCGAACGCCGACGGCCTGACCGAGGACGACATCCTCATGGCGGTCCTCGACGCCGGTGCCGAGGAGGTCAACGACCTGGTCGAGGACGGCTTCGAGGTGCTGTGCGAGCCGACCGACCTGGTAGCGGTGCGCACCGCGCTGCAGGAGGCCGGCATCGACTACGACTCGGCCGAGGCCGGGTTCCAGCCCTCCACCAGCATCGCCGTCGACGCCGAGGGTGCACGCAAGGTGATGCGGGTCGTGGACGCGCTCGAAGACAGCGACGAGGTCCAGAACGTCTACACGAACGTCGACATCTCCGACGACGTCCTCGCCGAGCTCGACGCGTAGGGCGGTCGGCGGCGGGGTACGCCTGCCGAATGACCGACGAGACGTTGAAGATCCCGGCCGGGCCCGTCGAGTTGGAAGGGCACCTGGCGGTTCCCGGCGACGCGGCGGGCGTCGTGGTGTTCGCCCACGGCAGCGGCTCCAGCCGCCACAGCAGACGCAACCAGTACGTGGCCCGGACGCTGAACGAGGCCGGACTCGGCACGCTCCTGTTCGACCTGCTCACGCCCGCCGAGGGCGACGACCGCGCCAAGGTCTTCGACATCGCGCTGCTGGCCGGGCGTCTCGCCGAGGTGACCAGCTGGCTCCAGAGCCGGCCCAGCCCCGAAACCGAGTGGATCGGCTACTTCGGGGCGAGCACCGGAGCGGCGGCCGCGCTGCGCGCCGCCACGGCACCGGGCATCGAGGTGCGCACGGTGGTCTCGCGCGGGGGACGGCCCGACCTGGCGGCCGAGGACCTGCCGAACGTCAGGACGCCGACGCTCCTGATCGTAGGCGAGCGCGACGAGGAGGTCCTGGGCCTCAACTACGCCGCGCAGCGGCTACTGGGCGGGCCGAGCCGGATCGCGATCGTCCCGGGAGCGACGCACCTGTTCGAGGAGCCCGGTGCGCTCGATTCGGTGGCCCAACTCGCCCGCGACTGGTTCAACGAACATCTGGGCCCCGCCTAAGCGGAGTCAGGCCCTGACCGCTCGTCGAGCAGCTCGCGGACCTCGTCGTCACTGGTCTGGTCGAAGACCTGGTACGACTGGCCGACCGCGGCGAACGGCTCGGGGTTCATCGCGCACACCATCTCGTCGACCAGGCCCTCCAGCTCCCGGCAAGCTGAGACCGGTCCGGTCGGGACGGCGACGACCAGCCGCTCGGGGCCGAGGGACCGCACCGCCTGAATCGCCGCGCGCATCGTCGAACCGGTGGCCAGGCCGTCGTCGACCAGCAGTACCGTCTTGCCCTTGAGCTCGAGCGGAGGACGGTCGCCGCGGTAGGCGCGCTCGCGCCGGCTCAGCTCGACCGACTCGCGCTCGGCGACCCGCTCGATCTCGCCGCGGCTCGTGCCGCTGAACCGGACCACTTGGTCGTTGAGCACGGTGACGCCGCCGCTGGCGATGGCGCCCATGGCCAGCTCCTCGTGGCCGGGGACGCCGAGTTTGCGGACCGTGAACACGTCCAGCGGAGCCCGGATCGCGCGGGCGACCTCGTGGCCGACCGGCACCCCGCCGCGCGGCAGTGCGAGCACCAGCACGTCGGAGCGGTCCCGGAACCGGTCGAGCAGCGCGGCCAGCGCATGCCCGGCATCGCGCCGGTCGCGAAACACTCGGTTGTGCATATCGGGGAGGTGCCCGGCCCGGCCCGGGATAAACGAAAGCGGCCGGCCGCCCGCGTCTTAGGCCGCGACAGGCCGCCTGCGGTAGACGCGGATGGTCGCCACCACCGCGATCGCCGTGCCGATCCCGTAGACCACGATGCCCCCGGTCATGCTCGCCAGGCTCACCCCGCCCAAGGTGGCCAGGGCCGGAAGCGCGCCGCCGGCGGCCATCTGGAGCGAGCCCATGAACGCCGAAGCGGTTCCTGCGACCTGCGGCCGCTGCGACGACATAGCCGCCGCCCCGGCGTTCGGGAAGATCACGCCGCAGCCGAACATCATCGAGGCGATCCCGATCGTCACGCTCACGAGGCCGACCAGCCCGAGCATCTGCACGCCCGCGATCCAGGCAACCCCCGTCAGGGAGATCGCCAGGCCCACGACCATGCGGGCGCCCGACTCGACGCGGTCGATGAGCACCATGTTCGCCTGGTTGCCCAGCAGCAGCGCCAGCGTCCCGACACCGAAGACCGCCGAGTAGGCCCCTGCCGAGGCGCCCAGCTCGTCCTGCGAGACGAAGCTGAACGTCGAGACGTAGGTGAACAGCATCGAGAAGTTCAGGCACACCACAAGCGTCGGCGCGATGAATCGCGGATCGCGCACCAGGCCGCCGATGGTCGCCGCGAGCTCGCGGCCCGTCTGCGACTGCCGCTGGTCGGCCGGGAGGCTCTCGGGCAGGTAGTGCCACACCAGGACGGTCGCCAGCGCCGACATGACCGCCATGAACACGAACACGATCGGCCACGGGCCGACGTGGATGAGCTGCGCCCCGATGATCGGGCCGAGCATCGGCGCGAGCATCGTGATGAGCATCATCTTGGCGGTGAAGCGGGTCATGGCGTCGCCCTCGAAGTGGTCGCGGATGACCGCTCGGGTGATGACCATTCCGGCCGCGCCGCTCAGGCCCTGCACGAACCGGATGGCGATCAGCTGGTCCGCGGTGGTGGCCACGGCGCACAGCAGCGCGGTCAGCGTGAACACGCCCATGCCGATGAGCAGCGGGCCGCGGCGGCCGAACCGGTCCGAGAGCGGTCCGATGACGGCCTGGCCCAGCCCGAGGCCCACCATCATGGACGTCAAGGTCAGCTGGATGTGGTTCTCGGTCGAGCCCAGGGCTTCGGCCATGTTCGGGAAGGCCGGGAGGTAGAGGTCGGTGGCGAGCGGCGCGGTCGCGGCGAGCGTGCCGAGCACGAGCACCATCATGGTGATGTAGCGGCGCGAGTGGCCGCTCTGGGCGGCCCCCGGATTGAACGCGGCAGCGGACACAGTCAACTCACAGAAGTCTTGGGGATGCGGAAGAGATCGGGGCCCAGGGCGGCGTCTTCGTCTCCTGGCCTCAACGAACGTAACCCTCTTCCTAGCCGCTCGGCAAGTGATTTATGGGGGATGCCACGAGCGTCACGGGAAACTCCTGTCATTCCTCCCGGATAAGCTGGCGCGAACGACAGATCGGAGGCACGAGTGCGCGTCATGGGGATCGACCCGGGGCTGACCCGCTGCGGCGTCGGCGTCGTCGAAGGACGGCCCGGTGCACCCGGCCGGATGATCGCGGTCGGTGTCGTCCGCACCGATCCCGAAGCGCCCCTTGCTGATCGGCTGCTCGCATTGGACGACGGCCTGCGAGCGCACATCGAGGACCACCGGCCCGAGGCCGTCGCCGTCGAACGCGTCTTCAGTCAGCACAATGTGGCCAGTGTCATCGGCACCGCGCAGGCCTCGGGCATCGCGCTCCTGGCCGCCGCCCGCGCCGGGATCCCCACCGCCACCTACACGCCCTCCGAAGCCAAGGCCGCCGTCTGCGGCAACGGCACAGCCGACAAGCGGCAGGTCACCACCATGGTCACGAGAGTGCTGCGCCTGAGCGAGCCGCCCAAGCCCGCCGACGCCGCCGACGCGCTGGCGATAGCCATCTGCCACCTTTGGAGGGGCGGCATGAAGGCCAGGCTCGCCGCGGCGCAGTCGGAGCAGAGCCGAGGACCGAGATGATCGCGCAGCTTACGGGATCCGTTGCCTCCGTGGGGGAGTCTTACGCCGTCATCGATGTCGGCGGTGTCGGTTACGCCGTCCACGCCGGTGCCCACACCCTCGCCAACCTCAACGTCGGCTCGCAGGTCGTCCTCCACGTCTCCACGATCGTCCGCGAGGACTCGATCACCTTGCACGGCTTCAACAGCCCCGTCGAGCGGGATCTGTTCGAGCTGCTCCAGACCGCGCAGAAGATCGGCCCGCGCATCGCCCGCGACGCGATCGAGGCCCTCCGCCCCGACGTCATCCGCCACGCCATAGCCACCGGCGACACCGCCACACTTTCGCGGATCCCCGGCGTGGGCAAGAAGAGCGCCGAGCGGATCGTCCTCGACCTCGCCGACAAGATCGGCCCGGTCGACACCGGCCTGCCCAAACAGGCCGGTTCGCGCCCCGGCGGCTGGCGCTCCCAAGTCAGCCAGGGCCTCCAGGCGCTCGGCTGGTCTGCGAAGGAGGCCGAGGCGGCGATCGAGAAGCTCGACGCCGAGGGCGTCGACGGCGCCGACGTGCCCACGCTGCTGAAGCAAGCCATCCGACTCCTCGGGAAGCGATAGGCCATGGACGAACCCGAATACACCCCTGAGACCGAGTTCAGCTCTGACGAGTGGGCCGCGGCCCTGACGGCCGCCGAGGCCACCGAGTTCGACCGCCTCGCCGAGGCCGGCATCCGTCCCGGCAAGCTCGACGACGTCATCGGGCAGACCAGGGTGCGCGAGCAGATCAGCCTGCTCCTCGAAGGCGCCCGGCGCCGCGGCTCGTCCCCGGACCACCTCCTGCTGTCCGGTCCGCCCGGACTCGGCAAGACCACCCTGGCCATGATCGTCGCCACCGAACTGGGCGTCGGCCTGCGCCAGACCTCCGGGCCGGCCATCGAGCGCTCGGGCGACCTCGCCGCGATCCTCACCAGCCTCGGTCCCGGCGAGGTCCTCTTCATCGACGAGATCCACCGCATCGCCCGCCCCGCCGAAGAGCTCCTCTACACCGCCATGGAGGACTTCCGGGTCGACGTCATCGTCGGCAAGGGCCCGGGCGCCACCGCCATCCCGCTCGAACTCGAACCGTTCACCCTCGTCGGCGCCACCACGCGCGCCGGGCTCCTCACCGGGCCGCTGAGGGACCGCTTCGGCTTCCTCGGCCAACTTGAGTTCTACGACACCGCCGAGTTGGAGGCCATCGTCAGTCGCTCGGCGGGAATCCTCAACGTCGAGACCACCGACGAGGGCGCCGTCGAGATCGCCTCCCGCTCGCGCGGCACGCCGCGCATCGCCAACCGGCTGCTGCGCCGCGTCCGCGACTTCGCCCAGGTACGCGCCGACGGCACCATCACCAGGACCGTCGCCGCCGAGGCCCTCGCGCTGTACGACGTCGACGACCTCGGTCTCGACCGGCTCGACCGAGCGGTTCTCGGAGCCCTCGTCAAGACCTTCGGCGGCGGACCGGTCGGCATCGCCACCCTGGCCGTGGCCGTGGGTGAGGAGTCCGACACCGTCGAGCAGGTGTGCGAGCCCTACCTGGTCCGGGCCGGTCTCCTCGCCCGCACGCCCCGCGGCCGCGTCGCCACCGCCGAGGGCTGGCGCCACCTCGGAATGACCCCGCCCTCCACCGACGGGCTCTTCGAGGCCGGCAACGCGTAGGGTGGAAGACGCAGCGGGCTCTGGCCTGCGCTGACGCGCACGTTAGACTCCGCTGGCAACAGACAGCCACCAATGAAAGGCACCAGCGTGCAAGACCTGTCATTCCTGATCATCATCGCGGGGTTCATCGCCCTGATGTACTTCGTCATGATCCGGCCCCAGAAGAAGCGGCAGCGCGAGCAGCAGGAAATGCAGAACAAGGTCGAGCCGGGCACTCGCGTCATGACCATCGGCGGCCTGTACGGCGCCGTCGTGGACTCCGATGACGAGACCGTGACCCTGGAGGCCTCCGACGACGTTTTCCTGGTGTTCGCCCGCCAGGCCATCGCCCGTGTGCTGTCCTCCGACGAGGAGAACCCCGCCGAGGAGGAGGAGTCCTCCATCAGCGAGGAAGAGGCCACGCTCACCGACGAGGACCTCGAGAAGCTCCGCTCCTCCGACGAGGGCGACGACAAGCACACCGGCAAGTCCGACCGCAAGGAGTACTAGGAAGGACTCCGGTCTCGGCGAGGCCGGCGAACCCCTGCACGGCCGCACACGACGGCGCCCGCAAGTCCGACTTCAGGCGGGGCGAAGCCGTTGAGAGCGGCCGTCTAGAATGAGCCGCGCCGACACTGCGTGTGCAAGGCCACTCCCTCCGATCGGCGCCCGCCCGAACGGCGGAGCCACGGAGGCCGGCACAGCCGGACCGGGCCCTCCCTGTGCCCGCTCCGCATCGACTCGAGGAAGAGACTGACCATTGCCGTCGAACATGGGTGCAACCACGGGCGCTGACCGCCCACGGAAGAAGATCCAGCGCAAGCGCCTGCCCGTCGCCCCCTACTTCCTGGCGCTGCTGGCCGTCATCGGGGTCCTCTGGGCCGCGTCCGTGGCCGGAGCCGGATGGAAGTTCCCCACGCCTAAGCTCGGTCTCGACCTCCAGGGCGGGCTGTCGATGACGCTCACCGCCTACCAGCAGGGCTCCGACGAGCCGCCGGACGCCGAGACCATGGAGCAGGCGCGGCAGATCATCGAGAGCCGCGTCAACTCCACCGGTGTCTCCGAGCCCGAGGTCTACGTCGAGGGCAACGAGAACATCGTGGTCAACGTCGCGGGCAACGACACCGACGAGGACGCCCTGCGCGACGTCGGTGCCCCCGCCGAGCTGCGTTTCCGCATCGTCACCGACCTCACCGCCGACGCCTCCGGCCTGGAGGACCTCGCCGGGACCGAACCGGACACGAGCGGTGAGGAGTCCTCCGAGGGGGAGCCCACCGAGGACGGCGAGACGCCGACCGGCGAAGACGGCGAAACCCCCGCGACCGAGGAGTCGACCGACGACACCTCCGGTTCACCCCAGGTCGGGACCTCCGATGAGAACATCACGATCGACGACGTGTGGGCAAAGGTCGGCGAGGAAGCCGCAGGGGTCGCCCAGAGCCTGACCGCCGCTCCCGACGAGGCCACCGCGGCCGGACTCGAGCCCTTCGGCGAGCTCACCGCCGAGGAGGTCGGCCTCCTGCCGGCCAGCGTCCAGTTCTACGTCCCGCAGATCACCTGCGAGCAGCTCGACGCCCGCCCGCCCGGGTCGGTCCAGCAGGCGGACGTCGAAGTCACCGCCTGCTCCGCCCCCGAGCCGATCTCCGAAGAGGACGGCGCTCCCTCGATCTCCTACAAGTACCTGCTCCAGCCGGCCACCGTGCTCGGCTCCGACGTCACCAACGCCGACGTCGGCAGCGACCAGGCCAACCTCAACCGGTTCGTCGTCCAAGTCGAGTTCACCAGCGACGGCGCCGCCAGGTGGGGCTCCCTCACCAGCGAGAACGTCGGCCAGCAGGTCGCCATCGTCCTCGACAACGAGGTCGTCAGTGCACCGGAGATCCAAGAGGCCTCGCGCAATTCCACCCAGATCTCCGGCGACTTCACCGCCACCGAGGCCAACCAGCTGGCCGACCAGCTCAACTTCGGCTCCCTGCCGACCACGTTCGTCGTCGAGACCCTCAACCAGGTCACCGCGACGCTCGGCGTCGAGCAGCTCGAAGCGGGCCTGCTCGCCATGGTCATCGGCCTCGCGCTGGTGTTCCTGTACTGCCTGGCGTACTACCGCGTCCTCGGCTTCGTGGTCCTCGGCAGCCTCTTCGGAGCCACCGTGGTCCTGTACCCGCTCGTGGCCCTCCTGGGCTCCCAGATCGGACTGACCCTCACGCTCGCCGGCATCGCCGGCTTCGTCGTCGCCATCGGCATCACCGCCGACTCGTTCGTCGTCTACTTCGAACGGATCAAGGAGGAGATGCGCGACGGGCGGTCGGCCCGCTCGGCCGTGCCCAGGGCCTGGGTCCGAACCAGGCGCACGATCCTCTCGGCGAACACGATCTCGATCATCGCCGCGCTGGTGCTCTACATCCTGGCCATCGGCCCGGTCCGGGCATTCGCCTTCGCGCTCGGAATCTCCACCCTCGTGAACATCCTGGTGGTGTTCCTGTTCACCCATCCGATCGCCGAATGGATGGCACGCGGCAGGATCCTCAACAACGTCCACCTGTCCGGGCTGCACTCCAGGGCGATCCCGGCCCCCGGCAAAGCGGCATCGCGCGGTTAAGGAGCACCCATGAGCACTGAGCAGAACAACGCCGAGACCAACAGGCTCTCCGTGTGGAGCAAGCTCTACCGGGGCGAGACCGACTTCCAGTTCGTCGCCAGCCGCAAGCGCTGGTACCTCGGGTCGGCAATCGTCATCGCAGCCTGCATCGTGATCATGCTCATCAGGGGTTTCACCCTGGGCATCGACTTCGCGGGAGGCAACCAGTACACCGTCCCGACCGGCGGCTCGACGATCACCGACGTCGAGAACGCCGCCGCGGGAGCGGGAGCCGACGTCGCCTCCGGACAGATCGCCGGCGTCGGCCAGGACCAGACGTTCGTCATCCGCACCGCCGAGCTCGACGGCGACACCTCCCAGGCCGTCCGACAGGCCATGGCCGACGAGGTCGGCGTCAGCTCCGACCAGATCTCCGTCTCGGAGGTCTCGGCCACCTGGGGTGCCGCGGTCTCCCAGCAGGCGCTCATCGCGCTGGTCGTGTTCCTGTTCCTGATCACCGTGTTCATCTGGCTGCGTTTCGAGCGGCGGATGGCGATCGCCGCGCTGGCCGCGCTCGGGCATGACCTCGTGCTGACCGCCGGGATCTTCTCGCTGGTCGGATTCGAGGTCACGCCGTCGACGATGGTCGGCATGCTGACGATCCTCGCCTACTCGCTGTACGACACGGTGGTCGTATTCGACAAGGTCCAGGAGAACACCGCGAACCTGCTCCAGACGCGGCGACAGACCTTCGCCGAAGGCGTCAACGAGGCCGTCAACGAGACGCTCATGCGCTCCCTGAACACCTCGCTGATCGGTGCCCTGCCGGTGGGCGCTCTGCTGTTCATCGGCGTCGGCATGCTCGGCGTCGGCACCCTCAAGGACCTGGCGCTGGTGCTGTTCGTCGGCATCGTCACCGGTACGTACTCCTCGGTGTTCCTGGCCGCCCCCTGGGTGGTGGACATGGCCGAGCGCCACCCGGTCTACAAGAAGCACAACCAGAAGGTCGCGAACAAGCGCAGCGGCGGGACCGACGAAGGCGACGAGGACGACGACCGGCTCCGGACCGCCAAGACCAACGAGGTGCCGCTCGAGCTGCTGGAGGAGACGACCGCCTCGGTCGGCGCCCCCAGCTCGAGCCCCTCGCGCCCGCAGCAGCGCCGCAAGAAGCGCCGCTGACGATCTGAGAACACGTCAGAGCGGGCGGATCCGGTTCCGGGTCCGCCCGCTCTTCGCGTTCACTGAGCGTGGCAGGCTATTCGTCCCGCTTGCTCCTCATCTTGGAGATGGCGCGGACCACTCGCGAAAGAGTACGACCGCGCCTGAGATACGCCCCCAGTCGATCCCCGAACGCGACTCCAGGCCATACCCGGCCACCGGCCCCGAGAGGACCGCCTGGCAGTCCACGCACCGCATCGACTGGAACGAACCCGCCGTATGAAGCCTGGAGCGTCGATCGGCTCCGGCGACAGCCTGCGGTAGCTGAGATCCGATGGGATGCTGGACGAATGGACGACTCCGGCCGCGACTACCGGCCGCCGAGCGAATCGCCTCCGCCAGGGACGCCAGCGCCAGGCGGGTATCTTCCGGAGCGCGGACCGTCGCCGCACGGTGGACCGCCGTTCCAGGCGCGGCGACAGCCGAAGCAGCCGTTGCCCAAGGCGGTGCTGTGGGTGATCGCGGGTGCAATCGCGGCCGTCATGTTCACGGTCGGCGTGGTCACCGGAGGCGTTCTTTACAGTCCGAAGCCTGGCGAGGTTCCGATCGCGACCGAACCGACGACCAGCGCTGAGGAAACGGTGACCGGCGAGCCGTCCCTTGAGCCGGAAACGGATGATGCGACACTCATGCTCGATGCGGCGTTGACGGAATGCGCCGAGGGCTCCGAGTTCTTCCGACTCGGCGACAACGGCCGCACGATCATCGGTGAAGGTATTGCCGCCGAGGACAACGCGGATGATTCTGTGGAAGAGCTCGCCTGCATACTGGGATTCCTCGGTGCCTCCGAGGCGGACCTATCGCACATCTCGTCGACCCGTGCAATAGACGGCCGACAAGAGGCGGAGTTCGGGTCTTATCTCGCGGCCTGGACGTATGGTCCAGACAGCGGTCTGCACATGACAATCACCGTGAATGAGTGATACGAAGGCGCTCTACCACGAGATCCGAGGAAGGCGTCCTTCTCCGGACCGACCGGGAAGCCGACCCGCCAATCGGCGTTGTGCGGCAGCGGCGATCTGTCTGGCCTGGAACGGGAGTCGACGACGTCGGAGGTGCGCTTCGAGGAGCCCGGCAATGGGCGTGGGGGCGTTGGCGGGAGTGATGAAACCAGGTCGAACGCTGGTTCGGCCTCATCCAGAACAAGCTGCTCGCCCGCGGTGAGTTCGACTTGACCGCCGACTCAAAGCCCAGATCGACGCCTGGGTCAAGCACTACGACACCGAACCCAACCCTTTCGTCTGGACCAAGCCCGCCAAAGAGAACATCGGGAAGCACCTGCGAATACAAGACCGACTATTGCAACGAACCTCCGGATCAGGACACTAGGCGATCCGGCGCGAGAAGACCGTCCTTATCGAGGTCGGCGCTTGCCTTAGATGAGGCTCGGAGGTGCTCCTCGCTGAGAATGCCCGCGCGATACGCGAGCGCGCCGAGCGCCTCCGCCGACGGCGCGCCGAGCGTGTCGGACATATCGCGGATGTCGCGGTTGACGGTGCTACGCGAGAGGAAGAGCTCCCTGGCGATGGCGTCGCGCGTCTTTCCGCGGACCAAGTGGATGAGGATCTGACGCTGGCGAGGGGTGATGTGCTCGATGGGATCGAGGTCTGGGTACTGGCTGCCGGGCATCCGAAGTTCTCCTAGCTACGCAGATTGCATACGATCGGGCCTATTTGAACCGTATTCAGATGGTGCAAGTCGGAGGTTTAGCCAATCGGTCGTCGGATCGGATCGACCGGTCATGCGGTGCTCGGGCTTGCTCTCAGGAGCATGATGCCGATGCCCGCTTACAGTTGACTTACTCGATCCTTCGGCTCTTCGGCGGCCTCGGTGGACCGCGGATCCAACCGAATCGGTCTGCCGGGCGTCGTCCGGGTTCCCGCGAGATGCCAGCGCGCGATACTGCGAATCGGCGCAAAATGCGCATTCAGATGGGCAGGCGAGTCCGCCCTACCCTGTCCGGACCAGGCATTCCCTAGCAAGGCCGGTGACGAATGCAAGCAGCGTCAGATTCTTTCGAGCTCAAAGTACTCGGTCCGATGGAGGTGACGAGAAACGGCGAGCGACTGCTCCTGAGGGCCCAAGCCCAGCGGAGGCTGTTGGCCGGACTGCTTTCGAAGACGGGGCATCCGGTGACTGTGGATTCACTGATTGAAGCGATCTGGGGCGAGGAACTCCCATCGAATGCGCGAAGCGCGTTGATGGTCCACATGCATCGACTGCGCCATAATCTGGGCGATCCAGCTCGTATCGCCCATCAAGTAAATGGCTACCGCATCCAGGTCAGCGCGGATGAATTCGACGCGAAGGCATTCGACGAACTGGCGACCGCCGCGCGACGCGCACGGGGCAAGGGGGACCTTGAGCGGGCCCTTTCCTTGTTCACTGCAGCAGCGCAATTGTGGCGAGGGGCGCCGTTCGACGACATCCAGGCGTTCGGCATAGTCGCCCGAGAGGTCCAGCGCCTTGAACAGGACCGTCTCCTCGCAGGGCAGGAGCTGCTCGAGGTCAGGCTAGACCTTGGCGACCATTACGCACTGATCGCCGAGATCGAACCGTTGTCCAGAAGCAATCCGTTCAGTGAGCGGTTGGCCGCCCTGCGAATGCTCGCGCTGTACCGTGCTGGCCGACAGGGCGAGGCGCTCCGGGTCTTCCACGAGACCAGAAGAATACTGCGGGACGAGATGGGCATCGCGCCCGGTGCGCAGCTACAGCGCGTCCACGAGGCGATACTGTGCCACGAGGGGATTTTGGATACAGTCGCAACAGAGAGCCTTGACGGGACGTGGACACCGCTTGAACGGTCGGTGGTCGAGGCGGGCGCCACAGAGCCGGCCCGCCCACGCGAACTGCCGGCTGGTGTCATCGACTTCACCGGGCGCGTCGCCGAACTGATCGAACTGGAGTCCGTGCGTCTCGGAGACGAGGAAAAGGGAATACCGCCCTCGACCGTCGTGGTCATCGCGGGAATGGCCGGTGTCGGCAAGACCTCCATGGCGGTCCATTGGGCGCACCGGATAGCCGACGAATTCCCCGACGGACAGTTGTTCGTGAACCTGCGCGGGTTCTCCCCGCTGCCCTCGCTCCGTCCCATCGAGGCGCTCTCGTCCCTGCTGAGATCGCTCGGACTCAGCAGCGACCTGATCCCGACCGAGCTCGAACAGGCGGCCGCCAGGTTCCGCACCGAGACGGCCGGGAAACGCATGCTGGTCCTGTTGGACAACGTCGCCTCGGCCGAGCAGGTGATCCACCTGCTCCCGGGGGGCTTCGACTCGCTGGTGATCGTGACGAGCCGCGACCAGCTCGGCGGTCTCCTCGCACAGCGAGGCGGCTTCCTCATGCAACTCGCTCCCCTGTCCTCCGAAGAGGCCGGAGAGCTCCTGAAGACACTGCTGCGGGTGCCGCGCTCATCCGATCGGCCCGAGGTCCGCGAGCTTGCGTGGCGCGGCGGCAACCTTCCGCTGGCGTTGCGCATAGCCGCGGTCTTGACCGGAGCACGGGATCCCGAGGGCGTCGCCGCGCTCGCGCGTCTGTTCACCTGGTACGCGGACGTGACCGACGCCGTGAGCGGCCTCCTGTACTCCGGGCACGCGAGACTCACTGCCCCCCTCGCCCAGACGGAATCGGCGGTGCCCGGATCGGAAAAGGCATTTCGCTGGCTCGAAGACGAGCGGCAGAATCTCCTGTCCGTGGCACGGTCGTCCAGTGCCAGCGGCTTCGGGTCGGTCGCCTGGCGGCTCGCCGACGCCCTGAGGGGCCACGCCTGGGTCGAATGGAGCGCGACCGATTTCCTGGCCCTGGGCCATGCGGCCCTGCAAGGAGCCCGAGGAGAAGGCAGCCGCGCCGGGGAGGCGGTCGCAGAACTCGCACTGTCGACCGCCTACCTCAAGGCGCAGGTCTTCACGCGGGTCATTCCGCACGCGGAGCGTGCGATCGAACTGTCGCGTGGCCTCGGCTGGGACGCCGGGCGCGCCTCGGCCAACCACAATATGGCCGTCGCCTGCTGGCAGGGGGGCAGGCTCCAGGACGCCGCCGACCACGGCGAGGCGGCGCTCGGGATCAACCGCGCCGGTAACCGCCTTCGGGCACAGTGCGTCAATCTTGGTGCCCTAGCGGTGACGCGCGGCGCGCTGGGAGATCTGCGAGAGGAACTGCGGCTGCACCGAACCGGGCTGACCATCGCCGAACAGATCGGCAGCATCACCCTCCAGGCCACGCACCTCCGCGACCTCGTCCTGACACTCATCGACCTGGGTCGCGTGGCCGACGCCGAAGTGCACGTGGATCGGCTGGTCAGCCTCGAGGCGGGCGGCGAAGGCACGCTCAGCCGGGGGACCTGCGAGACCATGGCGGCCCTGTACTCCGAGCTGGGAGACCAGGACACCGCCCTGAAATACGCGCGCGCGGCCGTCGACAAGGCGTCAGAAGAGGGCGCGCGACGACACCTCGCGTCGGGACTCACGGAGGCGGCGATCGTGCTCAACCGGCTCGAGCGGCACCGTGAGGCGGTGGGCACGTCGACCCGTGCGCTGGAAGTCACCGGCACCGACCTGATAGGAGCGAGGATCGATGCCTTGACCGCCCGGTCGGTCGGGCACATCGGCCTCGGCGAGGTCGCCGTGGCGAGACGGGACGCCGAGGAGGCACTGGAACTCGCGGCCGCGGGGGGCTTTCGGATCGCCGCGGGACTGGCACTGAACCTCGTGGCTGAGACCGACCTACGTCAAGGGGCGTTGGAGAGCACCGCCGAATCGGCGCGTCGGGCGGCCGCGATTCTCGGCGCGGCCGGACACCGGACGGGGGAAGCCTGGGCGCTGTGGCTGCTGTCGCGCTTCGCCGCCGAGTCGGGCGGTGCGGAGGTGGCCCGTCAACTCCGGAGCCAGGTTGCGCGGGTGCATGCCGAGATCGGCGTCCCGATTCCCGCGAGATTCGCGATCACCGCGGACACAGAGGGATGCGCCAGGATTCGGTAGGCAACGTGCCGACGGCGGTGTCGACATCCAGGGCAGGTAGTGCGCCATCGGGCGCACCGTTGAGCCGATCGATTCAACCTGCGTCGCAAGACTTGTGCGGCGCATCGTTCGCTGCAATGGTGATTCACGCCGGATGCCGATGGCTCCCAAAGGCGATATCCACAAAATACTGACAAGGAGGAGCGGTTCATGATTATCAGATCGAGACTGCGCGTGTCGCTGGTTCTGGCGCTCGCGTTGATCCTCGCAGCCGGATTGGTGACCGCCGACCCGGCCGCGGCGAGAGCCGATGGCGATGAACTCGTCCCGGCGGGCGAATCCGAGCTCGGTGCGATGCTGGAAACCCGGTACGAATCGCAGCCGGACGGGTACTTGAAGATAACCGAGTATGAGGGTGGCACCGAGGTCGTCGGCGTTCTCGCCGGCTGCATCCTGACCTCCATCGCATACAAGCCCAGAAAGTCGACATCGGGACGTATACGCGGGTCGGGATACTACAAGATCTCAGGGTGCGGGAGCAGTCCTTTTACGGTCACACTCAGCGTCAAGGCGCACTCCTACAGGGACTTGTGGGACACGCTGACTTCATGGAGCTTCCGGACCTATCCACCGACCAGCGGCAAAGTCAGCACCAGCACGTCTTGCCAGAAGGGCACCGTGGCCACTGAGCTGCTGATCAAGCGGAACAGCACCGAACACTGGCACAGAAGCGCGTCGTTGTACGTTACGTCGTGCTGATGAGCAGCCGAAAGGAAAGAACCGTGAAGTATCGACGATTTTTCACCAAACTGGCGGTGACGCTGACGGCCATAGGCGTCGGAGTGCTCGGCGCGGTCGTACCGGTATCACCCGCAGCAGCTGCGGCTTGCTCCCTCACCACTGAGATCAGCAGCCCGTATAGGTCCGGGTCAAAAATCCACACCACATACCGTATTCAAGTATCCGGGTGTGCCGGCAAGTACTGGACGGCATACAGCCATCTCCACGGGCCCTCGAAAAACAGCCGTACTAAAACCTACAGGGGGAATCTCCACATCGTGTACACATTGACAGCGCCTTGCAGGACAGGAACGTACCGGTCGTACCTGCAGGTCATCGGCGAAGGCTTCGATGGCTTCAGGGAGACCGCGCGGTATATCAGCTGCTGAATGGCAGCCTGCCCCTGGTCGGGACCTTCGATATAGAGCGGTCATCAGGTTGATGACCGCTCTTGAAGACTGTGGTTATGCCGCCACTGGAATCAGGGCTTGACCAAGTTCCCGAGGGTTCGGTTTGGCGAGTGATGCCAAGGAAGGGCAGGGTTCGTCCGGGTTCGGCACAGCGGCGAGTTGGCGCCTGGCAAGGCGTCTGCGGCCCACAGCTGTTCGTATGGTCAGGGCTTGGATTCGGCTCCGGTCAGGCGGTAGGCGTCGTAGACGCCGTCGATCTTGCGGATCACCTTGATGATGTGGTCCAGATGCTCGGGGTTTGCCATCTCGAAAGTGAAGCGGGACAAGGCGACGCGGTCCCTCGTGGTGGTGACCGTGGCCGACAGGATCGACACGCGCTCTCCCGACAGGACCTGGGTGACGTCGGCGAGCAGCCGGTGGCGGTCCAGTGCCTCTACCTGCACGGCGGCGACGAAGGTCGCCTGGTCGTCCTCGGCCGACCAGCGGACTTCAAGCACCCGGTCAGGTTGCAGCTCGACGCGCTCCTCGGCGTTCTCGCAATCGCGGCGGTGCACGCTGATCACGTGGTAGCGCGTGGCGAAGCCGATGATCGAGTCGCCAGGGATCGGGTTGCAGCAGTGGGCAAGGCGCACCGGCATGTCGCCCTCGTCCATGCCCGCCACCGTCACTCCGACGTGGATGTCGCCGTGCTCCTCGGGCACGATCCGCGCCGGCTGGGTCGGGGCCGTCGCCTCCGCCATGTCCTCGGTGGCGCCCTCGGCGCCTCCCTGGACCTCCAACAGGCGCGTCACCACATGCGTCGGGCTGATGTGGTGCTCGCCGAGCGCCGCATACAGCGCCTCGACGTCCTTGAGGTTCAGGTCCTTCGCGAGCGACGTCAGGTTGTCGTGCGTCAGCATGCGCTGCATCGGCAAACGCCGCTTGCGCATCGCGCGGGTGAGCTCTTCCTTGCCGAGCTCGATCGCCTCCTCGCGCCGCTCGCGCTTGAAGTGCTGCTTGATCTTCGTCCGGGCGCGCGGGCTCTTGACGAAGTTCAGCCAGTCCTCGCTGGGCGAGGCGTCCTGGGAGTTGGACGTGAACACCTCGACCACGTCGCCGTTCGACAGCGTCGACTCCAGCGGCACGATCTTGCCGTTGACCTGAGCGCCGATGCACCGGTTCCCGACCTCGGTGTGAACGGCGTATGCGAAGTCCACCGGTGTCGACCCCGCGGGAAGCGCGATCACATCGCCCTTGGGAGTGAACACGTACGCCTCGGATGACGCCAGGTCGAAGCGCAGCGCGTCGAGGAACTCCGACGGGTCCGCCGCCTCGCGCTGCCAATCGAGCAGCTGGCGCAGCCAGGCCATGTCGTCGATGTGCGCCGGCGGACCGGCCACGGTGGAGTTCTTGGTCTCCTTGTACTTCCAGTGCGCCGCGATCCCGTACTCGGCGGTGCGGTGCATCGCCCACGTGCGGATCTGCATCTCGACGGGCTTGCCGTTCGGTCCGATGACCGTCGTGTGCAACGACTGGTACATGTTGAACTTCGGCATCGCGATGTAGTCCTTGAAGCGCCCCGGCACCGGCTGCCAGCACGCGTGGATCACCCCGAGCGCCGCGTAGCAGTCGCGTTCGTTCTCGACGAGGATCCGCAGGCCCACCAGGTCGTAGATGTCGTTGAAGTCGCGGCCGCGCACGATCATCTTCTGGTAGATCGAATACAGGTGCTTCGGCCGCCCCGACACCTCCGCTTTGATGCGGGCGTCCTTGAGCTGCTCCTTGACCTGCGCGGTGACCTGCTGGAGCAGCATCTCCCGCTGCGGGGAGTGCTCGGAGACCAGCCGCGCGATCTCGGCGTACCGCTTCTTGTACAGGGTGGCGAAGGACAGGTCCTCCAGCTCCCACTTGATGGTGTTCATGCCCAGGCGGTGTGCCAGGGGAGCGAGGATCTCAAGAGTCTCGCGGGCCTTCTGCTCCTGCTTCTCCGGGGCCAGGAACGTCAGCGTCCGCATGTTGTGCAGCCGGTCGGCGAGTTTGATGACCAGCACGCGCGGGTCCTTGGCCATCGCGACGACCATCTTGCGGATCGTTTCGGCCTTCGCCGCGTCTCCCAGCTTCACCCGGTCGAGCTTGGTCACACCGTCGACGAGCAGCGCGACCTCGCCGCCGAACTCCTCGGAGAGCTCTTCAAGCCTGAAATCGGTGTCCTCGACGGTGTCGTGCAGCAGCGCGGCGACGAGCGTGTTCGTGTCCATGCCGAGTTCTGCGAGGATCGAGGCGACAGCGAGCGGGTGGGTGATGTACGGGTCGCCGGACTTGCGGAACTGGCCGTTGTGCAGCTCCTCGGCGCGTGTGTACGCCTGCTGAAGCAGCCGCACGTCGGCGCGCGGGTGGGCGGCGCGGTGGGCCGCGACCAGCGGTTCGAGGACCTCGGGCAGCGTCGAGGACTGCCACGGAGCGTTGAACCTCGCCAGGCGGGCGCGCATGCGCCGCCCTGTGGGGGGCCCGACCGAGACGTCGGCCTCCGAGCCGGAGGCCGACGTCTCGGTGTCAGCGGGCTTGCCGCTGGGCCCTGCGGCTCGTTCGGTAACCACCGTCGCCTCCTCGAAGCTCGAATCGCCGGTATCGCTCATCAAGCTTAGGTTCCCATCCTATCCACAGCCAGCTGCGGGTCGAGCGGTGTGAGGTCACATTGCGCCCGCGGCGGCGACCTCCTCGACGACGTCGAGGCCCGAGGTCACCTGGCCGAGGATCGTGTAGGAGGCGGGGTTCAGCGTCGAGTCGTCGTAGACGATGAAGAACTGGCTGCCCGTGGTGCCCGCGCCGGCGTTCGCCATCGCGAGGGTCCCGGCCGGGTAGTTGTTCTCGCCGTCCGCGGGCAGGTTCTCCTCGGCCATCTGGTAGCCGGGGCCGCCCATGCCCGCGCCCTCGGGGGTGCCGGCCTCGATCGCGGCGCGCGCGTCGGGGTCGCCGCACTGGAGGACGAAGATCCCCTGGGTCACCAGGCGGTGGCACTGCGAGCCGTCGAAGTAGCCCTGCGAGGTCAGATACGTGAACGAACCGGCGGTGCAAGGGGCGTTCGCGGTGTCGATCTCGGCGGTGATGGCGCCCACGCCGGTCTCGATCGTCATCTCCTGCGTGCCGACCGCGGGCTGCTCGGCCGGCGGTGCCTCGGAGCCGGTCGTCGGCGTGTAGACGCACTCGGCCGTCTCGCCCGACTCGGGGTCGCTCATGGTCATCGAGTCGATGATGACCTCCTGGACCGGTAGGCCGTCCGGCACAGCGGTCTCGGTGGACTCGGTGGGAGCCTCGCTGGTCGCCGTGTCGTCCGAGGCGGTCGATCCAGCCTCGTCCCCGTCCTCGTCGGAGGAGAAGACCGTGACGGCGATCCAAGCGATGAGCACCAGCGCGACGAGCCCGCCGACGCCGCCGATGCTCCACCAGACGGTGCGCTGCTTGCGTTCCTGCTCGGCCTTCTCGGCCATGCGCTGCTGGAGCTGCTGGCGGGCGGCCAGACGCTGGGCTTGTTTCGACACCGTCGGTTCTCCTTCGAATCGGGGGTTATTCGGTCTCTGCCGCGGTCGGGGTCTCGGTGACCTCGCTGGTCGGGGCCTCGCCGTCGGTCGGCTCCACGGTGGGCATCTCGCTGATGTCCTCGGCGGGGGTCTCGGTGACGGCCGGGGCCTCGACGGGCTCCTCGGAGTCGAAGAACCCGGTCTGCCACAGGTACCCGGCGGTGAGGAGCACGATGATCGCCAGCAGTCCGAATGCCGCCTGGAGCCGGCGCCTGCGGCGGAATTTGCCCGCCAGGCGCGCATTCTTCTTCGCGTTCGCGATGCGCTGCTTGCGCCGCTCCATGTGCTTGGACTTGGCGGGCACTGCGGGGCCTCCTCGGTTGACCAGCTCGTACTAGGGGTTATGCGAAAGGGAGTGTATCGGGCGCTGTCAGGCGGGCCACTCTTGCCTGCCAGGTGTATCCTGAGGCGCGGCTAGGGAAGGGGGAGCGGGTGCTCATCGAGACACTTGTGGCTGATGCGTTCGGCACGAACTGCTACGTGCTGGCCGACGGCCGCGGCTCAGAATGCGTCGTCGTCGACCCCGGCATCGGCATAGCACCGCGCCTCGAAGACGTGCTCGCCGAGCGCAGGCTCAAGCCCGTCGCCGTCGTCCTCACCCACGGGCACCTAGACCACACCTTCTCTGTCGCGCCCGTCTGCGGCGCCAACGACGTGCCCGCCTACATCCACTCCGGCGACGCACACCTCCTGGAGGACCCCACCCGCGGCTTCGGTCCCGGCACCAGCGCCATGTTCGGCACCGGCCTGGACTGGACCGAACCGGACGACGTCGAGATCCTCGCCGACGGCGGCGTCTTCGAGCTGGCCGGCATGCGCTTCAGGGCCGACCACGCCCCAGGCCACACCGAGGGCTCGACCATGTTCCACACCGGCGACGGCGCGAACCCGCACACGCTCACCGGCGACGTCCTCTTCGCCGGCGCCATCGGCCGCACCGACCTGCCCGGCGGCAGCGACGATCAGATGTGGGACAGCCTGAAGCACAAGGTGCTGCCGCTCGACGACGAGGTCGTCGTCCTGCCCGGTCACGGCCCGCGCACCACCATGGCGACCGAGCGCGCCACCAACCCCTACCTCAAGCGGGTGGCGGCGCGGCCCCATCGCTGAGCGCCGCCGCACATCGATCGCAGCCAGTCCGAACGAGGAGACAGCCATGTCACGACCCCAGCCGCTCTCGGGTTTCCCCGAACTGCTGCCCCGGCAGCGCATCGTCGAGCAGCAGGTGGTCGACCATCTCCGCCGCGCCTTCGAACTGCACGGCTTCGCAGGCGTCCAGACCCGCGCGGTCGAGTCGATGGACCAGCTGCTCCGCAAGGGCGAGACGTCCAAAGAGGTCTACGTGCTGCGCCGGCTCCAGGCCGAGGCCGACTCCGGCGAGGCCGGTCTCGGCCTCCACTTCGACCTGACCGTACCCTTCGCGCGCTACGTGCTCGAGAACGCCGGCAAACTCCAGTTCCCGTTCCGCCGCTATCAGATCCAGCCGTGCTGGCGAGGCGAGCGCCCCCAGGAGGGCCGCTTCCGCGAGTTCTGGCAAGCCGACATCGACATCGTCGACCGCGATGACCTGCCCGCCCACTACGAGGTCGAGATCCCGCTGGTCATCGCCGACGCGCTGCGCGGCCTGCCGCTGCCGCCGGTTCGCATGCACGTCAACAACCGCAAGCTCTCCCAGGGCTTCTACCAGGGCGTCGGCATCGGGAACACCGAGGAGGCCCTGCGGATCATCGACAAGCTCGACAAGATCGGCGCCGAGGCCGTAGCGAAGCTCCTCATCGACCAGCTCGATGCAACGACCGAGCAGGCCGACGCGTGCCTCAAGCTCGCCGCGATCTCCTCGACCGACACCTCGTTCGTCGACGAAGTCAAGGCCCTCGGCGTCAGCGACCCGCTCCTCGAGGAGGGCCTGGCGGAACTCGCCGCAGTCGTCGAGGCCGCCGCAACCGAGGCGCCCGGCCTCGTCGTCGCCGACATGAAGATCGCCCGCGGCCTCGACTACTACACCGGCACCGTCTACGAGACCGTCATGGAGGGCTACGAGAGCCTCGGCTCGGTGTGCTCGGGCGGCCGCTACGACACGCTCGCCTCGGACGGCAAGAACACCTACCCCGGCGTCGGCCTGTCGATCGGCATCTCGCGCATCCTGGTGCCGCTGCTCCAGTCCGGGAAACTGACCGCGACCCGCGAGGTCCCGACCTGCGTGCTCGTCGCGCTGGCCGACGAGGACGGCCGGTCGGAGGCGAACGCGCTGGCGCAGCGACTGCGCTCGCGCGGCGTCGCTACGCAGGTGTCGCCCTCGGCGGCCAAATACGGCAAGCAGATCAAGTTCGCCGACAAGCGCGGCATCCCGTTCGTACTGTTCCCGGGCGACGAGCTCCAGATGAAGGACATCCGCTCGGGCGAGCAGGTCCCGGTCGACCTCGACTCCTGGGAACCGCCGACCGAAGACCTGCACCCGCGCATCGTCAGCGCCTGACGCGCCGCGACCGACCCGAGGACGTATTCGGTCCGGTCGCGGTTCGATCGACCACCGTCCGCCGCTTGATCGCGGCGGCGGAGGTCGTCCGCGCCGATGCGGCTTCTAGGGCGATGCGCTTGCGGCGCACCGGCATGCCGAGAGTCGGATTGGCGACGCCCCAGGCCGCGGCCTTGCAGACCAGCTCCTTGTACCGGGCGGCGATCCGGCCGCGAAGCGAGAACGACAAGGCCCGGTCGTTCGCGGTCACGTACTGGATCAGGCCCTCCTTGCGGCCCAGGCTGATGCACTGGTTGAAGTAGCGCAGCGGCACGTGCGGGCACTTCCCTCCGGTCAGGCGGGCCGCGATCGCGTCCGCGGCCTGCCACGCCATAGGCGTGCCCGAGGCGCACGACATCCGCAGCGGCTCGCCGGTGTCGCCCATCGCGTAGCCGGCGTCCCCGACCGCGTAGACGTCCGGGTGCGAGATCGAACGCATGGTCCCGTCCACGATGATCTGGCCCGTCCCGGTGGTCTCCATCGGCGTCGCCACCGCGATCGGGTGGACCGCGAAACCGGCGGTCCACACCGTCACCGCCGAAGGGATCTCCCTGCCGTCCAGCGTGACGACCGCACCGTCCTCGACGCGCGCGACCTCGGCGTGCTCGTGCACGGTGACGCCGAGCCCGGCGAACACCTTCGACAGGTGCTCCTGGGCCTTCGGCGAGAACCGGTCGCCCAGGTCGCCGGCGGTCGCCAGCGCGACATTCAGGTCGGGCCGGGCCTCGGCGATCTCCGCCGCGGCCTCCAGTCCGGTCAGGCCCCCGCCGATGACGGTGACGGTCTGTCCGGCGTTCGCGCGCGCCAGGCGCTCACGCAGCCTCAGTGCGCCGGGGCGGCTCGCGATCTCGTAGGCTCGCTCGGCGGCCCCGGGGACCCCGTGGTCGTTCCAGACGCTGCCGAGGGCGTAGACGAGCGTGTCGTACTCGATCTCATCGGCCCCGTCGGAGTCGAGGACCGTGACGGTATTGCGGTCGACGTCGACCGAGCTCACGCGGGTGAGGCGGAGCCGCACGCCGGTGCCCTCGAACATGTCGGCGAGCGGCCTCGGCTTGAGGTCCTGGCCCACCGCGAGCTGGTGCATCCGGACCCTCTCGACGAAATCGGGCTCGGCGTTGACGAGGGTGATCTCGGTGTTCCCCGGGTGGAGGCGCCTGGCCAGGCGCCCGGCGGCGCCGGCTCCGGCGTATCCGGCCCCGAGAACGACGATGCGGTGCTTCACAACATGGTTCGGGTCGTGTCCCATGACCTACTCCTGTCTGGTTCGGTTCGCTCCCTGAACCGGGCGGCGTCGCGAAACCTGACAGGAACGGGACGTGAAGTGGGTCACCAGAAGGTTCCGAGCGGTGCTCCGTGGTCGCGTTCGGCCCAGCGCCTCGTGGCTCGCTCGAGCTTGTCCGGGTTGGCCTGGTTCCGGACGCCGGCGATGCCGTCCTCGGCGATCTCGAACGACATGATGCCGACGACCTTGCCGTCCACGATCGCCACGGCCGCCGGTCCGCCGTTGACTACGGCGGCCCAGACCTGGGCGCTGCCGCCGATCATGTCCCGCTTGCCGCCGCTCGGCTTGAACAGGCCGCGCAGGAACTTCGCCACCGCGAGCGCACCGGAGACGGCCTTCGCGCGGGCGGGGATCTTGCCGCCGCCGTCGCCGACGCTGATCGCGTCGTCGGTGAGGAGCCTGACCAGCGGTTCGGTCTCGCCGCTGGCGGCGGCGGCGAGGAACTCCTCGACGATCCGGCGCGTTGCGACCGGGCCGACCTCGACGCGCGGCCTGCCTGCGAGGTGGCGCTTGGCGCGGCTGAAGGTCTGCTGGCTGCCGGCCTCGGTGATGTCGAGGATCTCGGCGATCTCGGCGTGGCTGTGTGAGAAGGCCTCCCGCAGGACGTACACGGCTCGCTCATTGGGGGAGAGCCGCTCCATCATGGTGAGCACTGCCAGCGAGACCGACTCGCGCTGCTCGGCGGTCTCGGCCGGGCCGAGCATCGGGTCGCCGTCGAGGACCGGCTCGGGCAGCCACTGGCCCACATAGGTCTCGCGCCTGGCCCGGGCCGAGGTGAGCTGGTTGAGGCACAGGTTGGTGAGGACCTTCGTCAACCAGGCCTCGGGCACCTCGATGCGTTCGCGGTCGGCGCCCTGCCAGCGCAGGAACGTCTCCTGGACGGCGTCCTCGGCCTCGCCCGCCGAGCCGAGCATGCGGTAGGCGATTGCCTCCAGGCGGGCCCTGGAGGCCTCGAAGAGGTCCACCTCTTGTTGAGGGAGCGGCATGGGCCGATCCTAGGGGGTGTCCGGTGATTCCGGCCGGGCTGTGCCCGGTCCACCCTTGGCAACCCTTCGCGTTCGACGCCTGTCGTTACACCTCGCGGACGCAGTAGATCGCGTTGATCGAGTCGACCTCGGGATCCCAGTCGCGCCCGGCCGTGACGGCCGTGTCGGTGAAGTAGTACTGGGTCCATTCGAGGCCTTCGCAGGCGTCGGTCGCCGCGGCCGAGTGCCACGGGTCCTCGGGATCGGGGTCGTCGGGGTTCTGCTCGATGTGCAGCACCAGCCAGTAGGCGGTCTCGGCGTCGCAGGCGACGACGTAGAAACCCTCCTTGACGTCCTCGATGCACTCGTCGACCTTGGGGAGCCGGTAGACGGCCTCGTCGCCGGCCTCGCTCGTCGCCTCATCAGGCGTCGGCTCGGTGGTGGCGCCCTCTTCGGACGGTTCGGCCTCGCCGGTGGTCTCGTTCCCGGTGGCGACGTCGTCGTCCTCGCCGGTGAGGGTCATGCCGATGAAGACGGCGCCGCCGGCGATCGCTACGACGATGACGACGAGGGTGAGGATCAAGGGCAGGTTCGACGACCTGCGGGGCGGCAGGGGCGCGGGCTGGCCGGGTTGGAAGGCCTGTCCGGGCTGGTAGGGCTGGCCGGTTGTCGGGACGCCGGGCGGGACGCTGCCGGGGGCGACGCTCATCGGCGGGTTCGGGTAGGCGGGCTGACCGTATCCCGCCTGCCCTTGGTGGTCCGGGCGCGCGTAGGGGTCGGCGTCTGTGGTGAAGTGCTGGGGCTGCGACGGCTGGCCGTACCCGGGCTGCTGGTTGGGGTCGTAGGGGTTCGGGGGCGGGTAGGTCATCTGGTTCTCCATTGGCGTCGCCGGGCAGAGGGGGTGGCTCCCAATCGTCGCAGTCCATCATATGAGGAGTGTGCGAGCGCCCCTGGAACGACGAGGGCCACCCCGGCGTAGCCGGGGCGGCCTGGAAGGGTCGGGCCTGTTAGAGGGCGGTGTAGCAGAACAGACTCGTGACGGCCGTGCTGTTCTCGACGGCGAGCGAGTCCGCGGGCCGCTCGCTGAGCCAGGCGTAGCTGTCGCCGGCAGTGCATTCGTCGGTGGCCTTGGTGTAGAGCTCGTCTTCGGTCATCTCAGCCGGAGGGTCGACCGCGATCACATCGGCGACCTCGCCCACCGCGTTCGGTGAGGAGCAGTCGACGGTGTACCAGTAGTCGGGGTCGTTGTCGAAGCACTCGTCGACGTCCGGCATCCGCGGCGCCTGCCCTTCGGCGTTGGCCTTGTCGACCGCCTGGAGGCAGAAGGCGTAGTCGATGTAGAAGTCCGCCTCGGTGTAGACGTAGTAGAAGTCCTTCCACACCTGGCCGTGCTGGTAGCTCATGATCTCGGCGCCGCACAGCTCCGTGAACTCGTCCAGGGACTCCACGTCGCCCGTGATGTCGACCTCGGTCTGGATGTCGGTGTCGACCTTGGTGATCTCCCAGAACGCCTCGTCGGCGGAGCAGTCGACGACGAGGCCGTCGGTCGGGTCGGACGCGGCGCCGTCCTCGGCGCTGGTGTCCCAGTCCTCGATCAGGCAGTCGCCCTCGGAGGCGCTCGGGGAGATCTTGTCGTCGTCGAGGCTGTCGATTGCCTGGCCGACGCTCTCGCCGCCCAGCACCTTCACCAGGACGACGACGCCGCCGACGACGAGTACGAGGGCGAGGCCGCCGAGTTTCCACAGCAGGCCTTTTCCGGTGGACTTGGCGAAGTCGCCGAAGCCGCCTCCGCCGCCGGGAGCGGGCGTGGCCGGCGGCGGCGGAGGGGCGCCGTAGCCGGGCTGCTGGGGAGGCGGGTAGCCGGGCTGCTGGCCGTATCCGGGGGGCGGCTGCGTCGGCTGCTGCTGCTGTGGGTACCCACCCTGCTGCGGGGGATATCCCGGCTGCTGGGGCTGCTGCCCGTATCCGGGGGGCGGAGGGTTGCCGCCGGGTGGGAGGTAGGTCATTGGTGAATTGCTCCTTGGAAACGTACTGTTGCAGTGCCGGGAGGGGCCTACAGGCGCTGATCCGGCAGCGCCAGGGGGATGGCTCGCAAAGCCGAGCCGTGGCAGGTGCCTCGATCGCGGAGACGGGCACCGTGGAATTTCAACACTCTAACCACCCGGCGCCACGCTGCCGCACGCCGATCCGACGGGGAACATCCGTTGCACGGCTATTACGAAACCGTTGCACAACGACTGGTCGACCAACGTGAGAAACGACGCTAGCTGCTCGTATCGTAGGACGAGGGTGTCCGGTAGATGAGCGATGCATTACACTCGTCTGACACTTTGCATTCTTTCGGGCCGACGTCGTCCCGTATGAAATACCGCCGTGTTCCAGCGCCCCACTTGCTGGAGCCCTCGACGACGAAGGAGGCCAAGGTTGCGTTCTGCCCTGAACACCGAACCAGGTCTTTACCGCCCCGACTGGGAACACGACGCCTGCGGCGTTGCCTTCGTTGCGGACATGCAAGGCCGGGTCGCCCACAGCGTAGTCGAGCGCGGCCTGTCCGCGCTCGTGCGCATGGAGCACCGCGGTGCCACTGCGCCCGACCCCGACTCGGGCGACGGCGCCGGCATCATGCTCCAGATTCCCGACGCCTTCTACCGCGACGTGGTCGATTTCACACTTCCCGAGGCGGGTCACTACGCTTCCGGGCTGATCTTCACCCCTGAGGACGACCAGTCCGCCCTGCGCGTCCGCACCATAATCGAGAAGTACGCCGTCACCGAGGGCTGCCGCGTCGTCGGCTGGCGTGACGTGCCCGTCGACCCCGGTCCCCTCGGCGACGGCGCGCTGGCCTCCATGCCCCGCGTCAGCCAGGTCTTCCTGGCCGCCGAGGACGAGACGGCCGCCGGAATCGAGCTCGACCGGCTCGCCTATGCCGTGCGCAAGCAGGCCGAGCGCGAACTGCGCGAGCGCCACCTCGACGGCTCCGCCATCGTCAGTCTCTCGGCCCGCACCATCGTCTACAAGGGCATGCTCACACCCGCCCAGGTGCCCCAGTTCTACCCCGACCTGTCCGACGAGCGCCTCGCCAGCGCCATCGCCCTGGTCCACTCCCGCTTCTCCACCAACACGTTCCCGTCCTGGCCGCTGGCCCACCCGTTCCGGATGGTCGCGCACAACGGCGAGATCAACACGATCCGCGGCAACCGCAACTGGATGACCGCCCGCCAGGCCGAGCTCGCCAGCGCGCACCTGCCCGGCCGCCTGCGCCGCCTGTTCCCGATCAACACGCCCGGGGGCTCGGACTCGCTGGCGTTCGACGAGGTCGTCGAGCTGCTGCACCTGGGCGGGCGCAGCCTGCCCCACGCGATGCTCATGATGATGCCCGAGGCGTGGGAGCACAACGCGACCATGGACCCCAAGCGGCGCGACTTCTACCGCTACCACGCGGCGATCATGGAGCCCTGGGACGGCCCGGCGGCCGTCTGCTTCACTGACGGAACGCAGATCGGCGCCGTGCTCGACCGCAACGGCCTGCGCCCCGCCCGCTGGTGGCGCACCACCGACGACGTCGTCGTCCTCGCCTCCGAGTCCGGCGTCGTCGACTTCGCGCCCAGCGAGGTCGCCGAGAAAGGGCGCCTCCAGCCCGGCCGGATGTTCCTGGTCGACACCGCCCAGGGCCGCATCGTCGACGACGAGGAGGTCAAGGACGAGCTCGCCGGCGAGCACGCCTACGGCGACTGGCTTCACGCGGGCCTCATCCGCCTCGAAGAGCTGCCCGACCGCGAGCACGTCGCCTACAACTCCGAATCGGTGCGTCGCCGCCAGCTCACCTTCGGCTACACCGACGAAGAGCTGCGGATGATCCTGGCACCGATGGCCTCCTCGGGCGCGGAGCCGGTCGTCTCCATGGGCTCGGACACGCCCATCGCCGGGCTCTCCAAGCGGTCCAAGCTGCTCTACGACTACTTCACGCAGCTGTTCGCGCAGGTCACAAACCCGCCGCTCGACGCCATCCGCGAGCAGCTGGTCACCGCGATCGGCACCATGATCGGTCCCGAGGGCAACATCCTGGAACCCGGCCCGCACTCGTGCCGCCAGATCGAGCTGGCCCGCCCGGTCCTCGACAACGACGAGCTGGCCAAGATCCTCCACATCGACGAGGACGGGGACATGCCGGGCTTCAAGGCCGTGCGCGTCTCCGGGGTCTACAAGGCCCGCCACGGCTCACGCGGCCTCAAGGACCGCCTGGTCGAGATCTGCCGCCACGTCTCCGAGGCCATCGAGGACGGCGTGCGCATCCTCGTGCTCTCCGACCGCGACTCCACCGCCGACCTCGCGCCGATCCCGTCGCTGCTGCTGACCGCCGCCGTCCACCAGCACCTGGTGCGCGAGCAGACCCGCACCAAGGTCGCGCTCCTGGTCGAGACCGGTGACTGCCGCACCGTCCACCACGCGGCCGTGCTCCTCGGCTACGGCGCCGCCGCCGTCAACCCGTACCTGGCGTTCGACTCCATCGAGGAGCTGTGCGACTCCGGCGTCGTCGACGCCGAGCCGGCCCAGGCCGTCCAGAACTACATCGACGGCCTGTGCAAGGGCGTGCTCAAGGTGATGTCCAAGATGGGCATCTCCACCATCGCCTCGTACACCGGCGCGCAGGTCTTCGAGGCCGTCGGCCTCGACGCCGACTTCGTCGACCGCTACTTCAAGGGCACCGACTCCCGCATCGGCGGCATCGGCCTCCAGACGTTGAGCAAGGAGGTCGCCGAGCGGCACCGCCGCGCCTACGAGCAGAAGGTCGACCCCGACCAGCCGCTGCCCCCCGGCGGCGACCACCAGTGGCGCCGCGAGGGCGAGGTCCACCTGTTCAACCCTGAGACGGTGTTCCTGCTCCAGCACGCGACCCGTTCGGGCCAGTACGAGGTCTTCAAGCGCTACACCGAGAAGGTGGACGCGCTGTCGGCCGACTCCGGGCTGCTGCGCGGCATGCTCGACTTCGACACCGCCTCGCGCCAGCCGGTGCCGATCGAGGAGGTCGAGCCGGTCGAGTCGATCGTCAAGCGGTTCCACACCGGCGCCATGTCCTACGGCGCGCTCTCGCAGGAGTCGCATGAGACCCTCGCGATCGCCATGAACCGCCTCGGCGGGCGCTCGAACTCCGGCGAGGGCGGCGAGGACGTCGACCGCCTCTACGACCCCGAGCGGCGCAGCGCGATCAAGCAGGTCGCCTCGGGCCGCTTCGGCGTGACCTCGGAGTACCTGGCCACCGCCGACGCCATCCAGATCAAGATGGCCCAGGGCGCCAAGCCCGGCGAGGGCGGCCAGCTGCCCGGCAAGAAGGTCCACCCGTGGATCGCCAAGACCCGCAACGCCACCCCCGGCGTCGGGCTCATCAGCCCGCCGCCGCACCACGACATCTATTCGATCGAGGACCTGGCCCAGCTCATCCACGACCTCAAGCACGCCGGAGGCGGCGACGCCGAGGTCCACGTGAAGCTCGTCAGCGAAGTCGGTGTCGGCACCGTCGCCGCCGGCGTCTCCAAGGCCAAGGCCGACTCGATCCTCATCTCCGGCTACGACGGCGGCACCGGCGCCGCCCCGGCCAACTCGGTCAAGCACGCCGGGACGCCCTGGGAGGTCGGCCTGGCCGAGGCCCAGCAGACCCTCATCCGCAACGGCCTGCGCGACCGCGTCAAGGTCGAGGTGGACGGCGCGATGAAGACCGGCCGCGACGTCGTCGTCGCCGCGCTGCTCGGTGCTGAGGGCTTCGGCTTCGCCACCGCGCCGCTGGTCGTCGCCGGCTGCGTCATGATGCGCGTGTGCCACCTCGACACCTGCCCGGTCGGCGTCGCCACCCAGGACCCGGTCCTGCGCGAGCGATACACCGGCAGCCCCGAGTTCGTCGAGAACTTCTTCCGCTACATCGCCGAAGAGGTCCGCGAGTACCTCGCGAAGCTCGGCTACCGGTCGCTGGACGAGGCCATCGGGAACGTCGAGCGGCTGCGCCAGATCGCCGGCGAGAGCCGCAAGGCCGCCCGCATCGACCTGTCCAACGTCATCGCGCCGCCACCGGAGGGCACGCGGGTCCGGGTCCGCGACCAGGACCACGAGGTCGGCAAGTCCTTGGGCGCGTCGCTGGTCGACATCGCCGGGCCCGCGATCGAGGAGGGCCGGACCGTCGCTCGCGAGCTCGCGATCCGCAACACCGACCGCTCGGTCGGCGCGCTCCTGGGCGCCGCAGTCAGCCGCAAGCACCGTGAAGGCCTGCCGGACGGGTCGATCGACCTGACCTTCCGGGGTACCGCAGGGCAGTCGTTCGGCGCGTTCCTCACCCGCGGCGCCTCCTTCAAACTCATCGGCGACGCCAACGACTACGTCGCCAAGGGGCTCTCGGGCGGGCGGATCGTGCTGCGGCCCGACGCCGGGGCGCCGTTCGCCGCCGAGGACAACGTCATCGCGGGCAACACCATCCTCTACGGAGCCACCTCCGGCGAGGTGTACATCCGCGGCAAGGTCGGCGAGCGGTTCGCCGTCCGCAACTCCGGCGCCGTCGCCGTCGTCGAGGGCGTCGGCGACCACGGCTGCGAGTACATGACCGGCGGCACAGTCCTGGTCATCGGGCCCACCGGCCGCAACTTCGCGGCCGGCATGTCCGGCGGCGTCGCCTACGTGTGGCGTCTCGACGAGGGCCGCACCAACACCACGCTGGTCGACCTGGACGAGCTCGGCGCCGCCGACATCGACCTGGTCCACAACCTGCTGCTGCGCCACGGCCGCGCGACCGGCTCCTCGGTCGCCGCCGACCTGCTCGGCAACTGGCCCAAGGCCGCATCCGGTTTCACCAAGGTCATCCCCACCGAGTACAAGGCCGTGCTCGCCGCCCAAGCGCAGGAGAAGGAGGCGCAGCATGCCTGACCCCAGCGGATTCCTCGAACACGGCCGCGAAGTGCCGAAGAAGCGGCCGGTGCCGGTGCGCATCCTCGACAACCGCGAGGTCTACGAGCGCACGAGCCGTGAGCTGGTCACCAAGCAGGCCTCACGCTGCATGGACTGCGGCATCCCGTTCTGCCACAACGGCTGCCCGCTGGGCAACCGGATCCCCGAGTGGAACGACCTGGCCCGCACCGGACGGTGGAGGGCCGCGATCGAGCAGCTCCACGCCACCAACAACTTCCCGGAGTTCACCGGCAGGCTCTGCCCCGCCCCGTGCGAGGCCGCCTGCGTCCTCGGCATCGGCGACGACCCGGTGACCATCAAGAACATCGAGGTCGAGATCATCGACCGGGCCTTCGACGACGACTTCGTCGTTCCGCGCCCGGCCGAGTTCTCCACCGGCAAGTCCGTCGCCGTCGTCGGCTCCGGCCCGGCCGGCCTCGCCGCCGCCCAGCAGCTGGCCCGCGCCGGCCACGCGGTCACCGTCTACGAGCGCGACGACGCGCCCGGCGGCCTGCTGCGCTACGGCATCCCGGACTTCAAGCTGGAGAAGCGCCACATCGACCTTCGCGTCGAGCAGATGCGGGCCGAGGGCGTCGAGTTCGCCTGCGGCGTCAACGTCGGCTTCGACCTGTCCGCCGAAGACCTGCGCGAGCGCCACGACGCCGTCGTCTTGGCCGTCGGTGCTCTCGAGGGCCGCGAGACCGACCAGGACGGCCGTGAACTCGCCGGCATCCACCAGGCCATGGAGCACCTCGTCGGCGCCAACCAGGTCGCTGCCGGCAAGGCCCCGTTCGCGCCCATCGACGCGCGCGGCAAGCACGTCGTCATCATCGGCGGCGGCGACACCGGCGCGGACTGCCTGGGCGTGGCCCACCGGCAGGGCGCGGCATCGGTCCGCCAGCTCGACCTGTACCCGATGCCGCCGGCCGAGCGAGACGAGGACCGCGACCCGTGGCCCACGTGGCCGGTCATCGTGCGCAGCTACCCGGCCCACGAAGAGGGCGGGGAGCGCAACTACGGGAGCGCCGCCGCCGAGTTCATCGGCGACGAGCGCGGACACGTCCGCCAGATGCGCCTCTCGGAGGTCACCGTCGACAAGTCCCAGGGCCGCCGCGACGTCATCCCGGTGCCCGGCACCGAGCAGATCGTCCCGGCCGACCTGGTGCTGCTGGCGATCGGCTTCGCCGGCACCGAGGACCAGCAGCTGCTGCGCCAGCTCGGCCTGGAGCGCAGCCGCCGCGGCGTCCTCGACTGCGGCGCCGACTGGCAGACCGACTCGCCCGGAGTGTTCGTCGCGGGCGACGCGCACCGCGGCGCCTCACTGATCGTGTGGGCGATCGCCGAGGGTCGCGCCGCGGCCGCGGCCGTCCACCGGTACCTCGGCGGCGAAGTGGCCCTTCCCGAACCGGTCACCGCCGACGCACAGCCGCTTACCGCATAAGTGCGAATGCGCCGAATTGCGCGCGGGCGTACAATACCCCGCGCGCAATTCGGCGTTCCTCCATTTTGCAATCGGACTCCATTCGCCTCCCGGTGAATTCCGCCTCTCAACTGCGGTGACCTCGTGAGTGCGAATCGGCGTCCGATATAAGCTCACGGGGTGACTCGTAGAGCAAAAATCGTCTGTACCATCGGGCCCGCGACGGCCACGGCCGAACGCATGGCCGGCCTTATCGACGCCGGTATGAATGTCGCCCGAATGAATTTCAGCCACGGCAACCAGGCCGACCACGAGGCCGTCTATCAGATGGTCCGCGAGGCCGCTGACGCCGCGGGCAAGCCCGTAGCCATCCTGGCCGACATGCAGGGCCCCAAGATCCGCCTGGGCAGGTTCGCGAACGGCTCGGAGCAGTGGGACGCCGGGGACCGCATCTTCATCACCTCCGACGACGTCGACGGCACCCACGACCGCGTCTCCTGCACCTACAAGAAACTCCCCGCCGAGGTCACCAAGGGCGACCGGCTCCTGGTCGACGACGGCAAGCTGGCCCTGGAGGTCCTCGGCGCGACCGACACCGACGTCGAGTGCCTCGTCGTGGAGGGCGGCCCGGTCTCGAACCACAAGGGCCTGTCCCTGCCGAACGTGAACATCTCGGTGCCGGCTCTGTCGGAGAAGGACATCTCCGACATGAAGTTCGCGCTGAACCTGGGCGTCGACCTCATCGCCATGTCGTTCGTGCGCCACCCCGACGACGTCCGCCTGGGCCACAAGGTCATGGACGAGGTCGGCGTGCGCCGCCCCATCATCGCCAAGGTCGAGAAGCCCGAAGCCGTCGACCGCCTCGAAGAGATCGTGCTCGCCTTCGACGGCGTCATGGTCGCCCGCGGCGACCTGGGCGTCGAGATGCCCCTCGACGAGGTGCCGCTCGTGCAGAAGGAGATCATCCGACTCTGCCGCGAGAACGCCAAGCCCGCCATCGTGGCCACCCAGATGCTCGACTCGATGATCGAGAACGCCCGGCCCACCCGCGCCGAGGTCTCCGACGTCGCCAACGCCGTCCTCGACGGCACCGACGCGGTGATGCTCTCGGGCGAGACCTCGGTCGGCAAGTACCCGATCGGGACGGTCCGCACCATGGCCAAGATCGTCAAGACCACCGAGTCCGGCCCGGTCGGCCTGCGGACCATGCACCACGAGCCGAGGACCAAGCCCGGAGCCGTCACCGCCGCGGCCGCCCAGATCGCCGAGGCGATCGACGCGAAGGTCCTCGTGGCCTTCACCCAGACCGGTGACACCGTCAAGCGCCTGGCCCGGCTCAAGCCGAAGCAACCGATCGTCGGCATGACCTCGATCGAGAGCGTGCGGAACCAGATGGCGCTCTCGTGGGGCGCCGACGCCTACCTCGTCGAGCACGTCGACCACACCGACTCCATGTTCCAACTGGTCGACAAGACCATGCAGGAGCAAGGCCTGGCCGCGCCCGGCGACATCGTCGTCATCGTGGCGGGCACACCGGCGGGAACGCCGGGCTCGACCAATACCGTCCGGGTCCACAAGATCGGATCGTAAGTGCCTGAGGTACTGGTAGGCCAGGACGCCGTCGACTCGCTCCTGGGCGTCCTCGACCTGGAGCAGATCGACACCGGCCTGTACCGCGGTCCGCGCGCCGAGGTCGGCCTGCAGCGGGTCTTCGGCGGTCAGGTGGCCGGGCAGGCGCTCGTCGCAGCCGGGCGCACCGTCGCCCCCGATCGGCGGGTCCACTCGCTGCACGGCTACTTCGTGCGCCCCGGCGACTCGTCGAAGCCGATCCTCTACCAGGTCGAGAACATCCGCGACGGCCGCTCCTTCTCGGTGCGGCGCACCGTGGCGCTCCAAGGCGGGCGGACGATCTTCTTCATGTCGGCCTCCTTCCACACCGGGGAACCGGGCCTGCAGCACGCCGACCCCGCCCCGGACGACCTGCCCGCGCCCGAGGACGTGCCGACGATCGCCGAGCGGCTCAAGGCCGACGCGGACCGCCTGAGCCTTTGGGCGCGCATCCCGCGCCCGATCGACGTGCGCTACCTGGGCGGGTCGGGGTTCCTGCGCACTCGCGAGCGTCCGGCCGAGCCGCGGCAGCGCGTCTGGATGAAGGCCGACGGGAAGCTCCCCGACGACCCCCTCATCCACGTCTGCGTGCTGACCTACGCCTCGGACCTGACACTGCTCGACTCGGTGCTCAGCCGCCACGGCGCGGTCTGGGGCCCGGGCGGCTACCTCGGCACGAGCCTGGACCACGCGCTGTGGTTCCACCGCGGGTTCCGCGCCGACGAGTGGATCCTGTACGACTCGGAGTCGCCGACCGCGGCGAGCGGCCGCGGCCTCGCCCAGGGCCGCTTCTTCGATCGCGATGGCAACCACATCGCCTCCGCGACCCAGGAGGGCTTGCTGCGGGAGACTCCCGGAGTGCCCCCCGGCATCCCCTGAACACCGAATACCCCGAATGCGGTGAATGCCACGGTTCGGAGGGGTCGATACCGCGGGACGGGGACTGCTAAGGTCTCCAATCGTCCCCGGTATCGCCCCCTTTTTGTCAGCCCGGTCTGCCCGACCGGGATAATTCGCGCCCGGTAACCGTTCGGAGACCGACATCCATGCGTCTGACCAACGCGACACAACAGGCCAAGACGTCCAATGGCGACGACGCCGCACCGACAGCGGCACCGAATGAGCGCCCCAGCCACTGGCGCCCCGACATCGAGGGCATGCGGGCCGTCGCGGTGGGCGTCGTCATCGCCGCCCACATCGGCTTCCCCTACACCGCCGGAGGCTACGTCGGCGTCGACGTCTTCTTCGTCATCTCGGGCTTCCTGATCACCTCGCTGCTGCTGCGCGAGATCGACCGCACCGGCACGATCTCCCTGACCGGCTTCTACGCCCGCCGGGCGGTACGGCTCCTCCCCGCCGCCGCGATCGTCCTCCTGGCGACGTTGGTGGCCGCCTGGACATGGCTGCCGCGCACGCGTCTGGGCGAGATCGCCGCCGACACCGCCGCCGCGGTGCTGAACGTCATCAACCTGCGGCTCGCCGCAGAGGGCACCGACTACCTGAACGCGAACTCAGACCCTTCGCCGCTCCAGCACTTCTGGTCGCTCGCAGTCGAAGAGCAGTTCTACCTGGCATGGCCGCTCATCCTGATCGCCATCGTCCTCCTCGGGGCCCGATTCGGCCGCCCCGGCAAGTTCCAGGCACGCCCCAACCGCGGCCTCGTGCGCACCGCGGCGATCACCGGCTTCCTCATCACCGCAGGCGCCGTCTCTTTCTACCTCAGCGCCAGCAGGACCGTCGACGATCCCATCTGGTCCTACTTCGGCACCCACACCCGCGCATGGGAACTCGCCGCCGGAGCGCTCATAGCCGTCGCCGCCTCCAAACTCGGGCGCGTGCCCGCGCCGCTGGCCGCGATCGCCTCCTGGACCGGCCTGGCCCTCATCGTCGCCTCGGTCTTCGTCCTCGATGAGGAGACCGTCTTCCCCGGTTCTGCCGCGGCCATGCCCGTGGCCGGCGCCGCGCTCGTCATCGCCGCCGGCTGCGTCCCGCACCGCTTCGGCGCCAGGACGCTCCTCGGCATCGCCCCCGCCCAGTACATCGGCAAGATCTCCTACGGCCTGTACCTGTGGCACTGGCCGCTCATCATGATCGGACCCGCCGCGCTCGGCATCGAGGAGCCCGGGCTGCACCACTACCTGCTGCTCATGCTCATCGCGTTCCTGCTGTCGGTCGCCACGTTCCACCTGGTGGAGAACCCGATTCGCACCCGCAAGCGCCTGGTGCGGGTGCCTTCCCGCGCCCTGGCGATGGGAGGCGCACTCATGAGTTGCGCGCTGGCGGCGTCGTTCGTCGCGGTCACCCAGCCGGCGCAGAACGAGGACGGTCTCGCGGCCGAGGAGGTCACGGGCAACGACGTGACCGTGTGGCAGCTGCTCGGCGACTCCTCCGAGGTGGAGGACGTCCCGGCGAACCTGACGCCCTCGCTCGACAGCGCCAAGGAGGACAAGCCGCTGTCCTACGAGCAGGGCTGCATGACCATGCAGGCCGGCACCGACCTGGCCGATGGCTGCTGGTTCGGCGACCCCGACGGCGGCAAGACCATGGTGTTGTTCGGCGACTCCCATGCGGCCCAGTGGTTCCCGCCGCTCAATCAGCTCGCGCAGGCTTCGGGCTGGCGGATGCTGGTGCTCACCAAGGCCGCATGCAGCGCGCCGATCGTCGAGGAGTTCAACGGCGAGCGCGGCCGCGAGTACACCGAATGCACCGAGTGGCGCGACAAGGCGTTCGACGAGATCGAGGAGGTCGAGCCCGACCTGGTCGTGGCCTCCACCTCGGACAACAAGGAAGTACTGGGGGGCGACCCCGACACCGAGTGGGTGGACGGCTGGATCGAGACGACCGAGCGTCTCTCCGGAGCAGCCGACGAGGTCTACGTCATGGCCGACACCGCCTGGGGCGTGGGGAACGTGCCGGACTGCCTCTCCGAGCACCCGGACGACGCCAGGCAGTGCGTCAACGACCTCGAGGACGCGATCGTCTTCCCCGACCGCCGCGAGGCGGCGATGGAGGCGGTCGCCGACGCCGGGGCGAAGGTCATCGACCCGATCCCGTGGATCTGCGACACCGAGGAGGGCAAGTGCCCGGTGGTCGTGGGCAACCTCCTGGTCTACCGGGACGACAACCACCTGTCCTCGCGGTTCGCCTCGGAGCTGGCCCCGCAGCTGGCCGCCGTCATGCCGATCGAGGGCGAGCCGAATGAGAGGCGTTAGCGGCGGGCGGCCTTTGACGATGTCGACCCGGAGCAGGTGAATGTAGGCTCTCCTCATCTATTAATCGCGCCAAGAGGAGAAGCCGCAATGCACCGAGTTGCCCCGTGGCTCAAGGCGGTCAACGTCGTGCTGACCCCGACGATCGTCAATAGACGGAACAAAGTCGACAAGGTCATCGACCGCGCGGTCCACGAGGCCGAGGTCAAGACCGACGGAACCGCCTCCGGTGACGAGCAGTTCATCGAGGACATGCGGTTCCTCCTGCGCTGCTTCGCCGACGTCGACGGTCTCACGCCCGCCGGCTGGGTGGGCACCGCGGGCGACATCGCCTCCCGCATGGAGAACCGCTTCCGCATCCGCAAGCTCCACGCCCAGCACCCCGAGATCGCCGACGAGCCCATCGAGCGGCCCGTCGTCATCGTCGGCATGCCGCGCACAGGCACCACCCTCACCCACCACGTCCTGGCCCAGGGCGCCGACCACCGCGCCCCGCTCATGTGGGAGCTCCTCCACTGCGACCTCGGCGACATCCCCGAGGACGTGCGCGCCAAGTACATCAAGCAGGCCGAGCAGATGGTCGCGGGCGCCGAGAAGGCCTCCCCGATGATGGTGAAGATCCACAAGCTCGGCGCAGACAAGCCAGAAGAGGACGTCTTCGTCCTGCCCCACGGCCTCATCTACGTCGTCCGTGCCCACATGCCCCGCTACGAGCAGTGGATGCTCGACCGCGACTACACCGCCGACTACCAGTACCTGAAGCAGGCGCTCCAGGTCCTCCAATACGGGCGCGAGCGGCGCAGATGGGTGCTCAAGTCCCCGGCCCACCTGTGGAGCCTGGAGACCCTGCTCAAGGTATTTCCCGACGCGCAGATCGTGTGGACCCACCGCGACCCGGCGACCGTGATGGGCTCGATGTGCTCGCTCGCCGAGACGAGCATGTCCGTCCACGTCCGCGACCCCGACCCGCATCAGATCGGGAGGACCTGGCTCGGGATGCTCGCCACCGGCGTCGGCCGGGCGCGCGCCGCCCGCCGGAACCTCTCCGACGACACGATCATCGACGTGCCCTACCGTCACCTCGCCGAGGAGCCGGCCGAGCGCTTCCCCGAGCTGTACGCATGGCTCAGTGCGCACTGGGGCACCGCCGAGCGGCGCAGCCTCGACCAGGCGCGGACGCGGGCCGGAGGCGGCGGCGGCCACGTGTACGACCTGGCCCGCTACGGCATATCGAAGCGGGAGATCCAGCAGGCCTTCGGCGACTACGGTCCCTTCGTGGCCGAACTCGGCGAGTCGTAGCAGGCGTTGGAGAACCGATCGGGGCCGAGCATCAGCCCTCGGTCTCCTCCATCATGCGCTTGATATTGGTGAGGGAGCGCTTCATCGCCGTCGAGAGTCGGTCCTCCAGCGAGTCGTCGACCGGGAACCTCGCGACGACGGTGAGCTTTGTGGTGCCCGGCCCCAGGGACTCGAAGACGGCGCGACCGGGGATCTGCATCGGGCCGTCGGTGATCAGGGCGCCGAACGCCCGATCGCGTTCGAACTCGACGACTTCCACGGTTCCTTCGACTGGGGTGCCTGACCGGCTGTTCCTTCGCTGAATGACCGTGCCGACATCGAGGGGCTCTTGCGAGTCGAGCCACAGCTCGATGTCCGGATCCCAGCGCGGGTGGTTCTGGACGTGATCGTCCGCGTAGAAGGTGAAGACCTCGCCGACAGGCCGTTCGATGACCTCGGATACTGCGATGCTGACCGCCATTCTCCCTCTCATTCCCGAATCATGGGCAGGCGTCTTCGAGCAATGGTCGATAGGGGCATTGTGAGGGCGCCGGCGGCCGCGCGCCCTGCGAATGCGGGTTTCGATCCTTCTCTCTGCGATGTCCCGGTCTCGATCCGGTCGACTTTGCGGTCGAGGACGACGGCCGTTTCAACGGAGGTCTTCCCCATTCCCCCCTAGAGATCGAGCGCGAAGCCCCACAGAAGCACGTCCGGCACCGGCTCCCAGTCGAGCTGCGGCGCGCGCTCGAATCCGAGCCGCCTGTAGACGCGGTGCGCCGCAGCCATCGTGGTCTGGCTGCACAGGACGACGCGCTTCGCGTCGAGCTCCCGGGCGCGTTCGACGCAGGCGGACGCCAGGGCGGCGCCCAGGCCGCGCCCCCGTCCGGCGGGAGCGACCGCGAGGGCCCGGACCTCGGCCTCGGACGGCCCTGCGAGCTGCGCCAGCGGGCTGCCGGGCGGCACCAGCGTGACGCCGCCCATCACCCGCTCGCTGTCGGCGGCAACGAGTATCTCGGCGCCCACGACGCGCGAGCCGACATCGCGCAGGAATTCCGCGTACGGGTCGTCGGGGCCGGTGAGGAAGCCGTCGTGCAGATAGGCGTTCACGACGATTTCGCCGAGCGCCTCGTACTCGGCCCCGTGGACCGGGCGGATCTCGACCGCGCTCACAGGGATGCTCCTTCGAAATTATCGACACCGGCGAACGGGCCGGATTCCTTGCGACCATACCCGCTGACGGGGTTCAATTCTGAAAGCGCATTCCGAATCTTGGAAGGACCGATCCTTGAGCCACGACGTCATCCGCAACCCGATCCTCCCCGGTTTCCACCCGGACCCGTCCATCGTCCGGGTCGGCGACGACTACTACCTGGCGACCTCGACGTTCGAGTGGTGCCCCGGGGTCCGCCTGCACCACTCGCGGGACCTGGTGAACTGGCGGGCGCTCGGCGGCATCGCGGACTCCTCGCGCCTGCTCGACCTGACCGGGGTCCCGGACTCCGGCGGCGTGTGGGCCCCGGACCTGACGTACGCGAACGGGCTCTTCCACCTGGTCTTCAGCGTCGTCGACAACTACGCCCACGGCTATAAGGACTGCGCGAACTACCTGACGACCACCGCCGACCCCGAGGGGCCGTGGTCGGACCCGGTCCGGCTGCCGGGCAGGGGATTCGACGCCGCGCTGTTCCACGACGAGGACGGATCCACCTGGCTGCTCAACATGATCGCCGTCTCGAAGCCCGGGAAGGGATTCTCGGGAGTCGAGATCCAGCGCCTCGAGGGCGGCAAGGCGGTCGGCGAGCCGACGCTGCTGCTGGGAGGTAGCCCGGCGGGCCTCACCGAAGGCCCGCACCTGTATCGCAAGGACGGCTGGTACCACCTGCTGGCGGCAGAGGGCGGCACCGGCTTCAACCACGGCGCGATCACGGCGCGCTCGCGAAACCTGCTGGGCCCCTACGAACTCGATCCGAACGGCCCGCTCATGACCGCCCGCGACAAGCCCGAGCTGGAACTGCAGAAAGCCGGCCACGGCTGCCTCGTCGAGACCCAGACGGGGGAGTGGTACATGACCTACCTGACCGCGCGTCCCTACACCCAGAGCAAGGGCCTCTCGGCGCATGGGCGCGACCGGGTGGACCGGTGCGTGCTCGGCCGCGAAACGGCGATCACACCGGTCGAGTGGGTCGACGGCCGGCCCCGCGTCGCGGGCGCGGCCCCGGCCGTGGAGGTCCCGGCGCCCGACCTGCCGGCGCACCCTTGGCCCGAGGCTCCGACTCGCGACGAATTCGAAGCCCCCGCGCTCGATCCGCGGTGGAGCACGCTGCGCCGCCACCCGGCCCCGGACTGGCTGAGCCTCACGGCCCGGCCCTCGCACCTGCGGGTCCGAGGAGGTCAGTCCCCGTTCGCCCGTCGCTCACCGAGTCTGGTGGCCCAGCGGGTGACCGCTCAGCACGGCGTCTTCGAGGCCGGCATCGAGTTCGCCCCCTCCACCGAGTACCAGACCGCCGGGATCGTCGCGTACTACAACGCCTACAACTGGCACTACCTCCAGGTCGCTCTGGACGAAGGCAGGACGACGCTCTCGCTGGTGACCTCGGACCTGGGCCACCGTGACCACCGGCCGATCGCCGAGGTCGGGCCGCGGCTCGACCTTCGCATCGTCCTCGACGGCCCGACCTTGCGCTTCGCCTACCGTGAGACCGAATGGACCGACACGGGCCTCGAAGCGGACGCGACGATCCTCTCCGACGAGTACGGGACCGTGGTGAGCGATGGGATGCTCCACGCCTTCGGCTTCACCGGGGCGTTCGTCGGCCTGTGGGTCCAAGACCTCGCGGACGAGGGCGGCCACGCCGACTTCGAGTACGCCGAGTACCGCCCCGAGCCGTAGCGCGAACGGCCGAGGCGGTCCACCCGCCTCGGCCGTTCGACCGCCTTGCTGACGCGTCGCCGCTCAGCCGTCCTTCGTAACCGACTCCACGCCCACGAGCTCGTCGTACTCGCAGGAATCGTCCGGCTCCTCGACCCAATCGACTTCGACGGCACCGCCTTCGGCCTCGTCTTCCGCCGATCCCAAGGTCGTCCCTCCGATCGTGACGGTGTCGCCGTCGGAGACGACGACCTCGCTCGTCTCGTTCTCGAAGCGGATCGAGCCGTCCTCGACTGCGACGCGATCGTCGGGCCAGGCCAGCAGCATCCGCTTCCCGCCTTCGGCCTCCACCACGACGCAGCCGCCGTCGAGATCGACGGTGCCTTCGCCGGCGAGCGCGGCGCTCCCTGCGTCGGCGGGGGCGTCGTAGGTGGCCGGCGAAATGTCGCTGCCGCCGCAGGCGGTGAGCGTGAGCAGTGCCGAAGCGACCACTGCCGCGAATCGACGTGGCGAGCGGCTCGAACGTTCGAGGCGAGTTCGTCTCATCGTGTCGTCGTTCACTGGGTTCGCACGGTGACGCCGATTGCCTCGTCGTAGAGATCCGCGACCGAGAAGACGTCCAGGCCTCCGCAGTATCCCTTGGTCGAACCGTAGGCGCGGTTGCCGAACGACCATCCGCCGCCGGAGTCGCCACCGATGACGACGCGGCCGTCCATCTGCACGAGCCGGTTGTTGAAGACGCCGCTGACGGTGCAGCTGACCGAGACGTCGTTGACGTCGAGGCTGCAGTCGCGGCTGTTCGAGGAGCGGCCGTAGACGCAGATGGACTCGTTGACGCTGATGTTCGCGCGCGCTTCGAGAGCGGTCGTATCGCGGAGGGTCCCGGAGGAGGCGTAGAACTCCGCCGGTTCGAGGTGGGTGGAGGTCTTCCATTCCACGTCGCCCCATTGGCCGCGGTGCTGCGATTGGTGGGACAGCGCCCAGACGCCGACGCCCTGCTCGACGATCTGGTTGATGCCGTCGCAGTGACCGGCGGTGGTCACTCCCGTGGTGCCGCTGCCGTTGACGACCGTCCAGCCGCTGGTGCACTCGTTGACGCCGTCGTCGCGGACTCGCGCCCCTCCGAAAGCGTGGAGGTCGTCGGCGATCGGTTCGTCGGCCACGGAGAGTTCGACGTCGTCGGCGAGTTCGGTCGGCAGCGCGGTGAGCAGGACGTCCGCCGCCGGAGCGTAGGCGTCGTAGACGGTGACGTCGATGCGGCCGCCGCCGTCGAGATCGAAGCCGGACGCGATCTGGTCGATGCCCTGTTCCGACAGTGCTCGGTGGACGGCGATCTCACGCTCCTCGAGTTCGAGGAACGAGTACGGCTGGCCGTCGACGATGCGGATGCCGAGGTCCTCGGCGTCTGAGGCCACCCAGCCGGGGGACTCTCCTTTGAGGTAGAGGATGGGCGGGTCGGCGGGGTTGTCGGGCAGTTCGCTGCCGATGAAGGCGTCGGGCTGGGAGGCCGCGAGTTCCTCGGCGAGCTTGCCGACGATTTCGGCGTTCCGGTATTGTTGTTCGGCTTCTTCGAGGGTCCAGCCGCGCGGCTTGGCGGTGAGGGCGAGATCCTCTTGGAGCGCTTCGCGTTCGGTCTGGTGCGTTGGTTCGGCGTCGTCCTTGGGCTCTTGCGCGCCCGCGGGGCCGGTGGCGAACTGGGTGAGCGTCAACGCTGCGATCGCCGTGATCGATGCTGAGATTCGTCGCATGATGCCCTTCCTCCGTGCATGTGCACAGGATTGGGATGGGGGAGTTTCACCTTAGGTTACAGAAATTTACGGAAGGTGCTGTACCGGTTACGGCACAGAGTGTGCCAAAGTGAACTCTCCACGAAGGAATCGCCGGTCGACCGCCGCTATCGCGAGCGCGGCGGGCCGACCGACTCGCGTACGACGATGTGGGTGCCGAGCACGACCTGGTCGGCCGCCGACTCCTCGTCGCGGTGGATTGCCAGGCGAACCGCCGTGCGGCCCAGCTCCTCGTGGGGCACGTGGACGGTCGTGAGCGCCGGTGTCAGGTCGGAGGCGAGGGGGATGTCGTCGAAGCCGACGACGGACATGTCCTCGGGTACCCGCAGGTCGAGCTCGCGCAGGGCCCTGAGGACGCCCGCGGCCACCATGTCGGTGGCGCCGAAGATCGCGGTTATGTCGTCGCGTTCGGCCAGGAGGCGCTTGGTGGTCTCGTAGCCGCTGGCCTTCGAGAACTCGCCGGGGAGTACGAGCGACTCATCGAAATCGACGCCGTAGTCGGCGTGCGCGCGCCTGAAGCCCGCGACGCGCTCGTCGGTGGTCGAGAAGCCCCCGCTGGCGCCTATGTACGAGATCTTCCGGTGTCCGGCCGACAGCAGGTGCGAGGTCATCGCATAGGCCCCGCCCTCGTTGTCGTAGTGGACGGTCGTGGCCGGGACGTCCTGGCCCAGTGAGGGCCGCCCGCACAGCGCCAGGTGGGAGCCGGACTTGTCGAGCGCCTTCGCGAAGTACGTCATCCGCTCGGTGTAGCTCTCGTTGTCCCAGGCGCCGCCGACGACGATCACGGCCTCGGCGTGCTGCTCGCGCATGAGTTCCACGACCGCCAGTTCACGCTCCGGATCGCCGTGGGTCGTGCACAGCAGGCACAGCCGCCCCTCGGAGGAGGCCTGATGCTCCACGCCGCGCGCGATGTAGGCGTAGAAGGGACCGGTCACGTCGTCGACGACGAACGCGACGGTCTTCGTCGTCGCGCCGGCGAGGGCCCGCGCGTGTGCGTTCACCACATAGTCGAGCTCGCGCATCGCCCGAAGCACCTTCGCCCGCGTGGCCGGGGCGACGGGGTAGTTCCCGGCGAGCACACGGGAGACGGTCGGCACCGAGACTCCGGCGCGCGCCGCCACGTCCCTGATGGTGGGCCGCTTTCCGCTGTCGGATCTCTTGGGCACGTGACGCCTTCTCTCAACAATGGTTCTCCGCCAGACTAGTCCAGTGCCTGTGAGTTCGCCCGTTCGGTGCGATATGCCCCCGCCGGGGGAGTCCCGGCGGGGGCGTCGTTCATCGGACCGCGGCCTCGAATCCGACCGTGAAGACGGTCGGCTCGGCCATGAGCCGGTGCTGCGGGAGGACACCAGGCCCGCAGGATGCCGTGCCGACGCCCTGAAGTGCCGCATCGACGTTGACGTAGAGCCGGTCGTGTTCGACCAGGTCGGTCGGGTGCTTCGCGGCGTCCAGATCCTCCGGTGTCCACGGCCGTACGGTCAGTGCGAAGTGCGGGGCGCCGTAGATCTTCAGTCGGCGGTCGCCGCCGGTCAGTGACGCCCAGCGCACGTCGGCGCGGCTGCCGTTCTCCTGCGGGAACACGTACGGCGTCTGCATCCGGGCGACGGTCGCGCTGTAGCGGCCGACCCGGGCAGCGGCCCGCGTGTCGGGGTAGGCCTCGCCGGGACCGAGCCCGAACCACGTGACCTGGTCCAGGTCCTTCGGCAGCGCCATCCTGAGGCCCAGCTTCGGGATCGGCCCGGTCCATTCGCCCAGCGGGCGCACTTCGAGTGTCAGCCAGGCGCGGGCGTCTTCGAGCCGCCAGCGGTAGAGCGCCTCCATCGCGATGTCGGTCGCCGCCGGGGCGACTCGCGTGCGGACGACCGTGTGGCCGTTCTCTTCTCCGAGGTCGAGCAGTTTGTGCTCCAGGCGGTGCAGGCCCGCCTCGCGCCACGGCTTCGCGACGCTGCCGGCCCAGCCGAGGAGGTCGTTGTCGGTCGGGGCGCGCCACAGGTCGAGGCGCGGGCCCTCGATCGCCAGCCCGCCGAGTTCGACGAGCCGCCCGCGGGCGTCGAACACCGCGCCGGTGCCGCCCGACTGGGCGCCGGGCTCGGCGACCGGCCCGCCGGCGTCTACCAGGCCCTGGCCCCAGGCGATCTCGTGGCCCTCGTCGGCCCAGGCCGTGTCGGCCGCGAGCACGGCGCTGACGGTGACCCACCGCTCGCCGGTCGGGGCGTCGGCGCAGGCCTTGCGTAGTTCCTCGGGCCAGGGCACGACGGCCGAGTCACCGGCCGCCACGGCGGGCACGTCCAGGCCGCCGCTCGCGACCGGTTCGCCGTCGTCTTCGACTCGCCAGGTGAAGTCCAGGTGCGCGGTGCCGGTGAAGTCGTGGCCGTTGGCGACGGTGATGGCGCGGCCGGCCGTGTCGACGCCGATTCTGACCGGTTCGATGACCTTCTTGTACTCGATCAGGCCCGGGGAGGGGGTCCGGTCTGGGAAGACCAGGCCGTCGGCGATGAAGTTGGCGTCATGGAGGGGTTCGCCGAAGTCGCCGCCGTAGGCGAAGAAGTCGCGGCCGTCTTCGGTGCGCTGGAGGACGCCGTGGTCGATCCATTCCCAGACGAAGCCGCCCTGGCAGCGCGGGTGCTGCTCGAACAGGCGCTGGTATTCCGAGAGGCCGCCGGGGCCGTTGCCCATCGCGTGTGCGTATTCGCACAGGATGAACGGGAGGTTCCGGCGGTGCTCGTCGAGTGCGGGGTCCTCGGTGGGCCGTTCGGCCTTCTGCCCGATCAGGTCGGTCTCGGCGTGACTGGTGTACATGTGGCTGTAGACGTCGACGTAGCCGGAGTCCCAGTCGCCCTCGTAGTGGCGGGGCCGGTCGGGGTCGCGCTGCTCGGCCCATTCGGCCATGGCCTTGAGGTTGTCGCCCTTGCCTGATTCGTTGCCGAGGGACCACATGATGATCGAGGCGTGATTCTTGTCGCGTTCGACCATGCGCTGCATACGGTCTAGGTAGGCCTCGCGCCACCGGGGGTCGGCGCTGGGGTTGCCCTGCCATCCGATGTGGACGAATCCGTGGGTCTCCAGGTCGCATTCGTCGACGACCCACATGCCGAGCTCGTCGCACAGGTCCAGAAAACGCCGGTCGGGCGGGTAGTGGCTGGTGCGAACGGCGTTGATGTTGTGCCGCTTCATGATTTCCAGGTCCTGCCGCATGGTCTCCACCGACAGGGTGCGGCCGGTCTCGGGATGCCACTCGTGGCGGTTGACCCCGCGCAGCAGGATCCGCTTGCCGTTGACCTTGAGCAGGCCGTCCTCGACGGCGATGGTGCGAAAGCCCAGGCGCAGTCTGACACGCTCGGTCGCGGTGGCGACCTCGGCGTCGTACAGGCGCGGGGTCTCGGCCGTCCACGGCTCGACCGGGATACCGGTCGACTCGCCGACGGCGATGTCGATGCCCAACTCGGGGACGGTCACGCGGGCCCCGTCCGGGCCCTCGACGCGGAGCGTGCCCACTCCGGTGCGGTGGTCGTAGTCGGCATGGGCGAACACGTCATCCAGGCCGCCGTCGGGGCGGTGCAGCACCGTCACGGAGCGGAAGATGCCTGAGAGCCACCACATGTCCTGGTCTTCCAGGTAGGAGGCGGCCGACCATTGGTGGACGCGGACGGCGACGGTGTTCGCGCCCTCGCGGAGGTGCTCGGTCACGTCGAATTCGGTGGGCAGGCGTGAGCCTTTGCCGTCGCCTAGGCGGGCGCCGTTGAGCCAGACGGCGAAGCAGGAGTCGACGCCCTCGAAGCGCAGCACCGTGCGTCCGGCGCCGGGCCAGTCGGCGGGGATGGTGAAGGTGCGCCGGTACTCGCCGGTGGGGTTGGCGTCGGGGATGCGGGGCGGGTCGATCGGGAAGGGGTAGACGGTGTTGGTGTAGGCCGGCTTGCCGTAGCGCGGCTCGTCGGCGATGCCGGTCATCTGCCACATCGACGGCACGGTGAGCGTTTCCCAGTCCGAGTCGTCGTGGCCGGGCTCCTCGAACCCGTCGGCCAGGTCGTGCAGACCGGCGCCGAGGCGGAAGCGCCAGTCGCCGTCGAGGCTGAACGTGGCCGCGTCCGAGGGCGGGGCCGCGCGGGGAGCGAGTCGCCCACTCCCGGGGCTAACGCTTTCCACGTAGTTGAAATCGGTTCGGCTCATCGCCAGGGTCCCTTCAAATGTGCAGATCGTCCAGCGCGGCTGCGGCTGCCGGAGCGCAACGACGCGGAGCTTACTCGATCCTCATGCCTGACACCAAAGTCGCGTTGGATCGACACGGTGGGCCAGGGGTTCGCCCGCTGCCAGGCGTTCGGCCTCCTCGACCATGCGAAGGCCCATGCGGGCGAGCTCGTTCCCCTGGGAACCCGCGACATGGGGCGTGAGGAAGACGTTCGGCAGGTCGAACAGGGGCGATTCGGGCGGCAGCGGCTCGGGCTCGGTCACGTCGAGCACGGCCGACAGGCGTCCTTCTCGCAGTTCGGCGATGAGCGCCTCGGTGTCGACGAGGCTGCCGCGCGCGGTGTTGACGACGACGGCGCCGGCCTTCATGGCGGCGAGCCGCTCGGCGTCGATGAGGTGCACCGTCTCGGGCAGGGAGGGGGCGTGGACGGAGACGATGTCGGCCCGCGCGACGAGCTCGTCGATCCCGACGAGCTCTGCGCCGAGCTTCGCGGCCTCGGCCTCGTCGACGAAGGGGTCTGCCAAGAGGATCTCGAAGTCGAACGGCTGCAGCAGCTCGATGACGCGACGGCCGATCTTGGAGGCGCCGATGACGCCTATGACGCGTCCGAAGTTGCCGACCTCGGGATGGATGTAGCCGAGCACGAAGGAGCGTTTCACCCGGAAGTCCTCTCGCAGGCCGAAGATCCCTTTGCCCGCCATGAGGATCGAGGCGAGCGTGTACTCGGCCACGGGGACGGCGTTGGCCCCGGCCGAAGAGGAGACGGCGATGCCGCGACCCCAGGCCGCCTCGGACAGCCATTTGACCGTGCCGGCTGTGTGCAGGACCGTGTGGAGGCTGGGCGCGGCCTCGATCGCGGCCGCGTCGAGACTGGGCGAACCCCAGCCGGAGACGATGACCTCGGTTTCGGCCAGAGCCTCGGCGGTGCGCGGCTCGTCGAAGCGCTCCGCCACTGCGCCGGGGTCGATGTCGAGCACGGCGGTCAGGCGCCGCATGAGCGGCTCGGGAAACAGCCGGGGAAGGTGCTCGGGGCTCATGGCGAAGAGGGCTCGGGGTCGGTCTGCCACGGGTGGTCCTTCAATCGGTGCGAGTAGATATCGGTTTCTACCGTAAGGCCGTTGAGTCGGATTGTCGAGGGCATTCGGTCGACAATCTTCGCGCCGCAGGCGGCGAATCCACGCTCACGGCACATGACTAGCGAGGTTGCACTGAGGATCGCACAAGCGGAGACGCCCCGATGCCGGATCGCGCTCGCGGACGAGTGCGCCAATTGCGAAGAGACCGGTATCTACAGCTATCGGGAGCTGTGCGCCCTCGCGATGAACGCCCTATCGGAGCCTCAGCTCTCGACGTCCTCGGGGCTCGGCAGCGCACCAGGAAAAGGAAGTCCTCGATGGAACAGAGCGGCCGCGTCGCCGCCGGAGGACTCCTAGGCCCCCGGCGACGACGCGGTCTAAGGCCCGGTCGGGTTCGCTCAGGAGCGCACCATCGGCGCCTCAGGTCCACCGACCGGCGTCGGTGCGACGGTGATCAGGAGACCGGCTTCATCAGCTCCGAGAAGACGTACGTCCCCTCCGGATAGCGCGCCTCGGCGTGCGACCGCAGCTCTGGGGTCACCAGGGTCGTGTCGACCCGGGCGACGCCGTGCTCCTCATCGACCGAGCCGCCACTCACGACCTCGGGGAATTCCTCGGCCAGCTCCTCGATGACGCCCTGGAGCTCCGCTGCCGACAGTTCCTCGGACGGCTCGGGCATCTCGGGCTCGGTGTACTCCAGATGCGGGTAGTCGGCCATGTCGATCTCGTCGCTCGGCACCGGGTCCTCCGCGAGCCGGAAGGCCTCGCCGTCGAACGTGCCGGTCAGCACGTAGCTGCCCCAACTGGTGCCCTGGGCCGTCTCGTGCTCGACCGCGTCCCATTCCCAGCCGGCGACATCCAGACCGCCGCCCAGCGGGGGATAGGACTGGGCGACCGCGCCGGTCAGCTGCGGCCCGTGCTCAGGCGTCTCGATCACCGTGACGATGCCCTGGTAGACCTCTTCATCCGTGGTCTCCCGGCCGGCGCCGCCGCTCGGATCCTCCGATCCGTCGCCCCCGGCTCCGCAGGCCGCGAGCGTGAACAGCGCCACCGCGGGAGCGAGGCGCAAAAGTGTCATTCGTGTCGTCATACCCCTTCGACGCCGCGAACGGAAATCCGGTTCCCGGTTGTCGGGTCCCGGTGCTAGGTTCACGAGGGCACTCACCCGGCACCCGCTGCCCGCCTTGGAGGAACACCTCAACATGAGCCAACGCATCCATGCCCGAGCGACCCTCGCGGCAGGCGTCACCGTCCTGTTCTGGTCCTCGGCGTTCGTCTCGATCCGCGACGCCGGACGGTACCTCGACCCGGGCCCGCTCACACTCGGGCGCATGGGCATCGCCGCGATCGTCCTGCTCGCAGTCTGGGCGTTCAGGCGCGAAGGGCTGCCGGATCGCCGCGCCTGGCCGGGCATCGCCGTCGCGGGAGTCCTGTGGTTCGGCGTGTACATGGTCGCGCTCAACTGGGGCGAGCAACTCGTCGACGCCGGCACCGCCGCGCTCATCGTCAACATCGGGCCCGTCCTCATCGCCCTGCTCGGCGGCTGGCTCCTCCAAGAGGGCTTCGCGCCCCGCCTGTTCATCGGCATGGCCGTCTCCTTCGCAGGTGTCCTCATTGTCAGCTTCTCCATGTCCGGACAGGGCGCGACCTCGGTGCTCGGTGTCGTCCTGTGCCTGGTCGCGGCCGTCACCTACGCCGTCGGCGTGGTGGCGCAGAAGCCGACGCTTCGCTACGCCTCGCCGCTGCAGTTCACGACCTTCGGGTGCGCCATCGCCGCCGTCCTGTGCCTGCCGTTCGCCCCCGCTCTGGTCGCCGGCCTCGGCGACTCGCCGCCCGCGGCGGGCCTCCACGTGCTCTACCTCGGCGTCTTCCCGACCGCGCTGGCGTTCATGACCTGGGCTTACGCGCTCCGACTCACCACCGCCGGCAAGATGGGCGCGACGACCTACGTCGTCCCGGCGCTGGTGGTGCTCATGTCCTGGCTGTTCCTGTCCGAGGTGCCGGGCTGGCTGACCTTGGGCGGCGGCGTCCTGTGCCTGGCGGGCGTGGCGATCTCGCGATCGCGCGGCAGGTCCGCCAAGGAGGCCGCGGAACTCACCGTGGCAGTGCCTCAGCCAGTCGAGCCAGACGCTCCCTCCACGCGGCCTTAGCGTTCGCCGCCTCGTCGGCCGAGGGCAACATGGTGGTCTCGACCTGGATCGCCGTCCTCCCCGGGCCCTTCTCGTCGAGGTAGAAGTTGACGCGGCTGCCGTCGGAGGCGTCGAAGCGGACCGACTTCGGGGGCGCCGCGCTGCGCTGGGTCAGTGCCAGGTCGTCGAGCCACAGCGCGAGGCGCTCGTCGTCGGCGATCCATTCGAACGCGGTCGCGGGGTCGACCTGGACGGTCTTGGAGGCGCTGGCCGAGAAGGTCCCGTCGGGGCGCTGGCCGGGCTCGCGCACGCCGCGCTCCTGCTCGTAGCCGACGGTGATGGACTGCGCCCACCAGCCGTCGACGCCGAACTCCTTGACCAGGAGGTGGGCGATCGCGGTGTGGTCGAGCTTCGTGGCGTCGTGTTCATCGAGGATCGCCAGCCAGGTCTTCCAGTCGACGCCGGTGCCCTCGATGAGCGCCTGGTCCGACATGGTGTCGCGGCGGCGGGAGGTTGATTCGCCCATGAGCTCAGCGTAAGCGAGCGGTGGCCTCGCAGTGCCCGAACCGGCCGCGCCGCTCCCTGCGGCGGAAGCGCCTGATAGGACAACTGTGTCTGATATGACTGATATAGACAATAATTTCTGCAAATTGACTGACTTGCTATGTTCTGATGCTTTCGTGAATGTTGCCGACTGATCAAGCCTGCAGTGCGAGGACCAGCGGATGCACAGCCTTCGCCCCCGCCCGCCGCAACTGCCTTGCCGCCACGGTCAGCGACCAGCCGCTGTCGCGCATGTCGTCGACGAGCAGCACGCTCGCCGCCGGCAACTCGAAGTCCACGGTGAACGCGTCGAGGACCTGCTGGAGCCGCTGAGCGCTGTTCGAACGCCGCGGACCCGCCTCCGCGCCGGGCGGGCGTCCCAGCGCGCCGAGGTAGTCCATGCGCCCCAGTTTCGCGATCCGCTCCGCCAGCCCGTTCACCAGCACCGGCCGACGCAGCGAGCCCATCGAGACGACCGCCGACGGCCGCTCGCCCCAATCCCAGGCCGCCAGCACCTTCACCACCGCCGCGAACACGTCGCCGGGCACCTCGCGATCGGCGCCGTCGGACAGCAGCTCCCGCAGCGGCCCACCCCAGCCGATGTCCGAGAGCCGGGCCAGCGCGCGACCGGACTCTGCGCCCTCCTCGGCGGCGATGCGGCCCTTCAGATCGATCCCGACGGCCTGCATGCCGGTGGGCCACATGCGCTTCGCCTCGAACACGACGCCCGGCCGCGACAGCGCCGCCGCCGCGCCGTCCACGACCTCGGTCGACACGGCGGCCTCGACACGGGAACCGGTGCAGTTGTCGCACCGCCCGCACGGGTCGGCCTCGGCGTCGTCGAGCTCATTGCACAGGAATCGGAGGCGGCACTCCTCGGTGGCCTCGTAGGCGAGCATCCGCCGCTGCTCGTGCGCTCTGGTGGCCGCGACCTTCGCGTAACGCTCGGTGTCGTACGCCCAGTTCGCGCCGGTGGCCTCCCAGCCGCCCTTGACGCGGCGGACCGCGCCGTCCACGTCCAGGACCTTGAGCATCATCTCCAAGCGGGTGCGACGCAGGTCGACGCGGGTCTCCAGTGCCGCCGTCGACAGCGGACGGCCTTCGGCCTCCAGCACCCGAAGGGTCTGGCGCACCGCCTCCTCGGCGGGGAACGACAGCGACCCGAAGTACTCCCAGATCGCCCGGTCCTCACTGCCGGGCATGAGCATCACCTCGGCGCGCTCGCACGCCCTGCCGGCCCGGCCGATCTGCTGGTAGTACGCCACCGGCGACGACGGAGCTCCCAAATGGACCACGAAGCCGAGGTCGGGCTTGTCGAAGCCCATGCCGAGCGCGCTGGTGGCCACGAGCGCCTTGAGGTCGTTGCCGAGCAGCGCCTCCTCGCGTTCGAGCCGCTCGGCGTGGTCGGTGCGGCCGGTGTACGAGGCGACCGCGTGCCCCCGCCCGGACAGGTACTCGCTGACCTCCTCGGCGGCGGCCACCGTGAGCGTGTAGACGATGCCCGAACCCGGCAGGGCGGGCAGCCGCTCGTCCAGCCATGCCATGCGGTGGGCGTTGTCGGGCAGGTCCACCACCGACAGCCGCAGCGACTCCCGGTCCAGGCTCCCGCGCAGCACCAGCGTGTCCGAGCCGGACCGGTCGAGCTGGTCGGCGACGTCGGCACTGACCCGGGCGTTGGCCGTCGCCGTGGTGGCCAGGACCGGGACCGACCCGGGCAGGCCGTCGATGAACGTCGCGATGCGCCGGTAGTCGGGCCGGAAATCATGGCCCCAATCCGAGATGCAGTGCGCCTCGTCGACGACGAGCATCCCGCAGTCTGAGGCCAGCTTCGGCAGCTGGTAGTCCCTGAACGCCGGGTTGTTGAGCCGCTCGGGGCTGATGAGCAGCACGTCGACCTCGTCGGCGGCGATGGCCTCGTTGACGGCCTCCCAGTCCTCCAGGTTCGCCGAGTTGATCGTGCGCGCCCGCACCCCGGCCCGCTCGGCCGCCTCGATCTGGTTGCGCATCAACGCCAGCAGCGGCGAGACGATCACCGTCGGCCCGCGGCCGGCCCGGCGCAGCAGCGCCGTGGCGACGAAGTACACCGCGGACTTCCCGAAACCGGTGCGCTGCACCAGCAGCACCCGGCGCCCCGAGCCGTCGCACAGCGCCTCGATCGCGCTCCACTGGTCCTCGCGCAGCCGCGCGTCCTCGCCGGCCAGAGACCGCAGCAGCCGCTCGGCCTCGTCCCTCGTCGCGCTGCCGACGGTGCTCCCGGTTCCTGCCATGCCCACCGTTGTACCGCACCGGTGCGACAGGCCGTGACACCACCGGGCTCAGAACTCAGGTGGCGAGCTCCATCGCGAGCAGCTTGAGGTCGTACACGTACATGCGCTGGCTCGCATCGGCCACACCCCTCGGACTCACCTCGACGCCGTCCTCGCGGAGCAACTCGGGCACCTCCCGGCCGTCGCGGCCGTCCGACCACCGGAAGCCCTCCGAGACCTTGCCGGCCGCAGTCAGCACCCGGTGGGCCCGGGGCACGCCGCCGTCGCGCATGAAAGCCCCCACCTGCCGCGGCCCGGTCCCGATCAGCTCGGCCAGGTCGCCGTACGAGGTCCAGGTCCCGTCGGGCAGCGCCTCGACCACCCGCCGCACCAACTCCCAGTCCTGCTCTGTCGCCACGCCCGCCAATGTACGCGACGGGCGTCGCGCGCCACTGCGGCAGTCCAGACGTGCTACCGGACGTTCGCAGGGTGTTAACGTCGGAGCTGACAGGGGAGCCGATCCGGCTGAGAGTGCGGAACCGTCCGCAGACCCTCAAACCTGATCCGGGTAGTACCGGCGTAGGAAGTCGTCTGCCGCTGTCGAATCGTGTCCACGCATCTTGAAAGGCAGCGCCCATGCCTACCACCGACAGCCTGACCTCCACCGCGCGCTGGCGCACCCTCGACATCGTGACCTGCGCGGTCATCGCAGTCGCCTTCGGCATCGTCTTCTGGGCCTGGAACTTCCTCTGGGCCGCCCTCGAAGCGCCCTTCTCGTTCTACCCGCCTCTGCGCGCGGTGATCTACGGCGTCTGGCTCATCCCCGCGGTGCTCGCCCCGCTCATCGTCCGCCGACCCGGCGCCGCCGTCTTCACCGAGGGCCTCGCCGCCGTCATCTCGGCGTTCCTCGGCTCGTTCTGGGGCATCATGGTCGTCTACCAGGGCCTCGTCCAGGGTCTCGGCGGCGAGCTGGCCTTCGCCTCGGGCCGCTACCGCCGATTCGGGACCGGCACCGCAATGTTGGCCGGCGCCATGGCCACCTTCGCCGCCACCGTCTTCGACGCCTTCGCGTGGTACCCGCATGCCGACTGGCTCACCTTCCGCCTACCGTTCATCGCCATCGCCACCGTCTCGGGCGCGATCATCGCCGGACTCGGATCGAAGGCCCTGGTGGGAGCCATGCAGCCTACCGGCGTGCTCGACCGCTTCCCGGCCGGGCGCGAACGCCGCCGGATCTGACGCGACGATGCTCTCCGCCGAGTTCCGCGGCTTCACGTGGCGGCACGCCGGGCGCCGCGCCCCGGCCGTCGCCGACGTCGACCTGCGCATCGAGGCAGGGGAGCGGGTGCTGCTGCTCGGCCCCTCCGGCTCGGGCAAGTCGACGCTCCTCGCAGCGCTCGCCGGGCTGCTCACCACCGACTCCGGCGACCACGACGGCGAAGTCCTCCTCGACGGCAAGGAAGCGGCCGGACAGCGCGGCCGCGTCGGCATCCTCTTCCAAGACCCCGAGACCCAGCTCGTCATGGCCCGCAGCGGCGACGACGTCGCCTTCGGACTCGAGAACCAGGCGGTCGCCCCCGACGAAATCTGGCCGCGCGTCCACGAGTCCCTGGAGATGGTCGGATTCCCCTACACCACAGGGCATCCGACGCACGCGCTCTCCGGAGGCGAACAGCAGCGCCTGGCACTCGCCGGGGTCCTGGCGCGCAGGCCCGACCTGATCCTTCTCGACGAACCGACCGCCAACCTCGACCCCGAAGGGGCCGACTCGATCCGCGAAGCGCTGAGGACCGCGCTGGCCGACACAGCCGCGACCCTGATCGTCGTCGAGCACCGAGTCGCCGACATCCTGAATCTCGTCGACCGCGTCATCGCGCTCGGCCCCGGCGGCGCCGTCCTGGCCGACGGCCCGGCCGAGGCGGTCTTCGCCGAGCACGGCGACATGCTCGCCGAGCAGGGCGTCTGGGTGCCGGGAGCGGAGCCGCCGTCCCATCCGGACGCGAACCCAGGCGAGACCCGTCTGCGCGGCGAGGCCCTGACCCTGGTCCACTCGGGCGCCGAACGCCCCGCTCTCGACGGCGTCGACTTCGACCTCCGCGCAGGCGAACTGCTCGCAGTCACCGGCCCGAACGGCTCGGGCAAGTCCACGCTCGCGCTCCTCGCCGGCGGCCTTGTGCGACCGACCAGAGGAACGGCGACCGTCCCCGGGGAGTCCTGGCCGCTGCACCGCCTCCCGGCGCGCCGACTCGCGACCCGGGTCGGCACGGTGTTCCAGGATCCCGAGCACCAGTTCGTCACCGGAACCGTCCGGGACGAACTCGCGTTCGCGCCGCATGCCGCGAAATGGTCGCGCCGGCGGATCGACGCACGCGTGTCCGAACTGCTCGAACGACTCCGCCTCGCGCATCTGACGGAGGCCAACCCCCACACCCTCTCGGGCGGGGAAGCCCGCCGCCTCTCGGTCGCGAGCGCGCTGGCCGCCGCGCCGGAGGTGCTCCTGCTCGACGAGCCGACCTTCGGGCAGGACCGGCGCACCTGGGGCGAACTGGTCGACCTGACCGCGTCCATCCGCGACGAGGGCACGGCGTTGCTGGCGGTGACCCACGACCGTGATTTCGCGGCCGCCCTGGCGAGCCGAGAGCTGGTGCTCAGAGCCGGCCGGACCCACGCGGAGGCGAACCGATGCTGACGATCGAGCCGATATGCGATCCGCGGGCGCCGATCGCCCGGGCGAACCCCGTGGCGAAGCTGTTCGCTGTCGCCGCCGTCTCGACCACCGCGCTCCTGGCCGGCGACTGGCTGACGCCGCTGCTGCTCCTGGCGGCCCTGATCGCGGTCGTTCCTTTCGCGGGCATCCGCCTCGGCCCGCTCCTGCGGCGCCTGAGGTGGCTGCTGGTCGCGGCGGGAACGGTGGCGGTGGTGAACACGGTCTTCGCCGCCGAGAAGACCGGCACGGTTCTGTTTTCCGCGGGACCATTGGAGATCACCTCGGACGCCTCGATCGACGGCGTCGCGCTTGGCCTGCGGGTCTGCGTGGCCGCCACGGCGGGAGTCCTGGGGTTCGCCACAACAGACCCGACCGACCTTGCCGACGCGTTCACTCAGCAGCTCCGTACGTCTCCGCGCTTCACCATCGGCTCGCTGGCGGCGCTGCGCATGCTTCCGCTGCTCGGCGCCGAATGGCAGCAGATCACGACCGCCCGACGCGCCCGGGGCATGGAGGGCGGCAGGAACCCGGTGCGCCGTGCGCGACTGTTCGCCTCGACGATGTTCACCCTTCTTGTGGGGGCGATGCGTCGGGCGGGTCGACTGGCCGATGCGATGGACGCCAGGGGCTTCGATTCCGAGATCCCGCGCACCCACGCCCGGATTCAGCGAATGCGCCGGACGGACTGGCTCCTCCTGGCCGGGGCGATCACCGTCGCGATCGCCGCTGTCGCCGTCAGCTTCGCCTACGGCACCTTCGACCTGCTCGCGTAACCCGCTTCAGCGCCCGAGCGCGGTCCGCATCGCGGCGACGCGCGGGTCGTCGCCGGTCTCATCCCACTCGGGGACGGACACGGCCCAGGCCGCGTCGTCGTGCCCGGGCGTCGCTCAGGTCTCGGCGACGCCTGCGCGGGGGCCGGGTTCGCAATTCGCAGGGGGGATCACCCCGATGGCGGCGAGGTGCCCGCGTGCGGCCGAGATCGCCTCGGGAGTGGACTCGAAGACGTTGCGAGCCTCATGGAACCGGTCGAGGAGGTCGACCGCGGCGAACGCCTTGGCGTGTTCGGGCCGCATCCCCGACAGGTACACGGCGATGCCGCGGTGTTCGAGGCGTTCGACGGCGTCGCGCAGGACCAGCGCGCCGGTGGCGTCGATCGCGCTGATGCGGGAGAGGCGCAGAATGACGATGCGGACGTCGGCGGTCTCGGTGAGGGTGAGCAGGAACCGGTGGGCGGCGGCGAAGAACAGCGGGCCGTCGATGCGGTAGGCGACGATGTGCTCGGTCAGCAGCGCTTGCTCGGCCAAGTGGTGATCGCCCTCGGCGAGTGGAACCGTCTCGATGCGGGCCGACGCCGCGATCTTGCTCAGCGCGAAGGCGCCGGCCACGATCAGACCGCAGATGACCGCCCACACCAGATCGATCGCGATGGTGACGGCCGCGGTGAGGGCCATGATGATCGCGTCCGAGCGAGAGGCCCTGGCCAGGACCTTGACCGAGCCGACCTCGATCATGCGGACCGCGGTGGCCAGCAGCACCCCGGCGAGCGCGGCGAGCGGGATGTGGGCGACCAGAGGCGCGGCGGCGAGCATGATGAGCGCCAAGACGAGCGCGTGGGTGAGCGCGGCGAGCCGGGAGGCGGCGCCGGAACGCACGTTGACTGCGGTGCGGGCGATGGCGGCGGTGGCGGGGACCCCGCCGAACAGGGGCGCGGCGATATTGGCCAGGCCCTGGCCGAACAGTTCCCGGTCGGGGTCGTGCCGGGATCCGACGGTCATGCCGTCGGCCACAGTGGCCGACAGCAGTGATTCGAGCGCCGCCAGCGCGGCCACTGCGACGGCGGCTCCGGCCAGTCCCGGGATCGCGGCGGGGTCGAGGAACGCCAGCGACGGGGCGGGCAGGGTCGAGGGCAGAGCGCCGATGGCGGGCGTCTCCAGGCGAGCGAGGACCGCCGCGGCGGTCGCGGCGGCGACCGCCAAGAGCGAGAACGGGATCTGGGGGCGCAGGCGCGCCCCGACGAGCATCACGGCGGCGACGCCCCCGGCGAGGGTCAAGGCGGGCCAGTCGGGGTCGGCGAAGTAGTCGCCGAGGGCTCGCCATGCGATCAGGGCGACCTTCTCGCCCTCAGGCGTGTTCACGCCGAGCGCGGCCGGGACCTGCTGGAGGAAGATCACCGCGGCGATGCCGACGGTGAAGCCCTCGACGACCGGGGCGGGGATGTAGCGGACATAGCGCCCGGCCCTGGCCAGCGCGAGCGCGATGAGGATCAGGCCGGCCATGAGGCCGACGGTGAGGACGCCGCCGGGGCCGTATTGGGCGACGATGGGGACCAGGACGACCGTCATCGCGCCGGTCGGTCCGGACACCTGGAAGTCGGAGCCGCCGAAGATCGCGGCGAGGGCTCCGGCGACGACGGCGGTGGCGAGCCCGGCGGCGGCGCCGAGCCCGGAGGCGACGCCGAATCCGAGAGCGAGCGGGAGCGCGACGACCGCGACGGTCAGCCCGGCGAGCAGGTCGCGTCCCGGTGAGCGGCGAATCGTCGCCAGGTCATCGCGGCCGGGCAGCAGGCGGCGGAGGCGGTGCCAGGAGGCGCGAGCCGTGATGCGGGCGCTCACGCTTCGGCCGCCGCGGCGGTGTCTGTCTCGCGGAGCTCGTCGAGCAGTTCGGCCTGGCCGGCGAGCATCTCGGTGAGGATGCGCCGTGCGGCGCGCATCAGGTCGGCCACGTCTGGGCCGGCGAGGGCGTAGGTGACGGTCGATCCCTCCCTCGCCGAGGTGACGATTCCGGCGCGGCGGAGCACCGCGAGCTGCTGGGACAGGCTGGAGGCCTCCACGCCGATGTCGGCGAGCAGCTCGCGGACTGGTTTGGGGCCCTCTCCGAGCAGTTCGAGTACGCGGATGCGCACCGGATGGCCCAGCATCCGGAAGAACTCGGCCTTCGCCTGGTACAGCGGCACCGCCATGAAGGTCTCCCAACCCGATCGCTTGTTTGACTAATTGAATACTTCTTCAAGTCATTGATATCAGGCGGCTTCATGAAATGAGGCGTCGGCCACGATCCTGGCGGAGCATGCGGCGCGGCCTGAGCCGTCCTCGACGGCTCGGGCGCGTTTCATCTGGCCGGTCTTGTCCAACCGGCGGGGCCCCTTCCCGCTCCTCGACTGCCGGCTCGGCGAACTGGGCGGCGTACAGGCGGCCTCCGGCCTCAGTGGTTCCCCCTGGCCGCCCTGCTCCACCACCTGGCCGTGCTCGATGACGACGATGACGTCGGCGTCCCGGATCGTCGAGAGGCGACAGGCGATCACGAAGCTCGTGCGGCCTCGGCGCAGCGCCGCCATCGGTGGCCCCGGAGAGCGCCTGGATCCGGCCGCGTCGAGCGCGCCCTTGTCACTCCCGGGACGAGCTGCTCCAACAACTGATCGACCCGGACCGGCGCTGGTCCCCCATCAGTTGAATCCTGAGTGGATTCACCGTCGGTGACGGTGAAGTATGCTTGGGCGACACCGAATTACGAGTACCGGCATGCGGTGGTCGACAGCCGGGCAAGTGCACGGGTCCCCACCGTTCGGGACGAGGCGTGCCCGGATCCGGTTCGCGCCCTCCCAGCCGGAAGGGAGCGTCCATTGAAGCTCGAACCCCTGGACATCGGCAGAACCCTCGCCGTCACCTTCGAGCATGGCGAGGACTTCTTCAAGGCCCTGCGATCGGCCTGTGAGGAGGCCGGCATCCGCCAGGGATACATTCCGCTGTTCTTGGCCGGCCTCTCGGAGGCCGAGCTCGCGGGCACCTGCGAGAAGCCCGAGGACCCCGCCGCCCCCGTGTGGTCGGCCGTACACCTCACCAATCTCGAAGCGGTCGGCGCGGGAAGCATCGCCTGGGACGAGTCCTCACAGGCAGTCTGGCCACACATCCACCTCAGCGTCGGCACCAGACAGCACGGTGCCGTCGGATACACGAGTCACCTGCTCGGCGCCACCGTGCAGTTCCTCACCGAGATGATCATCGTCGAGGTGACCGCCCCGCAGGCCCGACGCGTCAAGAACCACGCCCTGTACGACGTGCCCGTCCTCAGCTTCGAAGACTGACGTACGTCGCGACCGATGAGAATGGGGCGGAAGACGATTAGACCGCGCTGCATGTCGTCCACCCGGATCCGGAGTCGGCCGAGCCGATCAAGTCCGGCAACCGCCGGTCACTCCCACTGCTCGGGGACACAGGCGTGGTCGTTCTCCACTGAGACCGGTCAGCACGGCTGGGACGCCTTGAGCGAGAACATGAGCGGCAACCGCGGCTGCCCCTCCTTCGCTCTGAAGTAGCCGTCGTCGTGTCGTACGAGCTCCTGATACCGCTGGAACAGCGTCATGTCGAACTCGTGGAGGAAGTCGATCCGCAGCCCGGCGGCCGCGATCGCGGTGACGATGTCGCCGAGCGTGTGTTCCCGCTCGAAACTGCGATTGTTGACGGTCGGCGCCTCGAAGTCGGTATAGGTCCCGGGACTGTCGCCGATTTGCGCGTCCCGGTTGAAGTAGTCGTTCTCGACGACGGTGCCGCCGGCCCAGCCGAGCACATGCGTGAACGGGTGGAACTCCGAGACGTACAGGAACCCGCCCGGCGCGACCAGCTGCGCGGCCGTTTCGGCCCAGCGCCGGATGTCGGGGAGCCAGTCCAGTGCGCCGATGCCGGTGTAAACGATGTCGTAGTCCTCGTCGGGAACGGCCGAGGCCGCCTCGTACACGTCCGCCACCACGAACTCGGCGCGGTCGGGCCCGAGGCCGATCTCGGCCGCGAGCCCGCGTGCCACCTCTACCGCGGGCTCGGAGAAGTCGAGGCCGACCACCTTCGCGGCGCCGCGCCTCGACCACGACAGCGTGTCCTGCCCCATGTGGCATTGCAGGTGCAACAGGCGCTTGCCGCTGACGTCGCCGACCTCGGCGGCCTCGAAGTCCCTGATCTCGTCCCGGCCGTTGCGAAACGCGTCCTGGTCGTAGAATTCGCTGGCCGCGTGGATCGGCACGCGCTCGTCCCACATCGTTCGGTTCGTATCGATCCACTCGGCCCATTGCTCTCGGGAGGCAGTCATGTCGTGATCGTGGACCGACAGCTGCCACCGTGACAACCGATTTACGCGGCGATTCCCGCGTCCTTCCTTCGGATCGGCACCTTCCTCAGCGCCGCAGGTAGGCCACCTTCGTCGGCTCCGGCCACTTGGCGCCCTGGCCGGTGACGGGCTGCGGGTCCGGAGCGAGCAGCTCGAAGTCGTAGTCCTGGAGCAGCCGCGCCAGCACCACCGTCATCTCGAGGTAGGCGAACCGCATGCCCAGACACCGGTGGAGGCCGCCGCCGAAGCCGATGAGTCGCCGCAACTGGTCGGGCTCGTCGACGTAGCGGTCGGGCCTGTAGGCGTCCGGCTCGGGGAACTCCTCTGGGAGCCGGTGCGTCATCGCAGGGGAGAGCATGACCATCGACCCGGCCGGAATCTCGTGCCCGTCGACCTCCATCGGCTCGACGGCGCTGCGGACCGTCATCGGCGCTACCGGGTGGAGCCGTTCGGACTCGTGCAGGCAGCGGTCCAGATGCGCCAGCCGCCTGACGTCCTTGGCGTTCATGACCTCCGGGAGGTGGCTGAGCTCCGCGCGCACTCTCTCGAGCTCGGCGGGATGCCGCAGCAGGTCGATCAGGCCCCATGCGATCTGCCCGGTGGTGGTCTCGTGCCCTGCCCACACCAGCATGATGATCAGGTGGATGAGGATGTCGTCGGGCACCGGCGATCCGTCGTCGTATTCGGCCTTGACGAAGGAGTCCAGGAAGTCCTCGCCGTCGCCGGGCTCTTCGCGGCGCCGGTCGACGATGTCCTGGAGCCGCTCGCGGATGCGGCGCCCTGCGGCGCGGCTGCGCAGCAGGTGGGGCGCCGGCAGCCAGCCGGGGGTGACGAAGTCGGCGCCCTCGGAGAACCGGCGGAACTCCGCGAACCAGTCGGTCGTGGTGTGGGCGAAGCGCTCCCCGAGGAACGCGTGCGCCGCGACGCGCATGATCAGGGGTCCGAAATCGTCGGGGATCGTGAACACGCCAGAGTCGCCGAGCCCGTCCTTGAACGACTTCGCCTCGTTCTCCATGACCTCGACGTAGGTGTCGAGCTGGCGTCCCTGGAAGCGGGGCAGCACGACCTGGCGCTGGCGCTTGTACTCGTCGTAGGGTGCGAAGAAGTAGAAGTCGGGACTGAACATCCGCAGGAAGAAGGGGTAGGCGGTGCGGATCGACAGCTTGCGGTCGGTCTCGGCGAAGGTGAGATCGTTGTGCTCGCTGCCGAGCAGGACCACGGTGTCCTTCATCGGCAGCCGGAGCCGGAACATGGAGCCGTGCTCGCGATGACCGCGCCTGAAGAGCCCGAGCGGATCGCGCGTGAGCTCGACTGCGTGCCCGACCAGCGGGCGGGCTCCCGAGAGGATCGGGATCGACGTGCTCGTATTCATATGTCACCTCAAAGGATTGCTTTGGTCCTCGTCGACGTGAGCTGCCGGTGGGGATCAACTTGGCCAGAGCTCATCGGCGGTTGGGGTTCGCCGAATGTGTTCGAATCGTAACCACTGTCGCGCGGGTCGCGCAACCATGAGGACGGTCGGCGTCCGGAAGCGTCAGGGGCCGGACCTATGCTCGGATCTGCTGGAAGGAGACGGATGTGGCAGAGAGTGTGATCGTCGGGGAGGACGGCTTGGCGCGCTGCTCGTGGGGTGCCGAACCGGAGCTCTACCGCGAGTACCACGACGGCGAGTGGGGCAGGCCCCTGCGCGGCGACGACGAGCTGTTCGAGCGGATCAGTCTGGAGGCGTTCCAGTCGGGGCTGTCCTGGCTCACGATCTTGCGGCGCAGGGTCTCGTTCCGCGCCGCGTTCGACGGCTTCCGGATCGACGAGGTGGCGGCCTACGGCGACGACGATGTGGGGCGGCTGCTCGGCGACGCCGGCATCATCCGAAACCGCGCGAAGATCCTCGCGACGATCGCCAACGCCCGGGCGGCGCAGGCGCTCGACGGCGGTCTGACGGAGCTGATCTGGTCGTTCGCGCCCGCCGGGCGCGAACGACCGAAGACGACGGGCGAGATCCCGGCGGTGACCCCGGAGTCGACGGCCCTGTCGAAAGAGCTGAAGCGGCGCGGCTTCACATTCGTGGGGCCCACGACGGCCTACGCGATGATGCAGGCCATCGGCATGGTCGACGACCATGTGGTCGACTGCCATGTGGCCGTGGGGCCCTGATCGGTCGGGAACGCCGGTGAGCGCAACGGAGCGGTCGAACCCCGGATGGCGACCCGGCACGGCATGGTCTGCACGCCCCGATCGCGCTCGTCGTCGATCGCGTCGAACAGCGCCCTGACGGCGGGCCTGCCGAGCTCCTCGAGTTTCATGTCCATGCTGGTCAACTCGGGGCGCGAACCGGTGGCGACGCCTCCCAGCCCATCACGGCGACGTCTTCGGTCACTGACCTGCCGCGCTCCCGCAGGGTGTCGAGCCCCGGGCCACTTGGTCGCCGCCGCACAGCACGGCGTTGATCTCGCAGTGGCGGTCCAGGAGGATTCCCCCCGTCGAGGTGTGGCCGACCGGCTCCGAGTCGGCCTCCTCCAGCACGGCCATCGCGCCGGTCACGCGGTTTCGCCACATCGGACAGCGTCGCGGTGCGGTCGCTGCGCGAACCGTCCGGTCTGGCCATCGCGTCTTCCTCGCGTCCTTGCCGGTGCCAGCTGTGCCGCGCCGAGGTGTCGCCTCCAGTCGACCGGTGGAAAATCTGCCGACCGGTGTCTCGGCGGACAAATTTGCCTATCGGTGACGGAACAGATACATACATAGTGATGCATTGACAATGGTCTCTAAAGGGTCATAATATTTCATCAGCCGCAGATCTGAAACTCTTTCGGCCCCACCCGACCTACCATCCGACATCACGGAGGCACGCATTGACGCAACGTCATCCGTCCACCCGACTCATCGCGACCGCAGCCGCCCTCGTCTTCGCCACCGGGCTCGTCGCCGCGGCGACGCCGGCGACGGCACAGCAGGCCATCGGCTACCCCGTCTTCACCGGCGGCGACGCCGTCCCCGACGAGCCTGTCGAATACACAGTGGACGGAATGATGCCGGCCATGTACGCGGCCGAGGACGACGGCACAGACTTCTGGATGGACCGCCTCCTGGCCCGCGAGGGCGATGACCCCGCCGGGGACCAGTGGCTCATGACCCGCGGCCGGGCCCTGCTCATGCGCGTCCACGACCCCGAGGTCATCGGCTTCGGCGGCCGGCTGGCGTACTACGACCCATTCTTCGACCGCACGAGCAACGCCGACGGCTTCACCATCACCATCGGCGACCACGATTTCTCCGAGGTCGTCGACGAACGCCGCCAGACTCCCAGCCATTGGAGCAGCGTCCACACCAGCGGCGACCTGACAGCCGAGGTCGACAAGTTCATCACCCATGACAACGTCGCCGTCGCCAACGTGACCGTCACCAACGCGGGCGACGCCGCGGCCCTCCCGCTGCGCGTCGAATCCGACCTCGCCTGGCAGGCCGACGGAGACGAGCTCACCGGCGTCCTCGATGTCCAGAACTCCTGGGACGAACGCCTGACCACCGTCTTTCCGCGCCTGTCCGGTACCGGCCTGTCCCCGCGGGACGGTGCCCTGATCGGCGAGCTCGACCTTCAGCCGGGCGAGTCGGCCGCTTTCAAGGTCCAGCTCGGCATGATCGCCGACGAGATCCCCGAGTCCGCCGAGGAATACGACGCCTACCGCGACGCCGCGCCCGAGGACGCCTTCGCCGAGCACGTCCGAACGTACAACGCCTGGTGGGCCGAGAACCTGCCCTACTTCGACGTCCCGGACGAGGAGATGAAGAAGTTCATCTACTACCGCTGGTGGCTGATGCGCTACAACTACATCGACGCGGACATCCCCGGCAACGACTTCCAGTTCCCCACCTCCATCGAGGGCGTCACCGGCTACAACAACGCCATCGCCCTGACGGTCCCCATGTTCATCGACGACCTCAAGTACCTCCGGGACCCCGCCTACTCGTACGGCCCGTGGGTCTCCACCGGCGAGAGCTCGCGCGGCGGGCGCTTCATGGACAACCCCGGCGACCCCGAGAACTGGTCGAACTCCTACACCCAGTACATCGCCGAGGCCGCCTGGCGCAGCTACCAGGTCCACGGCGGCCAGGCTCCCATCGTCGAGAACCTCGCCCGCTACGCCGAAGGCGACGTCAAGGGCCAGTTGGAGACGTTCGACACGAACGACAACTGGCTCATCGAGTACGACTGGGGCGCGATGACCGGCAACGACGCGGACGCGGTCTCCTTTCACTGGAGGGACGGCAACCTCGACCGAGCCGAATCGGCCTACCAGTACTCGGGCGCCGTCGCCGCCGCCGAGGCCTACGAACTGCTCGGCGAGAGCGCCAAGGCCGACGAGATGCGCGACATCGCGGGCAATATCCAAGACGCCCTCACCGACGTGCTGTGGAACCCCGACTCGCAGCTGTTCGAGCACGTCCACGTGGACTCCGGCGACCACGTGCCGTGGAAGGAGATCAACAACTACTACCCGTTCTCGGTGGTCGCCGTATCATTAAAAANGCCGTGGAAGGAGATCAACAACTACTACCCGTTCTCGGTGGGAGCCATCCCGAACGAAGAGCCCTACACCGAGGCGCTGCGCCTGTTCGCCGACCCCGAGGAGTACCCGCTGTTCCCGTTCTACACCGCCAACCAGGCCGACAAGGCCGAAGCGGCCGAGCAGGGCATCCCGGGCTCGAACAACTTCTCCCAGATCAACTCCACCGTCCAGTTCAGGCTGTTCTCCTCGGTGCTGCGCGACTACGACACCGACGCCATCACCTCCGAGGACTACAAGAAGCTCCTGTACTGGAACGCCTGGGCCACCTACATCGACGGCGACACCGCCTGGCCCGACGCCAACGAGTTCTGGGCCGACTGGAACCCCGAGGACCAGCACATCGACTACCGCTCGTGGATCCACCACACCACCCTCGGATCCAACATCTGGACCGTCGTCGAGGACGCGATGGGCCTGCGCCCGAGGGGCGACGACGCCGTGGAGCTCTCGCCGATCGACGTCGGCTGGGACCACTTCACCGTCAACCACCTGCGCTACCGCGACTCGGACCTGACCATCACCTGGGACGAGCCGGGCGACGGCGTCGATCACTACCCCGGCGTGCCCGAGGGCTATTCGGTGTTCATCGACGGCGACCTGGCCTTCGCCGTCGACAGCCTCGTCCCCGCCGTCTGGGATCCCGACACCGGCGAGGTGGAACTGAGCGGCGGAGGCCATGTCCTCTGCAGCCGCGCCATGCAGGGCCTGTCGGAACCGATCGACGTCGAGCACTACGGCCGCGTCGTCGACGTGTTCGCCAAGGCCGGCGCCGACCTGACCGGTGACGCCGAGAACCTCGCCGAAGGCGCGGCGGCCTCGGCCTCGCACACCGCCGACGGCACCAGCGTCGGAGGCGCTGTCGACGGCACCACGATCAACGAACCATACTGGGGCAGTGGCGGTTCGGGCAACGACTCCGACTGGTACGAAGTGGACTTCGGTGAGGCCGAGCACGTCGACGAGGTACGTCTGTACTTCTACCGCGACCGCACCCCCGAGGGCCAGCTCGAACCGGCGACCTACCAAGTCCAGTACCACGACGGCGCAGAATGGGCCACCGTCCCGGGCCAGGCCAAGGATCCGGCCGTGCCACGCGCGAACTACAACAAGGTCGAATTCGACGAGGTCGTCACCGACCGGCTCCGCGTGGTCATGGACCACCAGTCCGGGCACACGACCGGTCTCAAGGAGTTCCAGGCATTCCGCACCCGGGAAGGCGCCCCGGCGGCGGAGAACATCGCGCCGTACGTCGTGGCCCGCCACGACCCGTCCTACCGCAGTCCCATGCAGGCCAGGCTCACCGGCACGGTCAAGGACGACGGTCTGCCGCTGTCCGGCGAACTGGCCGGCGGTTGGTCGGTGATCGACGGGCCCGGCTCGGTCATCTTCGAAGATGCCGCCGACGCGACCACCGTCGCCACCTTCACCGCCCCCGGCGAGTACACGCTCCGGCTCACCGCGTCCGACGGCGAACTCGAAACCGCCTCGACGGTCACCGTCGCCGTCGCCGGATCCGACGGGCGGACCAACGTGGCACTCACCGCCGAGCCTTCGGCGTCCTATACCTCGTCATGGGAGGACGTCTCGGCGATCAACGACGGCATCGACCCGCCCAGCTCCGATGACGCTCAGAACGACCGCTGGGGCACCTGGCCCGAGGAGGGCGAGCAGTGGGTCCAGCTCGACTGGGACGAACCGGTGCGCATCGGCGGGGCCGAGACGTACTTCCTCGACGACGGGGACGGCATTCGCGTCCCGGGCGAATGGAGGATGCAGCATCTCGACGGCGGCCAGTGGGTCGACGTGAACGCCCACGGCGCCTACGGAGTCGAGGTCGACCAGTACAACGCCGTCGACTTCGACCCGGTCACCACCACCGCCGTGCGGGCGGTCCTGCAGAGTGACGCGGCGTCGGTCGGCATCCTCGAATGGAAGGTCCTCGCCGAGGCGCCGGAGTCGGTGCGGCACGTCCACCAGTCCACCGTCGCCGGCGTCGTGCCCGACCTGCCTGCCACCGTCACCGGCGTCTACGCCGACGGCACCCGCCTCGATCTCCCCGTCGTCTGGGAGGAACTCACCGAGGACGACGCCGCCGAGCCGGCCACGAGCATCGCGGTGAACGGCCTCGTGACCGGCCTCGGTCTCCGAGCGAGCGCCACCGTCCACGTCAGGCTCCATGCCGACGTCGAGATCACCGCGCTGGAGACCGAACAGGTGACCACTGTGGCAGGCAGCGCACCGCAGATGCCCGCCACCGTCACCGCCGTCTACAACGACGGTTCCAAGGACAACGTCACAACGACCGTGAACTGGGACGACATCGACCCGTCCTCGTACGCCGAACCAGGCGCCTTCACCGTGAACGGCGCCATCGACGGGACCTCCCTCACCGCCGAAGCAGTCGTCACCGTCGAATCCAGTCAACTCCAACCAGCACAAGGAGAAAGTCTTGGTCAAGTGAAATCCGACTGAAGTCGGAGGTGTGTACCTCGTCCTCCATCGCTGCGCGAACGACGCGCCGCCCTCGGATTGTCAGGAGGCCCGGGCCCGCTCGATCATGTCGGGCGGCCGCCGTCGACGTGCTCCCCACCGCGATCGTGCTCGAGGCCCGCACCCGGCCGGCCGCGAGATCGCGGCCTGACCGTGCGGACATCCGGCCAAGCCCCCGAATTCGGGAGCAACTCTGAGGCAGGATGCGAGAGTCACGGACCTTCGTCCCTGTCGTGCCGAAGCGGTGACGAGAAGACTTGGACCGAGGCGGATCCGCGCCGCCGGTCTCCGACACCAACCGTCAGAAAGGTTCAAGCATGCGCGTGGCCGTGTTCAGCACCAAGTCCTACGACGAGGCGTTCCTCCGGGAGGCCAACCAGGGCCCCGCCCACGAGCTGGTGTTCCTGGAACCGAGGCTCAACCGCGACACCGCCGCGCTGGCCTCGGGGTGCGAAGCGGTGTGCGCGTTCGTGAACGACGACCTGAGCGCCGACGTGCTCACCGAGCTGGCGCAGCGCGGGGTGCGGCTGATCGCGCTGCGCTCGGCCGGGTTCAACCACGTCGACCTGAGGGCCGCAGCCCGGCTCGGCCTGACCGTCGCCCGAGTGCCCGGCTACTCGCCCTACTCGGTCGCCGAGCACTGCGCCGCGCTCATCCTGTCGCTCAACCGGAAAGTCCACCGCGCCTACAACCGGGTCCGCGAGCACAACTTCGCGCTCAGCGGCCTGCTCGGCTTCGACCTGCACGGCCGCACGGTAGGCGTGATCGGCACCGGGAAGATCGGCCAGTGCTTCACGCGGATCATGACCGGATTCGGATGCAGAGTGCTCGCCTACGACCCGTACCCCGCCCAGGCGGCCCGCGACGCCGGAGCCGAGTACACCTCGCTCGAGGATCTGCTCGCGCAGTCGCACATCATCGCGCTGCACTGCCCGCTCACACCGGAGACGTTCCACCTCATCGACCGGGAGCGGATCGACCTGATGCGGCCGGGCGCCATGCTGGTCAACACCAGCCGCGGCGCGCTCATCGACACGTCCGCCGTCATCGACGGCCTCAAGAGCGGCAGAATCGGCTACCTCGGGCTGGACGTCTACGAGGAAGAGGTCGACCTGTTCTTCGAAGACCTCTCCGACCGTGTGATCGACGACGACGTCTTCGCCCGACTGGCCACCTTCCCGAACGTGCTCATCACCGGCCACCAGGCGTTCTTCACCGCCGAGGCGCTCGAGAACATCGCGGCGACGACGATCGCCAACCTGACCGCGTTCCAAGACGGCGCGGCGGGACCGAACCTGGTCACCCTCGACGACCTCTGAGCTCCACATCCTCAGCGCCGTGTACGCGGTGACATTTCCCGGCTTCCAGGACTGAACATCCCAATCACACCCGATACCATCGACGCATGTCCCCGACGCCCGAACCCGAACCACCCGGACCCGGTTCGCCTCGACCGCATGTCCCCATCGACGAACTGCTCGCCGATCTCAGCTCACGCGTCGACGAGATCGTAATGGACCGCGAGCGGCTCCGCGCCCTGCTCGACGCCGTCATCGGCATCGGGTCCGACCTCGAACTGGCGGCCATCCTCGACCGCATCGTCGTCGCCGCATGCACACTCGTCGACGCCCGATACGGGGCGCTGGGCGTCCTCGACGACTCCGGCGGCCTGGCCGACTTCCGCACCCACGGACTCACCGACGACGAAGTCGCCGCACTCGGCGAACCGCCCGCCGGACGGGGAATTCTGGGGCACATCATCGACGTGCCCGAACCGATGCGCCTGGCCGACCTCGGCAGCCACCCGGCCTCAGTCGGATTCCCGCCGGGCCATCCGCCGATGCGGACCTTCCTCGGCGTCCCCATCAGAGTCCGCGACAAAGCCTGGGGCAACCTGTACCTCACCGAGAAGCAGGGCGGCGGCCAGTTCACCGCCGACGACGAGGCCATCATCCAGGCGCTCGCGGCCGCCGCCGGCGTCGCCATCGACAACGCCCGGCTGTACAACGAACTGGCCGCCTCGCAAGCCGACCGGGAACGACTCCTGATCTTCCGCGACCGCGACCGGATCGGCCGCGACCTCCACGACCTGGTCATCCAGCGGCTGTTCGCCACCGGCCTGCAACTGCAAAGCGTCATCCACCTCGTCGACACCCCCGAAGCCACCGATCGGATCAACACCGCCGTCGACGAGATCGACGGCGCCATCTCCGACCTCCGAGCAGCGATCTTCAGCCTCCACACCGACACCGAACAGCAGCTCTCGACGACTGTCCGCGGCCTGATCAGCGTGGTGCGCCACCAGCTCGGCTTCGCCCCCGACGTGAAATTCCAAGGCCCCGTCGACAGCGGCGTCTCCGAACCGGTGCGCATCGAGGTCCTCGCGATGCTGCGCGAAGCGCTCAGCAACGTGGCACGCCACGCCCAGGCCAAGCACGTCACGGTCACCGTCTCCGTCTCCACGCAGGACCTCACGGTCACCGTCGTCGACGACGGCTGCGGCATCCCGCCCACGGCACCGCGCAGAGGACTGGCCAACCTCGCTTCCCGAGCCGAGTCCCTGGGCGGTACCTTCACCTTCGGCGACGCCGAACCGACCGGCACCGAACTGCGCTGGTGCATTCCGCTCTAGCGGGCACCGAACAGCCTCGTCGCCAACACCGCAGCCTGCGTGCGGCGCTTGAGGCCGAGCTTGGCGAGAATGCGCGTCACGTAGTTCTTGACGGTCTTCTCCGCCAGATGCATCTGCTCGGCGATCTCCCGGTTCGTCATGCCCTCACCGATCAACTCCAGGATCCTCCGCTCCTGCTCGGTCAGCGCCTCCAACTCCGGTGAACGCTGCGGACCGGAACGCAACCGCTCCAACACCGCACCCGTGACCCGCGGATCGAGCAGAGAAGCGCCCGAAGCCACCTTTCGGACCGCATCGACCAGATCCGTGCCGCGGACCTGCTTGAGCAAGAACCCCGCCGCACCCGCCTTGATCGCGGCGAACAGGGTCGCATCGTCCTCATACGAGGTCAGCACCAGCACGGCGATCGATTCGTCCGCGGCACGGACCTGGCGGCACACCTCGACACCTTCGCCGTCGGGCAAACGCGCGTCGACCACCAGCACATCCGGTCGGCTCGCGGGAACGCGACGCAGCGCCTCGGCGACCCCGGCCGCCTCGCCGACGACCTCGATATCGCCCTCGCGCTCCAACATCTCGCACAGCCCACGCCTGACGACCTCGTGGTCGTCCAGCAAGAACACCCTGATCACATCTCGATTCATCACTCAAGTATCGGCCAGGACTCGGCCGATGCCACCCGGCACAGGTCCGCCCCGCAAGGGACGTTGGTCCCGCCCGTCCCCACCGGGACCAACGTCCCCGCAGCCGACGGCGTTCGACTCTGTCTCGACCCTCGCCGCACGACCGATCGTGAAGGGAACACTGAACCGCAAGGAGCGATCATGACCGACCGAAACGTCCGCCCCGTCGACGCGCTCGCCGCAGACGGCCGCATCGTCCGCCTCCGACGGACCACCGCAGACGACGTCCCCGCACTGCTCGCCATGCACGACGACTGCACCGCATCCGACCTGCGCCAACGCTTCTTCGCAACCGGGTCGGGCATAGTCAGCTCCGAAGTCGGCCGCCTGGTCGGGCTCAACACCTCCGGCGATGGCGCCGCCATCGTCGCGGTCGACGACGGCATCCCCGTCGGGGCCGCCTCCTTCGAGCGATACCCCGAGAGGCCCGAACGCGCCGAGCTCGGCCTCATCGTCGTGCCCGGCCACCAGCACCGCGGCATCGGCACACTCATGCTCGAACACCTCGCCGGCATCGCCGCCTCAGAAGGCGTCAAAGAACTGTCCGGACAGATCCTCGCCGGAAACACGCCCATGCTGCGTCTCGCCAAGAGCCTCGCCCCCGGAACCGCCATGCCGTTCCAAGACGGCGTCGTCGACCTCCTGCTCACCGCGGACCTCGACGAAGCGCTCGCCGAAGACATAGCAGGACGCGAGCGCGCCGCCGAGCGACACTCACTGCGCCCACTGCTCGAACCCCGCTCGGTCGCGATCGTCGGCGCCAGCCGCTCCGGTCGCGGCGTCGGCCACGAGGTGCTGCTCTCCATCATCGACGGCGGCTTCAACGGCCCGATCTACCCCATCCACCCGATCTCCACAGAACTGGCGGGCCTGCCCGCCTACGCCTCGCTGAGCGACCTGCCCGGACCGCTCGACCTCGTGATCGTCGCCGTCCCGGCACCAGCGGTCGCCGCCGTCATCCACGACGCCGGGACCGCGGGAGCCCGCGCCGCCGTCATCCTCAGCTCCGGCTTCGCCGAGACCGGCGACACCACCGCCCAAGCGGAACTCGTGCGCATCGCACGCGACCACCACATGCGCCTGGTCGGACCCAACTGCCTCGGCATCGTCAACACCGACTCGCACGTGCGCCTCCAAGGCAGCTTCGCGGTCGAGGCACCCGTCGCCGGAGGCCTCGCGCTGGCCTCCCAGTCAGGCGCGGTCGGCATCGCCGCCCTCGCACACGCCACCCGCACCGGCCTCGGCGTCCACTCGTTCGTGTCACTGGGCAACAAGGCCGACGTCTCCGGCAACGACCTGCTCTCCTACTGGTACGACGACCCCGACTGCAAAGCCGTCGCCCTCTACCTCGAATCATTCGGCAATCCGCGCAAGTTCGCGCGCGTCGCCCGCGCCGTCGCCCGCCGCAAGCCGGTCCTGGCCGTCAAGGGAGGCCGCAGCGACTCGGGCCGACGCGCCGGGCTCTCCCACACCGCCGCCGCGGCGAACTCCGACACCGCGGTCGCCAGCTTGTTCTCCCAAGCCGGCGTCATCCGCACCGACACCCTCGAAGCGATGATCGACACCGCGCGCGTCCTGGTCGATCAACCGCTGCCGAAAGGCGGGCGCATAGGCGTCGTCGGCAACGCCGGCGGAGTGGGCGTCCTCGCCGTCGACGCCGCGGCCGCCTCCGGCCTGGACGCCCCCGCCCTCAGCGACGGCGCCCGACGGAGCCTGGCCGCCGCCGTGGAGGACGCGGCGTCACCGGACAACCCGATCGACCTCGGCGCCGCGGCCTCACCGGAGGCCTACATCGACGCGATCGCCGCCCTCGGCGACACCGGCGAGGTCGACGCCCTGGTGGCCGTGTTCGCCGCGACCCGGACCAACGACATCACCGGGAACCTCGACGCCATCGCAGAGGCGCTCGACGCCCTGCCGGACCTCCCGGCCGCCGCGGTGGTCATGGGCCTGTCGAACGCTCCGACCTCGCTAGGAGACCGCAAGATCCCGGTGTTCGACTTCCCCGAGGACGCGGTGGCGGCGCTGGCCCGTGCGGTCGCGTACGGCGCCTGGCGCGAGCGCCCGCTCGGCCGGCGTCCGGAACTTCCCGGCATCGACCCGGCCGGAGCACGCGCGACCGTCGAACGCATGCTCGCGGCGGGGGAGGGGTGGAAGCTCGCGGCCGAGGCCATCGAGCTGCTGGAGTGCTACGGCATCCCGGTGGTCACGACCGAGCCGGTCGACACGAAGCGGGACGCGGTGAGGGCAGCGCACGCCCTGGGCTACCCGGTGGCGGTCAAGGCCGATGACACGCGCCTGATCCACAAGTCCGACGCGGGCGCGGTCCATCTGGGCCTGACCTATGACGCCGAGGTGCGATCGGCGTTCAAACATGTCTCCGACGTCATCGAGGGCGACGGCGGCACGGTGGTCGTGCAGCCGATGGTCGAGGCCGGTGTCGAGCTGGTCGCCGGGGTGACCCATGACCCGCTCTTCGGCTCGCTGATCATGTTCGGCCTCGGAGGCGTGCACACCGACGTACTGGGAGACAAGGGATTCAGGCTCCTGCCTATCACCGACACCGATGTCGACTCGATGTGGCGGTCGCTGAAGGCGTCGAAGCTCCTGACCGGTCACCGCGGCTCGGCGCCGGTCGACCTGGAGGCTCTGACCGATCTGCTGGCCCGCCTGGGCCGTCTCGCCGAGGACTTCCCCGAGATCGCCGAACTGGACCTCAACCCGATCATGGCCGGTCCGGACGGCGTCCGCGTCGTCGACGTCAAGCTGCGGCTGGCGCGTATCGGCGATGAGCCCGACGCGGTGGCACGCCGACTCCGCTGAAGGACGCACGAAAGCGGGCCGCGACCTCGCCGAGGTCGCGGCCCGCTTTCGTGGTTGCTACTTGAGCCACGGGTTGGCACGGACCAGCCTTAGGCGGCCCCAGGCCTTGCCTAGGCCGAGGGTGTTCTCGGCGCCGGCCATGGCGAGTCCGATGAGGATTCCCGCGTAGATCAGGTGGTCGTCCATGAACGGGTTGTTCTCGGGCGCCAGCGCGGCCGTCCACATGAGCACGAGCATGAGCGCTCCCGAGGCGGATGCGATGCGCATGCCGATGCCGAGGATGAGGGCCGTGCCGATCGCGCCGAGGCCGACCATGAACAGCACGTCGGCGAAGGTGGAGCCGGCGAGGCCCTGGTAGAAGTCCGCGAACGGGCCCCTGGTGGCGAAGGACAGGTAGCCGGTGGTCGGGCTGCCGCCGTCGATCCAGGCCGCGTCCCGTTCGGTGGCGAAGCCGAGGCCGAAGGTCTTGTCGAGGAACGCCCAGAGGAAGACCCAGCCGAGGGCGATGCGGAGCCCCGCCCACACGTAGTCGACGGCCGGTGTGCGCGGCGCCGGCTGCTGCGAAGCGGCTGCGTTGTCGGCTTGGTAAGAGGTGGTCATTGGAAGGTCCTTTCGAGTTCGGCCACCGCTTCCGGTGACAACTCGAGTCAACCGCGGATCCGGGTGCGAACCGAGAGGTCGGATGGTGTGAGACAGTGGGACGAACGTCCTGGGCGCGGGTGGAGAGAAGGTCCCGGAGAGCGTGAGAGGGCGGCCGCCCCAGGTGAGCGGCGCAGGAGCGCGATCGCCGGTCACCCTCTGATGGACTCGGCCAGCGTCTTGGACATCCCCTTGAGGCCGAGTTCCATGGTCTGCCACGGAATCCCGCCGTGGAACGGCCTGCCGGCCCTGAACTGCTGCGGCAGATAGATCCCCAGCGCCTTCTTCCCGAGCCGCCAGATCGGTGAGACGCCGACGAGGTAGTCGTCCGCGGCGTCGTCGCGGACGCGCACCGGGTGGGCCGGGTCGCCGGTCGGCTCCAGCGGCACCTGCGCGAACGTGGCCTTGTCGAACATCTCCATGACGCACATGCTCACCGGGTCGAAGCGGCGGGGATTCGGCACGGCCGCCGGGTCGACCCTGGAGGCGATGTCGTCGGCGACGGCGTCGGCTTGGAGGAACGCCAGGAACGCCTGCTTGACGGGGAAGTCGCCGGCGTCGCCGGGCGCGTAGACGTCCCGGACGCCCTCGACCCTCCGGGTGAGCATGTCGGTGAGCAGGAATCCCCGCTCGTCGGTGGGCAGGTTCGGGAAGTCCGCGGCTGCGACGTAGGGCGCGAAGGAGACCAGCAGGTCGTAGGTGTGCACGGTGCCGTCGGCGAAGGCGACCCGGTCCGGTTCGACTCGGGTGGCGACGGCTTCGGTGTAGCCGTTGAGGCCGCGGTGGGCGAACTCTTCGGACACGACGTGGTCCAGGCCGGAGCCGAACGCCTGGACGTAGGTCGACTCGAAGGTCGCGAAAGTGATGCAGACGCGGTCGCGCACGTGGTGGCGGCGCAGCCAGGTCTCCAGCATGAACGCGATCTCGTAGAGCGGGCCGGCGCACTTGTTCCCGGGAGGCACGAGGAACAGCACGTGCCGTTGCGCCCCTTGCCGGGCGGCGGTCAGGACCTCGTCCAGGGAGGCGCCGAGCGAGCGCATCTGCTCGGTCGTCCAGATGCCCTGGGCGTGTTCGGCCAGGCCCGGGATCTCTTCGGGCCGCATCGCCGAGCCGGTGGCGAGCACCAGGTAGTCGTAGTCGACCCGGGTGCCGTCGACCAGTTCGATCCGCTTGTCGTCCGTGTCGACGCGGGACAGCGAGCCGGCCACCAGTTCGATGCCGCGGCGGCCGGCCGGCAGCTCCAGCGGGATGCGGAGCTTCGCCTCCTCGCCGCCGAACGGGATATAGATGGTGTTCGGTTTGAACAGGAAGTCGTGCCGGTCGGCGACCAGGACCAGCTCCACCCTCTGTCCGAGGTGCCCGCGAAGCGTGAAGGCAGTCTCCAGGCCGGCGAAACCCCCGCCGACGATGACGACTCTTGGGGTGGCTTTCATGGTCCCTCCCGTGCTGTATCGGTTCACCCCAATATCAGCACCGCCGCATCGTCCCCGACAGTGACCAACCGCCCCTCAGGGCGGGACCTCGGTATGCGCCGACCAACAGTCCCGTGAGCAGCTCGACTACGGGCAGGAACCAAGACCGGGCGGGGAAGGGCGTTGCGGCAGTGCCTTCTCCGGAAGCTCCTGATGACATCTGATGTAGATGCTCAACGATTCGGTCCGGGCCCGGTCGGGTCCTGATCTCCTCGACTCTCGCGAACCGCGCATCCGGTGAATTCGGCCACGCTCGCCCAACCGTCGGGAAAAGCACGGGGTGTGACACCCCTGCTGCGCTCTAGGCTGGAACCCGCCGGCTAGCCGCTCGGCCAGTCGCCGCCCGCACCGCCTGGAGCCCCGCCACGTGATCGCCACCGCGCCCCGCACGACCGAAAACCGGTTCTACGGCCCCCGCATGGTCGTCGTCGCCACCATCGCGATGGGCCTGACCGCCCCCGGACAGACGGCGTCCATCTCCGTCTTCATCGACCCGATGATCGACGAGATCGGCGTCAGCCGCACCGTCATCTCCACGGCCTACATGATCGGCACCCTGACCGGCGCCTTCGCCCTGCCCTGGATCGGACGCGCCGTCGACAGATACGGCACTCGGCGCGCCATGGCCGTCATCGCCGCCGCCTTCAGTCTCTCCCTCGTCGGACTCTCCCTCGCCACCGACATCATCGGCCTCGGCGCCGGCTTCGTCGGCATTCGAATGCTCGGCCAGGGCGCACTCGGCCTGTGCGCCGCCACCCTCGTCTCCCGCTGGTACGAGAAGCGCCGCGGCACGGTCCTCGGCCTCCAAGGCGCCATCGGCGGCGGCATCATCTCCGTCTCACCAGTCGTCCTCGAACGCCTCATCTCCGCAACCGACTGGCGCACCGCCATGCTCGTCGAGGCCGCCATCGTCGCGCTCGTCGTCATCCCCTTGTCGGTCCTCCTGGTGCGCAACCGGCCCTCCGACATCGGCCAATGCGTCGACGGCGACCCCGCCAACGGCAAGAAGGCCGAGGCCGAATCCGGGATGACGCGCGGGCAGGCCATGCGCCACCCGTACTTCTGGGTCCTCGTCGCCGCCGTCGGCACCCCGGGCTTCTTCGGGACCGCCATCGCCTTCCACCAGATCGCACTGCTCGGCGAACGCGGCCTCTCACCCACCGAAGCCGCCGCGAACTTCCTGCCCCAGACCATCGCCGGAACCGTCGCGACCCTGCTGCTCGGCTACCTCGTTGACCGCGGACGCCCCCGCATACTCCTGGCCGCCTCCATGCTCGCGTTCGCGCTCGCCGTCGCCTGGGGCGCCGCCGTGGAACCCGGCTGGTCCGCACTCGGCTTCGGCATGGCCATCGGCGCCGCCGGCAATGCCCTGCGCGCCATCGAAGGCGGCATGACCCCGCGACTGTTCGGCACCGCCCACATCGGCGCCATCAGAGGCGTCGTCGCCTCCTTCACCATCGCCGGCACCGCGTTCGCACCGGTCCTGTACTCGCTGTTCTACGGCTGGACCGGCTCGTTCCAACTGATCCTGTGGCTCTCGACGATAGTGCCGCTCGCCGTCATGACCGCCGCCCTCATCACCCCGCTCCCGCACCACACCGCGCCGAAGACACAGGAAAACCCCGGACACGGAACGAATGAACATTCTGCGCCGGGGCGGGAAGTGTAGCCCGCTGCGCTCTTACGAACTGGACATCCGTGTCTTCGCAGGTGGACGGGCACCGTTCGTCATGGGAGTCCATCAGAGACGTTGCAGCCCTGAATAACTCAGGCCAGCGACGCGGTCAGTCACCGACGCAGGGGCGATCTCTTGCGGCCCAGCGGGAAGCGGCGGACACCGAGCGCGGCCAGGCCTTGAGATAAGACCCCTGTTGCGCTGGGCCACTAGAATTTCCGGTCAGCCGTCCCCGGCCCCTTGGAGACCATGATGTTCGGCATGCTCGCCCCTTGCCCCGCCCGCACACCCGAAGCACTTCGGCCCCGCTGGATGGGCCATTTTTGTGGCCTGTGCCTCGAACTTCGCGACGACGCCGGACACGCCGCGCGCCTGACCACCAACTTCGACGCGCTCGCCCTGTCGGTCCTCGTCGAGGCCCAAGGCGAGGCGGGCGCTGACAGCCGCACCGCGGGCCCGTGCGCGCTGCGTGGGATGCGCCGCCAGCGCATCCCGACCGGGGATGGGCCTCGCCTGGCCGCAACCGCCTCCCTGCTGCTGGCATCGGCGAAGCTCAGCGACCACATCGTCGACGGTGACGGCTTGGTCGCCCGTCCCGGGGTGGCGGGTCTGGCCGCCCGCACCGCCGACCGCTACCGGGCGAAGGCGACCGCAATCGGTGGCTCGATCGGACTTCCGGTCGACCGCATCGTCGCTGCGATCGAACGGCAACAGACCATCGAAAATCAGGTTGTCCGCGGCACCCCCTTGGAGGCGGTCACGGCGCCCACCGCTGAGGCCACCGGCGAGCTGTTCGCCCACGCCGCGGTCCTGGCCGGACAGCCCGGCAACGCCGATCCCTTTCGCGCGGCCGGAGAGGCCTTCGGAGCGCTCGCCCACCTGCTCGACGCCGCCGAGGACTACGAAGCGGACGCGCAACGCGGCGCCTGGAACCCCTTGCACGCGACCGGCACCAGCCGCGACCAAGCACGCCGCGCCGCCCGCCGCCTGCTCACTGATATGAAGACGGCCTTGGAAGCCGCCTCTCTGGTCGACGCGACCATGGTCCGCCTCCTTTTGGACCGCTACGCGGGCCACGCGGTCGCCAAGACCTTCGGTTCGGTCTGCGCGTCCACCTCGCATCAGCGGCCCGGAGCTGAGCCGGGACGGCCGTACGGTCCCCAGAACCCGCCTCCCGGACAGGAGCACTCCGGCTATCAGCCGCCCAAGAATGGTTGGACGCCCGGCCGGGGCTTCTGGGGCGGGCTGTGCGGCTTCATGGTCCTGTGCTGCACCTGCCAGATCTGCTGCGCCAGGCATTACGTGGATTCGTGGAGCGGCCAGATTCGTGAGGGCTGCCTCCGCGACGGTGATTGCAATTGCGACTGCCCGTGCGACGACTACTGCTCTCAGGGCTGCGACCAGTGCTGCAAAGACTGCGACGCCTGCTGCAAAGGATGTGGCGGTGGCTGCGACGCCTGCCGCAAAGGATGTGACGGTGGCTGCGACGCCTGCTGCACCGGGTGTGGCAGTGGCTGCGAGACCTGCAATTGCAACTGCGGCTGACGAACACTATTTCAGCGGGTTTCCCGAAGGAACTCCGGGGCTTGAGCCCCGGGGGGAATTCGGGGCGATTGCTTGCTCGCAGTCCCGCGGAGCGGGACTGGGCTGACCTGGCCTATGACTCAGGCCGTTTCTGGTTCTCGATGTACTCCTTGATGATCGCCAACGGTGCACCCCCGCACGAGGCGGCGAAGTAGGACGGTGACCAGAAGTGGTCGCCCCAAAGATACTGGCGGATATGGGCGCTGAACTCCTTGCGGAGCAGGCGCGCGGAAACCCCTTTGAGTGATCCGACGAGAGTGGAAAGGGTCAGACTAGGCGGGTAGTGGACGAGCAGGTGCACGTGATCTGTTTCACCGTTGAACTCGACCAGTTCGGCCCCGAACTTGTCACAGGTGTCGCGCATGATCTGCTCGCAGCGGGTCAGGATCGCGTCCGTGAACACCGATCGCCGATACTTCGGAGTGAAGACCAAATGCGCGTGGAGGTTGAAGACAACGTGTCTTCCCCTGCGTATATTCGGGTCTGGCTCCCATCGAGGTGACATAGACAGAATGCTACCCTGGGGTTGTGAAGCAGGTCGTGGTGGTGAAACTGGTCCCGGACGCGGCCTCGCGTGCGGTGCTGGTCGAGACGCTTCGGGTGTGCAATGCCGAGGCGAACCGGATCGCCGCCATCGCGTTCGCGCACCGTGACACCGAGACCGGGCGGATCGAGCGCGAGTACGCGCTCAGGGGCCGGGTCTATGCCGAGGCGAAGGCCACCGGGATCGGCTCCCAGCTCGCGCAACACGTAGTCAAGAAGGTCTGCGACGCGTATCGGACGGTGTATGCCCAGGCCCGATCCGGCCTGCTGCGCGGGCGGCGTCCCGCGAAAGCGCTGGCCAAACCGGTGGCGTTCCGTGCCGGGGCAGCGCAGCCGTTCGACGACCGGTGCCTGTCGTGGGACCTGGAGGCGCGGACAGTGTCGATCCGAGCCGCTGAGGGGCGGTTGCGGGGTATCGGTTTCGCCTGCTCGAAGCAGGACTTGAAGGTCTTGAGGGCGCACCGGCAGGGCGAGTTGGACCTGTTCGAACGCGACGGCGAGCTGTACTTGGCCGCGACGGTCGACATCCCCGAGGCCGAGGCGATGCCGGACCCGGTCGATTTCATCGGTGTGGATCGAGGCGTCGTCAACCTCGCCACCACTTCGGATGAGGTGAACTTCCAAGGCAAGGGCCTGGAGCGGTACCGGCGTCGGATGGCGCGGGCCCGCGCTGAGTTGCAGGCCAAGCAGACCAAGGCCGCGAAGCGGCGACTCAAGCAGCGGGCGCGGCGGGAGTCGCGGCACGCGGCGCACACCAATCACAAGATAGCGAAAGCGATCGTGTCGGCGGCCGAACGCACCGGTCGCGGGATCGCCCTCGAAGACCTTGAGGGCATCCGCGAGCGGGTACGGCTCACCCGGTCCCAGCGCGGCAGGATCTCGAACTGGCCGTTCTACCAGTTGGCGCAACACATCGCGTACAAGGCGAAGCGGGCGGGTGTGCCGGTCGTCGTCGTGGACGCTCGGCACACCTCACAGATGTGCCCGCTGTGCCACCACGCGGAACGGGCCAACCGAAGATCGAGAGACAGATTTGAATGTCGTGGGTGCGGTCTCGCTGGACCGGCCGACGTCATAGCCGCCGTGAACGTGCGTGCACGTGGCCGGATGGCTTGGGCTGTGAGTCAAGGGTCCCGAGTGGCCGCATAGCGGCCGCGATCTACCCGACCACGTCGCAGCCAGCGACGGCGGACGAGGTACAAGCCTCCGGATTCATCCGGAGGTCACTTGACGAATGTATGTCCGTTGTCTGGAAGTTGAGAACCGTGCACTGAAGTTGCACTTCGACGAGGGCATGAGGCTTGCAGCACCGTGTCCGGCAAAGCGGGGGACCTCAGAGGGGTCGCGAACCTGGGGGAGGCTCCACCAAAGCTTGCCGCACCAGGGCGGGGGTGCGCTGACTCTGGAGAAGGCCGCGCCATACGGGAGGCTGTGGACGACGCCTAGATCCGTTTATGTGTCGTCCACAGATAGCGGCACACGGCCGCACGTGAAAAACCGCCGCCGACCGGTGCTTGCACCGGTCGGCGGCGGCTCTCTGTAGCTTGAGCTGGGATGCTCCCCAGTAGCCCGGGTGGGACTCGAACCCACACTGTACGGGTTTTGAATCCGTCTTCTCTGCCAATTGGAATACCGGGCCGGACACCGAACTCCAAGGATCGGACCGCAGAACATGATACCCCCGGGGTGCGGAGGCCGACAGTCCGGCCCGGCCGTCCGAAACGCTCGACATAGGGAGATGCATCCGAAGCCCTCGCCGGATAAGCTAACTTCCTGGTGTGCCTTCACTGCCGCACGCCCGACCACCAGACGCGCATGAAAGGTACGGACACGCATGACGAGCAAGGCCGCCGAGGAGCCGCGCAAGCGCGTGCTCATCGCCGAAGACGAGGGGCTCATCCGCCTCGACCTGGCCGAGATGCTCACCGAGGAGGGCTACGAGGTCGTAGCCGAGGCGGCAGACGGCGAAGCCGCCGTCAGGCTCGCCCAAGAGCACCAGCCCGACCTGGTGATCTGCGATATCCAGATGCCGATCATGGACGGCCTCCAAGCCGCGGAGAAGATCGTGTCCGCGCGCATCGCGCCCGTCGTGATCCTCACCGCCTTCAGCCAGCGCGACCTCATCAACCGCGCCCAGTCCGCAGGTGCCATGGCCTACCTCGTCAAACCCTTCCAGAAATCCGATCTCGTGCCCGCGATCGAGCTCTCGCTCACCCGCTTCGCCGAGATGACGGCCCTGGAGAAGGAAGTCGAGAACCTCACCGAGCGCCTCGAAGTCCGCAAGCTCGTCGACCGCGCCAAAGGCCTGCTCATGACCCAGTACGGCATGCCCGAGCCCGACGCCTTCCGCTGGATCCAGCGCGCCGCGATGGACCACCGGCTGTCGATGAAGGACGTCGCCAACCGCGTCATCGACGAAGCCAAGGAGAAAGAGGCTCAGGAAGCCGAATAGGTCCCGCACGTCCAGGCCCGCGAACCCTCGCGGATTTCGAGCGGTTCGCGGGCTTCGCCGCGCAACCCACCGGACATGCCGTTTCGGGCCTGCCCCCGCTTGTCGGAGGCGGTCGATAGGCTCTGAGGCGTGACCGCTTCGCAATCTCGCCTGCTCCTGATCGACGGCCATTCGATGGCCTACCGCGCCTTCTTCGCGCTTCCCGCAGAGAAGTTCTCCACCGAAGACGGCCAGGTGACCAATGCCGTCTACGGCTTCGCGTCCATGCTCATCAACCTGCTCAGAGACGAGAAGCCGACGCATATAGCCGTGGCCTTCGACATCTCACGCAAATCCTTCCGCACCGAGGAATACGCCGAGTACAAAGCCGGCAGAGCCGTGACCCCGCCGGAGTTCAAGAGCCAGATCCCGATCATCCAAGAACTCCTCCAAGCCCTCGGCATCAAATGGCTCACCAAGGAGAACTACGAGGCCGACGACATCATCGCCACCCTCGCGGCCAGGGGCGAAGCGGCCGGAGCGGACACCCTCATCTCCTCCGGCGACCGCGACGTGATCCAACTCGTCAACGACGCCGTCACCCTGCTCTACCCAGTCAAGGGCGTCACCGATCTCGCCCGTTACACCCCCGACTTCGTCGAGGACAAATACGCCGTCACTCCCGACCGCTACCGCGACCTCGCCGCCCTGGTGGGGGAGAAGTCCGACAACCTCCCCGGAGTCCCCGGCGTCGGCCCCAAGACCGCCGCGAAGTGGATCTCCAAGTACGGCTCCCTCGACGCCCTGGTCGGGAAGATCGACGAGATCGGCGGCAAAGCCGGACAGAGCCTGCGCGACCACCTCGACGACGTCCTCCGCAACCACCGCCTCAACGGACTCGTCCGCGATCTCGACCTGCCCGAGGGCATCGACGACCTCACCTGGAAGGGCTGGTCGGTCGAGGAGACCAATCAGCTGTTCGACGCCCTCCAATTCCGCACCCTCGGCGAACGCATCAACGCCGGCCTCGGCGACAAGTCCGTCGGCGAAGCCCCGCCGCCCAAGGAGACCGAGGCCGATGACATCCACGCCGCCAAACTCGAACCCGGCGGCATGGCCGCCTGGCTCGACCAGCGCAGCGGCGACGTCGCGATCGCCTACACCGGCACCTTCGAATCGGGCGCCGGCTCGTTCGACTCGATCGCGCTGGCCGAGGGCGGCGAAGCGCTCTGGTTCGACCCCTCGCAGCTCGACGCCGAGGACGACCGGGCCTGGGCCCGGTGGCTGTCAACCGAACGGCACGGCAAGATCGTCCACGACGTCAAGGGCTTCACCTGGGGCGCCGACGCCGCCGGATGGCCCCGGCCGGCCGGCCTGAAGGCCGACACCGTCATCGGCGCCTACCTCCTCAAGCCCGAGCAGCGCAACTACGCCCTCGGCGATCTGGCCATGCAGTACCTCGGCCGGGAGATCGAGACCACCGCGCAGCAGACGAATCAGGGCACTCTTGTCGGGCTCGATGCGGTGATGGCCGACGACGACTCCCGCTTCGAAGCCGACTGCGCCGCCGCCGGCGTCATCGGCGAGCTCGCCGCGGCCGAGACCGAGCGGCTCGCCGAGCGTCGGCAGGCGCGGCTCGCCGAAGAGATGGAGTACCCGCTCACCGGCGTCCTGGCGCGCATGGAGATCACCGGTATCGGTGCCGACGAAGGCCACTTCGCCGATATCGAGGCGAGCTTCGCGGGCAAGGCGAAGGAGGCCACCGACCAGGCCCACGCGATCGTCGGCCGCCAGTTCAACATGGGCTCGCCCAAGCAGCTCCAGGAGATCCTGTTCGACGAGCTGAAGATGCCCAAGACCAAGCGCACCAAGACCGGCTACACCACCAACGCCGAGGCGCTCGGGCAGCTGTACACCAAGACGCGGCATCCGCTGCTGGAGCAGCTGCTGCGCTACCGCGACGTCGAGAAGCTCAAGCAGATCGTCGCGAGCCTCAGGGCCACGATCCAGACCGACGGGCGCATCCACACCACCTTCCACCAGACCGTCGCCGCCACCGGCCGCCTCTCGTCGTCCGACCCGAACCTGCAGAACATCCCGGTGCGCTCGGAGGCCGGACGCGACATCCGCGCCGGATTCGTCGTCGGTGAAGGCTACGAGTCGCTGATGACGATGGACTACAGCCAGATCGAGATGCGCATCATGGCGAGCCTGACCGGCGACGAGGGACTCATCGACGCCTTCAGGTCGGGGGAGGACATCCACCGGGCCGTCGCCGCGAAGGTCTTCGGCGTCGAGCCGGCCGAGGTCACCGCCGAGCACCGCCGCAAGACCAAGGCCATGTCCTACGGCCTCGCGTACGGCCTGTCCACGTACGGACTCAGCCAGCAGCTGGGGATCTCCACGGAAGAGGCCCAGCAGCTGGCAAACGATTACTTCGACCGCTTCGGGAAGGTCCGCGACTACCTGCACACCGTAGTCGAGGAGGCCCGAAAGACCGGCTACACCGAGACGATCATGGGCCGGCGCCGCTACTTCCCGGATCTGACCAGCGACAACCGCCAGCGCCGCGAGATGGCCGAGCGAGCCGCGCTCAACGCCCCGATCCAGGGCAGCGCCGCCGACATCATGAAGACCGCGATGCTCGACGTCGACCGCGAACTGCGTGCGCAGAAGCTCGACTCGCGGGTCCTTCTCCAGGTTCACGACGAGCTGGTCTGCGAGGTCGCCCCCGGGGAGGCGCAGCGTCTGGAGAAGCTTGTGAGCGAGCAGATGTCCAGCGCAGCCGAGCTGGCCGTACCGCTCACCGTCTCGGCCGGCTTCGGCGACTCATGGGAGGCGGCCGCCCATTAGCGGTGTCTGCGGACACCGGAACCGGCCCGGGCTGGCGCGGGGTTATCGCACACGGTAACCTGGGATGGCCTAGGCATGTCTGTGTCCTCAGAAGGGAGCAGGACACGAGCCGGTGACGGCAAGACGGCCGGGCAAATGCAACTGCGAGCATTCGCGTCTCGCGCCTCACGGCGACGCCAGCGGAGCCGTAAATCGGGACGGCGCGAGCGCGAGTTGACGAATCTGAACGTATCCGGAGCACCAGCCCACATGACGAGCAGCATCGAGGCCACCTCGAGCAACGCTGAGAACAGCACCACGGTCGACGAATTCGCCTCGGACGAGGATCTCCTCGCCGCGATCGACGCGACCATCAAATACTTCAATGACGGCGATATCGTCGAAGGTACCGTCGTCAAGGTCGACCGGGACGAAGTCCTGCTCGACATCGGCTACAAGACCGAGGGCGTCATCCCCTCGCGCGAGCTGTCGATCAAACACGACGTGGACCCTGAAGACGTCGTCACTGTGGGCGATCACGTCGAGGCCCTCGTCCTCCAGAAGGAGGACAAGGAAGGCCGCCTGATCCTGTCCAAGAAGCGCGCCCAGTACGAGCGCGCCTGGGGCACGATCGAGAAGATCAAGGACGAGGACGGCGTCGTCCGCGGCTCGGTCATCGAAGTGGTCAAGGGCGGTCTCATCCTCGACATCGGCCTCCGCGGCTTCCTGCCGGCCTCGCTGGTGGAGATGCGCCGCGTGCGCGACCTCCAGCCGTACGTCGGCCGCGAGCTCGAAGCCAAGATCATCGAGCTCGACAAGAACCGCAACAACGTGGTCCTGTCGAGGCGCGCCTGGCTGGAGCAGACCCAGTCCGAGGTCCGCACCGAGTTCCTGCACCAGCTCGCCAAGGGCCAGGTCCGCAAGGGCACGGTCTCCTCGATCGTCAACTTCGGCGCCTTCGTCGACCTCGGCGGAGTCGACGGCCTGGTCCACGTCTCCGAGCTGTCCTGGAAGCACATCGACCACCCGAGCGAGGTCGTCGAAGTCGGCCAGCCGGTCGAGGTCGAGGTGCTCGAGGTCGACCTGGAGCGCGAGCGCGTCTCCCTGTCGCTGAAGGCCACCCAGGAAGACCCGTGGCGCCAGTTCGCCCGCACCCACGCGATCGGCCAGATCGTGCCGGGCAAGGTCACCAAGCTCGTCCCGTTCGGCGCGTTCGTCCGCGTCGAAGACGGCATCGAGGGCCTGGTCCACATCTCCGAACTGGCCGAGCGCCACGTGGAGGTTCCCGAGCAGGTCGTCAAGGTCGGCTCCGACGCCATGGTCAAGGTCATCGACATCGACCTGGACCGTCGCCGGATCTCCCTCTCTCTCAAGCAGGCCAACGAGGCCTTCGTCGAGAACGAGGAGCAGTTCGACCCGACGCTGTACGGCATGGCCGCGCAGTACGACGACCAGGGCAACTACATCTACCCGGAGGGCTTCGACTCGGAGACCGGCGAGTGGATGGAAGGCTACGACGAGGCCCGCGAAGAGTGGGAGCGCCAGTACGCCGAGGCCCGCACCCGCTGGGAGGAGCACGGCAAGCAGATCTCCGAGCGCACCATCTCCGAGCCGCCGGCCAAGCCCGCCGAGGGCGAAGCGCCGAAGGCCGAGAAGGGCGCGAAGAAGCAGCCCGCCGAGAAGAAGGCGGCCCCGGCCGAGCCTTCGGGAACGCTGGCCACCGACGAGGCCCTCGCCGCACTGCGCGAGAAGCTCGCCGGAAGCTAGTCACTCCTTAAGCTGACAGACCACTACCCGTCCCAGGTTGTTCGCCTGGGGCGGGTAGTGTTTTACATGTGCTAAAAGTCGCATTGACCGGTGGCATCGGAGCCGGTAAGAGCACGGTCGCGGCAAAGCTGGCGCAGCTGGGCGCATACGTCATCGACGCAGACGCCCTCGCCAGGGAAGTGGTCGCACCCGACACCGACGGCCTCGCAGCCGTGGTCTCCCGTTTCGGCGCGGAGATCCTCGACGCCGAAGGCGCCCTCGACCGTGCCCGACTCGCCAAGCTCGTCTTCGACGACGCGCACGCCCGCGCCGAACTCGAAGCGATCATCCACCCGCGAGTCCGCCGAAGAGCCCGAGAGCTCACCGCCGCCCAAAGTGACGACGCGATCGTCGTCCAAGACATCCCTCTGCTGGCCGAGACCGGCCAAGCACCGAGTTTCCACCTCGCCATCGACGTGGAAGCGCCGCGACAGCTCCGGCTCGAACGGCTCGTAGAACGCGGCATGGACCGCGAAGACGCCGCCCGGCGCATCGACGCCCAAGCCAGCGACGCCGAACGGCGCGAAGCCTGCGACGTCGTGCTCCACAACCGCGACGGCATCACCGAGATCGAGCGCCGCGTCATGATGCTGTGGGACGAACGCATCGTCCCATTCGCCGAGAACGTCCGTCTCGGTCGCAAGGAACAGCGGCCTGAGAAACTCCAGTTCGTCGAATCCGACTCGGCCTGGCCCCGGCGCTTCGAACACCTCGCGGCGCGCCTGCGGCGCGTCATGGGACCCGGCGCCGTGCGCATCGACCACGTCGGCTCCTCGGCCGTCGCCGGCCTCCCCGCCAAGGACGTCATCGACATCCAGATCACGGTCGTCACCCTCAGAGCCGTGGACATGCTCGAGGACGCACTGGGCGAAGCCGGATTCTTCGGCCGCAGAGCCTTCGACGAACCCAAACCCGACCGGCCCGACGTCGCCGAATGGGAGAAGCGCCTCTACGGCTACGCCGACCCCGGCAACCTCGCGCAGCTGCACTTCCGCCCGATCGACAGCCCCGGCCAGCGTTTCGCGCTGCTGTTCCGCGACTGGCTGCGCTCCGACGCCCAGGCCAGAGCCGACTACGCCCAAGCCAAGGGCGAACTCGCCGCCAGAGTCGATTCGGCCACGGCCTACAGCGAAGCCAAGGAACCGTGGTTCCTGCGCGAAGGCTGGCCCCGCGCCAACAAATGGGCGGAGTCCACGAACTGGCGTCCCCCGGTCTGCTAGCGGAGGTGATGGATGATGGATCTGGCCGAACGGCCAGATCCATCGGTAATGCCCTCAACCGATCTTGTCGCTGATGGTCCACGGGATCGCGACCATCGGATAGTCCTCGTAGGCCAATTCCGCGCTCGCCGCCCCGAAGAACGTCATCATCTCGACCTCGCCGAGCCGTCCCCCGGTCAAGTGGTACCGGAACGCCGACTCGCCCGCCGCCGCGTTGGCGTCCCCGGTCACCGGGAACTCCACGACGTGCGTCGCCTCGCCGCCGGACTCCTCGACGCGCAGCAGCCTCGCCTCCTCAGCCACCCGCTCAGGGTCCTCCGCCTGCTCGGCGCTCATCTCCAACAGTCGATACGTCAACTTCTCGACCGGACCGAACTGCTCTGAGATCTCCTCGTCCGACAGCGCATGCGCCTCCCAGCCCTCGGCGGGCAGCGGCTGCGGAAGCTCGGCCGAATCCGTGCCGATGCTCGCCAGTCCCCCCGGTCGGGCCAGCAGCAGCCGAAAACCATCGGTGTCGGTGATGTTCAGGTACGCCGTCATCGTCCGCCAGTCGATGTATCCGTGTCCGCTCGCCACCTGGCCGTCCGCGATCGGTACCGACATCTCGACCGTCGCCGACCGCGCCCAGTTCGCCGACCGGGTCTCGGCGATCGTCTCGGCCAGATCCGCATCGACTTCGCTCGGTTCGATCGAAGGACCGCCGAGCAGGTCCACCGGTTGCAGCCCCGAGGCGTCGAAGTCGACATCGTGCAGGAAATCGACCGTGGCCAGCTCCGATCCGCCCGTGTTCACCTGGAACCGGCGGATGTCCCCGTCACGGTCCAGCGAGTACAGCGCCTCGGGACTCACCGCCGCCGGATCGCTCGACTCGACCATGATCGGCGCCTGGAACATGTCCACCGGCACGCCGTCGATGACGCCGTCCTCCCGCCACGTCGCATGCTCTGCCAGGAACGCCGCGTCATCGTCCCGCTCGGCCGTCAACGTGAACAGCGAGGAGACCACGATGTCGAACATCGTCTCCGCCGGCAGCGCGCCGCCGCCGAGCATCTGACGCGGCACCCAGTCCGAGGCAGGAGCCTTCACCTCCTCGAACTCCCTCTCGTAGTCGTGCGTCGCCACCAGGCCGGGGATGGCCTGGACCAGGCGGCGGGGGCCGTCGGCGCCCGCCGTGCGCGCATACAGCAGCGGGTTCTTCCAGTCGAGGTAGCCGTCGACGGTGACCTCCTCGCCCTCCACCTGGAATCTCATCCGCACGGCCACCGGAACCGAGGTGTGGTTGCGAAAGCGCAGCGCGGCCAGCCGCTCGGCCTCTTCATCGGTGACCGGGCGCTCGGCGCCGGCGCGGTCGGACCCGCAGGAGACGGCGAACCATCCGGCGGCGCCGATCGCGAGGATGACGGCGAGGGACCAGAGCAGGGCGGATTTCAAAGGCGTTGCAGTAGTGGTGCTCACGGAGGGTCCAACGAGCCAGTGCCTGAAAAGTCACCGGCGCGGCGGATCAATGTCGGTGGCCCGGGCTACCGTTGGCTCGTGGCATTCGATATTCCCCGCGCCGACGGGCGCTTTGAAGTCGTCAGCGAGTACGAGCCGGCCGGCGACCAGCCGACGGCGATCGCGGAACTGGCTGGGCGCATCGACCAGGGCGAGCGTGACGTGGTGCTGCTCGGCGCCACGGGCACCGGTAAGTCCGCCACATCCGCGTGGCTGATCGAGAAGCTCCAGCGGCCGGCGCTGGTCATGGCGCACAACAAGACCCTGGCGGCGCAGCTGGCCAAGGAGTTCCGCGAGCTGCTGCCGAACAACGCCGTCGAGTACTACGTCTCGTATTACGACTACTACCAGCCCGAAGCGTATGTGGCGCAGACGGACACGTACATCGAGAAGGACGCCTCGATCAATGAGGAGGTCGAGCGGCTGCGCCACCGCGCCACCTATTCGCTGCTGACGCGCCGCGACGTGGTGGTCGTCGCCACGGTCTCGGCGATCTACGGCCTGGCAACGCCCGCCGAGTACCTCGAGCAGGCCACCGAGGTCGCCGTCGGCCAGGAGTGGGATCGCGACAAGCTGCTGCGGCGTCTGGTCGACGTCCAATACTCGCGCAACGACATCGCGTTCACCCGCGGCACCTTCCGGGTGCGGGGCGACACGATCGAGATCATCCCGGCCTACGAGGAGCTGGCGATCCGCATCGAGATGTTCGGCGAGGAGATCGACCGGCTCTACTACCTGCACCCGATCACCGGCGAGGCCATCCGGGAGGTCGACCGGGTCCTCATCTTCCCCGGATCGCACTACGCCACCGGCGACGAACGCATGGCCCGCGCGATCCGCGACATCGAGGCAGAGCTCGAGGAGCGCCTGAATGAGCTGGAGTCCCAGGGCAAGCTGCTGGAGGCTCAGCGCCTGCGCATGCGCACGGTCTTCGATCTGGAGAACATGAAGCAGACCGGCACGTGCAACGGCATCGAGAACTACTCGCGGCACATCGACGGCCGCCCGGCCGGGTCGCCGCCGCACACGCTGCTCGACTATTTCCCGCCGGACTTCGTGACGATCCTCGACGAATCGCACCAGACCGTCCCGCAGATCGGCGCGATGTCCGAGGGTGACGCTTCGCGCAAGCGCAACCTGGTCGAGCACGGCTTCAGACTGCCCAGCGCCCAGGACAACCGGCCGCTGCGCTTCGACGAGTTCCGCGAGCGCGTCGGCCAGACGGTCTACCTGTCGGCCACTCCAGGCCCGTGGGAGCTGCGGCAGGCGGACGGCGAGTTCGTCGAGCAGGTCATCCGCCCGACCGGCCTGGTCGACCCGCATGTGGAGGTGCGGCCCACGAAGGGCCAGATCGACGACCTGATGCACGAGATCGGTGAGCGCGCCTCTAAGAACGAGCGGGTCCTGGTGACGACCTTGACGAAGAAGATGGCCGAGGACCTCACCGACTACTTCCTGGACAACGGCATCCGGGTGCAGTACCTGCACTCGGAGGTGGAGACGCTCCGGCGCGTGGAGCTGCTCGGCGAACTGCGGCGAGGGGACTTCGACGTCCTGGTGGGCATCAATCTGCTCCGGGAGGGCCTGGACCTGCCCGAGGTGTCGCTGGTGGCGATTCTGGACGCCGACAAGGAGGGCTTCCTCCGCTCGTCGACCTCGCTGATTCAGACGATCGGGCGCGCGGCCCGAAACGTGTCGGGAACGGTGCTCATGTACGCCGACAATCTGACCGATTCGATGAAGGCGGCCCTGGATGAGACGGACCGGCGCCGCGAGAAGCAGATCGCGTACAACACCGAGCGCGGGCTCGACCCGCAGCCGCTGCGCAAGCGCATAGCGGACATCATGGAAGACCTGTACGACACCGCGGCCGAGACGGAGGACTTCGTCAAGGAGGCCAGGCCCGAGCGCGGGAGGTCGAAGCGGGAGCAGGGGGTGGCGAAGGTCCGCTCGGAGATCGTTCAGCAGATCGACGAGCGCAACGAGCAGATGCTCGCCGCCGCGAGGGAGCTGCGCTTCGAGCTGGCAGCCGCTTACCGGGACGAGATCGCCGATCTCAAACGCGAGCTGCGCCAGATGGACGAGGCGGGCGCCTGAAGTCGTCCACAGGGCAGAACCTTTGTCCTGAGGTCATCGACCTCTTGTGGGACGCCGACCCGGTCTTGGCGTCACGAACAGAAATCAATCTCGAGTCGCCAATTCACGGCGCCGAGCCGCTACCGGACTTCGCTGAAGTGCTCGACGACCGGCGGCTTCGCGAAGTACGGGCCGATGGCTTCGCGCCACTTCGGGAAGCGGTCGGTCTCGCGGAAGCCCTGCTCGTGGGCCTCGACCGAGTCCCATTCGATGAGCAGTACGAATCGGCTCGGCGACTCCACGCCCTGGGTCATGCGCATCGAGCGCAGACCCGGGGAGACGGCGACGAGTTCCTTCGCGGCGCGGTACGCCTCGGCGAAAGCGGCTTCCTGGCCGGGGGCGATGCTGATTTCTGCGACTTCGAGTACCACGACCGGAGCCTCGCACAGGTGCCCGACCACCACGAGGTTCCGACAGGCGGTCGAGAGTCAAGTCACATACCCGACTGGTGACATGTCGGATTGCCGCAGGCATAATGGGGCTCGGCGAACCAGAATTGGTATATGGGGAGTATCCCGCAACGTTCAGCAGCGTTGTAAGCGTCGTCGTCAATGCACGAGACCGCAGTCGGTTTCCGGTGGCGCTGATCCTGGCGGATTGGGAGAGACCATGTGACCCTCCAGATTCAAGGAAGGCAACACATTGGAACTCCCAGCATGGGTCTGGGTCCTCACCATCGCGGCCCTGGCCGCTGTGGTGATCGTGGATCTGACGCTCGCGATCCGGAATCCCCACCGACCCGGCATGAAGGAAGCGGCCCTCTGGTCCAGCGTTTACATAGCCTCCGCGCTCGTCTTCGCGGGCGTCATGTTCTGGACTCAGGGGGCGGCGTTCGGCGGGCAGTTCCTCGCCGGATACCTGACCGAGAAGGCGCTGTCGGTAGACAACCTGTTCGTCTTCCTCCTCATCATCCAGGCGTTCCGCGTCCCCGATTCGCTCCAGTCCCGCGTGCTGCTGGTCGGTATCGTCTTGTCGATCGCGTTGCGCAGCATCTTCATCGCACTCGGATCGGTCCTCATCGAGCGGTTCAGCTGGGTGTTCCTCATCTTCGGCGCGATCCTCATCTGGACCGCCTGGGGCCTCCTGCGCGGCGGCGGGGAGGACGAGGAGTACGAACCCAATCGGTTCATGCGCTGGGCCCAGTCCAGACTCCGTGTCACGCCCGACTACCACGGCGGCCACCTGCTCACCAACGTCGACGGCCGTCGCTTCGCGACGCCGCTGCTGCTGGCGATGCTCGCCATCGGCTCCACCGACATCCTGTTCGCGCTCGACTCGATCCCGGCGATCTTCGGGCTCACGCAGGAGCCGTACCTGGTGTGGACAGCCACGATCTTCGCGCTGTTCGGCCTGCGCCAGCTCTACTTCCTTCTGGCGGCGCTGCTGCGCCACCTGCACTTCCTGGCCCTGGGCCTGGCCACCATCCTCGGCTGGATCGGCGTCAAACTCATCATCAACGGCCTGGCCGCGAACCAGCTGTCGTTCATCAACGGCGGCGAACCACTCCACATCCCGCACATCCCGACGTGGCTGTCGCTGGGCTTCATCGCCGCCGTCCTGACCGCGGTCGTGCTCGCCAACTGGGTCATCTTGCGCCGTCAGGGGCGCACGTGGGCCGAGCTGTTCGCCGAGTCGACGGCTACGCCCGCCGCCGCGACGGCAACCGCCGGCAAGCAGTGATCTGACCGAGTTCGGAGTCCTTGATGGCCTCGAGCACGACCTTGCCGTAGATCGGCGAGGAGAAGATCACCTCGGGAAGGCCGGTCTGCCCGCGATCGGCCACGATGGCGGGCAGCCGAGGATCGCCCCCGTGGTCGAGGAATATCAGGTCTCCGGGCATGACGTCCTCGAACTCGATCCGCTCACCGGTCTCGATGAGGCTCTCGTTGAATCGGGGTGTTTCGATACCCAACTGCCGGTAGACGATCCACACCAGCCCCGGGGCGTCGATACCGTAAGCGCTGACGCCGCCGTGCAGGTGCGGGGTCTCCAGCAGCTGCTGCGCGAGCTTCACCGCGTCCAGTCCGCCGGCGATCATCGTGGTGGCCGGCGGCTCGCCCGCGGCCCTGCGAACCGGCTCGGTGCTGAGGTCGCGCTGCGGCACCCAGCCGGGCTGCTGAGGTCCGGGCAGCGCCACCGGCACCCAACCGCGGTAGCCGGGACCCACGACGCGCAGAGGCGTCCCGAGTGTCACGCCCGGTACGGCGACGTCGCCGCCGGGCTCGTCCCGGATGGCGGTGGCCGTGGCGCAGACGAGGTACTCAGTGCCCTCCGCGTCGCTCTCCGCCGGATTGGTCAGCTGGTCGAGCGGCACCCACCCGGTGGTCTCCTGCGCCGGGCACCGCACCTCGGCCCATCGGTGCTCGACATCGAGGACTTCGACTTCGGTGCCCAGCAGGCACTGGGTGCGGACCCGCCCCTTGAGGCCGTGGGCGCGCATGCCACTGGTGAGTCGCGCGACCCACTCTCGGATGGCCGACGGGACACCCAGCGCCAGCCGGTCGTCGGGGTCGGGCGCCGAAGGCTGGGCCCAGAGGGTGGCGACTGCCACGGCGATCAAGGCCGGCTGTCCTGGTGCGATCGGCACGGTTGGTTCTCTCCGGAAGGTCGGGCGGTTCACGAATCAAGACGCGAGCAGGGATCTCCACCAGCCCGCCGCGTTCTCTGCAGCACCGACTACCCAATGTAGCAAGGGCATCCCGAGCCGGACGGTGCGGCCCAAGTGTGACCTGACCCGGCTATTTCACTCCCAGGCCGACGAAGTAACCGAAAAATCACCGCCGGCGCGGATGTGGCAGGATCTTGCCATGCCAGCAGTCACCGACGCCCTCGACCGCCTCTCCGCAGCCGCCGACGCCGGGCGCGCACCTGACGCCGCCGACCTCGAATCCGTCCTTGCGAGCACCGACGCAGAGCTCATGGACGTCGTGGCCGCCGCAGCGCGACTCCGCTTCCGCCACTTCGGGAACCGAGTCAAGCTCAACTACCTCGTGAACCTCAAGAGCGGACTGTGCCCCGAGGACTGCAACTACTGCTCCCAGCGGCTCGGGTCGAAGGCCGACGTCCTCAAGTACACCTGGTTGTCCCCCGAGGAGGCCGCCGACCAGGCCGCCGCCGGGGTCGCCGGGGGCGCCTCGCGCGTATGCCTCGTCGCGAGTGGGCGCGGACCGACCGACATGGACGTCGAGCGCGTCGGCAAGACCATCGCCGCGGTCAAGAACGCCAGCCCCGGCGTCGAGGTCTGCGCCTGCCTGGGCCTGCTGGGCGACGGCCAGGCGTCGCGCCTGGCCGATCTCGGCGCCGACGCCTACAACCACAACCTGAACACCTCCGAGGACGCCTACGCCGAGATCTGCTCGACGCACACCTTCGCCGACCGCGTCGACACGGTCGAGGCGGCGCGCGCGGCGGGGATGTCGCCTTGCTCGGGGCTCATCGCCGGCATGGGAGAAAGCGACGGCGATCTGGTCGCCGTGGCGTTGGGCCTGCGGGAGATCGGCTCCGACTCGATCCCGGTGAACTTCCTGCTGCCGTTCGAGGGGACGCCCCTCGAAGGCACCTGGGAACTCGACCCGCGCCGGTGCCTGAGGATCCTCGCCATGGTGCGGCTGGCCAATCCCGCCGCCGAGGTCCGGCTCGCCGCCGGCCGCGAGGTCCACCTCCGGCACATGCAGGGCGTGGCGCTGCAGATCGTCAACTCGATCTTCTTGGGCGACTACCTCACCAGTGAAGGCCAGGCGGCCAAGGACGACCTGGCGCTGATCGCCGACGCCGGCATGGTCCCGCTCGGCCTCGACGAGGCGCCCGAAACGGTGCGAGAGGCGGTCAAGGTGCGGCGCCGCGGCGCGGGCACCGACCAGTCCCCGAACGCCTAGGTTCTGCCGGGAGTCGCCGTGGACTCCCGGACCACCATCTCGGTGGCCAGCTCCAACCGCGGCGAGTCCACGGCGTTCCCGGCCGCCATGTCGAGCACCGTCCTCGCGGCCAGCGAGCCCATCTCCGACAGCGGCTGGCGCACCGTCGTCAGCGGTGGCGAGGTCCAGCGCGACTCGGGAAGGTCGTCGAAGCCGACGACGCTCACGTGCTCGGGGATCCGCAGCCCGCGCTGGCGGATCGCCTCGTAGGCGCCGAACGCCATCTGGTCGGAGGAGGCGAAGATCGCCGTGGGCGCGTCGTCCAGCCCGAGCAGCTCCTTCGCCGCGTCGAAACCGGACTGGTGGTAGAAGTCGCCGTCGCACACCAGCGCCGGGTCGAACGGAATCCCCGCGGCCTCCAGCGCCGCGCGGTAGCCGTCGAACCTGGCCCGTGAGCACAGGACCTGCTTGGGACCGTGGATGAACCCGATGCGGCGGTGCCCCAGCTCGATGAGGTGTTCGGTGGCGGTCAGGCCCCCCGCCCAGTTGGTGGCGCCGATCGTGGGAGCGTCCATGGTGGGCCCGCCCGCAGGGTCGAGCACGACCATGGGCACTCGCAGGTGCCGCAGCTGCTCGAGGATGGGGGAGGACAGCTGTGAGACCACCAGGATCACGCCGTCGGAGGCGCGGGTGCGGAGGTTGTCGAGCCACTGCTCGGTGGAGGCGCGCCGGCGGTGGACGGCCGAGACGACGGTGCCGACCCCCGCCGAGTGGGCCGCGTCCTCGACTCCGCGGAGGATCTCCACGGCCCAAGGGCTGTCGAGTTCGTTGAAGACGAGGTCGACCAGGCGCGCGTTGGGGCTCTGCGCCCGCGTGGAGCGGCGGCGCTGGTAGCCGCGTTCGGTCAGCAGCTCCTCGACGCGCTTGCGCGTCTCGGGCGCGACGTCCGAGCGGCCGTTGATGACCCGGGAGACCGTGGGCACGCTGACGCCGGCCTCGTCGGCAATGACGCGGATCGTGACACGCCCGTGTTCGGCTTCGGTCAAGGGTCCTCCATCGTTCGGTGGATTCCACGGTAGTCGCCGACATCCTATAGCGAGTGGCAGGCTGTCTCGGCGAGCGTCCGAAACTTTCGGCAACAGACTGATCGAATCGGTGTCAGATGGACGGATTTCGCCGAGTGTCGGATGCTGGAAGTGCCGAATAATCAATGTTATGGTGTGCAAACCTGTTTCGAAATCGATCAGAAAATTTTCAGAAACTATCGGCCCGGCGCGGTCTCCGAAGGTGGCGCCATGCGGGTCGTTGAGTGGAGTGGCATGGACACCGACACCTCCGCAGAGGCGGCCGAGCGCGCCGCCGGGCTGCTCAAGCGGATGACCCTTGAGGAGAAATGCGCGCAGCTGTCGAGCCTGTGGCGCGGCGTCCACGCCGACGCGGGGGACATGGCGCCGCACCAGAGCGAGCAGGCCACCGGAGTATCCGAAGAGGACGCCATGGCCCATGGACTGGGCCAGCTGACACGCCCCTTCGGATCGGCGCCGGTCGAGCCGACCGAGGGCGCGGCCCGACTCGCGGCACTGCAGCGGCTCCTCCGGAGCTCGAGCCGCTTCGGCATCGCCGCGCTCGTCCATGAGGAGTGCCTCACCGGGCTCATGGCCCACGGCGCCACCATCTTCCCCACGGCGCTGGCCTGGGGCGCCACGTTCGACCCCGACCTCGTCCGGGCGATGGCCCGCCAGATCGGCGCGACCATGCGCGGCGTCGGCGTCCACCAGGGGCTCGCGCCGGTCCTCGACGTCGTGGCCGACTCCCGCTGGGGACGCACCGAGGAGACCATCGGCGAGGACCCCTATCTCATCGGCACCGTTGGCACCGCCTACGTCAGCGGCCTCCAGGAGTCCGGCGTCCTGGCCACCCTCAAGCACTTCGCCGGCTACTCCGCCTCGCAGGCGGCCCGCAACTTCGGCCCGGTCTACATGGGCCCCAGACAGGTCGCCGAGACCTACCTGACGCCGTTCGAGATGGCGGTGCGCATCGGCCGCGCCGGGTCGGTCATGCAGTCCTACGCCGCCGTCGACGGTGTGCCCGCGGCGGCCGACCACCGGTTGCTCACCGGGGTCCTGCGCGACGAGTGGGGCTTCGAGGGCACCGTCGTCAGCGACTACTTCGGCGTCAACTTCCTCCAGTCGCAGCAGCACGTCGCCGCCGACCGTTCCGGCGCGGCGGCGCTCGCGCTCGCCGCGGGCGTCGACGTCGAACTGCCCAGCGTGGACTGCTACGGCGAGCCGCTGCTGAAGGCGGTGCGCTCCGGCGTGATCGAGGAGGACGTCGTCGACCGGGCAGCCGAGCGCGTCCTGACCCAGAAGATCGAATTGGGCCTGCTCGACGAGCTGCCCGAGCCTCCCGGAGAGGTAGACCTCGACCCGCCGGAGGGCCGAGCGCTCGCCGCCGAGGTCGCGCGGCGGTCGATCGTGCTGCTGGCCAACGACGGCGTCCTGCCGCTGCCGGTCCCGAAACGGATGGCCGTCGTGGGGCCGGCGGCAGACGACAAGGCCGTCATGCTCGGGTGCTACGCCTTCCCGAACCATCACGGCCGCAACGACGCCGAGTCCCAAGACCCCGACGACCGGTACCCGCACGTCGACATGGGCGTGCCGATCCCGACGCTCGTCGAACGGCTCGCCTCCGACCTGTCAGGCGCCGAGATCGAGCACATCGCCGCAGGCACCGTCCTGGACGCCGAAGACGCCGACATCGAGGCCGCGGCGCACGCCGCCGCCCGCGCCGAAGTCGCGGTCGTCGCAGTCGGCGACCGCTCGGGCCTGTTCGGGCGCGGCACCTCCGGCGAGGGCTGCGACGCACCCACGCACGCGCTGCCGGGCCGCCAGGCGGAGCTGCTCGACGCGGTCGTCGCCACCGGCACGCCGACCGTGATCGTGGTGATCTCCGGTCGCCCTTACGCGCTCGGCGCCGCTGGGGATCGGGCTGCGGCGATCGTGCAGGCGTTCCTGCCCGGCCAGGAGGGAGCCGTCGCCATCAGCGACGTGCTCACCGGTGCGGCCGAGCCCGAGGGCCGGCTCCCGGTAGGCGTCCCCGCGCGGGCGGACTCGCCGCCCGCGACGTACCTGGGCCCGGAGTTGGCACGCCGCAGCCAGGTCTCCACGGTCGACCCGACGCCGAGGTTCCATTTCGGGCACGGCCTGTCCTACACCGAGTTCGCGTGGGGCGCCCCTAGGCTGCTCTCGGACGATGTCGTCGCCCCCGAGAGCGTCGTCGAGGTCGCCGTCGAAGTGCGCAACGCGGGCGATCGCGCCGGGGTCGAAGTGGTGCAGCTGTACCTCCACGACCCGGTGGCCTCCACTGTCAGGCCCGTGCAGCGGCTGGTGGGGTTCGCGAAGCTCCGGCTCGACGCCGGGGAGGCCGCCGAGGCGCGGTTCGCGATGCCGGTCGATCTCGCCGCGTTCGTCGGCGTCGACGGCGAGTGGATCGTCGAGTCCGGGACGCTGGAACTGCGGCTCGGCCGCTCCGCGGCCGACATAGCCGGGGCCGTCTCGGTCGAGGTCACCGAGCCTCGGCGCCTGGAGCCCGGGACCCGCCGTCTGGAGACTGGGACCATCGTCGGTTAGTATTCAGTGAAACGGAAAGAAAACGCTTACACGAGTTTCTCAGAGGAGCCCCCCTGTGTCCTCCACCTACCGCCTCGCCGTCGTCGGCACCGGTGGCATCGCCCACCTCCACGCTCAGAGCCTCCAGTCGAACCTCGCCGGTCGCATCGAAGTGGTCGCCGCCGTCGACCCCGACGCCGAGCGCCTCGAAGCGTTCAAGGCAGCCTTCGGCGTCGAACGCGGTTACGCGTCCCAAGAGGAGCTGCTCGCGGCGGAGGAGCTCGACCTGGTCGACCTGTGCACCCCGCCCGGCGTCCACGCCGACGGCGCGGTGGCCGCGCTGGAGGCCGGAGTCGGCGTCGTCTGCGAGAAGCCCCCGGCCTTGAGTCTGTCCGAGTTCGACCGGATCGCCGCCGCCTCGGCCGCCTCCAGCGCCGACTTCTCCGTGATCTCCCAGCACCGGTTCGGATCGGCCGCCCAGCGCGTGCGCAACATGATGGCCTCCGGCGTGCTCGGATCCCTCGCCGTCGCCAAATGCGACACCCTCTGGTACCGCCCCGAGGAGTACTTCGCGGTCGAATGGCGAGGCCGGTGGGAGACCGAGGGCGGCGGCCCGACGATGGGCCACGGCATCCACCAGATCGACACGCTCCTGTCGATGGTCGGCCCCTGGACCGAGGTCGTAGCCACCGCGCACCGGCACCGCCGCGCCACCAACACCGAGGACGTCTCGCACGCCATCGTCACACTCGCGAACGGCGCGAGCGTCGCGATCACCAACTCGCTGCTGAGTCCCCGCGAGACCTCGCAGATCCGCCTCGACTTCGACTGCGCCACGGTCGAACTCGACCACCTCTACGGCTACGGCGAGGAGAACTGGACCGTCACACCGCTCGAAGCGCACGTCGAGGAGGTCATGCAGGCCTGGTACTCGAAGCCGCGCGGCCAGGCCTCCGGCCACGGCGCCCAGTTCGCAGCGGTCGCCGACGCGCTCGACAAGGGCACCGCGCCGCCGGTCACCGCGGCAGACGCCCGCCACACCCTCGAACTCATCACCGCGATCTACGCCTCCGCGTTCTCCGGCAAGCCCGTTCGAGCCGGGGACGTCGACCCGACCTCGCCCTACTATCTACGCATGGACGGCGCCGGCACCCCCTGGCCGGACCGCAAATGACGACCCCGAGCTTCCGAACAACAGACCAACCGGAGTAAACGCCGATGACGCTGAAACTCAATGACGTCCAGGACAGGGAACTCACGATCACCCACGGTGATCTGGAACTCCTGCGCTACGTCTACCGCCCGGACAACGACCAGTTCGAGTCCCCCCGGCCGTACTTCGAGCCGATCCGCGACCTCGCCGGCCACCAGGTGAGCCTCTATCGGCCGCACGACCACGTGTGGCACAAGGGCATCGCGCTCTCACTGCCGAACGCCGGACCCGAGAACTTCTGGGGCGGGCGCACCTACAGGCGCGGCAAGGGCTACGTCCACGAGAACAACGACGGCTCGATGGAGCACCGCGCCTTCACCCGGTGCGAGGCGGGCGAAGACGGCGTTCGCGTCGCCGAGGACCTCGAATGGGTCACGGAGGACGGCCGCCACTTCTTCACCGAGAAGCGCGCCTTCGCCGTCGCCGTCCTGTCCGACGACACGTGGGTCCTGTCGTTCTCGACCTCGTTCACCAACGACACCGACGATGTGGTCGTCATGGGCAGCCCCACCACCGAGGGCCGAGAGAACGCCGGCTACGGCGGCTTCTTCTGGCGGGGCCCCCGCTCCTTCACCGAGGGTCGCGTCTACACTTCGGCGGGTGAGGGCGGAGACGAGCTCATGGGCGTCAGGGGCGACTGGATGGCCTTCCGAGGCAAGCACGACTCCAACGACGCGGTCTCCACGCTGGTCTTCACCGACCATCCCGAGAACCCCGGCGCGCCCGTCAAGTGGTTCGTCCGCTCGACGCCGTTCGCCGCGGTCTGCCCCGCCCCGTTCTTCGACACCGAACTGCCGATGCGGCCGGGCCAGACCGTGACACTGCGTCACGCCGTCGCCGTCTGCAACGGAGACATCGGTGTCGAGGGCGCCGCGAAGGCCGCCGAGGCGGCGAGCACCGAACTCAACGAACTGGAGCAGAAATGAGTGGATTCCCAGGCGGCACCGCCGTCTCCATCGTCACCGTCTACGACTGGCCGACCATCGACGACCAGGCCGGCGGCTCCCCGCACCTCCACACCGCCTCCACCGAGGGCTACGTGGTCACGCGCGGCACCGGCGCGGTCGAGACGCTGTCGGGCGACGGCTTCGAACGCCGCGAGCTCGCCCGCGGCACCGTCCTGTGGTTCACTCCCGGGACCGTCCACCGGCTCATCAACGGCTCCGGCGACCTCGAACTCACCGTCGTCATGCAGAACGCCGGCATCCCCGAGGCCGGGGACGCCGTCCTCACCTACCCGTTCGCGACACTGAACGACCCCGAGGCGTACGCCGCGGTCACCGCCGCGCCCGCCGCCCCCGGGCTCAGCGAGGACGAACGCGGCGAAGCCGCCCGCAGGCGGCGCGACCTCGCCGTCGAGGGCTACCTGGAGCTGCGCGAACGCGTCGAGGCCGAAGGCGCGAAGGCGATGGAGCCCCTGTGGTCGGCCGCCGCCTCCCTCGTCTCCGAACGCGTCGACACTTGGCGGAAGCTCTGGGAGAACGGCCCCAAGGCCCAGGTCGAGACGACCGGCGGCCACCTGACCGCACTCGCCCAGGCCGACCCCGCGCACCTGTGCGACGCGCACGTCTCCGACGCGGGCAATCCGGCCCACCGCTGGGGCATGTGCGGACGACTGGAGGCATGGGACCTGCGCCCGTGAGCAACCTCGGTGTCCGGCGGCGGCTACCATCGTCGCTGGACACCGAAGGAGCGCAGTTGGCCGACTACAACCCAGCCGAGACCGGCGTCATGATCGACGCCGAGACCACCGTCGACCGCGACGACGCCATCTGGATCGAGCCCGGGGACGACGGGTACGACGTCTGGGTGCACATCGCCCGCGTCGCCGACCACGTCCCCATCGGACACCGCTCCGACCTCGAAGCGCGCGAACGCGTCCACACTCGCTACCGGCCCGAACGCACCAGGCGCATGCTGCCCCGGCCCGTGGAAGAGCGCGCCTCCCTCGAAGAGGGCCGCGTCAATGAGACCTTCGCCGTCCACCTCCGCGTCGACTCCGAGGGCCGCGTCCGCCACGCCGACCTCGGACCCGGTCGCCTCACCCGTTCCTGGGCCATGACCCACGGCGAGGCCGCCGAAGCCGCCGCCGACCCGGCCCACCCGCTCCACGCCACCCTCGCGCTGGCGCTGCGCTTCGCGCAGACGGCGCTGGCCGCCCGACGCGCCACCGGAGCCCTCGCCTTCTACGACCTCCTCAGCGGCTTCGCCACCGACGAGGAAGGCCACATCGTGCGCCTCGAGAACGCCGAACGCAACTCCGGGTACATCATCGTCCAGGAGTTCATGGTCGCCGCGAACGCGCAGATCGCCGCCTGGGCGGCCGGACGGGACCTGCCGATCCTGTTCCGCAACCACCGGCTCGCCGCGGTCGCCGGCGACCCCGCCGAACTCCGCGCCGAACTCGACACCGTCGCCGCCACCGGCGACACCGGGGCGTTCGAGATGCTCCGGGCACGCATGCGCATGGTCGCCCGCTCGGCCACCTACGGCCCCACCGTCCACGGCCACCACGGCCTCCAGCTGCCGGTCTACACGCACGCGACCAGCCCGATCCGGCGCTATCCCGACCTGGTCACCCAGAGGATCCTCATGGCCGCAGTCGCCGGCGGGCCCAGCCCTTACGCGGCCGAGGAACTCGCCGCGCTCGGCGAGGAGATCAACACCCGCATAGCCGAGGAACGCGAACGCACCGCCGAGCACTTCCGCAAACGCGCCAAGGAGGTCGCCGAGCGCCGCCTCGAAAAGGCCGACTTCACCGCCCTGGCCTACCCGGAGTTCGCGAAGGTCCTGCGCGTCGCGGTCGAACGCGGCGAGGTCCCCGCCGGGCTCGCCGAGGACGCCGAGCGCCGCCTCGACGCAGAGGAACTCCAACTGCGCGAATTCGGCGAGCTCTACTTCTACGGCAAGACCCCCGCGTTCGCCGCGCTGCGCGACCGGCTCAACCGGCGGATCGCCCAACGGCCGCACGAAGCGGTCTCACTGGTCAACAAGTATCTTCAGGACCGCCTCGGCGGCCCCATCGGCCCCGAGGACGTGCTCTGGGAGCTGGACTCGGCCGGCGACAGCGGCGCCCCGGCCTTCACCGCCAGCCTGGAGATCCGCTTCGACGGTGAGCGACGCCGCTCCCCGGGGCGCACGCAGCGCACCAAGAAGGACGCCCGCAACCACGCCGCCCTCGCGCTGGCCGCAGCGCTCGCCGACCTGCCCGACCTGTCCGGCGACGAGGCCCCGGACCCGGCCCCACCCGAGCCGCCGAAGACGGACCTCGTAGACGCCGGCCTCAATCCCGTCGAGGCCGTCCAGATCTATGCCGCTCGCGGCGTCATCCGCCACCTCGAATGGGGGTTCGAGGCCGAAGGCCCCTCGCACGAACGGGTCTTCACCTGCAAGGCCTCCGCGAATCTCGACACCAGCCACGTCAGCGTCGACGCCGAGGGCGCCGGCCCCAACAAGCAGGCCGCCAAGAACGCCGCCGCCGAAGTCATGCGCGTCCATATCGAAGCCGCAGTCCGGCTGCGGGAGGCCGCCGACGGCGCCGACTCCGAGCCGAGCGTCTAGAAAAGCGTTTCACCCGCTAAGGCACAATGGGACCGTGCATATTCTCGACGACCTGGCCTGGCGCGGCCTCATCCAAGACTCGACCGACCTCGACGCCCTGCGCGGGCACCTCGACGCGGGACAGGTCACGTTCTACGTCGGGTTCGACCCCACGGCCGTGAGCCTGCACGTCGGCCACCTCATGCAGGTGCTGACCGCCCGCCGCCTCCAGCTGGCCGGGCTGCGCCCGCTGCTGCTCGTCGGCGGCGCCACCGGCCAGATCGGCGACCCCAAGGAAGCCGGTGAGCGGGCTCTCAACCCGCCCGAGGTCGTCGCCGGCTGGGTCGACGAGATCCGAGGTCAGCTGGCCCCCTTCGTCACCTACGACGGCGACAACGCCGCCGTCGCGGTCAACAACCTCGACTGGACCAGCGAGATGGGGGTCGTGGAGTTCCTGCGCGACGTCGGCAAGCACTTCCCGGTCTCCAAGATGCTCGCCCGCGAGGTCGTCAAGGCCCGCCTGGAGTCCGGCATCTCGTTCACCGAGTTCTCCTACCAACTGCTCCAGTCCAACGACTTCTTCGAACTCAACCGCCGCCACGGCTGCACCCTGCAGTTCGGAGGCTCTGACCAGTGGGGCAACATAACCGCCGGGGTCGACTTCATCCGCCGTCGCGCGGGCGAGAGCGTCCACGCCTTCGTCACCCCGCTGGTCACCAAGGCCGACGGCACCAAGTTCGGCAAGACCGAAGGCGGCGCCGTCTGGCTCGACGCCGAGCTGACCAGCCCGTACGCGTTCTACCAGTTCTGGTTCAACTCCAGTGACGCCGACGTCGGGCGCTACCTCAAGTACTTCTCGTTCAAGACCCACGAGGAGATCGCCGAACTCGAGCGCGCCACCGAAGAGAGGCCCGCCGCGCGACTGGCCCAGAAGGCTTTGGCCGAGGAGCTCACGACGCTGCTGCACGGCGCAGACGAGACCGCCCACGTCATCGCCGCCTCACAGGCACTCTTCGGCCGAGGCGAGCTCAGCGATCTCCCCGAGCCGACGCTGCGTGCCGCGCTGGTCGAGGCCGGCCTGGCCGAGATCCACAAGCCTGAGGTCACCGTCGCCGAAGCGATGAAGGAGTCCGGCGTCGTCGCGAGCCTCGGGGAGGCCCGCCGCGCGGCGAAGGAGGGCGGCGCGTACGTGAACAACGTCCGCGTCACCGACCCTGCGGTGGCACTCGACCCCGCTGACCTGCTGCACGGCCGTTACGCAGTGATCCGGCGCGGAAAAAAGACCGTCGCCGGAGTGGAGCTTTTCACCTGAGGCATACACTTGATTGGTTTTGCCAGGTGAACACAGGGGGAGGACGACGTGGCTGACGATGGCCGCGCCCACAGGGGCGGAGACGACCGACGAGGTGGCCGCGGTGGCTACGGACGCCGCGAGGGCGGCGACCGAGACCGCGACCGGCAGGGTCGTGGCGGCGAGCGTCGGCATGACGACCGCGACGGCCGCGGCCACGGCCGCGACGACCGCCCCCGAGGCGGCGACGGCAGGGACCGCGACGACCGTCCCAGGCGCTTCGAAGGCCGGGATGACCGTCCGCGCCGTGACGATCGCGGTGGCCGTGGCGGGCACCGTGACGACCGTCCTCGCAGGGATGAGGACCGTCCGCGCCGGTTCGAGAACCGCGATGACCGTCCGCGCCGTGACGACCGCGGCGACCGGCGTCAGTCCGACCGCCGCGACGACCGCCCGAGGCGTTACGAGGGTCGGGACGACCGGCCGCATCGCGACCGCGACGACCGTCCCAGGCGCTTCGAGAACCGCGACGACCGTCCCCGCCGTGACGACCGCGGTGGCCGTGGCGGGCACCGTGACGACCGTCCTCGCAGGGACGAGGACCGTCCGCGCCGGTTCGAGAACCGCGACGACCGTCCGCGCCGTGACGACCGCGGCGACCGCCGCCAGTCCGACCGCCGCGACGACCGCCGACCCACTCGCGACGACGACCGCTTCGGCCGAGACGGCAAACCCAAGCGGGGCCGCGACGGCCTGCGCCCGCTCGAAGAGCGCGAGGCCGGACACGAGGGTCCGATCCGCATGGGCGAGTCCGACCAGGCCCCCGACCTCCCCGAAGGCCTCGAGTACGGCTTCGACCAGCTCGACAAGGAGACCAAGGCCGGGCTCCGCAGCCTGAACAAGCAGCTCGCCGAGGCCGTCGGCAACCGGCTCATCGCCGCCGCCGCGCTCCTGGCCGAGGACGACATCGAAGGCGCCCTCGAACAAGCCCGCTATGCCCGCCGCAAGGCCTCCCGCGTCGCCATCGTCCGCGAGGTCACCGGCGTGGCCGCCTACGGCGCCGGCGAATGGCAGCTGGCCATGAACGAGCTCCGCGCCGCCCAGAGGCTCGGCGGCACGCGCGACCACGTCGCGATGATCGCCGACTGCGAGCGCGCCGCCGGCCATCCCGAGCGCGCCATCGACCTCTACCGCGAATACGGCGACGACGAGGGCATCGACCCGGAGGTTCGCGTCGAACTGCTCATCGTCGCCTCCGGCGCCCGCCGCGACATGGACATGGGCGAGGCCGCCACGGCGATGCTCAAGGTCGCCGCCCTCAACTCGCCGAAGACCGAACCGTGGGTCGCGCGCCTGCGCTACGCCTACGCAGAAGGCCTCCTGGCCGACGGGCGCGAAGGCGAGGCCCGCGAATGGCTCTCCAAGGCCGTCGCCGCCGACGTCGCCGGCGAGACCGGCGCGGCCGAGCGACTGCTCGAACTCGAAGGCGTCGACTTCGACGAGCTCGAAGACGAACTCGACGACGAGTTCGACGAGGAGTACGACAGCGACCTCGACGAAGACGACGAGGACGAAGAAGCGAACGAGGGGGACCGGACCCCCACCCCAGAGGAGACCGATGACGCGACTCAACGCCGCGACTGAGGCGCTCGCCGCCGCATACGACCTGGCGCTGCTCGATCTCGACGGCGTCGTCTACCTGCTCCAGCAGCCGATCCCGGAGGCCGCCGCAACCGTAGGCGCGCTCCCGGGCCTGGCCTGCGAACCGGTGTTCGTCACCAACAACGCCTCCCGCAGCCCCGAAGCCGTCGCCGAAGCCCTGCGCGGCATGGACATCCCCGCCCGGGCCGACGAGGTGCTCACCTCGGCGCAAGTGGTCGCATCGGGCATCGTCCAGCACATCGGCGAAGGCGGCACGGTCCTGTCGACCGGATCGAAGGCGCTGCGCGAGGCCATCGAGGCCGAAGGGCTCCTCCTGACCGACGAGCCCAGGGAGGCCGAGGCGGTGGCGTTCGGGTACACGCCCGACACCAACTGGCGCGACCTCGCCGCGGTCACGATCGCCGCGCGCCAGGGTGCGTTCTGGGCCGTCGCCAACCTCGACGCCACCCTGCCCACGCCCGACGGCCCGCTGCCGGGCATGGGCGCCCTCGCCGAGGCCGTCGCGATCGCGCTGAACCGCGGTCCGGACCTCGTCGCGGGCAAGCCGCAGCAGCCGATCTACCAGTCCGCGCTGGCCCGCAAGCCCGGTGGCCGCGCGATCATGGTCGGCGACCGCCCGGACTCGGACATCGAAGGCGCCAACCGCGCCGGGATCGACTCGCTGCTGGTGTTCACCGGCGTCGTGTCGCCCCGCGGCGCGCTCGTCCTGCCGCCCGAGCAGCGGCCCACCTACCTCGGCTGGAGCCTCGCCGCACTGACCGAGACCCATCCCGAGCCGAAATGGAACGAGGCGGTCGACGCGGTCGAATGCGGCGGTTGGACCGCCTCGCTCGACGGCGACGGCGTCCTGCTCGCCGGCGAAGGCGCCGACCTGGACGGTTGGCGGGCGCTCTGCGAGCTGACCTGGGCCGCGGCCGACATGCGCCGGTGTGATCCGACCAGGCCGCCGAAGCCGGTCGGCGGGGCCGCCGAGAAGCTCCTGGCATAGCGGAGAGCCCGGACCGCGTAGCGGTCCGGGCTCGTGCGCTTTGTTCCGACTAGTCGACCTTGAGGGCCTTGCGGAGCTTGGCGAGGTCCTTGACGCTCGCCTTGACCTTGATCTTGCCGGTCAGGAACGCCTTGGCCGGCTTGAGCTCCTTCTTGGACAGGGCGACGAGGTCGTCCGAGGCGACCGAGACGCGGACCTCGGCGTCCGCGTTGTCGCCGTCCATGAGGTTGGCCAGCTTGCCTTCGGAGATCGACGCGTTGAACGAGGTGTCGAGGTCGGTGATGTCGCAGGCCAGCGTGCGTTCGAACCCGTCAAGTCCGTCGAAGTCGCCCGACTTCTTGGCGACTTTGCCCGCCAGCTTCTCCAGTACGTTGCGGCATTCGTCAACAGTGGCCATACGGTCCTCCCGAATTAGATCATCTATAGCACGAAGAGCTCGGCTGGCCAGAAGATTACAACGTCACCTGAATGCCTTTGCGGCCGACCAGGAGTCCACATGACGACGACGGACGGTGACGACCGGGCGGGGCCTCGCGGACCGAGCCGGGCGCCACCCGGCGCGCCGGCTCGGACAGTGCCGCTAGAGGACGCCGCGCAGCTTCATCAGGTCCATCATGTTCGCCTTGATCTTCACGCGCCCGGCGGTGAACGCCTTCATGAAGTCGAGATCGCCGTCGACGAGCTCCAGCAGGTCGTCGGAGGAGACGATCATCCGGATCTCAGCGTCCGGCTCGTCGCCGTCGGTGATGCCGACGAGCTTGCCCCCGTCGAACCTCCCGTGGAACGACACGTTCAAGTCGGTGATGTCGCACGCCAGGGTTCGCTGGAACCCGGTGAGCTTGCGTACGGACTTCGGGTTCGCGGCGAGGTTCGCGGCGAACTGCTCCAGAGCGGTCCGGCATTCGTCGACGGTGGCCATGGTGCCCTCCTGTTCGATCGGCGGGGACGCGGCAGTGCGCCCGACCAAAAGGTTACCGGCAAGTACGAAATGGTGGCGGCGACCCGCCCCCGGTAGGTTGGCAGTACCGTTGAGAGTGCCACGAGCCGACGCCCCACCTAGCCGATCAGGAAGGAGCGGCGCCATGTCAGACTCCACCCGCGCCAACTTCGACAACGTCTTCAGCATGGCCGGCGACTCCGGCCAGCGCGCCCGCGACCTCGCAGGGAAGGTCCGCGAGGACCTCAGGTCCGGCGCCGACCGCCTCCGCTCGGGCACAGAGCAGTTCCGCAGTCAGGGGTCGCGGACGATCACCGACATCGGGCGGCTCGTCCGAGCCGAGGTCGACGCCGGCCTCACCCGCATCGGCGTCGCCACTCAGGCCGACATCGACGACCTCAACCTCCGCCTCGAACACTCCGAGGAGGAGATCAGGGAGCTGCGCATGCGCCTGGCCGAAGCCGAGTCCCGCGCCGCTCGCAAGCCCGAGCCCTTGGAGGCCGACCCGGCGGAGACCGCCGTCGCGGACGCCGACGAACTGGGCGGCGAAGGGTAGCCATGAGCGAGGCACCGACGCCGGGCAGCCTGGCGCACCGCTTGAGCGGCGGCGACGCCGAAGAGGTCGAGGCCGAGGTCGAGGCTGCCCTCGGGCAGCTCGAAGCGCTGCCCGATCTGGCCGTCACCGACCACGTCGCCGTCTTCGAGGGCGTCCAGCTGCGCCTGTCCGAGATCCTCAGCAACGTCGACGACTCCTGACGCCCGAGACTAGAGAGACCGCAGCCGCCGCATGCCCGCACGCAATCGACTCGACGTCGAACTCGTCCGCCGCAAGATCGCCCGCTCGCGCGAGCACGCCCGCGAACTCATCGCTGCCGGGCGCATTCACTTGCGCGGCATCGCGGCGACGAAGGCCGCGACCGGCGTCACCGGTGGCGATTCGATCCGGCTCGTCGGCGAGGTGGACGACTACGTCTCGCGCGGTGCCCACAAGCTCGTGGGCGCCCTCGACGCCTTCGGGGTCGACCCGGCCCGGATGCGCTGCCTCGACGCCGGAGCCTCGACCGGGGGCTTCACGGATGTCCTGCTGCGGCGCGACGCCGCCGAGGTCCTCGCGGTCGATGTGGGCTACGGGCAGCTCGCCTGGAAACTCCAGACCGACGACCGCGTTGTCGTCCACGACCGCACGAACGTGCGGCATCTGACGCCCGAACTGCTAGGCGGCCCGGTGGACCTGACGGTCGGCGACCTGTCGTTCATCTCACTGGAGCTGGTGCTGCCGGCGTTGGCGGCGTGCACGAAGGCGACCGGGACGATGCTGCCGATGGTCAAGCCGCAGTTCGAGGTCGGCAAGGGGCAGGTCGGCGCGGGTGGCGTCGTCGGCGATCCGTCGCAGCGCGCCGACGCGGTCTGGGGCGTGGTGAAGGCGGCCGAGCAGCTCGGCTGGACCACGACCGGGGTGGTCGCGAGCCCGCTGCCCGGCCCTAAGGGCAACGTGGAGTTCTTCTGCCGGATGGTCCGGGAGGGCGAGGCCGTCGCCCGCGAGGGCGTCGAGGCGGCCTGCGGCGTCTAGTCCACGTCGGCGGCGATGATCTCCTCCAGGTTCCGTTCGGCGAGCGCGGTGATCGTCACCAGAGGGTTGACGCCGATGGAGCCGGGGATGAGGGACGAGTCGGTGGCGTAGAGGCGTTCGTACCCGTTCACGCGACCGTAGCCGTCGGTGGCCTCGCCTATGGGGCAGCCGCCGAGCGGGTGGTAGCAGAAGTCGTCCGCGAAGGCCTTGTCGTCGCCGAACAGGTCGTGGCGGTAGGCGGTGCCGTGTTCGGCGTTGATGCGGTCGAACATGGATTTCGCGGCGGCCACCGACGGTCCGTTCTGGTCGGTGCTCCATTGGAGTCTGGCGCTGTCCGAGTCCGCGTCGTAGGTGAAGTGGCCCCGTTCGGGGTTGTCGGTGATGGCGAGGTAGAGGCTGATCCAGGTCTCGATGCCGGCGGGGAGCGGTGCGATCTCGGCGAAGACGCGGGCGCCTGGGTTGTCCCAGTCGTCGATGCCCATGACAGGGATCGTGGACTGCTTGACGCCTGTGGGCGCCCAGACGTGGTTGCCGCGGGCGGTCATGACGTTGCCGTTGGGGCCCCATCGGCTGCCGACCGCGTCGCCGAGGTCGGGGAGGGTGCCGGTCTCGCGGGCGCGCAGCAGCAGTTCGGTGGTGCCGAGGCTGCCTGCGCCGAGGAAGAGATACCGGCACCCGATCTGCTTGGTCTCGACGGTCTGGCCGGTCTCGTCGATGCGGTCGACGGCGACGATGTAGTTCCCGTCGGAGTCGCGTTCGATCTGCCGCACCTGGTGAAGGGATTCGACGGTGACGTTGCCGGTGCCGAGGGCGGCGGCCAGGTAGGTGCGGTCGAGGCTCTGTTTGCCGTGGTTGTTGCCGTACATGACTTCGGCGGCGAGCGCTGAGGGCTCTTCGAGTCCGGCTTCTTCGCGCTCCATGTAGTCGAAGTCGTAGACGCCGGGGACGAACCTGGTGGCGAAGCCGGCGGCTTCGGCGTGTTCGGCGCCGATTCGGCTGAAGCGGTAGTAGTCGCTGGCGGCGTGGTAGGCGGGGCCGACGGTGTTGGCGCCGAGCTCGGCCTGCGCGAGCGGGAAGTACCGGTCGTACATCTGGTCGGCGTCGATGCCGGGGAGGATCTCGGCGAAGTACTCGCGGCGGGGCACGACGGCCATTCCGGCGTTGACGAGGGAGCCGCCGCCGACGCCGCGGCCGACGTAGACGTCCATGTCGCCGTGGTCGACGCGGTCGAGGACGCCGGGATAGGGGTCGATGTCGCGGTCGACCACGTCGAGCCAGAGGAAGCTCGACAGGGGCGCTTCGGTGCGGGTGCGGAACCACATGCTGCGCCGGTCGGGGTCGGTGATCGCGCAGAAGACCTTGCCGTCGTCGGCGGGTTCGCTCCAGAGGCGTCCCATTTCGAGGACGGTCGTGCGGACTCCGGCCTCGCCGAGGCGGAGTGCGGAGACGGCTGCGCCGTAGCCGGAACCGATGACGAGGGCCGGGGTGAACGAGCCCGTTGCGGCTGCCGCGGGTCCGACGGTGGTGAGCCCTGCCGCCGCGGCGGCGGAGAGGGCTGTGAATCCGAGTACATGGCGGCGTGTGGGCATGTGCGCTCCTTTGCGTGTCGTGCGGTGGAACTTCAGTGTCTCCCGGGGAAGTGCGTCGTTGTGTCCGTCAATCTAGGACCGTGGCGAGTCGAGCGCACGCGCATGAAAGCGCTTTCTAGAGTGAGCTCGTCGCCACTGGCGGTGAATCTCGTTGAGGTAGGGTTTCGTTGCCGTGTCAATGGGCGTACAGAGTATTTCGGAGTGGAACCGTAGAAGGAGCGCGCGTGAGCCGGTCGCAGCAGAAGCCGAGTCGGGTCCTGGTGGTGACGCACCCGCTCCGGCAGGACGTGGCCGAACTCGCCGAGAAGATCGCCGCCGCCCTCCGCGAGGCCGGCGTCGCCGCGCGGATCCTCTCCGGCGAGGTCCGCTCCCTGACGCACCCCGACGCGCTCCTGGTCGCCGATGAGGTCTCCACCGCCACCGCCGACATAGTCCTCGCCCTCGGCGGCGACGGCACCGTCCTGCGCTCGGCGAAGATGGCCGCCGAGGCCGACGTCCCGCTGCTCGGCGTCAACTTCGGCAAAGTCGGCTTCCTCGCCGAGGCCGAGACCGGCGAGCTCGAGACGGTCGTCTCGCGCCTCCTCGCCGGCGACTACTTCGTCGAGGAGCGAACCACCATAGCCGTCGAGGCCGTCGACGCCAGGGGCGAGAAGACCGACTCGTGGGCGTTCAACGACATCGCCGTCGAAAAGGCCGAGCCCGCCCGCATGCTGGAGCTGTACATCGAGATCGACGGCTCCCGGATCTCGCGCTACGGCAGCGACGGCGTCCTGTGCGCCACCCCGACCGGCTCCACCGCGCACGCCCTCTCCGCAGGCGGTCCGGTCGTCTGGCCCGATGTGGACGCCCTCGTAGTCGTGCCGATGAACGCGCACGCCCTGTTCGCCAAGCCGATGGTGATCAATTCCTCCTCGGTGATCCGGATCGGTGTCGAATCGGTCGGCACGGCCGGAGCGCTCATCGCCGACGGCAAACAGGTCGCGCAGCTGACCGCCGGCTCGACGGTGACGATCCGCCGCTCGGACCGCCCGGTGAAGCTCGTGCGCATGTCCGAGCGCTCATTCCCCTCGCGATTGGTCTCGAAACTCTCTCTGCCAGTTGACGGTTGGCGCCACGGCCGTATGTAGACAGGTGGTTGTCGCAGCGACCGGATAGGCTCGGGTACGTGTTGGACGAGCTTCGGATCCAGAACCTGGGCGTGATCGCCGACGCCACCCTTCCGCTCGCCCCCGGTCTCACCTGCATCACCGGCGAGACCGGCGCTGGGAAGACCATGGTCGTCGCCGGTCTCGGCCTCCTCTTCGGCGGCAGGGCCTCCCGGGCGCCTCTCGGCAAGGACAAGGCCCTTGTGGAGGGCCGCTTCATGGTCGGTGAGGGAGCCCTCGAACTGCGTGAGCGAGCCATCGAGGCCGGTGCCGAACTGGAGGACGGCGAACTGCTGCTCTCCCGCTCGGTGTCGGCCGAGGGCCGGTCGCGGGCCTGGGTCGGCGGCCGGGCCGCGCCCGTCGGGGTCCTGTCCGAACTGGGCGAGCTGGCGATCTCCGTCCACGGCCAGTCCGACCAGATGCGATTGCTCCAGCCCGCCGAGCAGCGCGCCGCGCTCGACCGCTTCGCCGGCGCCGACCACGGCAAGATCCTCGAGGCCTACCGCGCCGCCTACCTCGAATTGGGCGCATGCACCGCCGAGCTGTCCCGCCTGCGCACCAGTGCCCGCGAGATGGCCCGCGAGGCCGACATGCTGCGCCTGGGCCTCGACGAGATCAACGCCGTCGAGCCTCGGGAAGGCGAGGACGCCGAGCTGGCCGAGGAGGCCAGGCGCCTCCAGAACGCCGAGTCGCTGCGCCTGGCCGCCGCCACCGCCCACACCGCGCTGAACGGCGACCCGACCACGGGGGACGGGGGAGCGGCCGACACGGTCGGCGTCGCGGCCCGCGCCCTCGAGCACGACGCCGCCGACGACCCCAAGCTCGCCGAGTTCGCCGAGCGGCTCTCCGAGGCCGGAGCGCTCCTGTCCGAGGCCGCCGTCGACCTGTCCCGCTACCTCGACGAGCTTGAGGCCGATCCGACCCGGCTCGAAGAGATCTACGGCCGCCAGGCGGCGCTGAAGTCCCTGTACCGCAAGTACGCCGAAGACCTGCCCGGCGTCCTGGCCTGGGCCGAGAACGCCGGAAAACGCCTCGGCGAGCTCGACGTCTCCGACGAGCGCGTCAGCGAGCTGGAGACCCGGTGCACCGAGTTGTCGGCCCGCGCCGGCGAACTCGCCGCGCAGCTGCGCGCCTCCCGACTGGCCGCCGCCGAGCGCTTCTCCGAAGCCGTCTCGTCCGAGCTCAAGGGACTGGCGATGCCGCACGCCGCCGTCACCGCCTCCGTGGTGCCTCGCCCCGCCGGCCGCGGCGGCGTCGACCTCGTAGTCGAGACCGGGGTCTCCGGTGCCTCCGAGGACGGTGCCGACGAGGTCGAGCTGCTGCTCCGGCCGCACCCCGGCGCGGCCCCGGCCGGGCTGCACAAGGGCGCCTCCGGGGGCGAGCTGTCCCGCGTCATGCTCGCCATCGAAGTGGTCTTCGCTGAGATCGGCGGCCCGCCGGTGCTGGTCTTCGACGAGGTCGACGCGGGGGTCGGCGGCCGGGCCGCCGTCGAGATCGGCCGCTGCCTGGCCAAGCTCGCCCGCCGCTACCAGGTCCTCGTCGTCACCCACCTGCCCCAGGTCGCGGCGTTCGCCGACCGCCACCTGGTCGTCAGCAAGGACACCTCGGGGGCCGTCACCGTCTCCGGCGTGCGCGTCGTCGACGACGCCGAGCGGGCACGTGAGCTTGCTCGCATGCTCGCAGGCATGCCCGACTCGCACCTCGGGGTGGCCCACGCTGAAGAACTCCTGGCAGAGGCTGCCAAGATGAAGGCCTAGCGTCCCGCAGACCGATGCGGCGCGCCGCTGCCCCGCTGTTGAGGACGAGTGGCATGATGATGCACGATGCGTGTACCTAGCTTGCGTTTGCCCGGCCGTAGCCCGGAGTCGCCCTCCGGAGACGACCGGCTGGTCGGCACCGCCCGACTCGACCGCCGGACGAAGCGGCTGTGCGGCCGCCTCGAACCCGGCGACGTCGCCATAATCGACCACGTCGACCTCGACCGGGTCGCCGCCGACGCCCTCGTCGGCACCGGCGTCGCCGTCGTCGTCAACGCCGCCAAGTCGATCTCCGGCCGCTACCCGAACCTCGGCCCGGAGGTCCTCGTCAAAGGCGGCGTCGTGCTCATCGACGGTGTCGGCGACGAGATCTTCGACAAGGTCCGCGAAGGCAAGTCGGTAACCGTGGACGGCAACCGGATCTTCTTGGGAGACGAGGAGATCGGCGCGGGCGCGCTCCAGAGCGAGAAGAGCGTCGCCACGGACATGGAGGCCGCCCGCGAAGGCCTGTCCGTCCAGTTGGAGGCCTTCGCCGCCAACACCATGGAATACCTCAAGCGCGAGCGGGACCTGCTGCTCGACGGCGTCGGCGTTCCCGACGTCGCCACCGACTTCAACGGTCGCCACGCGCTCATCGTCATCCGCGGCTACAACTACAAGGAGGACATCGACGTCCTCCGGCCCTACATCCGCGAGTTCAAGCCCGTGCTGGTCGGCGTCGACGGCGGCGCGGACGCGCTCCTTGAGGCCGGCTACACGCCCGACATGATCGTCGGCGACATGGACTCGGTCTCCGACGACGCGCTCCGCTGCGGCGCCGAGATCGTCGTCCACGCCTACGCAGACGGGCGCGCGCCCGGCATGGAGCGCATGGACAAGCTCGGCGTCCCCGCGATCCCCTTCCCGGCCGCCGCCACCTCCGAGGACATCGCCATGCTCATGGCCGACGAGAAGGGCGCCTCGCTCATCTGCGCCGTCGGAACCCACGTCACCATGGTCGAGTTCCTCGACAAGGGCCGCGGCGGCATGGCCTCGACGTTCCTCACTCGCCTGCGCGTCGGCGGCAAACTCGTCGACGCCAAGGGCGTCTCGCGGCTCTACCGGCAGGACATGTCGATCTCCGCGCTCCTGCTGCTCATCGTCTCCGCCCTCGCCGCCATGGCGACCGCCATCGCCATCTCCACCGTCGGGCGCTCGTTCGTCGACGTCATCGCCGACTGGTGGGACGGCCTGCTCTTCCAAATCCAAAGGCTCTTCTCGTGATCAACTTCCGTTACCATCTCGTCAGCCTCACCGCGGTCTTCCTGGCGCTCACCGTGGGCCTCATCCTCGGCACCGCCGCCCTCAACGGACCCGCGATGGAGGCGCTCGAGGCGACCAGTCAGAGCCTGCGCGACAACAACAACGCGCTCCGCGAGGAGATCACCGCGCTCCAGGACGAACTCGAAGACGACCAGTCCTTCGCCTCCGAGATCGCCCCCTCCTACCTCGCCGAGAAGCTCACCGGCCAGAACGTGCTGGTGGTGGCCCTGCCCGGCGTCGAGACCGACGTCGCCGAGAGCGTCGAGGAGATGCTCGGCCACGCCGACGCCACCAGCGCCGGACGCATCACCCTCCTCGACGACTACTTCGACCCGGCCAACAACGACGAGCTCGCCAACCTCGTCGACGGCGTCACCCCCGACACCATCGAAGCGCCCGTGACCTACAACGGCGCCGAGGCCATGAGCTCAATCCTCGCCGCCGTCACCACCAGCAGCTTCGAAGGCGATCCCGTTGAGATCACCGCCGGCGACATCACCACCGCCACCACCGGTCTCGAAGAGTTCGGCATGCTCGCCGTCGAGGACGAGCCCACCGGTGCGGCCACCGGCGTCATCGTCATCGGCTCCTCGGCCGCGACCGACTCCGACGCCGAGGCCCGCAACGCCGCGATCGTGACCCTGGCCAACGCGTTCGCCGTGGACGCCCCGACCGTCTACGCCACGACCTCCTCCGCGGGCGACGGCAACCCGCTCGCCACCTTGCGGTCCGAGGAGAACGAGGCCACCATCTCGACGATCGACAACGCCTCGACGCAGGGCCAGATCGCCGCGCTCGTCTCGCTCACCGACCTGATCAGCGACGGCACCGTCCACCACCTCGGCACCGGGGAGGGCGCTGAAGGCCTGCTCCCCGACGCGGCCTAGGATTCCGCCCATGAGCCAGCTATCTCGCACAGCTGGGCGGGCGTTCCTCGGCGGCCTCGCCGCCGGCGGGACCATCGCCGCGATCAGCGCCGTCCGCCGTTCCAAGTGGTCGACCGATCTCGACCGCGTCAATCACCGAGGCGACACCGTGAGCCTGGCCGAAGGGCCCGGCGTCACCGTCGGAGCGACAGTCGCGGCCGTCGCCGGCTCCACATCACCGGCCTACGCGGCCGCCGCGGCCACAGCCGGGCTCACCGCCGGAGGCCTCGGGCTCTACGACGACATGGCGGACACCAAGGGCGAGAAGGCCAAGGGCTTCAAAGGCCACGTCTCGGCGCTGCTCAAGGGCCGCGTCTCGGCCGGGCTCGTGAAGGTCGTCGGCATCAGCTCCGCCGGGCTGGCCAGCGCCGCGCTCGTCGACGCCGTCAGCGAGAAGCGCCCGGCACACTGGGCCGCCAGGCTCTGGAACATCGGCGTCAGCGGCGGCGTCATCGCCGGAACCGCCAACCTCATCAACCTGTTCGACCTGCGCCCCGGCCGGGCGCTCAAGGTCGTCACCGTGCTCTCCGCGCCGCTGTCGCGCCCGCCGGGACCGAAAGCCCGCTCTACGGCCGCCAGCGGCGCCAACACCGCCCTGGCGGTCTCGGCCTCCGCCGCCGCGGCCATGAGCGACGACCTCGAAGGCAAGACCATGCTCGGCGACTGCGGCGCGAACGCGCTCGGCGCCCTGCTCGGCCTGTCGTTCATCGCCCGCACCGGTCCGGTGGGCCGCCACATCGCCCTCGCGGCCCTCGCCACGCTCATCGGCACCAGCGAACGCGTCAGTTTCACCAAGGTCATCGCCGATACACCGGTGCTCCGCGAACTGGACGAACTGGGCCGGAATTCGGCGTGACCGACACCCGACGCGAAGTCGGTCGTGCCGCCACCCTCATCGGTGCGATCACCGTAGGTTCACGTCTGGCCGGATTCGGCCGGATGCTGGTGTTCACCTGGGCGGTCGGCTACCTCAGCCTCGGTTCCGCCTACCAGAGCGCCAACACCATCCCCAACCTGATCTTCGAACTCGTCGCCGGGGGAGCGCTCGCAGCGCTCGCGGTTCCGCTGCTGTCGGCCCCGCTCGCCCGCCACGACCCCGCGCAGGTCGACCGGATCGCCTCGGCCCTGATCACCTGGGCCCTGACCGCGCTCATCCCGATCGCCTTCTGCGTCGCCCTCTTCGCGCGCCCCCTGGTCGAACTCGTCGGCGGCGACGAACTCGACGCTGCCACGATCGACACCGGCACCGAGATGCTCGTGCTGTTCGCCCCGCAGTTGCCGCTGTACGGCATCGCGGTCGTCCTCACCGGCGTCCTCCAGGCCCACCGCAGGTTCGCCTGGCCTGCGCTGGCGCCACTGCTCTCGAGCCTGACGATGATCGTCGTGTACGTGGTCTACGGGATGCTCTCCGGCAAGGAAGTGGAGGTCACGCGGGTCACTCAGAACGAACTGCTGCTCCTCGCTCTCGGCACCACCGTCGGTGTCGCCGTCCTCGCCGGATGCCTGTTCATCCCGCTGAGCCGCCTCGGCCTGCACCTGCGTCCGACCTGGCGATTCGACGCCCACCTCACCAAGAGCGTCAAGGCGCTCGCCATCGCGGGCATCATCACGCTCGGCGCGCAGCAGCTGTGCCAGTTCGTGCTGCTGCGTTTCGCGAACAACGCCGGTCCCGGCCCCGTGGTCGTCTTCACCGTCGCTCAGACGTTCTTCCTGCTGCCGTGGGCGGTCCTCGCCGTGCCGTTCGCGACCGCCGCCTACCCGAACCTGGCCGAGGCGCACGCCCTCGGCCGGCCCAGCGTCTACCAGCGCACCATCGCCGCCACCGGCAGGGTCGTCCTGGTGCTCGCCGGCCTCGGCGTGACCGCTCTGGCGGGCCTGGCCGAGCCCATCGCGACCGTCCTCGAAGGCGTCCAGGACACCGCCCCGAAGGGCGCCATCAGCGCCACGCTCGCCGGGCTCGCCTTCGGCCTGTTCGGCTACTCGATGTTCGCGGTCTACTCGCGCGGCCTGTACGCCGTCGACCGCGCCTACGCCGCCGCCGGAGCGACGGCCGCAGGATGGGGCTCGGCCGCGGTCAGCGCCATCGTCCTCTCGCTCGTGATGCCCGTGGAGCACCGTACACTCGCGCTCGCGATCGGCTGGTCGATCGGCATGACCGTCACGGGAATCGCCCTCACGGTCGCCGTCGGCGTCAACACCGGCGCCGCCAGTCTCAAGGGTCTGGGGCGCGCGCTCGCCGCCGCGGTGTGCGCGACCGCCGCCGCCGTCGCCGCCGCCCGGGCCCTCCTCGCCTGGTGGGGACACGCGGGCTCGATCGCCGCGGCCGTCGCCGAGGGCCTCGCGGCCGGCGCCGTCGCCGCGCTGGTCTACGTTGGAGTTGCGGCGGCCGTCGATCGCCGCGACATCCTCCGGGTGGTCCGGCGCGGGACTGGCAGAATACGACCGACCGAAGAACCAGACAAGAGCGGAGAAGACCAGTGAGCCACCGACGCATCGCACTGGTGCTGGGCCCCTCCACCGGCGGCATCGGCACCCATGTCGCCTCCCTGGCCGCCGGCCTGGTCGAGCGCGGCGACGCCGTCCTCGTCGTCGGCCCGCCGGAGACCGAGGAACGCTTCGGCTTCCGCTCCAGGGGCGCCCGCTTCGCGCCCGCCCCGATCACCGCCAGGCCATCGCCCGAGCTTCCGCTCGCCTGGTGGGCCGCGCGCCTCGCCCTGCGCGGGGCGACCGGCCGCGGCGTCGACGTGGTCCACGCCCACGGGCTCACCGCCGGGCTCACCGCGATGGCCGCGCGCCCGCGGCAGGCCGCGCTCGTCACCACCTGGCACAACCAGCTCATCACCTCCGGGCTCAAGCGCAAGGTCTCCGACCGGATCGAGAGGCGTCTGGCCCGCGGCGTCGACGTCGCCCTCGCCGCCTCCTCCGACCTCCACGAGCACCTCGTGTCGCTCGGGGCGGGCGACGCGCGCCTCGCTCCCGTCGCCGCCCCGCCCCGCCGGGCCGCCGGGGAGGCCAAGGCCGTCCGCGACGAGCTCGACCTCGGCGACCGGCCCCTGATCGTGTCGGTCGGGCGCCTCCACGTCCAGAAGGACTACGACACGCTCATCGCCGCCGCGAAGCGCTGGAGGGCGCTCGAGCCCGCGCCGGTGGTCGCCGTCGCCGGCGATGGCCCCGAACGCGAACGCCTCCAAGACCTCATCGACGAGACGGGCGCCGATGTGCGCCTCCTGGGCCACCGCACCGACGTCGCCGACCTCCTCGCCGCCGCCGACCTCGCCGTCGTCACCAGCCGGTGGGAGGCCCGCCAGCTGTTCGCACAGGAGGTCCTCCAGTCCGGGGTCCCGCTCGTCGCCACCCGCACCGGCGGCATCCCCGAACTCGTCGGCGACGCCGCCGTCCTGTTCGAAGTCGGCGATGTCGACGCGCTCGACGACGCCGTCCGCGGTCTCCTGGCCGACCCCGCCCGTTTGGACCGCCTCACCGAAGCCGGCCGCGCCAAGGCCGCTACCTGGCCCGACGAGGCGCAGATGCTCGACTCGCTCGACGCGCTCTACCTGGAACTGACGGGGAGATAACCGACCCGTGCTGGAAAAGTTCGAAATAGGGCGACTGGTCCGCCGCCTGCGCCGGTCGGCGGCGCACCACCGTGCCACAGTGGCCGCCTGGGCGGCCGTGGCCCTCCTCGCGGGGATCGCCGCCTGGCAGATCCTGCCGCCGCCGACCGAGGAACGCGTCCCCGACTCCGTGGAGTCCGTGACCCTCCTCGGCGTCGGCGGCCTGACCTGGACCGACATCGACACCGAGAACACTCCGAACCTGAGCGCCCTGGCCGAGGGCGGCTCGCTCGCCGAGCTCAACACCAACTCGGCCCGCAACTTCACCTGCACGCTCGACGGCTGGCTCACCCTCTCGGCAGGTGCTCCCGCCGTCAGCACCGCCTTCGGTGACACCGCCGACTGCGGTCCCGTCGACGCGGACCAGGTCACCGTCGACGGCGACGGCGCCGCCGTCAGCGGCCTCACCGACCTCGTCGCGCTCAACCGCGAGCTCGACCAGGGCACCGAACTGGGCATGCTCGCAGCCGGCACCTCCTGCGCCACCGCCATCGGCCCCGCCGCAGCCTACGCCGCCGCGAACTCGGTCGGCAACGTCTCCGAGTACGCCTCGACCGTCCCAAGCGGCGACGAGCTCGCCGGGGCCCTCGCCGAGTGCCCGCTCACCGTCGTCGACGGCGGTGTCCTGCCCTCCGGTGAGGCCGAACGGGCCGCCGCCCTGGCTTCGATCGACTCGACCGTCGGCGAACTCCGACAAGCCCGCGGCGAGGGCTCGGCGATCATCGTCACCGGCATCAGCCAGACCCGCGAGCCGAACCGGCTGCTCGCCACCATCGCGAACTTCGGCGGCGAGGGCGACCACAACCTGCTCGACCTTCCCACCGAGCGGCCCGGCTACCTCCGCCTCACCGACCTGAGCGCGACCATCCTGGCGCTGCTGGACGCCCCGTTGCCCGAGAACGTCACCGGTTCTTCCGCCGGGGCCGTCTCCGACATGCTGTCCTATGAGGAGCGCCAAGCGGTCTTCGACGACACCGACACGCGGCTCATCGCCGCCGACGTCGCCGCGCCGGCCACCCAATGGCTGCAAGTGCTGCTGTTCCTCGCCCTGACCATCGTCGCCTGGCCCCTGCTGCACCTGCTGCGCCGTGCCGGCCAGCCGGGCGTCAAACCACCGCCGCTGTGGCTCATGCGCGCCAACATCGTCATCGCGCTCGTGTGCGCCCTGTTCTTCGGCGCCGGCATCCTCGCCGACTTCTTCGGCTGGTGGAACACCTCGCAGCCCGGCATCATCGGCCCAGCGGCCGCGCTGGCGATCAGCGCCGTGTGCGCCGTCGCAGCGATCATCCTGCCGAGGCGCCACAGTCCCGCCGGACTCATGGTCACCGTCTCGGCCTTCGGCCTGCTCGTCACCGTCCTGGCCATGCTCTTCCACACCTCCGCCCCGCTTGGCACGCTCCTCGGCGACTACACGGTCGCCGACTCGTCCTCGAACGAGCTCGGACCGGTCGCCACCGGTATGTTCATCGCGTCCCTGTGGCTGCTCGCCGCCGCAGCGGCCTGGGGGCTGCCGCGCCGCTTCCGTGCGCCGATGATGGCCGGGATCGGCGCGCTGGGCGTCCTGGTCGTCTCGGTCGGGTTCCTCGGCGACTCCATCCCGGCGGCGGTCGCCATCACCGTCGGGACCTGCCTCGCCGCCGCCATCGCCACCGGCGGCTGGGTGTCGTTCTCCCGTCTGGCCTGGTCGGGCCTCGCCGGCGTCGCCGTCCTGCTCGGCCTGTCCTGGATCGACTACCAGCGGCCCGAACCCGAACGCGGCGCGCTCGGATCCTTCCTGGCCGACCTCACGGGCGAGACCAGCGGCGTCATCGCCACCGGCGTCGGCTCCAACATCGTCGCCGTCTTCACCTCGCCGCTGAGCCTGCTCACCGTAGTCGCCGGTCTGTACTGCTGGCTCGTGCTCCTGCGCCCCGGCGGCGGACTGCGGCGGGCCTTCGGCCTCTACCCGCCGCTGAGGGCCGCGTTCTCCGCCGCCGTCGTCGGTTCGGCGATCGCGGGTCTGCTGCAGGGCAAGGGACTCATGAGCCTCGGATCGGCGCTGGCGGTCATGGTGCCGCTGGCGATCATCGTCAGCCACCGTGTGCTCGCGCGCGCCCATGTCAAGGACGGCGAGTACTCGGACATGATCGTCGACGCACCGTCTTGGGTCGACGAGGAGAAGAACCGGGAAAGTGTTAGTGTGGAATCCCGTGGATAGGTTGATCCACCGGCGGTGAGAGCCGCATGATCGACACTCTGAATACCACGGGAGTTCGCTTTGGCCAGCGCCGCTAACGGTCAGGTTCGTGCAACGAAACACCTCTTCGTCACCGGCGGGGTCACCTCCGCCCTCGGGAAGGGCATGACCGCAGCCAGTCTTGGAAATCTGCTGACCGCGCGTGGGCTCTACGTGGTGATGCAGAAGATCGACCCTTACATCAACGTCGACCCCGGCACGATGAACCCGTACGAGCACGGGGAGGTGTTCGTCACCGACGACGGCGGCGAGACCGACCTCGACATCGGCAACTACGAGCGGTTCCTCGACCGGGATCTGTCCAAGCACGCGAACGTCACCACCGGACAGGTGTACTCGGACGTCATCGCCAAGGAGCGCCGCGGCGACTACCTCGGCGCCACCGTGCAGGTCATCCCGCACATCACCAACGAGATCAAGGCGCGATTGGCGGCGATGGCCGATCCCGACCCGGAGACCGGCCGTGTGCCCGACGTGGTCATCACCGAGGTCGGCGGCACCGTCGGCGACATCGAATCGCTGCCGTTCCTGGAGGCGATCCGCCAGTACCGGCACGACATCGGCCGCGACAACTGCTTCTTCCTGCACGTCTCGCTGGTGCCCTATCTGGCCGCGTCCTCGGAGATGAAGACCAAGCCCACCCAGCACTCGGTGGTGCAGCTGCGCAGCATCGGCATCCAGCCCGACGCGATCGTCTGCCGCTCCGACCGGCCCGTGCCAGAGGGCCTGAAGCAGAAGATCGCCGGGTTCTGCGACGTGGACGACGCCGCCGTGGTGTCGGCGCCGGACTCGAAGTCGATCTACGACATCCCCAAGACGCTCCACTCCGAAGGCCTGGACGCCTATGTGGTGCGCAAGCTCGACCTGCCGTTCAAGGACGTCGACTGGACCGCCTGGGACGACCTGCTCGACCGGGTACACAACCCGGCCTCGACCATCGAGGTCGCGATCGTCGGCAAGTATGTGGAACTGCCCGACGCCTACAAGTCCGTCGTCGAGGCACTGCACGCGGCAGGGTTCGCCCACCGCGCCAAGGTCGACGTCCGCTGGGTGAGCTCCGACACCTGCCATAGTCGCGAGTCGACCGCGGAGGCCCTGGAGGGGGTCGACGCCGTGCTCATTCCCGGCGGCTTCGGCCACCGCGGCGTGGCCGGGAAGATCCGTGCGATCACCCACGCCCGCACCCACCGGATCCCGACCCTGGGCCTGTGCCTGGGGCTGCACTGCATGGCCATCGAGGGGATGCGCGAGATCTCCGGCCTGGTCGGCGCCGACTCCGAGGAGTTCGACGGCAAGGCCGAGCACCTGGTCATCTCGACGATGGCCGACCAGACCGACATCGTCGCCGGCAAGGGCGACATGGGCGGGACGATGCGGCTGGGCGCCTACCCGGCGAAGCTCACCGAAGGTTCGCTCGTCGCGGAGGTCTACGGGGCGAGCGAGGTCTCCGAGCGCCACCGGCACCGCTACGAGGTCAACAACGCCTACCGCGAGCAGATGATGAAGGCCGGGTTCGTGATCTCGGGGCTGTCCCCGGACGGGCGCCTCGTCGAGTTCATCGAGCTCGACCGCGAGATCCACCCGTACTTCGTGGCGACGCAGGCCCACCCGGAGCTGAAGTCGCGCCCGACCCGCCCGCACCCGCTGTTCGCCGGGCTCGTCGCAGCCGCGCTCCGGCGCGCCGAATCCGACCAGCTCGACCTGGACGTGGCCTAGAACGGCGACGGGGCCGAGCGGCATTCTCGCTGCTCGGCCCCGTCTCGTCACTTCTCGCGAAGCGCGCGGCCGACGGCGACCAGCGCCACGACCACCAGGACCGCGCCGATGGCCGAGGTCGCCCTGAGCCCGTCGGTGAACGCCGTCCTGGCCGCGACCATGAGCGCCTCACCGGCCTCCGGCGGCAGCGAGGCGGCCACGTGGACGGCCTCCCCGAGCGTCTCCCTCGCCGCGCCGGGCGCACCCTCCAACTCGGAGCGGTAGATACCCGCGGCAATGCTCCCGAGCACCGCCACGCCCATCGCACCGCCCAGTTCGTAGGCGGTCTCGGAGATCGCGGCGGCGGCGCCGGCCCTGTCGGCCGGGGCGACGGCGATGATCGCGTCGTTCGTGACCGTCTGGACCAGTCCCGATCCGATGCCGATGATCGCGAACGCCGCGACCACGATGGCCGCGCCGGAGTCGACGCCGATGAATCCCAGCGAGGCGAAGCCCGCGATGACGAACGTCAGGCCCGCGACGATGATCCGCACCAGCCCGAACCGCTCCGACATGCGCACCGCGACGAGCCCGGCGACGACCGCGACGGCCATGCCCGGCAGCAGCAGCAGGCCGGCCCGCATGGGGGAGTAGCCCAGGACCAGCTGGAGGTACTGCGTCAGCAGGAACAGCGCCGAGATCAGCGCGAACACGATGGTGAAGTTCGTGGCGATCGAGGCGCTGAACCGGCGCAGCCGGAACAGGTCCACGTCGATCAGCGGGTGCTCCAGTCGCCGCTGGCGGCGGATGAACAGCCATCCGGCGAGCGCGCCGAAGCCGATCGAGCCCACTGCGGCCGCGGACACGCCGCTCTCGGCGATGCTCTTGACGCCGTACACGAACGGGAGGATCGCCAGGAACGACAGCGCCACCCCGCCCCAGTCGATCGGGCCCGGCCGGCCGTTGCGCGACTCGGGCAGCAGCAGCGGCGCGGCGATGAGCACCGCGATCGAGACCGGCGCGGCCATGAGGAACACCGAGCCCCACCAGAAGTGCTCCAGCAGCCAGCCGCCCAGGACCGGGCCGGCCGCCGATCCCGCGGAGAAGCCCGTTCCCCAGATCGCGATCGCGAACAGGCGCTGGCGGTCGTCGGTGAAGAGGTTCCGCATGAGCGCCAGCGTCGTCGGCATGAGGGTGGCGCCGGCGACGCCCAGGAGCGCCCGCGCGGCGATGAGCGCCTCGGCGTTCGGGGCGTAGGCGGCGGCCACGGAGGCGGCGGCGAACGCGGCCGAGCCGATGACGAGGAGCCTGCGCCGCCCGATGCGGTCGGCGATCGAGCCCATGGTGACGAGCAGCCCGGCCAGGACGAAGCCGTAGACGTCGACGATCCACAGCAGCTGCGCGCTCGTGGGTGCCAAGTCCTCGGAGAGGAACGGCACCGCGAAGCCGAGTACCGTCATGTCGATCGAGATGAGCAGCACCGGGAGCACGAGGACCGCCAGGGCCGCCCACTGGCGGCCGGTGAAACGGGCGCGGCGTGGCGCGGCAGGGCGCAGCGTCGTCGTCATGGGCGCCTCCGATCTCGGTGAAGCCCGCGAGTCGCGTACGAACCCGGCGGGAGCGTTACTGTACCGTCCAGACGGTATAGTAGCAATGGAGGAGCGCCATGACGCAACCGGAAATCACCACCCGTGATCGAATTCTCAACGCACTGCAACGCATCCTCGTGGACGAGGGAAGCTCCGGCGTGACCCTGGAGAAGGTCGCCGCTGAGGCGGGCGTCTCCAAGGGCGGCCTGCTCTACCACTTCAAGTCGAAGACCGACCTCTACGACGGCCTCGCCCGCCGGCACCGCATCGAAGAGGAGCGCCGCATCGTCGAGGCCAGGCGCACCGGAGTCGTCGAGGCGTTCGTGCGCGCCTCCGAGATAGATTCCGCCGAGTCCGCGGCCGGCCTGTGGGCCCTGTTCACCGCCCTGCGCGGCACCGAAGAGCTGTCCGAGACCGCCAAAGAGGACGTGCTGTTCATCTTCAACGGCTGGTCCGAGGCGATCCACGACCAGCTCGACGACCCGGTCACCGCCGAGATCGTCCGCCTCGTCGGCGACGGCCTGTTCCTCTCTGCCATCTCGGGCGCGCCCCTCCCCGGCAAAGAGGTCGTCGACCGCATCCTCGAGCGCCTCAAGGCCGCCGCCGGAGAGGGTTAGTGTTGTCGCCGTGCATGATTATCGAGTCCTGGAGACCGAGCGGATCCACCGCGGCTGGTGCTACGACCTGAACGTCCAGACCGTCGCGATGCCCGGCGGCGGCACCGCCAGCCGCGAATTCCTCGACCACTGCGGAGCCGTCGTCGCCGTCCCCATCGACGAGGTCGGCCGCGTCGGCCTCATCCGCCAGTACCGGGTTCCCGCAAAGGAAGCCATGTGGGAGTTCCCCGCGGGACTGCGCGACATCGAAGGGGAGGACCCGGCCGTGTGCGCCGCCCGCGAACTCGCCGAAGAGGTCGACCTGCGCGCCGAGCACTGGAGTGAACTCGGAGCTTTCTACACAACCCCCGGCATCTCGAACGAGATGATCCACTACTACCTCGCCTCCGGGCTCACCCCCGTCCCCGAGGCCGACCGCCACGAGCGCACCGACGAGGAGGCCCACATCGAACTCGTGTGGTGGGACCTCGACAAAGCACTCGCCGCCGTCACCGACGGCGAGATCCGCAACGGCGTGTGCGCGCTCGCCTTGAACCTCACCAGACTTCACCTCGAGGCTTCGAAGTAAAGGTTCCACTTGAAAACGGCGTCGGAGTCATAGCCGAACGGGCCAGCGCGCCGTTACGATCGTTGGCGAAGGCGCCGAAGCCCGACACGGTGAAACCCGCGGTTTCGGGTTCGGAGCGTCATAGACTGCCTGTATGAGCCGCAATCCGGCTGGTGCACCGGCTCAACGCTTGGAAGGAACCGTGCCGTGAAAGTCGCCGTCCCCCGCGAGATCAAGAACAACGAGTACCGCGTCGCCCTCACGCCCGCGGGCGTCCACGAACTGGTGGCCGCCGGCCACGACGTCGCCGTCGAGACCGGCGCCGGACTCGGATCGGCAATCGCCGACGACGACTACCGCGGCGCCGGGGCCCTCATCTGCCCCGACGCCGACACCACTTGGGGCGCAGGCGACCTCGTCCTCAAAGTGAAGGAACCTATTCAGGACGAGCACCACCGCATGCGGCCGGGCCAGACCCTGTTCACCTACCTCCACCTCGCCGCCGGCGCCGAATGCGCCGACGCGCTCCTCGAACGCCACATCACCGGCATCGCCTACGAGACCGTCCAGACCGCCGACGGACGCCTGCCGCTGCTCGCGCCCATGAGCGAGGTCGCCGGGCGCCTCGCCGTCCAGGCCGGCGCCTACCACCTCCAGCGCCCCGAGGGCGGCCGCGGCACCCTCATGGGCGGAGTCCCCGGGACACCGCCCGCCAAGGTCGTCGTCATCGGCGCCGGAGTCTCGGGCATGAACGCCGCCGCCATCGCCGTCGGCATGCGGGCCGACGTCGAACTGCTCGACCTCAACATCGACAAGCTCCACGCCGCCGACGACCTCTACCAGGGCCGCCTGCGCACCATCGTCTCCAACCGCTTCGAAGTCCGGCGCGCCTGCCGCGAAGCCGACCTCGTCATCGGCGCCGTCCTCGTCCCGGGAGCCAAGGCCCCCACCGTAGTCGACGACGAGGTCCTCGCCGACATGAAGGACGGAGCGGTCCTCGTCGACATCGCGATCGACCAGGGCGGCTGCTTCGCCCACTCGCGACCGACCACCCACTCGGACCCGACCTTCACCCACGAGGGCAAGGTCTTCTACTGCGTCGCCAACATGCCGGGCGCCGTTCCGAACACCTCCACGTACGCGCTCACCAACGCCACGCTCCCGTACGTCATGAAGCTCGCCAACCTCGGCTGGAAGGAGGCCCTCGCCTCCGACGCGGCGCTGGCCCGCGGCCTGAACACCTACGCCGGCAACGTCACCAACGAACCCGTGGCCATCACCCACCACCTCCCGCTCATGCCGGTGGACCAGGTCCTCGCCGAGCGCTGACTCCGCCTGCCGCCGAACCCGAATCGAATCCGCTCCGACAGCGGGCGATCTCACGCCGGGTGCCTCGGAGTCTCCCAAGCCGTCGACAGCCTCGATACACTGACGTACAGTCGCAATAACGAGCAATCGGTGAGACGCCCGGCACCCGGTGCCGTCCTTGCGCCCGGAGGGGTGAAGAAATGAGCAGTGTGGACAGCAATGACAAGTGGGAGGCCCTGCGCTCCGCGCAAGTGCCGCCCGCTGACTCCGACGGTGACCTCACCTCGGCCGACCCCGAGAGCTATACGGGCAAGCGCGACATCCCCCAGCCTCAGCCGCTGGAGCGCCACGGCCCCGCTCGGGTCATCGCCATGGCCAACCAGAAAGGCGGCGTCGGAAAGACGACGACGACGATCAACCTGGGCGCCGCGCTGGCCGAGTACGGCCGCAAGGTCCTCCTTGTGGACTTCGACCCCCAAGGGGCGCTGTCGGTCGGCTTCGGCACCAACCCGCACACGCTCGACCTCACCGTCTACAACCTCCTGATGCAAGAGGACGTCGACATCGACGACGTCATGATGAAGACGAACGTCGCGGGCCTGCGGCTCCTGCCCGCCAACATCGACCTGTCGGCGGCGGAGATCCAGCTGGTCAACGAGGTCGCCCGTGAGCAGACCCTCGCCAGGGTCCTGCGCCCGGTCATCCCCGACTTCGACTTCGTCCTCATCGACTGCCAGCCGTCCCTGGGGCTCCTGACGGTCAACGCGCTCACCGCCGCCCACTCCGTCCTCGTCCCGCTTGAATGCGAGTTCTTCTCGTTGCGTGGTGTGGCGCTGCTGCTCGACACCGTCGACAAGGTCCGCGAGCGGCTCAACTACGACCTCGAACTCGACGGCATCCTCGCCACCATGTACGACTCGCGCACCACCCATTCCCGGCAGGTGCTCCAGCGTGTCGCGGAGGCCTTCGGAGACAAGGTCTTCTCCACCGTCATCACCCGCACCGTGCGGTTCCCCGAGACCACCGTCGCCGGCGAGCCGATCACCACATGGGCCCCGGCCTCGTCGGGCGCCCGCGCCTACCGCCAGCTCGCCAGAGAACTCATCGCCGCCACCGAGAAGTGATGGGACGGACCGGACGACGGCGCACCGAACCGCCCGAAACCCGGAGTTCACACTTGGGTGCTCCGAGCGCCCGTCTAAGCTTGCGTGCGTGACCGACCAGCAGCGACCCGTCGCACCCGCGCCGCGGGACGCCGAGACGGAGGAGACCGAGACCGGTTTCCACGTCCGCCTCGACAATTTCGAGGGGCCGTTCGACCTGCTGCTGCAACTCATCGGCAAGCACAAGCTCGACGTCACCGAACTGGCCCTACACCAGATCGCCTCCGAGTTCATCGCCTACGTCACCGCGCTCGACGAGGCCTGGAACCTCGAAGAGACCAGCGAATTCCTCCTCGTGGCCGCCACCCTCCTCGACCTCAAGACCGCCCGGCTGCTGCCGAACACCGCCGTCGACGACGAGGAGGACCTCGCTCTGCTGGAAGCGCGCGACCTCCTGTTCGCCCGCCTCCTCCAGTACAAGGCCTACAAGGAGGCCGCCGGCCACCTCGCCGCTCTCGCCGAGACCGCCTCGGCCCGCGTGGCGCGGTCGACAGGACTCGAGGAGCGCTATCGCGGCCTGCTCCCCGAACTCGTCCTCGACCTCAGCCCGGAGCAGCTGGCCTCCTTGGCGGGCAAGGCGATGCGGCCCAAACCGGTGCCTCAGGTCGGCACCGACCACGTCCACCAGCAGCGCGTCTCGGTTCGCGAGCACGCCGTGATCCTGTCGCGCCGCCTCCAGCGCGTCCAGACCGCCACGTTCCGGGCACTGGTCTCCGACTGCGAGAACCACCTGGAGGTCGTCGCCCGATTCCTGGCGCTCCTGGAGCTCTACCGGGAGGCGCTGGTCGGCTTCGAGCAGATGCAGGCCCTCGGCGAGCTGACCGTGCGCTGGCTCGGCGGCAGCGTGACCGAGATCGAAGTCGACGAGTACGCGGGCACACCGCAGACGGGGGAGGAACCGGCAGATGAGTGAGCAGCCGGAGTCACTGGAGTCCGAGGTCGCCGAATGGCGCCCGCCGTGGCAGCGCGACGAGGGCGCGCCCGCCCGGCCCGACACCCCCGCGGACGAGCCGGCCGATGAACGGGACGAGTACGCCCAAGCCGTCACCGCCGTCCCCGCCCAGGTCCAGGCCGAACCGAAGCCCGAGCCCGCCCCGGCGCCCGTCCCCGACGACGTCGACCTCGGCGCCGTGCTGGAGGCGATCCTCATGATCGCCGAGGAGCCTCTTTCGGAGGAATTCCTGTCCTCGGTATTGGAGCGGCCACTTTCGAAGGTCCGCGAGACCCTCGGCCGATTGAGCGCGGAATACACTGGCGACGGACGCGGTTTCGACCTGCGTCGCCAAGCCGGCGGCTGGCGGTTCTACACACGGACCGACTACGCCCGCTATGTCGAGCGGTTCGTCACCGACGGCGCCTCCGCCCGTCTCACCAAGGCGGCCCTGGAGACGCTCGCCGTCGTCGCCTACCGGCAGCCGGTCACCAGGGGTCGCATCTCGGCGATCCGGGGGGTCAACTGCGACGGGGTCATCCGCACGCTGCTGGCGCGCGGAATGGTCGAGGAGTGCGGCTCCGACCCCGACTCGACGGCGACGCTGTACCGCACCACCACCCTGTTCTTGGAGAAACTAGGCCTGGACTCGGTCGACCAGCTGCCAGAGCTGGCCCCGTTCCTGCCGAACGACGTGACGGATATCGAGGATGATGAACAAAGCTGACGCAGAAGGCGTTCGCCTGCAGAAGGTGCTGTCCCAGGCCGGGATCGCCTCCCGCCGGGCGGCCGAAGACCTGATCGCCCGCGGCAAGGTGAAGGTCAACGGCGAGCCCGCGCGACTCGGTCAGCGCGTGGACCCCGCCGAGGACACGATCCACGTCTCGGGCAAGCGCGTGATCACCGACGTCGAAACCGTCTACTACGCGATCAACAAGCCTCGCGGGATCGTCTCGACGATGGACGACGAAGAGGGACGCCCGTCCCTGGCCGAGATCGCCAAGGGCATCGACCAGCGGGTCTTCCACGTCGGGCGGCTCGACACCGACTCAGAGGGTCTGCTGCTGCTCACCAACGACGGGGAGCTGGCCAACCGGATCATGCACCCCTCGCACGGCCTGCCGAAGGTCTACCGGGCGCAGGTCGCCGGGATCCTCGACAAGCCCACCTGGAAGCGCCTGCTCACCGGCGTCGAACTCGACGATGGGACGGCGAAGGCCGAGAAGCTCAAGATCATCGACGAGCACGCCGGGCAGTCGTTGATCGAGATCACGATCCACGAGGGGCGCAAGCATATTGTGAGGCGGCTCATGGACGAGGTCGGGCACCGGGTCTCGCGACTGGTCCGCACCGAGATCGGGCCCGTGAAGCTGCGCAACCTCAAACCCGGGACGATCCGCAGGCTCACCCCGGACGAGGTGGGGGAGCTCTACCGCGAGGCAGGGCTCTAGCCAGCTGTACCGACAGCATAGGCAAGGGCCGGTTAGGCTTTCGGCGTGTCAACCATTCTGAACGTCATCTGGTTCGTGCTCGCCGGTCTGTGGCTCGCCCTCGGATACTTCTTCACGGGGCTCCTGTTCTGCATCTTCATCGTCACGATCCCGTTCGGGATCGCGAACATGCGGCTGGCGGGGTACGTGCTGTGGCCGTTCGGGCGGACCGTCGTTCGCGATCCGTCGGCCGGGTGCCTCTCGCTGGTCGGCAACATCCTCTGGCTGATCCTGTTCGGCTGGGAACTGGCGCTGGCGCACCTGTTCACCGGTCTGATACTCGCGGTCACGATCATCGGAATCCCTCTGGCGGTGGCGAACTGGAAGATGATCCCGCTGGCGCTGTGGCCGCTCGGCGCCCGCGTCGTCGACAGGCCATGACCCCGCAGCCACGGTCGTCGATACCCCGCGACACGCGCCCAGAGCGGCATGCCACCCTGGTCGAAACCACACCTCCATCGCCGCATCCAGGCATGATGTAGGTTTGCGTGGTTTGCTGTAGTAGAACGGAGCGAGACAGTGCCTGAGCACACGAAGAGCGCACCGGTCGTCGCAATCGACGGCCCGTCCGGGGCGGGCAAATCCACCGTCTCCAAGACACTCGCGACCGCTATTGACGCCGCCTACCTCGACACCGGTGCGATGTACCGCGCCGCCACGCTCGCGGTGCTCAAAGCCGGCGTCGACCCCTCGCAGACCGCGCAGGTCACCAAGGCGGTCAAGGACGCCAAGCTCGAATTCGGGACCGCCCCCGAGGACCCGTACACCCGCCTCGACGGCGAGGACGCGAGCCTCGAGATCCGAACCGATGACGTGACGAAGGCGGTCTCGGCGGTGGCCGGAAACAAGGCCGTCCGCAAGCACCTCATCGCCGAGCAGCAGCGCATCATCTCCGAGGCGAAGAAGGGCATCGTCGTCGAGGGCCGCGACATCATCGAGGTCGTCGCACCCGAGGCCAACGTGAAGGTCTACCTCACCGCCGATCCCGAGGCCCGCGCGAAGCGCCGCGCGCTGGAGGTCGGGGCTGACGAGTCGGCCACTAAGGCTGACATCGCGCGCCGCGACGGGGCAGACTCGAAGACGACGAAACCGCTGGAAGCGCCGAAGGGCGCCACGGTCATCGACTCTACGGAGCTGCCGATCGTGGAGGTCGTCGCGAAGATCTTGGCTTTGCTCAACAACAGGGACATCAATGACTGACGAAGCGACCTGGGCCGAACTCGACACTCTCGAGAGAGCCCCGGTCCCGACGGTTGCCGTCGTAGGCCGCCCCAACGTGGGCAAGTCGACGCTGGTCAACCGCATACTCGGCCGCCGCGCGGCCGTGGTCCAAGACGAGCCGGGCGTCACGCGCGACCGGATCGCCTACGACGCCGAATGGGCCGGCCGGGACTTCAGCCTGGTCGACACCGGCGGGTGGGACCCCGACGCCGAGGGCATGGCCGCGGCGATCGCGGCGCAGGCCGAACTGGCGATCAAGACCGCGGACGTGGTGGTGTTCGTCGTCGACTCGCGCGTCGGCGCGACCGACGCCGATGAGGCCGCCGCGCGCATCCTGCACCGTGCGAAGAAGCAGGTGATCCTCGTCGCGAACAAGGTCGACTCCGAGCGCCAGTCGGCCGACGTGGCCGACCTGTGGCGCCTCGGCCTGGGCGAGCCGCACCCGATCTCGGCCCTGCACGGCAGGGGATCGGGCGACCTGCTCGACCAGATCGTGTGGGCCTTCCCCGAGCAGCCGACGGGAGCGCTCAAGGAGCGCGGCCCGAGGCGCGTGGCCCTGGTGGGACGCCCGAACGTGGGCAAGTCGAGCCTGTTGAACCGGATCGCCGGTGAAGACCGGGCTGTGGTCGACAACGTCGCCGGCACCACCGTCGACCCGGTCGACTCGATCGTGGAGATCGACGGCGAGGACTGGGTCCTGGTCGACACCGCCGGGCTGCGCAAGCGCGTCAAGTTCGCCTCGGGCACCGAGTACTACGCCTCGCTGCGCACCGAGCACGCGGTGGAGGCCGCCGAAGTGGCGGTGGTGCTCCTGGACGCCTCGGAACCGATCTCGGAGCAGGACCAGCGGGTCCTGACCCAGGTGGTCGAGTCGGGTCGCGCCCTGGTGCTGGCCTTCAATAAGTGGGACCTGGTGGACGACGACCGCCGCTACTTCCTGGAGAAGGAGATCGACCGGGAGCTCCTCCAGGTGTCGTGGGCACCCCGGGTGAACGTCTCGGCTCTGACCGGCCGCGCCGTCGGCAAGCTCGCGCCCGCGCTGCGCGAGGCCCTCGCGGGCTGGGGGCAGCGGATCTCCACCGGCGAGCTGAACCAGTGGATCAGCGCCCTCCAGGGGGCCCATCCGCACCCCGTCAGGGCGAACAAGGCCCCGAAGATCCTCTTCGCGACCCAGGCCGGCACCGAGCCGCCGCGTTTCGTCCTGTTCACCACGGCGAAGCTCGACAAGCAGTACCTGAAGTACATCCAGCGCCGCCTGCGCGAGGACTTCGGCTTCCCCGGTACGCCGATCGAACTGGCCGTCAAACCGCGCGAGCCCCGCAGGAAGGACAAGCGCAAATAGGCCCCGACCAGGCCCATCTCACACCAGGGACCTCGCCGCGGGCGGCCCTGAGGCGATAGGCTAAAGTTGTCTCCGCTGCCGACGAGGCAGTGAAACGGGCTGTGGCGCAGCTTGGTAGCGCACTTGACTGGGGGTCAAGGGGTCGCAGGTTCAAGTCCTGTCAGCCCGACAATAGAACGCTCGTTTGAACATCGGGCACTTAGCGAAGAGCCGTGACGTGAGTCGCGGCTCTTTCGCTGTCCGGCGGCCCGGCTGGTGGAGTGCTGGCCGAGGTAGGCCCGGAGCGGCGCGTACGCGGCAGTGTGTTCGGTACGGGTGATGGCCGGGCTATCTGGATCCGTGGCGTCAACATAGAGCTTGTCGAAGCACAGGTCGTTGAAGGCGCGGCGGTGGTCGTCCGGGAGCGACCGGTAGAGCGTCCGGGGATCGTTCAGAAGCTCAAGCAGACCCGCAATCCGCTGCTCGGCGGTAGCCAAGTCGGCGGTGTCGGCCTCGGCCAGCCGCTGGTCGATCTGGTCGCGTTCGAGCCGAATCTCCTGGATCTTCTTGGTCAGCTTTTCGGTGGGCCAGGCCGGGTCGCCGACCAGGTCGAGGTAGGCGTCTTCGCGGCGGTCGAGGCGGGTCAGTTCGGCCCGGAGCTGCCGCCGCAACTCCTTGGCAGTGGTTTGCTGGGCTTGGAGCATTTCGGCTAGGGCGGTGCGGATCTCGGTCTGCTCGGTCTCGGTGATGGCGATGGTGGAGTAGTGGTCGGCCACGGCCGCCTCGATCACCGCGAGTCGGAACCTGGGTAGGTCGCCTTGGCGGCCTTGGCGGTTGATGCACCGGTAGTAGAAGTGGTGGCGGCCGTCGCGTGAGCGGGCGGGTTCGAAGACCAGGCGCGAGCCGCAGCGGGCGCACCACAGCAGGCCCTTGAGGTAGTGCCTCCACACCGATTCACGCGTGCCGCGGGAGCGCCGGGCGAGGACCTCTTGGACTTGGGCGAAGAGCTCGGGTTCAACGAGGGGTTGGTGGCGACCGGGGTGTTCTTGGCCTTTCCAGATGACGTAGCCGAGGTAGGTGCGGTCGCGCAGGATCTTCTCTAGCTGGCTCGGTGAGACTTCGGTTCCGGCCGGGTGGGCGCGGGTGGGGCGGTTTCGCAGCCCGGCGGCCGTCAGCGCGTCGCGCAGGTCGCGGAGGGAGTATTTGCCGGTGGCGACCAGTTCGAAGGCTGTGTGGATGAACGGGGCCCGTTCGGGGTCGGTCGCGATGGTGGCGACCGTGCGTCCGTCGATCTCCTCATGCGTGTTTCGGTAGCCGAGTTTGGCGCGGCCGGGGGTGCCACCGCGCGCGGCTTTGCCCGCCATCTTCCGGCGGATGTCGTTGCCTTGGGCACGGGACTGGTAGGCGTTGATGCTGTCCAGGACCGAGGCGACCAGCTGGCCTTCGGCGGTCTCGTCGGTGTAGTCGTGCGCCGAGATCAGCCGCACCCCGTGATCCTTCAGTTCGCGGCCGGTGATGGCGGCGTCCCACTCGTCGCGGAAGGCGCGGGAGCGGCGGTAGATGATGACCGCCGCGATGTCGCCGACCTCGTTCACGCGCTTGAGCAGTCTTTGGAAGACCGGCCGATCCGGAGCGATTCCGTTTGATTCCTTCAGGAGCGAAGTGATGCCGACGCAGGAGGATCGCCATATCTTTGGGCGCATCGTCCGCTCGCTCCGTGAGCGCGCCGGACGCGAGCGCCCCGAGTTCGCCCAGGCTTGCCACACCTCAGAGCCTCATCTGCGGAACATCGAGAACGGCCACAAGTCACCGGGGCCTGCGCTCATGCGTGACCTCGAGCAACAGCTTGGGACGCATGGGCTTCTAGCTGACCTTGCGACCTGTGGAGAGAGCGGCGTGCGCCGAAGAATCGTCCTGCAATCCCTCGCGCTGATGGGCGCACTCATCCCTGACTCCGACACCGCCGGAGGCCGGGTGGGTACGCCGCAGCTCGAGATCGTCCAGTCCATGACCGCGACACTCCGCTCGCTCGACAGCCATCACGGCGGTACCCACGCGACGCACTCGATCGTTGCCTACCTCCAGCAGGTTGCCATGCCGATGCTCGCCGGACCGATCGCGCCGACGATCCGCAACCAGCTCGTGTCCTCGGTCGCGGAGCTGGCGCTGCTCGCCGGCTGGTCGGCGTTCGACGCCGGAGTCCAGGGCTCGGCGAGGGTGTATTTCGCCCAGGCGCTCGAGCTAGCGGAGGAGGCCGACGATGCGTCGTTGGCGTGCGAGACCATCATTGCCACCTCGAACCAAGCCGCGATCGTGGGCGACGGGGACGAAGCTGCGAATGCCGGGCAGGCCGCCCTCGACGCCGCCGAGACCATCGGGGACCCGGCCCTCGTCGGTGAGGCGCGCATGGCGCTCGCCCACGGGCACGCCCTGCTCGGCGACAGCCCCGAGGTCGCGCGGCTCATCACCAGGTCGCAGCGGGACATGGACCGGGCTGACCGGCCCGGCGGCCCCGAGTGGATCTCCCACGTCGGCGGCGCATGGCTCGACGGTCGTATAGCCCAATGCCTCCACCTCGTCGACGACCGGGCAGCCGCGGTCGAGGCCGCCGAGCGGACCGCGACCACTGCCCGGCCGCTCCCGCGCGGACAGGTGCTCAACTTCGGCCACACCGCGCTCGTCCATTTCGCGGCCGACGAGCCCGAACTCGGCAGCAGCTACGCCCAGCAGGCCCTGGACGCTGCGGCGACGGTACAGTCAGCCAGGGTCGAGGACTACCTGCGCCGCCTCGAGGTCGCCGCCGCCCGATACGACTCGGTACCGGAAGCGGCCGAGCTCCAAACGGCGCTTGCATCGAGATAGGAGCACCCTTGCGGATCGGCATCACCGGACACATGAACCTCACCGCCGCGACGGTCGACCTGGTCGCGGCGGCGCTGAAGCACGAGCTGTCCCGGTACGACCCGGCCGAGCTGGTCGGCGTCTCCTGCCTTGCCGAGGGCGCCGACGCGATCTTCGCCCAGACCGTCCTCGATGCTGGAGGCCGCCTCGAAGCGCTGCTGCCTGCACCCGACTACCGCGACACCCGCGTCTCCCAGGCCCACCTGCCGGTGTTCGACACGCTGGTGGCACAGGCGCATACGACCAGGTACGTCGCCGAAGCATCCTCGATGCAGGCATACGACCAGGCCAATGCCGCGATGCTCGACAGCGTCGACCGCATGCTCGCGGTCTGGGACGGTCAGCCCTCGCCATCCTGGAAGACCGGGGGCACGGCCGACGCGGTCACCGCCGCACGAAGCCGAGGCGTACCCATAACGGTCATCTGGCCCGAAGGTGCCGAGCGGGGCTGAGACAACGAGCTGTCGACGATCCGACAGGCCCCTACCGCCCAGGAACGATCCCTCATAGTCTCCGGAGCATCCCTACCCGAGGAGCACCGTGTCATCCGTCGAAGAGGTCCACGCCGCCGCAACGGGTGCCGAACAGCCACTTGACGAGGCCCATCGGCTACATGGAGGTAGGGAGCGATCGTTCACGAGCTTGTCGATACTCCTATCGATGAATAGTGTCGACCTTGACTCGACATAGGATCGGGACCTGTCGGAGCAAGCGTGACGCGTTCAGCGGCCGTCAGGGGAATTACACGCCAGACTCGCTCACATATCGATCGTTGATGTGAGGATCGGTTGCATGTGCTCAGGGCGGTAGCCTGAGTCGAGGGAGATCGAGAGGGAGGACCATGGGCGAGTTCACCGATCGGACGGGCGGACTGGGTCCCGCTGAAGCGTTCCTGTGGTCTGCTCCCACTGGCCCCCTCCCGGCGCCGCCGGTCGACACTAAGGGCCAGGTGTTGCCCATCGGTGATCTTGCCTGGTCCGACGCCGAACGCCTGTTTCTCCGACTGCTTCACACGATCCGTCCGGTCCAATATGCCAAGCTCTTTGGCACGCCCGGCCAAGCGCAAGCCGGGATTGACGCCTACGCGCGACTACCGCTCGACCTGACCCGTGGCGAGTCTGAAGGCCGCGACTACATCACCCTGCAATCCCGACGAATCATGAATCTGACCGCAGCCAAGATCAAGAAAGCGGTCGACGACCTGCTAAAAGGCGAGTGGGCCGACAAGACGGCAGCGTTCTACTTCGCCACCTCATTTGACTTGCAGGACACCAAGCTTGACGCCGCGATCCGGGAGCAAACCGAGCGGCTAGAGAGACTCCAGATCACCTTCGTACCGTGGGGTGTACAGGAGGTCTCTAGCCTGCTAAAAGACCATCCACGCATCGTCGACGACTTCTTCGGCCGACCATGGGTCGAGCGCTTCTGCGGCCCAGAGGCTGCCCGTGCACTGTCGGATAACCTGCCACACCAAGACAGCAGAGAACTGCGTGCGGGGCTACGCGACCTCTATGGTGCAGTTTTCTCTGCCCAAGGCGGGGTTCACCCGGTTGAAAACCCAGGCTCAGGCGCCCCGTTCATCATCCTCGATGTCGACCCCAACTGCCAGAGGGTTGACCATGTCGACACCGAAGAACCCGAGCCGGTCGTCGAAGAGCCACATCCCACTGAGGGCACGCTCGACGCCGACAACTCGGCCGCTTCGTGGTTGGGTAGCATCCGGCAGTCCTTGAGATCCGCTGGTCACCTTCTCAAGCGCAAGAGCTTGGCCGCGCCAGTTACCGCAGGAACTATCGCAGCGGATGAATGGTTGGCTAGCGGCAAGTATCGACTGCTCATCGGGCGACCGGGAGCAGGGAAGTCCAGCCTCCTGAGGTTCATCGCAACGGACTTGCTCTCGACCCAACCGCAGTCGATCGAGCTACAGCGGGAACACGCCGACAACCTGCCGATCTGGCTACCGTTCGGGTTTCTCTGCCGTCACCTCGAGGAGTCGACCGAGAAGTCGCTCATCTCCGCAGCCGAAGCCTGGCTGAGCGCGCAGAGTACCGCACATCTTTGGCCATTGGTTGAGCGCGCACTGCGGGACGACCGCCTGCTGCTCCTCGTCGATGGCGTAGACGAGTGGAGCAGTGTCCGTGGCGCCGAGCGAGCATTGGCGGCCCTTGAGGGTTTCCTTGGCCATTCTCAGGCGTCAGCAATCCTCTCTACGCGTCCGTACGCGGTCGGTCGGCTGAACTGGAGTCTCCGTTGGGAGCAAGCTGAACTGACACCATTGACCGATCGGCAGCGACGGGCAATCACGGCCGAAATCCTACGGCCAGCCACACCTCCAGAAGCCGAAACAGGCGTCATGCCGCCATGGAGTGCCAGCGTCGAGTCCTTCCTCGACCAGGTTGAGGCCACTCGGGAGCTCTCCGAACTCTCCAGAATCCCTCTGTTTCTGACACTGTTGGCCACCAAATGGCAGGGTGAGCCTCTGCCGCGGCAACGGTTCAAGATATACACCCGGCTTGTCGAACTGTTGGTCGAAAAGCATCCGCAGATGCGACAACGTGCCTCGTATGCGAAAGAACCTGTGCTAGACGCCTCCAACGCCGCCATTCTGTTCGCCGCTGTCGCCTACAGGCTCCGCGTCGGGGATCCCTCCGGCACCGTCACCAAAGCGAGAATGCGCAAGCTCATAGTCGAGTCGATGATCGACGACGAAGTCCTCGGCTATCCGGAGGCCGAGGCCCGCAGTATCGCCGATGACGTCCTCGCAATGGCCTCCGACGAGTTTGGACTGATCGTGTCCCACGGCGCCGGAACGTTTGGGTTCCTGCACCGCGTGGTGCTCGACCACCTGGCTGGCCAGTACCTCGCCACACAGCCCACGAGTCGGCAGGTCGAAGCAATACAGGAACTCGTGCATGATCCGACCTGGCGCGACGTGATCTTGGCGCTGCTGAGCGCGCAAGTCAATCCCCACGACACCGAACGGTTGCTCTCCGAGGCGCTCGACGAGAGTGGCCAGGAATGGGCCGATATCGATGGCTTCGAGCTGCTCGCCGAATCGCTCGCCGCAGGCGTTAGGCTCATGCCGAAGTCGCAGGCCAGTTACGTCGGTCGGCTTGTCAACCGGGTCGAGCGCCATCCGTCGCTACGTCATCGAGCGAACCTTCTAACGGCGCTGACCGCCACGCTCGCTAATCAGATGGTGCGCGGCGAACTCCTGCCGGTCATGAAACGTTGGCTCACGGCACCTCGCCCCAACCCGGCACCATCCATGTGGGCGCTGCGTGATCTCGCCATCCCCGATAATGTCGCGGCCGAGCGGCTGTTTTGGGGCCTGCGACATCCCGAAGACGAGGTGAAGATCAACGCGGCGGTAGCCATCGGCCGCCGATTCGGCGGTCAATCTCAGATGATGGACCGACTCGTAGCGTTGACCGAAAGCGGGCCATCCTCGGGAACTCAGGCCGCTGCGATCCTCGCCCTCGGCGAGGGTTGGTCTGATGCCTCTGAAACTGCGCGACTGATCGACTGGGCGCGCCGCCAGCCTTCGAAGACGCTTCGGCTAGCGAGCCTTCATGTGCTGCAGACGAGCAGTGCACCGGGGAACGCGGGGTCGTACCGGCAGGAAGAACGCGAATGGCTCTTGACGCTGCTGCACCGAGAGGATATTGGGACTGGGGCATGGCCTGTCGCCGCGCTTGTCAACCTCGCTGCCGCGGGCGATGCAGCGGTTGCGGACTTTGCCCTTGAGACCTTGGAGACGAACGGACAGGACGGCGGTGATCGCGCTCTCGCATGGTATCTGGCCTGCAACGCCTTTGAGGCAGACGGCCGTTTCAAGTCGTGGACCGCCGCAAAACTCGCGAACCCGGAGGATCGTGGTCTTATTCTGTACGACATCGGATTGATTCCCCAGCGGTGGCGGGATGATCCGGCGTTCGCCGAGGCACTCCGCCTGACCATCGAGGCTGGACTCGGAGGGCTTTCAGTCTCTGGGGCAGCCGACCTCGCCATTGCACTGCCCTCCGGCGACGCAAAGGCTGTCCTGCTGGACAGTCTGGACAAGCCACGCCCCTACGCGGCTGCCCGCCGTCTCGTCGAGCACTACCTCGATGATGCACAGGTTCGCGCCGCGCTTGCCGACCGGCTTCATGGAGACTTCGCGACTGCCGCGCCGATGGCGGGCGTCGCCATCGACGTCCTGGGCCCGCAGGAGGGCTTCGCCGTACTGGTGTCGTTGCTGCGCCACATCGATGAGAACGACTCGCGTGAAGGCCGTGTCGTTGTGGCCGAATCCGCAGCTGTTGCCTGGAAGCGATTCCTGGGCATCGCAGCCGAACAAGGTCCCCCATCCGTCGCCGCGCAGGAAGTGCTTGCCAGCTATGACGCATCGGAGCTGGCGGTCTTGTGCACGAGCGTCGATCCTTCCTTCTTGATGTGGCACGTTCCGGCCGTTATCAGCGCATGGCCCGAGCAGCCAGCGGTCCAGGAGTTCGCCGGCAAGACCCTCAGCGACACCAGGCCCATCAGTTCAGGGATTCCCGACACCATCCCGTCCGCCATCCTCAGGACATACTGCGGCAGGACCGATCCGTCTTCGCAGCGCATCCTCGATCAGACCCTCGATCTGCTTGCACATCTCGAACCAGAACTGCGCGAGGTCTTGACGTTCGAACTTGCACGCAGCTCGCTGACCGCAGCTGACCTGGTCGATCTGCTCGCGGATTGGAAGAACGAACCTGACCCAGAGGTTCGCCGCACCGCCCTCGTCGGGCTTGTCCAAGCGATCAAGAGCGATCAACAGGCCCACAACAACCTCACTGGCCCAGACACCTTCACACCCCAGATGGAATGGCTACACCATGAGATCAAGGACCAGCTGTGCGCCTATGGTCCTGAACTCGAAGAACGCCGACGACTGGCATGGATCGGCATGCTCATCCTCGGAGACCTCACCCTGATTGACGGTATCAAGGAAACCATTGGCGCCCCAGATGCACCCGGGGTCCAGCTCGACGCAGAAGATTATGGTCCTGTTGACCGGATCCTCGTAGAACTCATCGCCGAGAACTGGGCCCGACTGTCAGAACACTTCAGCGAACAGGTTTTCGATAGGCTGAATGGGAAGCTTGGTAACCGAAACCAAACAGCCAATGATAAGCGACGCAACGTCATGTCAGCGCTTGCAATAGTCGCGTCCCGCTACCCAGACATCGCCGATATGATTCGCCGTGAGGCCGACAACGATGATTCGCTCCGCAAAGATCGCCGCTTTCTCTTGTGGGCCAAACACGAGAACAACGGAAGCGAAGAAGTCCTTCGCGCGCTCGCATCAAGACTTGGCATCATGGGGCACCACTGGTCGAACCAAGCCCTCGACTCGATCCTGGATCGCGACAGCTGGAACGTGCCCGACGACCTGTTCAAGGCCATCCTCACAGAGGGCAACAGGTCCATAGGACTGAGGGGGCACTATTACGCAGACGAGCAACTAGCCGCCTATACCCAGTTGTTTCCAACCGATCCCGTGTCCGTCGTGGCTATCCAACAGCTGGAAGAATGGTTCCAAACAGATCCTTCTAACCGCGAGCATCGCGGTTGGGGAGACACACTGGCCATCGCTCTTGGTGCCGCTGGACCGGACGACCTGCCCGCCATTGCGACTCGCGCTGACGCTCGAATCCGTATGGGCCTCTCCGACTTGTATCTGCCCATGTTCACCAGACCGCTAACGCGACGACTGAGAGTGGACCTGGACGCCGTTGAAGCGTTCAAAGCTGCCCTCAGCGATCCAATGGGCATCCGTGAGGGGAGTCCCATATTCGCGAGCCCTTGGGACCCGGTGGCACAGGCAAACCCGGAATCGCGACTGTTGCAACGCATGTACCTATTCGCCGTGGCGCTGCGGCACGTCGGCGCGCTACCTCAAGCCGAGTCGGCACAGGTCACCCGCATCCTTGAATCGGCATCACCGGATACGGTCGTATACAACCCGTTCACCAACCATGAGGGTCCACTACGTCTTGCTGCACTCGACCTTCGGAGCACGTCTCTCTAGTGGTGATCATGATTGAGCACGGGATCGGGGTCATGGCTCACCACTGCACCCTCAAAGAGGTTGATCCTCGTTACTTCGAAGACTGACTGTGAGCGCTATTCGTTGTTGGGGTGCGGGTTTGCGCCTGCATTACGAGCCGCGCGGACCAACCGCTTGACGCTGCGGATGCTGATGCCGTAGTCGGCGGCGAGGTCTTTTTGCTTGGCGCCGGAGGCGAAGGCGGCGACCAGCGCGGCTCGCTGGTCGAGCGAGAGGCGTCGATGGAGGGGGCGGGGAATCCGCCCGGAGGCGTCCTCGGCGGTGTATCCGTCAGTTGAGCTGGAGTTCGAGGAGGGGCCCGAAATGCCGTTCTTGCCGGAGTCGGGGCCTGAGAGCTGTTCCAGCAGGCCGTATACCTGCGGTGGTGTGTTCAAAGTAGCGATGGTTAGCTCGACGTTTTCGCAGGTCAGAGGCTCAGCCTCTGACCTGTTTTTCTTTTCCAGAGCATTTTGTCGGTTTCAAGCTATTAAGGCGGAACTGCAAAGTTGGGCATTCGAGTAA
>NZ_JAKZEW010000040.1:38363-38514 GCF_022548875.1 Glycomyces sp. L485 | reverse complement strand
CCTGCCAGCGGTAGAGCCCGCCGATGTCGGTCCGGGCGTAGGTCAGGTCGGCCTCGGTCTCGTTGAACACGATCCCCGGCACGAAGCCGCCGCCGGCGATGGCGGCGTTGCTCCAGGTGTAGGTCTCGGTCTGCTCGGGTTCGGCTGTCTG
>NZ_JAKZEW010000040.1:395-38330 GCF_022548875.1 Glycomyces sp. L485 | reverse complement strand
TAAAAAAGGAATGTGCGGCGACTTGGGCGAGGGCGGCGGTGGCTGCGGTGACCGCGCCGACGGTCAAGAGGCCGACGAGTTCGCTTTTCCTCATCGATCTGCCTTCGATCGGCGGCGCCCGCGGCCCTTGCCCAACCGGAGCCCGGACACCTGGCTGAGTTGCTCGACCAAATATAAACAGATATCGATGTGATGTCAATCAATATTTCCGGATGAAACCCGAGAACGCCGATTTGAACCCGTGCCGCGCCGCGGTCACTCGCGCTTGTAGCCCACGACCAGTTCGCTCGCGAGCTGCTCGCAGAACAGGCCGATGTCGGTGATGACGCCGATCGCCTGGCCCGAGCCTCGGTCGGCCAGCTTGGTGACCGTCGCCGGGTTGATGTCGACGCTCACCAGCGGCACCTTCGCGGGCAGCAGGTTTCCCGTGGCGATCGAATGCAGCATGGTCGCGACCATGATCGCGAATCCGACCCCCGGCAGCAGCGATCGCATCGCGCGCTGGCCCTCGATGACATCGGTGTAAACGTCCGGCAGCGGGCCGTCGTCGCGGACCGAGCCGACCAGTACGTACTGCTTGCCGTTCTCGACCAGCGAGTGCATGATGCCCTTGCGCAGCACCCCGGTCGAGACCGCGTCGGCGATGGAGCCGCAGGAGCGGATCTGGTTGATGGCGCGGATGTGGTGCTCGTGGCCGTGCGGCACGCCGTGGCCCTTGTCGAGGTCGACGCCGAGCGAGGTGCCGAACAGCGACGACTCGATGTCGTGCGCCGCCAGGGCGTTCCCTGCGAACAGGATGTCGACGTAGCCCTCTCCGATGAGCGCCTCAAGCGCCTTACCGGCTCCGGTGTGGACGATGGCGGGACCGCCGACCCAGAGGATCTTCTCACCGCGAGCCTTGACCTCGCGCATCTTCTCGGCGATCTGACGGACCTGGAGGGCCTGCGGACGCTCCGAGGAGACGCCCGAGGACATGAACTCGAAGTTCGACGACTCGGGATCCAGACGCTCGGGCTCGGGCAGCGGCAGGACCTTGACGCCCTCGCCGCCGCAGACGACGAGCTCGCCGGCGCGCACGTCGGAGACCGGGAGGGTGTGCGCCGAAGAGTGGTCGGGCGCGACGATGATGCCGCAGTCCATCTCCGAGTTCTCGACGTCGATCCAGCCGCCGTTGACGCGCACGCGGGTGTCGAAGTTCGTCGTCGAGTAGAAGTCCTCTGGGAACACCCCGTCGCGCGGGGCCGGCTTGAGGGTCGCCACGCCCGGGTCGACCGGGTTGGCCCCATGCGTCTGGAGGCGCATGACGATGCGCTCCAGCTGCTCGGGGGTCTCGGCCGAGATCGTCAGCTCGACGTAGGACTCGTCGGTGTGGTGACGGCCCACGTCGAACCGGTCGATCGAATAGGCCCCCGAGTACTCGAGGACATCGTCCATGACGCGGGCGAAGACGCCCTGGTCGATGAGGTGTCCGCGCAGCTCGACGGTCTTGCTGTGTTCCACGACAGTGCTCCTGTGATTCCGGTTGACGCCGTGTCGAGCCTAGTCCTCCGACCGCGGGACGGGACGGCGCACTCCCGTCGGCCGACTCGATCGTTTCAGGCCTTGGCGGGAGCCGCCGCCGCTTTGGCGGACTTGATCTCCTCGGCGGTTGGCCAGCGCCGCGTCACCAGCGCCATGAGACCGAGCCCGAGCACGCCCCAGGCGCCGACGACGTACGGCAGCGGCACGCCGAACTCGGCCACGGCGCCGACCACGGCGATGGCCAGGCCCTGGGAGAGCTGAAGTCCGCCGTTCGCCGCGGCCACGATCCTGCCGCGCCATCCGTCGGGGATGCAGTGGGCGAGGGTGGCGTTGAGCGGCGCCATGATCGCGGTCGACAGGCCGATCCCGATCGCGATGGCGATGACTCCGGTCAGCGGCGGGTCGAGCAGCGCGGTCGCCAGCACCACCGGAGCGGCGAACGCGAGGGGCCGTATGAGCCTGTCGCGCAAGGCGGGCTGGACGAACCGCGTGAACACCAGCAGGCCGACGATCGCGGCGGCGGCGTCGACGGCCATGATCGTGCCCTGTGTGATCGATCCGCCGTCGAGGTGGACGGCCCACAGCACCGCCACGCCCTCGGGTACGGCCGCCAGGGAGTACAGGCCCCAGATGGCCAAGGAGACCGTGCGCAGGACCCGGTTGTCTCGCAGCATCTTCAGGCCTTCGCCGGTCTCGACGAGCACGTGCCGGCGCTCCTCGCGCTTGTTGACCGAGGGCCGGTACTTGACCAGGAGGAAGACGGTCAGGCCGCTGACGGCGAACAGGGCCGCGTTGATCGCGAGCGCGGTGTACGGGCTGATCGCGGCGAGCAGGCCGCCGGCGAGGTAGCCGATGATCTGGGACACGCCGGTGGCGCTGAGGTTGAGCGCGATGGCGACCGAGAGGGCTTCACCGGTGAGGATCTGGGCGAGGGTCGCGGTGCGGGCCGCGGAGTAGGCCGGCTGGACGGCCGCGACGGCGAAGACGACCGCCATCATGACCGGGACGGGCATGCCGGGGATGAGCAGCAGCGCGACCAGGCCCGCGCGCAGCAGGTCGCACACGACCATGACGTTGCGGTAGGCGTAGCGGTCGACGATGGCGCCGAGGACTTGGGCGAGACCGAGATACGGGGCGAAGCTGATCGCGAACGAAGCGGCGGCGAGGGCCGCGGAACCGGTGTTGCTCCAGACCAGGAAGGTGACGGCGACCCGGTTGAGCATCGCGCCGGCGCTGGAGAGGCAGTATGCCGCCAGGAACGCGGCCGCCTCCCGGTTGCCGAAGACGTCGCCGAACGTGGGCCTGCGCTCGTCCTCAGGTTCGCCCGGCGCGGGGGTTCGGGCCGGTTCGGGGTTCTGGTGCGACACAGAGCCTTCCTCGCAAATTTACGGCTCGCAAGCTCGCCGGGGCCTTGAGAAACCTAAGGGGGAGGTAAGCGACAATCCTCCGCGATTGCCGCAAGTTCCACCAGTCTGAACGTGACGGCTCTTTTTGTCAAGAGCCGGAGTGTGTTCAAAGTGTAGAAAGTGGGACGGAGGATCGGCGTTCCGGTCGTGTCGGTCATATTAGGCTGCAACGGATTTGCAATGCTTAGGGCCCATTCTCGACGGCGGCGTGGGATGAGTCGCGCCTCGCAGGGCCCTCGGGTCGAGGACCGCCGGACACTGAACCTCGACTATCCTCCAAAGAACTTTGTAGGAAACCACTAAGAGGGGAGCCGGCGATGACGAACAGCGCCGACTGGACCGCCCGCGACGACGCCGCCGTCTGGCACCCGTTCACACAGCACGCCAACTGGGTCGACGACCGGCCCACCGTGGTCGAACGAGCAGAGGGGCCCTGGCTCATCGACGTGGACGGGCGCCGCTACCTCGACGGGGTCTCCTCATTGTGGACCACCACGCTAGGGCACTGCCACCCCGACGTCAACGCGGCCGTCACCGAGCAACTCGCGAAACTCGACCACTCCACCTTCCTCGGTACCACGCACACCCCCGGCATCGAGCTCGCCGAGCGCCTCATCGCCCTCGCCCCAAGAGGAGACGGCCCCGATCTGACGAAGGTCTTCTATGCCGGCGACGGATCCTCCGCCGTCGAGGCCGCCCTCAAGATCGCGTACCAGTACTCGGCGCAGACCGGGCACCCCAGGCCCAAGTTCGTCCGCCTGGAGTACGCCTACCACGGCGACACCCTCGGCGCAGTCTCCGTCGGAGGACACAGCCTCTTCCACGAGACCTACAAGCCGCTCCTGCTCGAAACCATAGGCATCGCCTCGCCGGGAGACCGCGCCCTCGGACCGGAACGCAACGCGAGGGCCATCGCCGAGCTCCAGTCGGTCATGCGCTCCGAAGGCGACCAGGTCTGCGCGATCATCGTCGAACCGATGATCCAAGGCGCCGCGGGCATGTTCGATTACGACGCCGCGTTCCTCCGCGCCGCGAGGGAGCTCGCCCACACCTCCGGCGCCCTGCTCATCTTCGACGAGGTCGCCACCGGCTTCGGCCGCACCGGCAAGATGTGGGCCGCAGAGCACGCAGGCGTCGTCCCCGACCTCCTCACCTGCGGCAAGGGCATCACCGCCGGCTACCTGCCCCTCTCTGCCGTGCTGGCAGCCGAGCACGTCTACGAAGCCTTCCTCGCCCGCCCGGGCGACACCGGGCCGCGCACGTTCTTCCACGGCCACACATACACCGGCAACCCCCTCTGCTGCGCCGCCGCCCTCGCCAACCTCCGCGTCATGGAGGAACTCGACGTCGTCGGCCAGGCCGCGAGGCTCGGCGAACGCCTCGGCAAGCTCCTCGAACCCATCGCCGCGCACGAACACGTGAAGGAGGTACGCCGGCTGGGCACCATGATCGGCGTCGAGGTCGAGCCCAGGACCGCCCGCACCGGCTTCGACGTATGCCAGGCCGCCCGCGAACGCGGCGTCTGGCTCAGGCCTTTGGGCGACACCGTGATCGTCATGCCGCCGCTGACCCTCGGCGAGACGGAGACCGACCTCCTCGTCGACGCACTCGCAGAAGCCGTCGACGAGGTCCTGGTATGAGGGTCTGGGACCGCTTGGCGCGCAAGGCCGAACTGCGCGGGCGGGCGGGGCTCGCCAGGGACGCCCGGCCCAGGGCCGACGCGATCGACCTCGCCGGCAACGACTACCTCGGCTTGAGTGCCCATCCGGATGTCAAGGCCGCCTCGGCCGCCGCGCTCGAAGCACACGGCCTCGGCGCCGGCGGATCACGACTCGTCCGCGGCACCACCGAGATCCACGAGGCGTTCGAAGCCGACTTCGCCGGCCACACCGGGACCGAGACCGCGACGCTGTACTCGTCGGGGTACCTCGCCAACCTCGGCGCGATCGCGGCGCTGGCCGGCCCCGTCCTGCTCGACGCCCACGCCCACGCCTCGCTCCACGATGCCGCCCGACTCGCGGGAGGACCCGCGGACACCTTCGCCCACAACGATCTCGAAGACCTCGAACGCAAACTGACCGAGCTGCGACCCTCGATCGTCGTGGTCGAATCGGTCTACTCCGTCCTGGGCGACGCCGCGCCCCTCGTCGACATCCACGCCCTCGCCGCCGCTCACCAGGCCCTCATGATCGTCGACGAGGCCCACGCCGTCGGGACCATCGGTGAGAACGGCGGCGGGGGAGTCGCCGCCGCCGGACTCGCGGGCGACCCCGGCGTGGTCATCACCGCCACCCTCTCCAAGGCCCTCGGCGCCGCAGGCGGCGTGATCGCGGGCCCCGAGGTGCTGCGCCGCCACCTCACGGACACCAGTCGGACCTTCATCTACGACACGGCGCCCCCACCCGCCGTCGTGGCCGGGGCGAGTGCCGCGCTCGCGATCGCCCGCGGCGCAGACGGGGCCCGCGCCGAACTAGGACGCCGCGCCGCGCTCGCCGCTCGCGCACTGGACGCCCCGGCGCCCGCCGCCGGGGTCCTGTCGCCTCCGGCCGGAGACGCCCACGCCGCCCGGGCCTGGGCCGAGCGCTGCGCCGACCGAGGCGTCGCCGTCGGCTGCTTTCGGCCGCCGTCGACACCCGATCACCGCTCGAGGCTGCGGATCACGATCAACGTGGGAGTCGAGGCCGCCGACTTCGAGAAGGCGCTGCACGTCGTCGAGGAGGAGCGGCCATGATCGAATTCGACGGCCCGGTGATCGTCACCGGCACCGACACCGGTGTCGGCAAGACCGTCACCACGGCCGCCATCGCCGCGCAGCTCTTGTCCAAGGGCACCACAGTCGAGGTCGTCAAGATCGCTCAGACCGGCGACGATGACGACGCCGCGACCGCGGGTCGGCTCAGCGGTGCCCCGGCGCGCTGCCTGAGGTCATACCCGGACCCGCTCGCCCCCTTCGCCGCCGCACGTCGCGCCGAGGCGCCGCTGCTGCGGCTGAAAGAAGTCTCCGACGCCGCCTTGGAGCGCACCGCCGACGTCGTGCTGCTGGAAGGCGCGGGAGGCCTGCTGGTCCCGATGGGCGAAGACGGCTGGAACGTGCGCGACCTGGCGGTCGAACTCGGGTGCCCGGCCGTGGTGGTGGCCCGTGCCGGACTCGGCACGCTCAACCACACCGCCCTCACCCTCGAAGCGCTCTCCAGTCGGGGCGTCGAAGCGGCCGTGGTCATCGGCGCCTGGCCCCACGAACCCGGCCTGGCCGAGCGGGAGAACCTCCTCGACCTCCCGGGCGACCGACTCGGCTGCATCCCCGACGGAGCGGGGGAACTGTCGCCGGAGGTCTTCCGACTCGGCGCCGGCGAATGGCTCGCACTGTGACCGGGATGTCCGTCTACTGACCTGTGTACCGACTGTGCCCTCGTGCCCACCGGCGGCGGCTCCGGCACCGCGACCGAGATGCCCCAGGCCGGCCTGCGCTTCGACCTCAACGTCCAGCAGATTCAAAAGCTCCATCAGCCGGACCCCCAGATCGCGTGGCCGTCAGCGGGCCTCAAGCGCCTCCCGGAGAATCCTCACGGCCCTCGGTCCGACCCCGTGCAGCCCCTTGAGCTCCGAATCCGAAAGCCCGGCGACCTGGTCGAGCGTGGTGACGCCGGCGTTCGCAAGCGCCCGGGTGGCCGGTCGCCCGATCGCCTTCGGCAGGTCGCCGACCTCACCGGCGCCGGCCTTCTCTGCAGCGGACGCCCGTGCCGCGAGCTCCGGTGGCGCACACCGGAGCCAGGCGCGCCGTACCCAGTGGTTGAGAGCCTGGCCGTCGATGTCGTCGATAGGCAGACGCACGAAGTCGCCCGCGCGCTCGGCCGTCTCGTACTGGGCGGCCATGTCCCCAGCCTCGGCAGCCCGCAGCCGCAGTCGCACGCGGGCGTCCGAATCCAGCGAGGCGAACTCCTTGCCGGCTACAGTGAACACCAGCGCACCGTCTGCATCGTCTTCGACCACCTCAGGGTTGGAAAGCGCGCCTTTGCGAAGTTGAGCGGAAGTCGTCATGCCGTCTACCCTGGCACATCGGGGCTCGCGAGCGAGGCCTCGACGCGGCCGCCTTGGTGCTGCGCAGCGCGATCGTCCGCCGCTACCCGCTCGCTGCAGCGGGTCCCCGGCATCCTCGCCTGCTCCGCCCCGCACGCGAATACGAGGAGACCTGCGAGATGCTCAGGAGCAGCGCCCTCTAACCCGCCCGGGTCACCGAACCCGGGTGGCCGCGCATGGCGACCACGAGGGGGCTCGGCATTCGGAAGGAGAGGTTCTCCTCGCTGACCGGGGCCTTCACGACCTCGCAGCGTCGCAGCAGCGGCGCGAGTTCGGCGACGACCACTTCAGCCTCCATGCGAGACAACTGCCCGCCCAGGCAGCGGTGCGCCCCGGCGCCGAACGCCAGGTGCCTTCTGGATCCGCGCTGTCCCGGCACCATCCGGTGCGGGCATTCGGCCACGCCCTCGTCCGCTCCGGCCGCCGCCAGCCACACCAGCACCGACTCGCCCTCGGCGATCTCCAATCCGCCCAGGTCGGTGTCGGCCGCCGCAACCCTTCTCCAGGACACCAGCGGCGGGAGAAGCCGCAGGCCTTCCTCCACTACCGCCGCGGGCTCGGCCTCAAGCAGATCCGGCTCTTCGATCAGCTTGTGCGCCAAGAGCGTCAGGAACTGCGAGGTCGTCTCCTGGCCAGCCACCAGGAGGAAGAACAGCGCCGCGGTCGCCGCGTCCTCGCCGTGCGCCTCCAGCACCCGCCTCGTCGCTCCGGTCGACTTCGCCGCCCATGAGCGCAGCACCGCGTGATACGGACCCACGATCCGCGCCAGCTCGAGCTGGCGGTCAGGGCCGGGCCGCCCCCAGAACAGCTCGAGCGCCGCTCGGCTGAATCGCTTCACCTCGGCCGTCGCGTCCACGTCCAACTCCAGCAGCCGCGCCAGCGCGGCCAGCGGGATCTCCGACGAGATCGCGGCGTCCAGGTCGACCGCCTCGCCCGCCCGCAGCCGTCCCGTCGCGCGCAGCACCGCCCTGCGCGCCAGCCCGGTCAGCCACGGTCGCAGCGCCTCGACCCGCGCCGGTGCGAACACCTCCGCATAGAGGCCCCTGATGTGCGCGTGGCTGTCGGTCGCGTTGTTGGCCAAGGTCGCCGGGAGTCGGAACCGGTGCCGCGTCAGCTCCCGCAGCACCGCAGGCGGCAGCGGGGTGACCGCGTCGAGCGCATTCGCGGGGGAGAATCGCCCGGCATCGAGCAGCACCTCCTTCGCGAGGCGGTGCGAGGCCACCACGACCTGTCCTTCCTCACGGAACACGGGAGTCCCGACCGGGGGATGTTTCCACAGCTCGAACACCACGCGCGCAGCCTACCTCCCCCGAAAGTATGAACCCCGCTCACGGTAATCTGCTCTCAGCCCTGACGCCCACTGCTTGCCGAGTCGGCACCCGTTCGTCGCCCCCGATCAGAAGGAGCAAGTCCCTTGCAGGAGTACTCCTCCCAAGCCGCATACGACCGCGGCGAGGCCGTCTGCGTCATCGGCGCCGGAGCCTCCGGCCTGATCGCGGTCAAGAACCTCCGCGAGAACGGCTTCGAAGTGGACTGCTACGAACGCGACACCGTTCTCGGCGGCCTCTGGAACCCTCAGAACCAGCACAGCCCGCTCTACCCCAACACCCACCTCGTCACCTCGCGCTCCCAGACCGAGATCCCCGACTACCCCATGCCCGACCACTGGCCCGACTACCCCTCCGCGGCCCGGATGCTCGAGTACCTCAAGGGCTACGCCGCGCACTTCGGCCTCGCCGAGCACATCTGGTACGGCTCCGAGATCTCCCACATCGAACCCGTCGAGGGCTCTCGCTTCGAGGTCGTCGTCAAGCCCGCCGCCGGATCGGCCGCCCGCCGCCTGCGATACGGGGCCGTCATCGTCGCCACCGGACACCACTGGGTCCCGAACCTGCCCTCCTACCCCGGACAGGATCTGTTCCGCGGCACCGTCCTGCACTCCTCGCAGCTCAAGGACGGCTCCCGGCTGCGCGGCAAATCGGTGCTCGTCGTCGGCGGCGGGAACTCCGGCATCGACATCGCCTGCGAGGCCGCCGTCAACGCCGACCGCTGCGTCCACTCCGTCCGCCGCGGCTACTGGTACCTGCCGAAATACCTCGGCGGCGAGCCCGCCGACTACGCCCTCGCGCGCCTGCACAACAGGCCGCGCTGGATCCGCAGCCTCCTCACCAACCGGATCCTCAAGGGGCATCGGCACCTCTCCGCCCGCATGGGCATGGAGGCGCCCGACCACAGCCACACCGACGAGGAGCCCATCCGCAACGGCCGCTACCTCGAACACGTCGGCGACGGCTCCATCGAGCACCGCCCCGAGATCGCCCACTTCGAAGGCGGGGAGGTCGCCTTCGCCGACGGCGAGACCGTGCGCCCCGACGTCGTCGTCTTCGCCACCGGCTACAAGCCGAAGATCGGCTGCGTCCCGGCCGGACTGCTCGGCGTCGACGGTGAATCCGAATACCCGAAGCTGCTCGCCCGCATGTTCTCACCGCGAGTGGAGACTCTGGCGGTCGCGGGCCTGATCGAGCCCGGCGTCGGCGTGCTCCCCATCGTCCACTGGCAGACCCACGCGATCTCCCACTGGCTCAACATCCGCAAGGGCGACCCCGAGCGCGCCGCGAACTTCCGCCAGCAGGTCGTCAGCGAATCAGCCCAGTACGAGGTCGACTCGACCGGGATCTCCCCGCGGCACCGCCTCGCCGTGGACGCCGAGGAGTACCTCGCCGGCCTCGTCCGCATCATCGACACCCTCGAACAGGAGCCAGCGAAGTGAGCCTGCAAGCCTGGGTCCGGCGCACCCGCACCCCCGAGCCCGCCGCCGTCGAACGCGAGATCGCCGTCATCGAACCCGCGGACCTGTTCGACTTCGAGGCACAGGACGACCCCGACGCCTCGCCCGTCCTGTGCTGCACCGGCGACGGGGCCGGCGCCGCCGCATTCGGCGTCCTATGGCTCAAACGCATCGCCGGCTCAGGCCGCTACGCCGCCGCCGTCAGCGTGCGCGGCCAGGGCAACACGCCGGCCGCCCCCGGCGGAGTCGAGGCCTACGTCCACGACGTCGTGCAGGCCGCCATCGCGATCCCCCGGAGGGCCGTCCTCGTCGGCCACGGCCGCGGCGCGGCCTGGACCGCGCTGGCCGCCGCCCGCTACCCGGCCGACGCTCTGGTCCTGGTGGCACCGCAGAAGCTCCCGAAGTCGCTGCCCAAACCCGTCGGCGATCCCCGAGTGCTGCTGGTCGTCAGCGAGTCCGAAGCGCAGTCCAAGCAGACGCAGGCCGTCACGGACGCCTACGGGGTCGCGCCGCTGACCTTCCCCGGCGCTTCCGAGGACGTCTTCAAGGGTCCCGGTGCCGAGGGGCTGCTCGACGCGATCCTGTCCTGGCTCAACCGCAAGGACTAGGCGCGGGTACTCCCGGCCATGCCCGACGGAGACCTCCCGCCTGCCTTGTCGCAGCGTGACGGACACAGCGGGAGGCTTCCTCGTTCCTCGACCAGTCCTAGGCGTAGGTCTCGAACTCGGCGACTCTGGGCGTGCCGCTCGAACTCGTGATCACGAAGTCGATCTTGCGCAGTGCGGTCGGGGAGAAGGAGATGACGCCCGCTCCACTGCCGGACGCCAGGACCGCACCGGTGTCGTGGTTCACCACCTGCCAGGAGTCGATGTCGCCTTCGGCGCCCGACGCCTCGCGGATGTTGATCGCGGACACCGTGACGTCGGAGCCCCACTTGATCGATATGCGGCCGGTCGGGCCGCTCGGTGACCAGTAGGTGCTCATGTCGCCGTCCCGCACGTTGCCGTAGCTGGTCCCGCCGGCCTTGCTGGAGCCGTCGGAGCCGGCCCCGATGCTGAGGTTGCTGCCGCCGGGCTCGGTCGGGTCGCCTGTCGGCTCATCACTCGGACCGTCGCTCGGACCGCCGGTAGGCTGCTCCGCGGAGCAGTTGCCGTCTGACACCAGCAGGCCCTTGTCGGCTCCCGCGGTCTCCTGCAGGACCTCCGGCACGCATCCGGCGTCGTCGAGGTCGTAGCCGTACGGGATGCTGACCGAGGTGGTCGACTGCGGGTTCGGCCCGGCGGGGTGGTTGTCGCTGCCGTCGGACGACCAGGTCACGTTGTCGTAGATGTTGCCGCTGACCTCCCAGTAGCCCATGTCGTCGGTGTAGAAGGTACCCAGGACGTCCTTGGAGTCCTCGAAGTAGTTGTTGTCGACCTGGACGCTCGCGCCGAATCGGGAGTTGATGCCCGACTTGTTGATGCCGGTGAAGTGGTTGTTGTAGGTGTGGGCCGTCCCGGCGCGCAGCAGGGGCGTGCGGGAGTCGATGTTCTGGTACAGGTTGTGGTGGTAGGTGATGAAGCTGTTGCCCGAGTCGCCGTCGCTGGAGCCGACGAGGCCGCCGCGGCCGGAGTTGCGCAGGATGCTGTACGACAGGGTCACGTACCGGGTGTTGTTCTTCAGGTCGAACAGGGCGTCGTAGCCTTCGCTCTCCCCGCCCGACGCCTCCAGGGTGACGTGGTCGACCCAGACATTGCGGACGTCGGCTTCCATCCCGATGGCGTCCCCGCCGTTGGAAGTGGGCGAGCCCGACTTCTTGACGTTCCGGACGTTCACGTTCTGGATGATGATGTTGCTGGACTCGCGGATGTGGATGCCGATCTGGTCGAACACGGCTCCGCCGCCGACACCGACGATCGTGACATTGCTGATCCTCTTGAGCTCGATCACGTCGTCGGCGGTGTCGCAGCTGTCGCCCGACACCTTGTCGGTGTTGCCGTGGTTGATGGTTCCCGAGACTTCGATGATGACCGGGGTGCTGGTACTGGCCCGGTTGCACAGGGCCTGATGGATCTCGGTCCCCGAGGTGGCCCGTACCGTTTGTCCGCCCGCGCCGCCGGTGGTTCCGCCGTTCTGGGTCGCGTACCCGGTCGCGCCGCTGGTCTGGGCCGACGCATGGGTCATCGAGAGTGCGACGCCGGCGACGACCGCGGCCGCCGTGGCCAGTGCCGTCCCGAATTTGAGTGCGATCGATCGTCGCATCGGTTCTGCCTCCTGAGCGATTGATATCAATATATGTCGATAAGCCTAGGGATAGACCTTTCTCAGGGTCAAGGCTTCTTACGCAACCGTTTGCAAAAAATCGAACGCCTCCGGCCCTCAACTTCGGAATTTCGCGATGTTTGCGAGGTTCACGGCGCTCCTCGACGCCGGCCGGCCAGTGCGCGCAGTGGCCTCGTGAGCCCACGGTGGGAATGGCGTCGCCATGCAGGCCAAACGTAGTGAGGCCTATCGAATCAGCGCCGGTCGACTGTCGTATGTGGCCGTCTCCACCCGATGGAGAGGCGGGGTACTTCCCAGAGCCGCGGAAATTGATCTGCAATCGTTTGCTCCGTCAAGGACCCGTTCTGCCCGTTGAAACGCCGAGCGCCGCAACCCCGGCTAGGCCGTATCCGGCCCATTTGCCCGCCCGCTGCGTTGTCAGGCAGCCTGGTTGCAAGCCCGGTAGCCGGACTGCCTTCCGCCTTGCGAGCGAACAAATGACCTCGGATTCGACCTCGCCCGAGGCCATCAGACACGGCCTAGACGACCGCGCCGTCGTCGGTCTCGCCCTCCGCGGAATCGTCCTTCAACCGGCTGATGAGCAGCCACACGCCGACCACGAACACCAGGAAGCCGATCAGCCGGCCCGGGTTCGTCCCCAGCGGCGCGATGCCCGGCCGAACCAGCAGCAGCAGACCGCCCAGGATGAACAGGACGCCGCCGATCGCCGGCAGGCTCGGCCACGGCATCGGCGGCGGCTCCGGCGGCTCGTAGTCCTCTTCGTCCTCGTCTTCGGGAAGCTCGGCGTCCCACAGCTCCAGCAGTGTCGGCTCGTCTTCCTCGGCGGGAGGCGGTGCAGGCGGGGTCATGGGCTCGGGAAGCCCGGAGGAGTGATCGGGGTTGAGATCGCGGATGAGCTCGTTGAAGCGCCGGTCGACGTCCTCGGGGCGCATCTCACCGCCCTGCTCCGGTTCCTCTTCGCGGTCAGTCATGGGCACCTCGGGTCTTGGCCAACTGCTTGGTCATGAACTCGACGGTTCCGGAGAAGATCGTCTCCGCGTCGTAGTCGAGGGTCGCTACATGGTAGCTGCGCGGGAGAATCGTAGCCTCGACGTCCTTGGAACGCACCCCGGCTCGGATGACGGCGCTGTTCCGGGGGTTGCAGACGTGGTCGACGGCGCTGGTGAAGATGCGCACCGGCAGCGTCACGCGGTGCAGGTCGGGACGCGTCACGCTCCACAGGCGCCGCAGCGAGGCGTACGCCGCCACCGGCGTCCGGTCGCTGGTCTTCTCCCGGACGTCGGGTTTCGCCAAGTCCGAGCCGATCGGCTTCACGCTGGGCATGACATAGCGCAGCACCGGCGCGAGAAAGCCCTGCGGCTTGCTGTCGTAGATCGCCGGGTTGACCAGCACGATCCCTCCGAGCTCCGCGCCGCGCTGCTCGGCGAGCCGCAAAGTCAGCGAGCCGCCCATCGACAGACCTCCGGCGAAGACCGGCCGGTCGAACTTCTGCGCCTCCGCCAGGCCCTCCTCGAGCTCGGCGTACCACTGCTGCCAGGTGGTCCTCGCCAGCTCCCGCCATGGTCTCCCATGCCCGGGGAGCAGGCGGCACACCACGTTGAAGCCCGCATCGCGCAGGTGTTCGCCCCACGGGCGCAAGCTCGACGGGTCCCCGGTGAAACCGTGGCACAGGAGCATCGTGGCCTCTGCGTCCGGACCGACGTCGAACGTGAACGCCTCGGATTCGGTTGACACGCCGCCTCCCAGCGTCTGAGTCCCTTTTCGTGCCGCTCGCCCATTCTCGCACGGACCGGAGGGTGGCGGCCACCGCTCGGGCGCCGGCCCCCGGCCGGGCTCGCGCGCCCCCGAGCGCTCGCCGTGGGCCGAGTTGACCACTACCGATACGCTTGAGTCCGTGATCTATCGGGTGTTGAAGGCCGTGCTGGGGCCGATCCTGTGGGCGATATGGCGCCCCCGGGTCGAGGGGCTCCACCATGTGCCCGATACGGGGCCGGCGATCCTCGCCAGCAACCACCTCGCGGTGTTCGACTCGGTGTTCCTGCCCCTGGTGGTCAAGCGCCACATCACCTTCATCGCCAAGGAGGAGTACTTCAGCGGGACGGGCTTCAAGGGCTGGCTCACCCGCACGTTCGTGGCGGCGGTCGGCGCGATCCCGGTCGACCGCGCCGGGGGCGATGCCGCTCACACCTCACTCGGCACCGGCAAGCGCGTCCTCTCCGAGGGCCGGCTCTTCGGCATCTACCCCGAGGGGACCCGTTCGCCCGACGGGCGGCTCTACCGCGGCAAGACCGGGGTGGCGCGCCTGGCGCTGGAGACCGGATCGCGGGTGGTGCCGGTGGCGATGCTCAACACCGGTGAGCTGCAACCGATCGGCAAGCGGCTTCCGCGCGTCGGTCGGGCCCGGATCAAGATCGGCCCGCCGCTCGACTTCGGCCGCTACGCCGGACTCGTCGGCGACCGCACCGTCGAACGCGCCGTCACCGACGAGGTCATGGACGCCCTGCGGAAGCTCTCCGGCCAGGACTACGTCGACGAGTACGCCGCCAAAGTCAAGAAGAAGGGCCGCGACTAGCCCTCGGCCCCTCCGAATCCGGCCCTGCGTCTGAGCGCCGCGAGGTCGACGACCACGATTTTGCGGCCCTCGGTGCGCAGCCAGCCGCGGTTGGCGAAGATCCCGATCGCCTGGTTCACGCTCTGGCGCGAGCCCCCGGCCATCTCGGCCAGCTGCGTCTGGTTCAGCTCGATCGTGGTCATGGGGGAGGAGTGCTGCTCGGCGAGGCGCACCAGGGTCTTCGCCACCCGCCCGGGCAGGTCGAGGAACACGTGGTCGGAGGACTGCTCGGTGAGTCGGCGGACGATCATGCCCATCGACCGCAGCACCGCGTCCAGCATCTTCGGGCTGCCGTGGACCAGCTCCAGGAACGACGAGCGCGCCAGCGCCAGCGCCGTGGTGTCCTCGAGCGCCTCGGCCGAGGCCGAGCGAGGCGAGCCGTCCAGGAGCGAGACCTCGCCGAGGACCTCGGGCGCGCGGGCGACGTGCAGCATGGCCCGCTCACCGGTGGCGGCCGTGCGGAAGACGCTCACCGCCCCGGAGCGGATCATGATGAGCGACTCGCCCGCTTCGCCCTCGAAGAACAGCAGGCGGCCGCGGCGGTACTGGCGTTGCACCGCCACGTCCGCGATCCTGCGCCGGGCCTGCGGGTCGAGGCCGGCGAACATGGCGACGCCTGCGAGCGGGTCTTCAGATGGGCTGACACCCATGGTTCTTCCCCCTTCGGTGGGACCGGGTCCGCGGGTTCCCTCCGATGATCGCTGTCTTTTCCGTAGTTGTACAGAGCCTGGTGTCGGAAACTTCACGCTCCGTTGGGTCCTGCGTTCGCAGGGCGCACTTGTCGCTCGTTCAAATGTACGAGCGATTATACGAATTTTAGCGCTGAATGTCCGATATCACTTTCTTCATGTGCGGATTGCGAGGTCAGATACCGGCCACCAGATCGTATGGCGTAGCGTCGACTCCAGTCCGGCGACATACGGGCGACTGCCGGGAACGGCCGAGGATGCCGCCCGTGATCATAGGAAAGGCCGATGCGTGGCGTACCGATACTTCTACGACTGCGAGTTCATCGAGGACGGTCGCACGATCGACCTGGTCTCCATCGGCGTCGTCGATGAACATGGTCGTGAGTATTACGCCGTCTCAACGGAATTCGATCCGTCCAGGGCGATCGACTGGGTGCGGCGCAATGTCCTCGACAAACTGCCGGGCCCGGCCAGTCCGCTGTGGAAGGGCCGCGCGACCATTCGCGACGAACTCTACGAGTTCCTCATCGCCCCCGTGCGCAAGAAGTCCGGCTCCCATCCGGGCGAGCGCATCGAGATGTGGGCCTGGTACGGCGCCTACGACCACGTAGTGTTCGCGCAGCTGTGGGGCGCCATGCCCGAGCTGCCGCGCGCCCTGCCGCGCATGACCAAGGACCTGCGCCAGCGCTGGGACGACCTGGGCCGACCCGAACTGCCGGTCGCAGACGACGCCGACCTCCACGACGCCCTCACCGACGCGAAGCTCAACTTGGAGCGCTGGGCGGCGCTGGAGGCGTTCCGCCGCGAGCGTTCGATTCCCGACCTCCGCTGAGACGCGCCGCGGCCCCGCATCACCGCTGCGAAGTGCCGAGATAGGCTGAGCCAAGTTTCGGCAATGAGGCCGCCCAGTTAACAGTTCTCACTCTAGGGAGTACGACGCATGCGCATTGGCGTGCTCACCGGCGGCGGTGACTGCCCCGGTCTCAACGCGGTCATCCGTGCCGCGGTCCGCAAAGGCACCAAAGAATACGGCCACGAATTCGTGGGCTTCCGCTACGGCTGGAAAGGCCCGATCGAAGGCATCACTCAGCCTCTGGACTGGGACACCGTCGAGGGCATCCTCGACCAGGGCGGCACCATCCTCCACTCCTCGCGTACCAACCCTTACAAGATCGAGGGCGGCGTCGAGGCCATCAAGAAGAACATGGCCGCTCTCGGCGTCGACGCCCTCATCGCCATCGGCGGCGAGGACACCCTGGGCGTGGCCACGAAACTGACCGCCGACGGCATCAACTGCGTGGGCGTCCCGAAGACCATCGACAACGACCTGTCGGGCACCGACTACACCTTCGGCTTCGACACCGCGGTCAACATCGCCACCGAGGCGATCGACCGGCTGTGGACGACCGCCGAGTCGCACGACCGCTGCATCGTCGTCGAGATCATGGGCCGCCACGCCGGTTGGATGACCCTGCACGCTGGGATCGCCGGCGGCGCCAACGCGACGCTCATCCCCGAGGTCGAGTTCGACATGCAGAAGGTGGCCGACTTCGTCAAGGACCGGATGGACGCCGGCAAGTCGACGATCGTGGCCGTCTCCGAGGGCGCGGTCGCCAAGGGCGGCGAGATGCAGCTCAAGGACGGCGAGGTCGACGCGTTCGGCCACGTCAAGCTCGGCGGCGTGGGCGACTGGGTCGCCGAGGAGATCAAGAAGCGCACCGGTTCCGAGACCCGCGCGATCATCCTGGGCCACCTGCAGCGCGGCGGCACCCCGTCCGCGTTCGACCGGGTCCTGGCGACCCGTCTGGGCCTGGAGGCCGCCGACGCGGCCAACGAGGGCGATTTTGGCAAGATGATGGCGCTCCAGGGCACCAACGTCGTGCGCATCCCGATCCACGAGGGGACCGACGTGCTCAAGACCGTCCCGGTCGAGCGCTACCAGGACGCCGAAGTCTTCTTCGGAGCCTGAGTTCGGTACGAAAGCACAACCACGGGCACGTCCGGTTCGTCAGACCGGGCGTGCCCGTGGCTTCTACCGGTGAAATCGGCCGGCTCCCGCAGCTCGCCGACTTCACGTCCCTAAAGACCCACGGCGTCCAGGTGACGGGTCTCGATGCGGACTTCTACCGCCGACCATCCGCCGCCGCTTTCTGCTCCGAGCGGGCGGCACGACGGGTGTGGACGATCGCCGCGACGCTGACGGCGATCCCGATCGCGAGGCCCCGGCCCTTGAGGGCGTGCGACGCCTCGGGAACGAACGCCAGGACCGCCACGCTGCACCAGGGTGATCAGCCCGACAAGCAGCCATTTTTGCGCGGCCGGGCCCCACGGCATCGCCGTCCAGACCGACGCGACCACGATGGCGACGCCGCCGATGTCGAGGAACGCGTGGAGCAACGGGTTTGCGGACCCGGTCGTGTCGGACCGACACTACGCTCGGTAATCGTGAATGTCTGTCAGGTATTTGCCAGTTCGGCGGCTTCGACCGTGTTGCGCAGGAGCAGCATCGTCGTCACCGGTCCGACCCCGCCCGGAACGGGCGTGATCGCGCCCGCGATCGGGGCGACCGCCTCGTAGTCGACGTCGCCGACCAGGCCGCCGTCCGGCGTCGGGTTCGTACCCACGTCGATCACGGTCGCGCCGGGCCCGACGAACTCCGCGCCGATCATGCCCGCCCGGCCCACGGCCGCGACCAGCACGTCCGCCTCCCGGCAGACCGAGGCGAGGTCCTTGGTGCGCGAGTGGCACACGGTCACCGTCGCCGACTCGGCCAGCAGCAGCAGCGCCGCGGGCTTGCCGACCACGGTGGAGCGGCCGACGACCACAGCGCGCGCGCCCGACAGCGGCACGCCTCGGCGGTGCAACAGCTCCAACACGGCCGCCGCCGTCGCAGGGGCCCACGTCCGCAGTCCCGCCGCGAGGCGCCCGAGGCTCTGCGGGTTCGCGCCGTCGATGTCCTTGCCCGGGTGGATGTGCCCGCCCAGCTCGGAGAGCTGGACGCCTTCCGGCAGCGGCGTCTGGCAGATGATCCCGTGGATCTGCGGGTCGGCCGACAGCTCCTGGAGCTTCGCGACGATCTCGTCCCGCCCGGGGTCGGTGAGGTGTTCGATGCGGCAGCGCAGACCCAGCTTGTCGGCGGTCTTCGCGATCGACCGCACGTACCAGGCGGTGCCCTCGTCGTCGGTCGGCACGACGACGGCCAGCGTCGGCACGACGCCCGCGCCCCGCAGCCGCTCGGCGGCTTCGCCGACCTCTTGGCGCAGCGCCTTGGCGACCGCGCGCCCGTCGATGTCGCTCATGCTCTGATCCTCTTCGCCACGGCCTGCATGATCGCTTCGGCCTGCACCTTCGCCTGGAGCGCCTCGTTGAGGGCGCTGGCGAGCCGTTCGCGCTGGGCGGCGTCCTTGATCGACACCAGGTTGATGTCGACGTTCAGCGCCGCCGACTCCAGCGCCGACTTCGCGCTCGACGCAGCCACGGCCACATCTGAGAGCACGTTCGGGTTCGAGCCGTCGAGGATCCGCCCCGACAGCCGGATGATCTCGGCCGAGACCTTCGCGACGGCCAGAGGCACCTCCGCGGCATCGACAAGGCCCGCCTGGATCGCGGCGGTGCGGGCCGCCTTCTCCTCGTCGGTGCCCTTCGGCAGCTTGTAGGCGGCGACGACTCCCGAGAAGGCCTCGGCGTCGTCCTCGGCGAGCTGGACGGCCTCGGCGCGGAGCCGCTCGGCCTCGGCCAGCGCCTCGCGCATGACCTGCTCGTGTTCGGCGAACTTCGGCTTCCCGATGGTCAGATTGCACACCATCGAGACCAGGGCCGCGCCCACCGCCGCGTTCATTCCCGCCGCGGCGCCGCCGCCCGGCGCGGGCTTGTCCGATGCCAGATCGGCCAGCCACTCTTCAATCGTCGTCTTGCGCACCAGGCCAGCCTAGACGCGCGCCGAAACATGGGATGCCCGAGCACGCCGATCGGGTGTGCGGGTTCACCCAATGAGATGGCGAATGCACTTTTGTACACCGCCGGAACAGCCACGTAGGATTAGCGCGTGAACCGCCAATGGCATGATCTGCGCAATCCCGGTCTCGTTCCCGTCGTCGCCGACGCGGAGGAGGCCGAACGCTATCAGCTCGACGCCTGGCGCAGTCTTCCCAGGGAGCAGACTCCTCCGTGGCCCGACTACGCCGAAGTCGAGGAAGTGGCCGGGGTGCTCGCGGGCGTTCCGCCGATCGTCGCACCTTACGAGGTCGACCACCTGCGGGGCCTGCTCGCCGAGGTCTGCGAGGGCCGAGCCTTCCTGCTCCAGGGCGGCGACTGCGCCGAGACTTTCCTGGACAACACCGAGCACCACGTGCTCGCGAACATGCGCACGCTCCTGCAGATGGCGGTCGTGCTCACCTATGGCGCCTCGCTGCCGGTCATCAAGGTCGGCCGCGTCGCCGGCCAGTACTCCAAGCCGCGCTCCAAGGCCACCGATGCACTCGGGCTCCCGGTCTACCGCGGCGACATGTTCAACTCCCTCGAAGCCACCGAGGAAGCGCGGGTGTGCGACCCGCAGCGGATGATCCGCGCCTACGCGAACGCCGCCGCGGCGATGAACATGCTCCGCGCCTACCTGCACGGTGGTCTGGCCGACCTCCAGGCCGTCCACGACTGGAACAAGGACTTCGTCCGCACCTCGGCCGCCGGAGAGCGCTACGAGGCGATCGGCCGCGAGATCGACCGGGCCGTCGCGTTCATGGCCGCGTGCGGCGTCGAGGACGAGGCCCTGCACACCGCCGACGTGTACGCGTCCCACGAGATGCTCGCGATCGAGTACGACCGGGCCCTCACCCGCATCTTCAACGGCAAGGCGTACGGCCTGTCGGGGCACATGCTGTGGAACGGCGAGCGGACCCGCCGGCTGGACGGCGCCCACATCGACTACCTGTCGCGCGTGGCGAACCCGGTCGGCTGCAAGATCGGCCCGACCGCGACCCCCGAGTGGGTCGTCGAGATGTGCCAGAAGCTCAACCCCGACAACGTACCGGGCAAGCTCGTGATCATCACCCGCATGGGCCACAAGAACGTCCGTGGGCTGTTGCCGCCGATCATCGAGAAGGTCGAGGCCGCCGGCTGCAAGGTCGTGTGGCAGTGCGACCCGATGCACGGCAACACCTACGAGGCCGCCTCGGGCTATAAGACCCGCGCGTTCGACCAGGTCGTCGACGAGGTGCTCGGCTTCTTCGAGGTCCACCGCCAGACCGGGACGCACCCTGGCGGCATCCACATCGAGCTGACCGGTGAGGACGTCACCGAGTGCGTCGGCGGCGCCCAGGAGATCCGCGACGACCAGCTCGCCGATCGCTACGAGACGGCCTGCGACCCCCGCATGAACACACAGCAGTCGCTGGAGCTGGCGTTCCTGGTCGCTGAGATGCTGCGGCACTGAGGCGTTCGCGCAAGAGCCCATACTGTTCTGCATGACCGCATACGACTTGTTCCAACTCGGCGGAGTGTTCCCCGGTGTCGCACCGGCGGAGACGCTCCGCCGTGTCGTCTCCTACGCGCAGGCCGCCGAGCGTGCCGGGATCGACGGCGCCTGGATCGCAGAGCACCACTTCATCGAGTACGGGGCGAACCCTTCGGCGACGCTCATGGCCTCGCACCTGCTCGCCGCCACCGAGCGCCTCCAGGTGGGGACGGCCGTGGCGGTGCTGTCGAACCGACATCCGGTCGCGCTGGGGGAGGAGGCGGCGACGCTCGACGCACTCGCGCCGGACCGTTTCCGCCTCGGTGTGGGCAGGGGCGGGCCGTGGATCGACCTGGACGTATTCGGTTCCGGCCTCGACCGCTACGAGCGCGGCTTCGAGGAGGGCCTGCGGCTGCTCGTGCGATGGCTGTCCGGCGAAAGCGAGGTCGCGCACGCCGGGGAGTTCTTCGACGTGCTGCCGGTGCGGGTCATGCCGCCTGGGAACGGCCGCCCTGTGTGGGTCGCGGCGACCAGCGAGGGCACCGCCCGCTTGGCCGGGAGCCTCGGGCAGCCGCTGCTGCTGGGCATGCACGCCCCCGACGAAGACCATGTCGCCCTCATCGAAGTGTGGAGGCGCGCGGCGGAGGCGAGCGGCTTCGACCCTGACGCGGCCGAGCACGTCTCGACGCATCTGGCGCAGATCGCAGCCGGACCGGCCGAAGCGGACGCCCTGCGGGAGTCGCTGACCGAGCTGCTGACGCGCGGCGTCGGCCAGTACGTGAGCCTCAAACCCGGCCGGAACCGGCGCGATCACGGCGCCTACGTCGACTGGATGATCGAGCGCCACGCGGTCGGGTCGCCCGATCACGTAGCCGAGAGGCTCGCGGCCTCGGCGGAGCGGACCGGGGTGGCCAGGCAACTGCTCCTGGTCGAGGGCCTCGGCGACGAGGAGGCGGTGCGCGACAACATCGCCGGGATCGGCGAGGTGCTCAGTACCGGAACGGGCACTGCGGCGCCCGAGCCTGCCAGGACCGCTGCCACGGCTCGGGGCTCCGCTGCCTGAACCACTGGTCCGCCGAGCTTGTGGAGAGGCAGGCCAGGGTCACGATCGGCAGTCTGCGACGAAGTCCGAGCGGTCACGTCGCGAGCGCGTAACGCAGCGCGTCCAGGACCGTCTCGTCCCGGTACGCGAAGCTCTTGCCCCGCAGAACGGTCGGTTGGATCTTCGCGCCACGCAGCAGCTCGATGGCCGCTTCGCCGGCGACGAGCCGGGCGGCCCAGCCCGGGATGATCCACGGCGCGGGCCGGTGCAGGACCGCGGCCAGGGCACGGGTGAACTCGCGGTTGGTCGCCGGGGTCGGGCCGACCATGTTGACCGGCCCGGTCACGTCGGCGTCCAGGAGGAACCGGACCGCGCCGGTCCAGTCGCGAAGCGAGATCCACGGCAGGTACTGGCGGCCGTTCCCGAATCGGCCGCCGAGGAGGCACCGGTAGGTCGGCACGAGCTCGGCCAGCAGCGGACTGCCCGGGCCGAGGACGTGGCCGGTGCGGAGCCGGACCACGCGGGCGCCCGCCTCCTGGGCGGGGGAGGTGGCCGACTCCCACGCCACGCAGGTCTTCCCGAGATAGTCCCCGGCGGCCGGCGTGGTCTCGTCGACCGGCACGTCGGCGCGGTCGCCGTACCACCCGGAGGCAGAGGCGTTCACCAGCAGAGGCACGCCCGCCTCGGCCACGGCCTCGGCGAGGACCTGCGTGGGGATGACGCGGCTGGCGCGGAGGCGCCGCTTGTAGGCGGCGTTCCAGCGGCGGCCCGCGATCGGGGCGCCGCACAGGTTCACCACGGCGTCGACGCCGTCCAGGATGGAGGCGTCGAGCCGGCCCCGGTAGGGGTCCCACTGGATCTCGTCGCCGTCGCCGGGGGTCCGGCGCACGAGCCGGACTATGTCGTTGCCTTCCATCGCGCGCCGCAGCGCGTTGCCCAGGTAGCCGCTCGATCCGGCGATGACGATCCGCATAGGCCCCACCTTATTGCCTTGGAGCCGGTGGGTCTCACGGACTGAGGCGCTTCCGGTCGCCTTGGAGCCGGTGGGTCTCACGGACTGAGGCGCTTCCGGTCGCCTTGGAGCCGGTGGGTCTCACAGACCGAGGCGCTTCCGGTTCAGTCCGCCCAGGCGCGTCTGGAACCCGACCCCGGCCTCGAGCCCGGCCTTCACCGACCGCTGAAGCGTGTTGTCGGTCGGCAGCCGTTCGACCAGCACGTCGGGGGCGGCGGCGAACACGAACCGCCAGATGTCGTCGCGACCGCCGGCGTTCGCGTAGGAGGCCGGGCGGACCAGGTCGAACAGCTCGCCGAACTTGAGGATGTTCGACCCTTCGGGCAGCCAGTCGCGCAACTGCGGGTCGAGCAGCCACGACGAGCACATGAACGTCATCGACCGCTCCGGCGGGAACAGCTCGGGGAACGTCGCCGGGAAGAACGCGAGCGCCCGCTCCACGGAGTCGCGCACCGCCTCGGGGGAGAGCGGACCGCCCTCGCCGCGGATATGCAGCCCCATGCGCGGCATCGCCGTCGTCCCCTCCATACAGAACTGGAGCCGTCCGAGCTGGTAGATCGTGCCGCGCACGTGCGCGGTGAACCAGAACGCCACGTCCAGGGCCGCCCGCCCGTGGAGCCGTCGGTTCAGCCGAAGCTTCTCGCCGACATCGGCCAGGACCAGTCGCGACAGCGCCTCGTCCACGCCCCGCTCGCGGTGGAGTTCCAGCATGAGCGGCACGGCCGCCAACACCGGGTAGAGCCCCAGCAGGCGGCCGGCGGCGCCCCGGTCGGCAGGGGGCTTCGGCCAGCGCAGCCACAGCCGCCCGCCCATGTCCGCGGCGATCGACTGGTACCGCCGGTCGGCCGCCTCCATCAGATCGCCGTCGAGGTCGGTGACTGCGGCAGCGGCCGCGTCGGCGTCCTCACGGTCGGCGCCGCACCAGTCGAGTAGCAGCTCGGACACCTCGGCGGCGTCGATCGGGGGCATGGGCCGCACGGAGCCTGCCGCAGGGAGTCCTTCGTTCACCGATCCATGTCACCATGGCCCGCCCCCGAGCGGCGACATCGGGTGGGTCACCGCATAGTCTGGCCGAGTGCGACGGTTGTTGACACCTCCGTGGATCGTCCTCCACTGCTTCGCGGTGGTGCTGACGGTCGGGTTCGGGCTGCTCGGCTGGTGGCAGCTCGGCCGCGCCCAGGGCGGCAACGCCATCAGTTGGGGCTACGCCTTCGAATGGCCGCTGTTCGCGCTGTTCACCATCACGCTGTGGATCCGGCAGATGCGCCTTGAGCTTCGCAAGGACCGGCCCGAAGGGCCCAGCCGCCGCACCGAGCCGCCGCCGGTGACCTCGCCGTTCGAGTCGGCCATTCTCAAAGCCCGGCAATCCGAATCAGACCCGAACCAGGGGAGTACAGCATGAACGCCGCCCTGAAGCGATTCCGCATCGTCTCGTACATCGTCGGGACGTTCCTCATCGTGCTCGTGTTCATCGCGATGCCGCTGCGGTACTTCTGGGGCATCGAGGAGCTGTCGACGACGATCAGCCCGATCCACGGCCTGTGCTACATGGTCTACCTGGTGCTCGGTTTCCACCTGGCGCAGCAGGCCGGGTGGAAGTTCTGGCCGCAGACCGTGGGGCTGCTGCTGGGCGGCACGGTCCCGATCGGCTCGTTCTTCGTCGAGCGCTGGGCGCACAACCGGATCCTCGAGGAGCACCCGCAGGCCGCGGACCCGAAGGTCCGCGACTCCGAGCCGGTCTAGTTCTCCTCAGTGGTCGATTCGAGGTAGGAGCCGGCCAGGACCTGCTCCCAGTCGAGGTCCCAGGTGGTGAAGCCGTCGCCCTGCGGCAGCGACCGGCCGGTGTTCTTCACGAGCACCGGGTCGCCCCAGCGCACGAAGTTGAAGAGCCACTCGCCCATGTCGTCCGAGACGTTGATGCAGCCGTGCGAGCCGTTCGACTTGCCGAGCCGCGACTCGGCCCACGGCGCGCCGTGGACGTACTGGCCCGAGAAGGTCAGCCGCATCGCCCATTTGACGTCCGTCTCGTAGTCGTAGAGGTCGGAGACGAACTTCGACTCCTCCTCGCGGCTCATGATGATCATCTGGCCTTGGTAGGAGCGGGCGTCGTGGCCGTCGATCTCGTCGGCGCCCAGTGAGATGGGGATGGTCTGGACGATCGAGCCGTCCTGGTAGGCGCGCATCTGCTTGGTGGCGTCGTCGGCCTCCAGCATCCGAGTCTCGGAGTCGATGGAGAAGCTCGTCTCCTGGTCGAACTCGCCGTAGCGGCCGTTCCCCAACGGCAGGCCGCCCAGCGCGAGCCGCACCGAGATCGTGGTGTTCGGCTGCCAGTACTCCTTGGGCCGGTACTCCAGCGCCCGGCCGGTGATCCAGTGCCAGGATCCCTCCTGGGCCGGTTCCGACGTGACGAACAGGCGTCGCTCGACCGATTCTCGCTGGTCCTCGGGGACCTCGAAGCCGGCCTTGAAACGGAACGCGAGGACCGCGGCCTGGCCGACGGTCTGGTCGTAGCCGGGCAGGTAGTTCTCGATGGTGACCCGGTCGCCGGGGGAGGCGATCGTGGTGAAGGTCGACTCGACCGTTACGGGGATGCCGGCGTCGTCCTCGGCGGTGACGGCGGCGGTGTAGGTGCCCTCCCACTCCAGCGGGGCGGCCGGGACCCAGGTGGTGCCGTCGGGGTGCATGTCGCCCTCGACCGCGTTGCCGGCCGCGTCGGTCAGCTTGAACTCGGTGAAGGCGCCCTGCTCGACGGTCCAGGCGATCTCGGTTGCGGCCGTTGCGTCGGTCGCGCCGTCGGCGGGTGTGATGGCGACCGTCGCGGCGCTGGCGGGCTCTTCGGGCTCGCCGTCGTCGCCGGTGCCGATGGTTCCGGATTCTTCCGAGCAGGCGGCGAGGCTGACTGCAGCGATACCCGCGGTCAGGGCTCCGCGCCGGGTGATGGAGGAGCGTCCGATCGTCATGACACCACAGTACACAGCGCCAGCGAGGCTGATTCTGCTCAGCTCTGCGTGCTCGACGTCAGCGAATGCTCAGGTGAACGTGGTTCGTGTGGTCCGAAGAAGGGTCCCCACCTGCGAGGGAGTACGACTTCCATCCCGACGAGGGCATCCAGATCTGCCGATACCAGATGACGTATTGCACACCGAGCGCGTCGGCGTTCTGGACCAGCCAGGCGGCCAGGTTGTCCCCGTAGCGCTTGTCGTCGCCGTAGGCGTCGCCGCCGAAGTTGCCGACCTGGGCCGCGAAGTCGCAGGCCCGGCCCTTCGGGTGCTCGCCCCAGGAGCCGTTGCGGTAGCACTTGGTGTAGCGGGTGAATCCGACGATGTTGGCCTGCTCCAGGGCGTGCAATGTCCTCGGGGTCAGGCACCCGCCAGTGGTCGGGTCGTTCTCGGTGCAGCTCTCGTAGGGGAGGGTCCCGTCGGAGTTGCGGGGCGCGGGCTCGGCGTCGGGGGCGTCGCTGGCCGAAGGGCCGACGGCGCTGTCGCCGCCTGAGGCTGCCATCTCGCGGGCGGCGGCGTCGCGGGCGGCCTCCATGTCGACGGTCAGGTCCTCCTGCTCGTCGATGTTGTCCGCGAGCGTCTCCTGCGTGGCCTCGATCTCGGCGAGGCGCGTGACGAGCTCGTTGAGCTTGTCGGCGCGCGACTCGCCGAGGAACTCCAGCATCGTCATCGCGCTGAGCGCGTCGGTGGGGTCGTCGGTGGCCATGAGAGCTGCGGTCGACTGGAAGTCGGAGGTGGTGTGCGCGACGTAGGCGTAGTCGTCGAGCTCCTCGTGCAGGAGCTGGACCTCGGCCTGGGAGTCCTCCAGCTCCACCTCCAGGTCCTCCTGTTCCTGCCGGAGCGCCGCGAGCTCGTCCTGCGCGTTGAGGTAGTCCTCGATGGCCTGGCTGAGCGTTCCCGACACGGAGTCTTCCTCCTGCGCGGCCGACTGGGAGGCCGGGGCGATGAGGAAGAGGACGACTGCGAGGGCGACGACGGGGAAGGAGAGAAGCCGTCGGGCCGAACGTTGGTCAGCGGGGCGTGCGGCGAAACCGTTCAAAGCGGGAGGGTCCTTCGGGTGTGTGAGGCCGAGTGGACGTGTCGGCGTACAGCGTAGAACGCGAGGTTGGTTCGGTAGATTTTGGGGTCACGGCAATAACGCCTGGTAGTGAGCCTACTACCAACTCGGGTTCCCGGCTATGGCCTCCGTAACTCAACCTCGTGTATGAACCGCTGCGGTAGGATTGTTCGAAATTGAACGGAAATCGCGCCGCCGAATGGAAGGGAGGTCGGGAATGGGCTCGGGAGACTTCGAGAGCCGTTGGCTGTCGCCCGGCGTCAGCGACGTCTGGACGCGGTTCCTGACCGTCACCCACCGGCTGGAGCACCAGATCGACCGCCGCCTCCAGGGACACCACGGCATCTCCCAGACCCAGTACGAGATCCTCGTCCGGCTCGCCGACGCCGACGAGAACCGCCTGCGCATGAGCGAGCTCGCCGAGCGCATCGTCACGGCCAAGAGCGCCGCCACCTACCAGGTCAAGAAGCTCGCCGACATGGGACTGGTCGAACCGCACAAGTGCGAGTACGACAACCGCGCGACCTGGGTCATCCTCACCGACGACGGCCGCGAGCGCCTGGAGGCCGCCGCGCCGTGCATCCTGTCGCTGGTGCGCGAGCTGTTCCTCGACTCCATCAACTGCGACCAGGCCCGCGAGCTCAACAAACTGCTCGCCACGTGGTCGAACAACCTCGACGACAACGAACACCTCCCCAAGGGCCAGTGATCAATTAACCCCCCTCCGCTCCGGTGTAGGGTCAGGCCGTGTCAACCTTTCCGCGACCCGAGGAGACCAGGCCCTTCCGGGTCACCGACCTCGCCGACCTCATCCCGGCGGCGAAGGACTCCGACCTCACCGTCACAGGAGTGAGCCTCGCCGCCTCCCTGGTCGAGCCCGGTGACCTGTTCGTCGCACTGCCCGGCGCCAGGCGCCACGGCGCCGAGTTCGCCGGCCAGGCCGCCGACCGCGGAGCCGCGTGCGTCCTCACCGACGCGGCGGGCGCCGCCATGCTTCAGCTCCCCTCCGGCGACGACCTGCTGCCCGTGTTCGTCGCGGACCGCCCGCGCGCGCTCACCGGCGAGATCGCCGGACGCGTCTGGGGCGAGCCGTCCCGGCACCTCAATCTCATCGGCATCACCGGAACCAACGGCAAGACCTCCACGGCCTACCTCGTCGAGGCCGGCCTCGCCCGGGCCGGGCGCACCAGCGGCATCATCGGCACCGTCGAGACCCGAATCGCCGACGAGGTCATCCGCTCCGAGCGCACCACCCCGGAGGCCCCCGAACTCCAGGCGCTGCTCGCCGTCGCCGTGGAACGCGGCGTCACCGACGTGGTCATGGAGGTCTCCAGCCACGCCCTCGCGCTCGGCAGAGTCGCCGGCTGCCGCTTCGCCGCCGCAGGCTTCACCATGTTCGGCACCGACCACCTCGACTTCCACGCCGACCTCGACGACTACTTCAACGCCAAGGCCGAGCTGTTCGACGGCCGCGCCGAGACCGAGATCCTCAACGCCGACGACGAGCGCATCGCCGCCCTCGCCCACGAGGGCACGCTCCGCTTCTCGCTGACCGACCCGGGCGCCGACTACTACGCCTCCGGCATCGCCGCCGACGGCTTCGTCCAGAACTTCGACCTCGTCGGCCCGAACGGCCGCACCGAGGGCGGGGCCAACAAGGGCAGGGTCAACATGCCCGGTCGCCACAACGTCGCCAACGCGGCGCTCGCGGCGGCCCTGCTCGAAGCCGTCGGCGTCCACCTCCCGACCGCGCTGGCAGGCATCGCCTCCTGCCGGGGCGTCCCCGGGCGCATGGAACTGGTCTCCGGTTCGGCGCCGGTGCGCGGCGTGGTCGACTACGCCCACAAACCCGAGGCGATCACCGCGGTCCTCGACTCGCTCAAGGAGTCGACACCCGGCAAGGTCATCGCGATCCTCGGCGCCGGCGGCGACCGCGACCGCACCAAGCGTCCGCTCATGGGAGCCGCGGCGGCCCGCGGCGCCGACCTCGTCATCGTCACCGACGACAATCCGCGCACAGAGGACCCCGGACGCATCCGGGACGAGGTGGCCGCCGCCGTGCGGGACGTCCCCTGCCGTAATATTCCGGGGCGGGAGTCTGCCGTACGGGAGGCCGCCGGCCTGGCCGCCCCCGGCGACACCATCGCCTTGCTCGGCAAGGGCCACGAGACGGTCATCGAGACCGCCGACGGTCCGGTGGAGAGCGACGACCGCGAACTGCTCGCCCGAGCACTGCGCGAAGTCGGCTGGGTCGAGCCGGGAACGGCGAAGCGCGAGAGCCGCAGGTTCGCCGACCACGGCGAAGCCTGCGAGCCGTAGACCTGCACGACCTTCACTGCACAAATCGAACAGGAGGAGACCGCCGAGTGATCCCCATGAGCTTGGCCGAAATCGCCGCCGCCGTCGACGGCAGAATCAGCGAGACGGCCGACCCCGAGGCCATCGTCACCGGCGGGATCGAATACGACTCCCGCAAGGTCGGCCCCGGCGGGCTGTTCCTTGCCCTGCCCGGTGAGCAGGTCGACGGGCACGACTTCGCCGCCAAGGCGGCGGCTCAGGGCGCGGTCGCGACCATCGCCAGCCGCGAGATCGACTCGGCCGCGATCTACGTCGACGACGCCCTGCGCGCCGTCGCCGCTCTCGCCCGCACCGTGGCCCGCCGAAGCGCGGCCACCGTCATCGGTGTCACCGGCTCCAACGGCAAGACCTCCACGAAGGACCTCGTCGGGCAACTGTGCGCGAGCCTCGGACCCACCGTGGCCACCGAAGGCAACTTCAACAACGAGCTCGGCCACCCCTACACCGTCTGCCGGGTCGGGCCCGCCACCCGCTACCTCGTGCTCGAACTGGCGGCCCGGGGACTGGGACACATCACCGAGCTGTGCGAGATCGCCCCGCCGGACATCGGAGTCGTGCTCAACGTCGGCATCTCCCACCTCGACGGCTTCGGCTCCATCGAGACCACCGCCCAGGCCAAGAGCGAACTGCCGCGGTTCCTCGCCCCCGAGGGCACCGCGATCCTCAACGCCGACGACCCCCGCGTCGCGCGCATGGCCGAGTCCACCCGCGCGCAGGTCATCACCTTCGGCATCCGCTCGGGCGCCGACATCGCCGCCGCCGACGTCGAACCCGGCGACGGCAGGCACCGCTTCACCCTCCGCACCCCCGACGGCGAAGCCTCCGTCGAACTGCGGTTGTGGGGCGGCCACCACGTCTACAACGCGCTCGCCGCCGCCGCCGTCGCCTGGAGGCTCGGCGCGAGCCCCGACCACATCGCCGAGCGCCTCTCCGAGGCCGGACGCCAGTCCGAACGGCGAATGGACGTCTTCACCCTCCCCGACGGCACCACCGTCATCGACGACTCCTACAACGCGAACCCTGCCTCGATGGGCGCCGCGATCCGCACCCTCGGCCAGCTCCCCACGGCCGGGCGCCGCATCGCCGTCCTCGGCCTCATGGGCGACCTCGAAGAGCAGAGCACCGAATGCCACCGCCGCGTCGGCGAGCAGGCCTCCGAAGCCGGCATCGACGAACTGATCGCCGTCGGCGACGGCACCCAACCCATCATCAGCGGCGCCGACGGCGTCGCCGCCACCACCCATGTACCCGACCAGACCGCGGCGATCGAACTGCTGCGGAAGAGGCTGCGCCCCGGCGACACCGTCCTGGTGAAAGGCTCCCGCCACCGCACCTGGGATGTCGCCGACCACTTGCGCGCCAAGGAGGACAACGACCAGTGAGAGCAGTAATCATCGCCGCGTTCGTGGCGTTCGCGCTCACCATGGCGCTCACGCCCGTCGCGGCCAAGGCCTTCCGCAGACTCAAAGCGGGACAGCCCATCCGAACCGACGGCCCCCAGACCCACCTGGTGAAGGCCGGCACCCCCAGCATGGGCGGCGTCGTCTTCATCGTCACCACCGTCCTCGCCTACATCGCCGGGCACCTCGTCCTCATGGCCCTGCCCGGGGCCGAGGCCGGCATCCAGTTCCACCGCCCGACCGGCTTCACCGCCACCGGCATCGTCCTCATCGGCCTGTTCGTCGCCTGCGGTTTCGTCGGATTCATCGACGACTGGCTCAAGATCCGCAGGAAGCACTCCGGCGGCATATCCGGCAAGATGAAGATCCTCGGCCTCACCATCGCCGCGACCATCTTCGGATTCATCGCCGTCTACTACACCGGCTCGATCGAAACCGACGAGATCTCCGAGACCGTCGCCACCCCCTACATCTCATTCACCCAGGACATCACCTGGCTGCCGCTGACCAAGATCGGCGCGGTCATCCTGTTCGTGTTCATCGTCAACGCCACCGCCAACGGCGTCAACCTCGCCGACGGCCTCGACGGCCTCGCCACCGGCGCCGTCATGATGTCCTTCCTCGCCTACCTCATCATCGGCTTCTGGCAGTACCGCCACTGGTGCGGCGGCGCCGGCGAGAGCCTGTCGCCGAACTACTGCTACGACGTGCGCGACCCCCTCGAAATCGCACTCATCGCGGGCGCCGCAGCCGGAGCCATGTTCGGATTCCTGTGGTGGAACACCTACCCGGCCAGGATCTTCATGGGCGACTCCGGGGCGCTCGGACTCGGCGGGCTCCTCGGCGGCCTCGCCCTCGCCTCCAAGACCGTCATGCTCCTGCCGATCATCGGCGCGCTGTTCGTCATCATCACCTTCAGCGTGATGATCCAGGTCACCTCCTTCAAGTTGACCGGACGCCGAGTCTTCCGCATGTCGCCGCTCCAGCACCACTTCGAACTCGCCGGCTGGTCCGAGGTCACCATCGTGGTCCGCTTCTGGATCATCGCCGGCATCGGCGTCGCCATCGGCCTGGGCTTCTTCTTCGCCGACTTCCTGCGAATCGCGGGGTAGGCCATGGAGATCGCCGACCGACTGCTCGTCGCGGGAGCCCGCGTCGCGGGGGCGGCCTCTGCCGAAGTCCTCCTCGAACTCGGAAAGACCGTCACCGTCTATGACCGCGTCGACTCCGCGCGCCTCCGCGAGCTCGCCGAACGAGGCGCCAGGACCGTCGTGGCCGACGACTTCGACGCCGCACTGCTCGATGAAGTCGAACAGGTCGTCGTCTCCCCGGGCTTCCCACCCCATCACCCCATCGCGGTCGCCGCAGCCGAACGAGGCCTGGAGACCTACTCCGAGCCCGAGCTCGCTTGGCGAATGCGCGGGCCCGGCGCCCCTCGCTGGTTGGCCGTCACCGGCACCAACGGCAAGACCACCACCACGACCATGCTCGCCGACATGCTCAAGGCGGGCGGCCTGCGAAGCGCGGCGCTCGGCAACATCGGCGTGCCGCTCGTACACGCCGCCAACGGTCCCTACGACGTGCTCGCCGTCGAGCTGTCCAGCCAGCAGCTGCACTGGTCGAGACTCCTTGCGCCCGCCGCCGGCGCCATCATCAACCTCGCAGCGGACCACCTGGACTGGCACGGTGGCTTCGACGCCTACGCCGAGGCCAAGACCGCGGTCTGGCGCGGGGGAGCCGCCATCGCCAACCTCGACGACCCCGCCGTGGTCGCCCTGGCGAAGCGCTCCAGCGCCGAAACCATCGGCTTCACCCTCGGTGAACCGGATCGCGGCCAGTTCGGCGTCGCGCTCGGCTTCCTGGTCGACTACACCGGAAGCGAGCCGGTCCAGATCTGCTCCGTCGACGAGGTCCGCCCCGCCGGCACCCACAATGTCGCCAACGCCCTCGCCGCCGCGGCACTCGCCAGGCAGGTCGGCGTGGAGCACGAGGCGATCGGCCGGGCCCTGCGCGGATACGTCCCCGAACCCCACCGCAATGCCGCCGTCGGCTCCTTCGGCGGCATCGACTGGGTCGACGACTCCAAAGCCACCAACCCGCACGCGGCCGCGGCCGCGCTCGCCGCCTACGACTCCATCGTCTGGATCGCCGGAGGCCAGCTCAAGGGCGTCGACGTCGACGCCCTGATCTCCCGGTTCGCTCCGCGAATGCGCGCAGCGGTCCTCATCGGACAAGATCGGGCCGAGATCGCCGACGCGCTGGCGCGACACGCCCCGGAACTCCCAGTGATCACCCTCGACGGGAGCGACGATGCGGTCATGACCGACGTCGTCGCCGCAGCCTCCGCCCACGCCGAACCCGGCGACACGGTGCTGCTGTCACCGGCCGCCGGCTCCTACGACATGTTCACCAACTACGTGCACCGCGGGAACGCGTTCGCCGCCGCGATCAGGCAGACTCTCAATATGGAAGACCTGAGCGAGAACCAGTGAGGTCCGGCGCCACCGCGATGCTCCGAGGCCTGCTCGACCGCCCGCTCGCCTCGTACTACCTGCTGCTGTCCTCCAGCGCCCTGCTGCTCACCGTCGGCCTGGTCATGGTCTTCTCCGCGACCATGGTCGAGTCCTACGCCCAGCAGGGCTCGGCGTTCGCCGTCGTCGTCCGGCAGGCCATGTGGGCGCTGTTCGGCCTCGTCGGGTTCTGGATCGCCCAGCGCCTCCCGGCCCGCACCTACCGCAGCATCGCCCGGCCGCTGCTGGTGCTCTCGATCCTGCTCGGCCTGGTCCTGGTAGCACCGAACTTCGGGAACGCGGTCGTCGGCACCGACGAGCTGTGGATCCACGTCGGTCCCGTCCAGTTCCAACCCGCCGAGCTCGCCAAGTTCGCGCTCCTGCTGTGGATCGCGGACTCCCTGGTCCGGCTCGGCCCGCGCATCGCCTCCTGGCGCGACCTGGCCGTCCCCATGTTCCCCATCGTGGGCGTCTCGCTGGTCATCATCGGCTACTCCGACCTGGGCACGATGCTCATCATCGTCGCCATGTTCATCGGCCTGCTGTGGTCGGCCGGCGTGCCGCTGCGCATCCTCGCCACGCTCTTCGCGATCGCGCTGGCGGGCTCGGCCCTCCTCATCGCCGTCCAGCCGTACCGCATGGAGCGCATCCTGTCGTTCTCGCGGCCCGAGGACTTCTCCGAAGGCTGGGGCTACCAGGCCGTCCAGGGCTACTACGCCATCGCCGACGGCGGCTGGTTCGGCGTCGGCCTCGGCGAGAGCCGCCAGAAGTGGGAATGGCTCCCCAACGGCCACAACGACTTCATCTTCGCGCTCATCGCCGAGGAACTCGGTGTCGTCGGGTGCCTGGTGATCCTCGCGCTGTTCGGCGTCCTCGTCTACACCGGATTCCGCATCGCCCGCCGATCGGTCGACCCCTTCCGCAAACTGGTGGCGGCCGGCGTCACGATCTGGCTGGCCGGCCAGGCGTTCATCAACATCGGCGGCGTGCTCGGCCTCATCCCCATCACCGGCGTTCCGCTGCCGTTCATCTCCGACGGCGGCACCGCGCTCGTCGTGGTCCTGGCCGCCGTAGGCATGCTGGCGGGCTTCGCGCGTGCCGAACCCGACGCGGCATCGGCACTGCGGGCGCGAAACCCGTCCCGTCTCGTACGATTCCTGTGGGCTCCCCTGCCACCCGCGCCTCGCGAAACCCTCGATCCCGACACCGTCCCTACGACCAGAAAGCCTTGACGTGCCACAGCTACGATCGGTCGTCCTCGCCGGAGGCGGCACCGGCGGCCACATCTACCCGCTCCTCGCGTACGCCGACTGCCTGCGCCGCCACGACCCGGGAATCCGCATCACCTGCCTCGGCACGGAGAAGGGCCTGGAGAACGAGCTCATCCCCAAGGCCGGCTACGACCTGCGCAACGTCCCGGCCCACCAGCTGCCGCGCAAGGTCAACCTCGACCTGCTGCTGACCGCCCCGCGGATGCTCAAGGCCATGAAGGCCACCCGCGACATCATGGACGAGGTCCAGGCCGACGCCGTGGTCGGTTTCGGCGGCTACGTCGCCGTCCCCGCCTACCTCGCCGCTTGGCGCCGCAAGACCCCTATGGTCGTCTTCGAGTACAACGACCCGCCCGGCGTCGCCAACAAGCTGGCACTCAAGTTCACCGACAACCTCGCCCTGGGCTTCCAGCACTTGCCACAGGCGTCCCCGCTGCTGGCGGAGGGCACCGTCACCGGCATCCCGTTGCGCCCGGCCATTTCCCACCTCGACCGGCACGCCATGCGCGCCCAGGCCTGCGCCCACTTCGGGCTCGACCCGAACCGGCCGGTCCTGTTCGTCTACGGCGGCTCCCAGGGCGCCGCCTCGATCAACAACGCCGTCTCCGGCGCTGCTCAGGCCCTGACTACCCGCGGCGTCCAGGTCCTCCACATCATCGGTGCCCGCCGCGACGAACCGGTCCACATTCCCGGCGGGCTCCCCGTCCCCTACCGGACCCTGCCCTACCTCGACCGCATGGACCTCGGCTACGCAGCCGCCGACATGGTCCTGGCACGCGGCGGCTCCATGACCGTCGCCGAGGTGACCGCTCTGGGCCTGCCGACCGTGTTCGTGCCCATGCCCTGGGGCAACAAGGAGCAGTACCGAAACGCCGGGCCGGTCGTGGCCGCAGGCGGCGCGGTCTTCTGCGACGATGAGAACCTCAACCCCTCCTGGATCGAGGCCAACCTCATCCCGATCATCACCGACCGCCAGAGACTGGTCGGCATGGCGCAGGCCTCCGAGAGGTTCGGCAGCCGCGACGGCGACGAAGCCCTGCGGCAGTTCACAATCAAGGTGGTGGAGCAGTCATGAGCGACGACCCGAACGACCTGACCAGCCCGATCGACGAGGGCATCACCGCCGAGGACCTGGGACGGACCCTCTTCATCGGCGTCGGCGGTGTCGGCATGAACGGTCTCACCCGCCTCTACGTCACCCGTGGCCTGCCCGTGTCCGGCTCGGAGACGAAGGACTGGCCGAGCCTGCCTGAGCTGGAGCGGCTCGGTGTGAACCTCCACCGCGAGCACCGCGCCGAGAACCTCGACGGCATCGACACCGTCGTCCGCTCCACCGCGATCAACGATCAGCACCTCGAAGTCGTCGAGGCCCGCAAGCGCGGCATCCGCGTCCTGCACCGCTCCGAGGCGATCGCGGCCGCGATGACCGGCCGCCAGTCGATCGTGGTGACGGGCACGCACGGCAAGACCACCACGACCGCGATCGTCACCCAGCTGCTGGAGCACGCCGGAAAGGCCCCGTCCTACGTCAACGGCGGCGAGACCATCGGCGCCCACACCGGCGCGCACGGCGAGGGCGACTACTTCGTAGCCGAGGCCGATGAATCGGACCGCTCGTTCCTGCGCTTCCGACCTGAGATCGGCGTCATCACCAACATCGACGTCGACCACCTGAACACTTACGGCGACATGGAGTCCCTGACCGAGGCGTTCGAGCGGTTCTGCCGCAACACGAGCAAAGACGGCCTGCTGGTCCTGTGCGCCGACAACGGGGGTACGGCCGCCCTCGCCGCGAAGTTTCGCTCCGAAGGCCGCTCAGTGGCCACCTACGGCTTCTCAGACGGCGCAGACATACAACTGGGCGAGGTCGAGTCGAGCAAAGACGGCGTGGACTACACCGTCCTCGTCCACAACCAGGTCGTCGGCCGCTTCCACCTGCCGATGCCGGGTCGCCACATCGCACTCAACTCCGCCGCCGCCATCGCCGTGGGCCTCCAGATCGGACTCGAACCGGAGGAGATCAAGGAGGGAATCGCGGCGTTCGGGGGCGTCAAGCGCCGCTTCGAGAAACGCGGCGAGACCGACGGCTTCGCGGTTTTCGACGAGTACGCCTACCATCCGACGGCCATGACCGCGGCGATCGAGACCCTCAAGGAGGTGGCCGCGCCCGGTCGCCTGATCGTGGTCTTCCTGCCGTACCGCGTGTACCGGACGATGGAGATGCGCGCCGAGATCGCCGAGGCGCTCTCCTTGGCGGACAAGGCCGTGGTGATGGAGATCTTCGGCCCCGGCGAGACGGTCCCCGAAGGCGAAGGCGGCGAGAGACTCAAGGACACCGTCGACCTGCCCGAGGCGGACAAGGTCTTCGTGCCCGAATGGGACGACGTCCCGGCCGCAGTGAAGGCCCTGGCCGAGCCCGGCGACGTGGTGGTGACGATGGGCGCCCCGCCCATGTCGCTCATGCCCGACGACATCCTCCGCTGAGGACGCCGCTTCCACCGCGAACGTCGGTCGGCCCTGATACTGCTTGAAGGACCCATCGACTCGCGGGAGGGCCGCATGGCAAAGCTGATCTACTCGGGCGTCATATCACTGGACGGCTATCTGGCCGACAAGGAAGGCCGATTCGACTGGTCGGTGCCTGACACCGAGGTCCACACCTTCATCAACGCCTTCGAGCGCACCATCGGCACCTTCCTATACGGGCGCAGGCTCTACGAGGTGATGGTCGCTTGGGAGGCGGTAGATCCGGACGGCGACGACATCCCCGAGACCGAGCGCGAGTACGCGAGGATCTGGAAGGCGGCCGACAAGGTCGTCTACTCGCGCACCCTCGATGCGCCGGCGAGTGAGCGGACTCGGATCACCCGCGACTTCGATCCCGAAGGGGTCCGCCGGTTGAAGGAGACCTCGGACCGGGACATCACCGTGGGAGGAGCCGAACTCGGCGCCGCGGCGCTGAAGGCCGGCGTCGTCGACGAGTGTCACCTGTACCTCTCTCCGGTTCTGGTCGGCGGCGGCACCCGTTGGTTTCCCGACGACATCTTCGCCAAGCTCAGGCTGGCCGATGAGCGCCGCTTCGGCAATGGCGTGGTCTTCCTTCGCTACGTCTTGTCTTAGGCGGCGATTGCCGGTGTCCGTTCACGGTCGCCTGTCGAGCCCGGCAATGGCCGCGGGGGCGTTGGCGGGAGCAGTGTCGGGCGGATGGTTCCTCTGCGCCAAGAGCGGCAGCGAGGACGAGGTAGGAGTCGGGTGGGGCGGGCTCTTCGGAGATTGGTCCGCTTCGGACGGGCTTCAGGCGTGTCAGCGACGAAGGAGCTGAGTGGAGGTCGGGGGTGCATTGTCGGCCACGGAGGTTGGTCGTGGGGAGCGGGAGCGGGACTCTCGGGTCCGGTTCGGCGGCTGTAGTGCGCTGTGGCTGCGGGTTCGGTGGCGGTGAGGGAATGCCGGTTCGGGGCGGCCGGGTGCGGGTTTCGGGCCGGC
>NZ_JAKZEW010000040.1:0-258 GCF_022548875.1 Glycomyces sp. L485 | reverse complement strand
ATCACCGCGACCGGGGCGGCTGGTGAGGCCGCGTCTGCTGGCGGTGTGGTCGGTGTGGGGGCGTGCTCGTCTTCAGGGCGGGAGCGCCCGCCCGGTCCGAAGTCCCGTGCGGAGTCCCGTGCGGAGTCCTGTTCGGAGTCTCGCTTGGGTCCGGTTCCGGTTCGGGGCCCGTGTTCGGGTCCGGTGTTCGGTTCGGTCTCTGCCTGCGGTGCCGGACTCGGTGTGGGTTTGGGTGCGGCGTATTTCTTGCGCAGCTTG
>NZ_JAKZEW010000069.1:1656-12454 GCF_022548875.1 Glycomyces sp. L485 | reverse complement strand
GACCAGTTCGTCCGCGAGTTCACCCAGACCACCGTCATCGTCCGCTCCCCGTCGGCGACCGAGTTCGCCGGAATTCTCGAAGGCGGGGGTGCGACCGTCTCGAACGGCGCCGACGGCGAGCTCGTGGTCTCCGGCATGGAGATCGGCGCGGTGGGGCACCTGGCGTTCACCGAGGGGATCGAACTGGCCGAGTTGTCCACCCGCAGCGCTTCCCTTGAGGAGGCGTTCATATCCGCGACCGGCGCCTCTGAGGAGTTCGTCGCGACCGAACCGCCCGTGACCGCGACCGAGAAGCCCGGTGGTGCCGACAATGCTTGATGCCCTGCGATTCGAATGGACGCGGCTGACGACGCTGCGTTCGACCTACTGGCTGACCGGCATTGGCCTGCTGTGCGCGGCGGCCATCGCCTTGATCTTCGGCTTCGCGGCCCGCAACGAGCAGCTGAATGCCGAGTTCCTTTCCATCGCGGTCAACGGCGGCGCCTCGTTCGGCATCCCGTTCCTGGCGGTGTTCATGGCGATCATCGGGATCTTCGCCACCGGGCACGAGTACCGGCACGGCACGATCCAGCCGACGCTCACCTCTCTGCCGCAGCGGTCGCGACTCATCGCCGCGAAGATCCTGGTCGTCGCCGGTACCACGCTGGTCGTGACCATGGCGTCGATGATGCTCAACCTCGGCATCGTCCTGGTGTTCTGGGGCGATCTGCCGGGCCTGTTCGACGACCCGCTGCGGTCGGCGCTGCTCGGCTATATCGTCTACACGCTCATCTACATGCTCGTCGGCATGGGTCTGGGCCTGCTGTTCCGCGGGGTGCCCTCGGCGCTGGTGGTCATCTTCCTGATGCCGCTGATCCTCGAGAACCTGATCGTCGGGCTTTCGATGGTGCCCGCGCTGGACTGGCTGGTGCCGGTCGTGAAGTTCCTGCCGTTCACCGCCGGGACGCTGCTCATGTCGGTGTCACCGCCCGATCTCGGGATGGCGGTGGACTACGACCTGTTCAGCCGCTGGGGCGCCGGCGGGGTGTTCGCGGCGTTCGCGGCCCTCATCATGGGCTTCGCCTGGTACCTGTTCAAGCGGCGCGACGCGTGAGTTGAGAAACGGCCGCGGCCCCGGGGAGATCCCGGGGCCGCGGCCGTCTTCGCGTCTACTTCGCTTCGAGTTCGCGGCGGACGAGGTCGGCGGTCTCGATCGAGTTGAGCGCGGCGCCCTTCATGAGGTTGTCGCCGACGACGAAGAACTCCAGGGAGTTCGGGAAGTCGATCGACTGCCTCACACGGCCGACCTGGGTGCCCGGCTTGCCGACGCCGTCGATCGGCATCGGGAAGACGCCGTTGGACGGGTCGTCGACGAGGTCGACGCCTTCGGCGGCGGCGAGCACGCGGTGGGCCTCGGCGACCGAGACCTCGCTCTCGAAGGTGGCGTGGACGGCCTGCGAGTGGCCGACCGCGACGGGGACTCGCACGCACGTGGAGGCGACCTTGAGGTCGGGCAGGCCGAGGATCTTGCGGGACTCGTTGCGGACCTTGAGCTCCTCGGAGGTCCAGCCGCCGTCCCTCCAGCCGCCGACCTTCGGGACGACGTTGAGCGCGAGCGGCGCGCCGAAGGGCGCGTTGAAGTCCTCGCCGAGGACGGCGCGGACGTCGCCGGTCTCGGTGCCGATGCGGTCGACGCCGACGGTCTTCGCGACCTGGTCGTACAGGGCCTCCAGGCCCTCCTTGCCCGAACCGGACGCGGCCTGGTAGGACGCGACGGACATCGACTTGAGGCCGAAGGCCTCGTTGAGCGCGGCGAGGGTCGGGATGAGCGCGAGGGTGGTGCAGTTCGCGTTCGCGATGATGCCCTTGGGGCGGTCGTGGGCCGCCTCCGGGTTGGCCTCGCGGCACACGAGCGGGACCTCGGGGTCCATGCGGAAGTGCGCGGACTTGTCGATGACGACCACGCCCTTGGCGGCGGCGATCGGCACCCATTCGGCGCTGACCTCGTCGGGCAGGTCGAAGTGGGCGATGTCGATGCCGTCGAAGGCGTCCTCGCCGATCGCCTGGACGGTGATCTGCTCGTCGCCGACGGGCAGGACCTTCCCGGCGGAGCGGGCCGAGGCGATGAGGCGGACCTCGCCCCAGTTGTCGCGTTCGGCGGCGATGAGGCGGCGCATGATGCCGCCGACGACGCCGGTGGCGCCGACGATGGCGACGTTGAGTTTGCGGCTCATGCCTATCGCCCCGTTCCCGCGTAGACGACCGCTTCCTCGTTGCCGCCGAGCTCGAACTTGTCGTGGACGGCGCGGACGGCCGCGTCGAGGTCGGTGTCGCGGCAGACGACGGAGATGCGGATCTCCGAGGTGGAGATGATCTCGATGTTGACCCCGGCGTCGGCCAAGGCCTGGCAGAAGTTCGCGGTGACGCCCGGGTGCGAGCGCATCCCCGCGCCGACCAGGGAGATCTTGCCGATGTTCTCGTCGTAGATGAGCTTGTCGAAGCCGACTTCGCCCTGGTGCTTCTTGAGCGCCTCGCTGGCCTTGCGGCCGGAGTCCTTCGGGAGGGTGAAGGAGATGTCGGTGTGGCCGTTACCGGTGGTCGACACGTTCTGGACGATCATGTCGATGTCGATTTCGGCGTCTGCGAGCACTTGGAAGATCGACGCGGCCGCGCCCGGCTTGTCGGGCACGCGGGTGACGGTGATCTTGGCTTCGGAGCGGTCGTGCGCGACGCCGCTGATGAGTGCTTGCTCCACGGGCAGGTCCTCCATGTGGCCCGACACGATCGTGCCGGTCTTGGTCGAGTACGACGAGCGGACGTGCAGCGGGACGCCGTAGCGGCGGGCGTACTCCACGCTGCGCAGGTACAGGATCTTGGCGCCTGAGGCGGCCAGCTCCAGCATCTCCTCGAAGGTAACGCGGTCCAGGCGCCGGGCGTTGGGCACGATCCGCGGGTCGGCGGTGTAGACGCCGTCGACGTCGGAGTAGATCTCGCAGAAGTCGGCCTGGAGGTGGGCGGCCAGCGCGACCGCGGTCATGTCCGAGCCGCCTCGGCCCAGCGTCGTGATGTCCTTCGTGTCCGGGCTGACGCCCTGGAAGCCGGCGACGATGGTGATGTAGCCCTCGTCGAGGGACGAGCGGATCCGGCCGGGCGTGACGTCGATGATGCGGGCGTCGCCGTGTGCGGCGGTGGTGAGCATCCCGGCTTGGGAGCCGGTGAACGACCGGGCCTGGAATCCGAGGTCGTTGATGGCCATGGCCAGCAGCGACATCGATATGCGCTCTCCGGCGGTGACGAGCATGTCGAGTTCGCGGGGTTCGGGAACGGGGGAGACCTGGGCGGCCAGGTCGAGCAGTTCATCGGTGGTGTCGCCCATCGCGGACACGACGACTACGACGTCGTCCCCCCGCTTTCGCGTCGCGACGATCCGCTCCGCCACGCGTTTGACGCGTTCTGCGTTCTCTACCGATGATCCGCCGTACTTCTGCACGACCAGCGCCACGGGATTCACCTCATGTCTGTTGTCTCGGGTGCTGTCGTGCTGCCCTGTTCGAGGGCAGCCACCTCACCTTAGCCGTGGGCTGCGGCGTGGCGCCAGGTCGTTCTGGCTCTTGAGACGCACAATCGCGCTGTGGCAAGCATGAAGACGATCATCACAGTGGTTTCGCTCACGCTCCTTTGGGTGTCGGCGGGATGCGGGACGGCGACGGTCGTCGACGAGCCCGATCCGCCGCCGCGGCGCGTCAGCGCGAAGTCGGCGCTGATCGGTCGGATCTCGCAGGCGCTCGATGTGACGTTCACGGCCGAGTACGAGTGGTCGGAGGGTTCGACGGTGACGGTGTGGGCGGCCGAGGACGGGACGTGGCGGGTGGACGTGCCCGGGTGGGGCCACGGCGGGGCGGTGGACGTGTCGGTGGCGTGGACGACCGGCGGGTTCTTCCAGTGCGCCGACGAGGTGTGCGTGAAGCTCGCGGGGATCACCGGCGAGATTCCGGAGGATTACGACCCGAAGGTGCAGCGCCCGTTCGTGGAATGGCTGCCGCTGCTGCTGGACCGGCATCTGCCGTTCGCGGTGTCGCAGGAGGGGGACTGCTTCAATCTGACGCCGAACACGGTGGTGGTGGACGCGCCGATCCCTGCCGGGCAGTGGTGCCTGGACCAGTCGGGGACGGTCCTGTCGGTGGCGATCGAGCAGTTCGGGACGCTGACGCTGACCGGTCCGCCGCAAGCTGCGGCGGCGACCGTGGAGCTGCCCGGGGAGGTCGTCGAGGGCGAGCCGGTGGGCAGCGAGGCGCCGGAGCCGCCGGAGCCGACACCGTCGCCTTCGGAGACGTCCGCACCGTCCGATTCGCCCTCGCCGGCACCGGAAGTCGAGAGCGAAGAGTAAGGAAGGCGACACGGGGACCCGGAATCGGGCCTGACCGTGGCACTATGAAGTTTGGCCGACCGGCCTGAGAAGCTGACCTAGCCATTCAGGTGATGACGCATGAACGGACCGACCGACCGGCACGCCCAGACTTCCGTGCCGATCCATCCGCTGCTGGCGAGCCGCCAGTCGACCAGGGCCTTCGAGGCCGGTGTCGACCTGGCCGACGAGCAGGTCGCGGCGCTCCTCGAAGCGGCCCGATGGGCGCCTTCGGCGGGCAATACGCAGCCGTGGCGGTTCATCCTCGCCAAGCGCGAGACCCCCGACTTCAAGCGGGTGCTCGACTGCCTCGCCCCCGGCAACGGCGAATGGGCGCAGCACGCCTCGGCGCTGCTGGTGGCCGTCCGCGTCGACTCGGACGCGAAGGGGCCGCTGCGGCACGCGGAGTACGACCTGGGCCAGTCGATGGCGCACCTGACGTTCCAGGCCGCCGCCGAGGGCTTGACGGTGCGCCAGATGGCCGGGTTCGACGCCGAGGCGATCGCAGGCGAGTTCGAGCTGCCTGCCGAGCTCAAACCGACGTCGGTGGTCGCGATCGGCGTCGCCGGCGACCCCGCGGGTCTCGCGGAGGCGGTCGCGGGCCCGGACAGCAGTCCGCGGCGGCGTCTGGGGCTCGATGAGCTGCTCATCGGAGTCTGAGACGTCCCAGCATCCAGACATCACATCGACGTTGGTGGCCGCCGGGTGTATGCTCGGCGGCAATCATGCGGTATTCCATGCTCCTTAGCTGCCGCGGCGGGGCCAACTAGGTCGGCTCCTCGCCGCGGGTTCTCGCATGCCGGCTGGCAATGACCACCGCGACATCAGGAGCAACCGTTGACTTCCCCAGCATTCGCAGACCGCGTCCAGCGCTACCAGCCCTACCTCAAGCAGTTCACCGTCGACCTGCCGGACCGCTCGTGGCCTGACAAGGTCACCGAGAAGGCGCCCGTCTGGTGCGCGGTGGACCTGCGCGACGGCAACCAGGCTCTCATCGACCCGATGACGCCCGAGCGCAAGAAGAAGATGTTCCAGCTGCTGGTCGACATGGGCTACAAGGAGATCGAAGTAGGGTTTCCCTCGGCCTCCCAGACCGACTTCGACTTCGTGCGCCAGCTCATCGAGCAGGACCTGATCCCCGAGGACGTCACCATCCAGGTGCTCACGCAGTGCCGCGAGCACCTGATCGAGCGCACCTTCGAGAGCCTGCGCGGCGCGAAGCAGGCCATCGTCCACTTCTACAACTCGACGTCGGTCCTGCAGCGGCGCGTCGTGTTCGGCCTCGACAAGGACGGCATCTCCGACATCGCCGCGCAGGGCGCGCGGCTGTGCCTGAAGTACGCCGAGACGCTGGCGCCGGACACGGCGATCCGCTACGAGTACTCCCCCGAGTCCTACACCGGCACCGAGCTGGAGTACGCCCTGGAGGTGTGCTCGAAGGTCGCCGAGGTCATCCAGCCGACCCCCGACTGGCCTCTGATCGTCAACCTGCCGGCCACGGTCGAGATGGCCACCCCGAACGTCTACGCCGACTCGATCGAGTGGATGCACCGCAACCTGCCGAACCGCTCCTCGATCGTGCTGTCGGTCCACCCGCACAACGACCGGGGCACTGGGGTGGCCGCCGCCGAACTGGCGGTGCAGGCGGGGGCCGACCGCGTCGAGGGCTGCCTGTTCGGCAACGGCGAGCGCACCGGCAACGTGTGCCTGGTGACGCTGGGCCTGAACCTGTTCAGCCAGGGCGTGGACCCGCACATCGACTTCTCGAACATCGACGAGATCAAGCGCGCCGTCGAGTACTGCAACCAGCTGCCCGTCCACGAGCGGCACCCGTACGCCGGGGACCTGGTCTACACCGCGTTCTCCGGATCGCACCAGGACGCGATCAAGAAGGGCTTCGCGCACCTGGAGAAGGACGCCTCGCGCGCGGGGACCGACGTGGACGAGTTCACCTGGGGCGTGCCGTACCTGCCGATCGACCCGAAGGACGTCGGGCGCAGCTACGAGGCGGTCATCCGCGTGAACTCGCAGTCCGGCAAGGGCGGGGTCGCCTACGTCATGCACTCGGAGTACGGCTTCGACCTGCCGCGGCGCATGCAGATCGAGTTCAGCCAGGCGATCCAGCGGCACACCGACGCTTCCGGCAAGGAGGTGACGTCGGCCGAGATCCACCGGATGTTCCGGACCGAGTACCACCCGGAGTACCAGCCGAGGCAGCGCCTGATCGTCGACGACCACACCACGTCGTACGCCGACGAGACCGTGACGCTGGACGCCGATATCACTCTCGACGGCGTGGAGCAGAAGGTCACCGGCACCGGCAACGGGCCGCTGTCGGCCTTCGCCGACGCGCTGTCCACCGTGGGCATCGAGGTCGAGGTGCTCGACTACGCCGAGCATGCCCTGTCGTCCGGCCAGAACGCGCAGGCGGCATCCTACGTGGAGTGTGTGATCGACGGCAGGACCGTCTGGGGCGCAGGAGTCCACCCGAACATCGTCCTGGCGACGATGCGAGCGGTCGCCAGCGCCTACAACCGCGCATAGCTCCAACCTGAGTGAGCAGAGCGGAACCGGAGGCTTCGCCTCCGGTTCCGCCGACTGGTGACGCACTCGAAGGCGTACGAGCTGGTCTCGGCAGACGGCAGGTCGTCCGATCTTCGTTGCCGGGTGAATTCTCCGGCGCGGCCGAGTTAAGGCCTGGGTCAATCCCAGGGCTTGCGCGAGATAGCGCAACAAGCGGAAAGCTCCGTCCACCGGCGGCAATGGAGGCAGGGTCTCGCATCTCAGTCCCAAGGCGCCGCTCAAATGATCAGAGCCTGCGAGTTGCACAATACCTCCGCGACCCACGAGGGCTCAATGCTGATTTACGCCGCATACGTGTAGTGGTGAGGCCAAGACCCAGTCCTCCGAGCTTTGAATGGAATGAATCCGGCCACAATATTCGCTCGATTGGAGTCGCCACTCATATTCAACGCCTTGCGCGATTCACGATCAAATTCAACTGTACCATTAATATGATCCCTATCCTCACCAAAACCGTAAGTCACGGTGTGCTCCGTTTCATTCAGCTTCAGAATCAAGAACGGTGCGGTCGCCATTTACGGCCTCCTCGGGTTCGAGTAGTCGACTGCTTCGTACGGGGCGTTATCTCTGTCGAAGGAGTTCTCCCAGTCCGAAACCTGATTCGCGGCTTCGTGGGCCTCAGAGTATACAGCTTCCGGGTGCTCTTGCCAGTAGCGAGCCTCTGCGATCTCATGCTCCAATAGCGCGATGTCGTGCTGCGTGGGGCGATCTTCCTGCATGCGAATCCATGCGGCCGCGATTTCAGGATCGGCGTCAAACCGCTTGTCGGTCACCGCACCATCCTCATATTTATCGTCGATAGGATGGATGTTACGCATCACGTTGTCCTTCATGAGGGCGATTTCCTCACGAGTGAATCCGGTACTGCCGTCCTGCCTTGGAGCATCGGCGAGGTTGTCGGTGATGAGGTCCACATCTTCATCATTGTTATTCCGCCAATGACTGTAGGCGTCCTCTGCCCAATCCCAATCATCACCGCCCCTGGGCCTTGAAGTGCCACCGGTATAAGCGGTATCCGCGTCACCGGAACCGGGTCGCTGGGCATCTTGATAGCCACCAGTAGGTCGCCCCTGTTGGGCCTCGGTGTCGATGGCGTTGTGGGCGCTGCCGGTGCCCTGACTCGCATCGATGCTGCCGTGCTTCTGCGATGGCCTGCCGGAACCGCCGTTGTTGCCGCCGGCGCCGTCGCCGGGTCGGTTGGTCGTGCCGTCGCCGCCGGTCCGGCGCAGCGCGAAGGCGACACCTAGAAGCAGCAGAAGTTTCAGGGTTCGTCTCATGGGGCGGCCCTTAGTCGTTGAGGAGTTTGGAGAGCGCGTCAATGCTGGTGATAAGCGAGGTGATGAGCTGCATGATGATGCCGGCCCACTTGACGACGGCGGCCACGATCTGCGCGGCGATCACCGGGATCGTCACCACGAAGATCGCCTCGACCGCCCAAACGACCACGTGAGCCACCAGGTCCGCGATCAGATCACGCACGAGGTCCCGCGTCATGGTCACCAGCGCCCCCGCGCCTTCAGTTGCCGCAGCGATCGCTGCCGCCGTAGCGCCCAGGCCGCCAATCGCCTCGACGTTATGGCCCATCATGTTGTAGTAGGCATCCGAGGCCGCTCCGGACCACTCGTCTACATCGCCGCCGACCGCGGCCCCCAGGTCGGCTGACATGGCGAACAGCTCGGCGGACATGTTGTACCAGGTCTCGGCGTGGGACATCACCACGTCCGGTTTGCCGGTCAGCCAGTCGAGCATCTCCCGCAACGGCTCGAAGTACTCCATGGCCCAACCGAGACCGTTGGCGAGCAGCGCCGAGAACGGATCCAGGACACTGCCTGCGACCTCGAGCCCGAGACCCACCCCGGCCAGTGAACCCTGGACCCAGCTTCCGCTCTGGATGGAGGTGACCAGACCTTCGATACCGTCGGCCAGGCCCGCGCCGGTCCACGGCTGCCGACTCGACTGGACATCGGCAATGAGCGAGTTGTCGGACATGCCCGCCTCCTATCCTTCGAGCTGCGAGGCGAAGTCGTCAAAGCTCACAGAGGCGTCGTTGTCCGACTCCTCGTAGGCGTCGGCCGCGGCGCGGATGCTCTCGGCGGCGAGCGCGATGTTCTCCTGCACGTAGGTCACCAGGTTGTCCTGGCGCACATGACGGTCCTCCAAGATCCCGGCGATCCATCCGCACAGCTGGCCGTACGCCTCGTCGTCCTGCGCAATGTGAGAACTCGCGCCAAGGACAGCGTCGAAGCGGGCACTGAAGTTCTCCAGGTTGCTCGCGTGGCTTCGCAACTGCTCCGGGTCTACCTCGTAGCCGCTCATCTAGCGCCGGCCTTCCTGTTCCGCGTCGTCGCCGAACTGGCGCTTCAGGCCCGATATGAAGGCATTGCCCGCGGAAGACTCAGCCCCCACAGTGGATTCCACGATCTCCCGCGATTGCTCGGCCAGTTCGATCTTGGCCGCCCGGATCGCCTCAAGCACCGCATTGGCGGCAGCTTCCTCCGGGACGCGCTTGATCCTTGAGCTGAAGACGAGGTCGACTGGGCTGCCGGTGTGGTCTACGGTGATCTCGGCGAGCCCGTTGGGGTCGGTGGCGGTGACGCGCAGGGCCTGCACCTGGGCGGCGAGCGCCTGCGTGTCGGCGGCCATCTGATCGGTGCGTTCCTTCCACTGCGCGAGCCGTGCTCGCGCCGATTCCGGATCGATCGGAGGGAAGTCCATCAAACCCTCCGAACAGCACGATTGAAGGTTCGGTGCCGGGTCATATCGTCCTCCGCTGGCGCCCAAGAAAAACGAATCTTCGACATGTTACGGCATGGACGCAATCCCTCACCGCAGCAGGAGACAAGGGTCGTGCCCGCCCGGCGTGAGTTCGCGTCGGAGCCGGGCGGGCACGAGTCATTGACGGCCTACGTGTTCGGAGGCCTGATCGGGGTGGCAGCTGGGGGTTTAGGCCAGTGGGTCGTTGTCGTCTTCGAAACGGGCCAGACCCCAGACGTCGTCGTCTTCGGTCAACCAGGTCTCGCGGCCCTGCTCGTCCTCACCAGGAGCACCACCAGCGCCGCGGCCACCGCCCATCATCGACGAAGCGCCACCCCTGCCCGCACCGGAACCGGAACCTGCACCGCCGGACTTGCCGAACAAGCCCTGGCCCTTACCCACGCCACCGGCCCCACGACCCGCACCGGCACCCGCGCCACCGCCGCTGCCGACCGCCGGGCCGAACAGACCCGAACCCGCACCCCCACCAGCGCCACCGCCCAGGCCGCTCCCGGCACCGAGCCCCGGGCCAGCACCAGTACCGGTAAGGGTTCCCGCACCAACACTGCCGCCCGATGCAAGACCACCGGAGACGTCCTCGTCGTCGGAGTCGTAACTGTCCCAGGGATTGCCCGAGTCCAGGCCCGTCCCACCGCCAACACGGCCAACGCCACCAACACCGCCAAAGCCACCAGAGCCACCGGAGCCGGTGCCGCCGCCGCCGAACGTCGTCGACGACTCCGGCGGGTTCAAACCCCCCGTGCCCGAACTGGTCGGCGAACCCGAAAAGTCCCCGCCACCGGGCGGAGAATAGCCCGAGCCGTCGAGGTCGCCTGCCGAATCACGGAACGTCGTGTCACGAGAAGGCTCGACGGTCGGAGTGAACTCGCTCGCGGAAGTCTCGGCATCGCTCCAACGAGCGAGAACCGTCTCGTTCTGCGCCGTGGCACGAGACTGGTAGTCCGCGTTCGCCTCGTTGTAGTCCTCGCTCGCCTTGTCGTTCGTGTCCTGCTCGGCGAGCGCCTCGGCCTGCCGACGCAGACTAGCCTCATCGGCCTCGGGATCGTCGGCCTTCAA
>NZ_JAKZEW010000069.1:0-1560 GCF_022548875.1 Glycomyces sp. L485 | reverse complement strand
GTCCAATACTGCGGAGCCGGATAAGGCAACTCCCCCGACTCACTGCCCTGCAGAGCAAAGATTTCAGAGGCCTTCTGTTCCAGAAGGCCCGACATGCCGCTGGTACCGTCGCCGATATCGGCAGCGATCTGCTCGCAATTGGCGAACACCGCCTCCATCTGCTCAGCGAAACCATCGAAGTCATCGCCCTGCCAACCATTGGCAAGTTCAGACAGCCTCGTACGCAGAATCGGAGCTACGGCAGTCTGTTCATTGTCTGCAAAGTCATACCCGACGTTCCGCCATTTGTATGCGAGTTCCTGAAGAGCGAACTTGTCGGGATCCGAGGGCCGGATCTGCCCGACCATGTTCTGGACTTCCTCCTGGCTCGGCGCGGCGGTGCCAATCGCCACGCACTTGAGGTACGAGGCCTGCCCGGCGACCGGGATCGCTGAGACGAGCTTGACCCACGCCACCTCTGCTTCAGTCGCACGGTTCTGGCAATCACCATTGGTGCAGGGTTCACCGTTGAGGAACGACACATCAGCAGTGGCCTGCTGGCCCTGAATCAACTCGGAGTTGTCGAGGTTCGCGTTAGCTGCGTAGTCTTCAGTCTCGAACTCAATGTTGTCACTCACGGCTACTTTACCTCCGCGATCTTGTCGTTGACGATCTGGTTCACCTCGGGGAAGTAGGTTTCGATGAACCATTGGTGAAGTTCGTCTTCGGTGAATGGATATGACGGTTCACCGCCACCGCGGAGGCCAAGGTCCGCAGCGTAGTTAAGGTCGATGTGGAAGATCCATTGGCCGTCGCGGGCGATGACCTGAGTGTTCGGTGAATCAGCGCTGCCAGTCCATGCATAGAGCACACCCTCGTCCCAAGGCCCTCCTATCTCGGTCTTGCGGAAGTCCCGACCCGCGGAACCTGAGGAGGCCGCTGCACCGATTCTCTCCTGGTAGGCAGCGGAGGCTTGGTCCTCATTCTCGGCAGGGACGATCGCTACCGCAATCTCGCCTCCACTTGTATATCCCTCGCTGTCGCCGAGGTTGATGAGGTTGCCGCAACCGATGGCGTCGGGGTCCCAGGTGTTGCCATATTCGCGGGTTCCGGGCTCGCCGCCTTCAGAGGTGGAGGAGCCCCAGCCCTCGATCCCCATGTAGTCGGTGATGGGTTGGAGGTTGTCGAGGACTTCGCAGGCGTCCCAGGTCGTCATGGCGGCGAACACCGGGTCGTCCCCGCCGGTTCCGTCGCCGTCACTGGAAGAGCCGTCGGCCGCTTGGCAGGCGGTCAGAAGGAGGGCGGCCGATCCGGCCGCAGCGAGAGTCTTGACGAATGCGTGCTTCATGAGTCCTGAGTGTCCTAGCTGTTGTCGATGTCACTGCCGACGGCATCGGTCTGCGCGACGTTGTACGTCTCCGCATCCGTATGCACACCAAGCGACTCGTTGATCGTCACGATCGCGCCATAAAGATCCGCGCGCAGCTTCTGCAGGTTGTTCCAGGTGTCCTCGTGCGCGCTCGCGTACTGGGTCCGCGCGCTCTGCGAGGAGTCGAGCAGACCGAACCCGGGCTCGACGCC
>NZ_JAKZEW010000063.1 GCF_022548875.1 Glycomyces sp. L485 | reverse complement strand
GACCATCCAAACACCCTGTTGAGTTCTCAAACAACACGCCAACCAAGTCATTTCACTTTCGTGATTTGGCCTCAGCCGGAGCAACCTCTCAACTCTAGCAGCTCCTGATCCTCGTGCAAAACTCAGGTTGATTAACCTGCGTCACACTCGATCGAGGCTCTGATTGAGTCTCTGAGATCCCCGCGAATCAGCTTCCGGATCGCGCCAACACTCCTAAGAGTTTGTCGCTGATCTCCGGCGGCTTCCGGACCGGCCTGTTCGGCTGTTCCGTTCCCCCGCGGGCAATGACAAATATACACGGGCTTAACCAGGCCTGAATCGGGGGGTCCCTTGATCTGACAAAACCTCCTTGAACTGCGGAAACGATGCCATCCTCTAATGCGCCGGCGTCGGAGGGTGCTTAAACCCCGCGCTTGAGGCATCCGATTCCCTGCAAGTACCCGTCGATCTCGGAAGCGCATTGCCGCATCCAGTCGCTCACCCACTGCTGTGCTCTATGCCATTAACTCGCCCGTGTCTCCGGGCTTCTTTATGAGTAGCCGCTCAGCTACTACTCGAAACCTGCGGACGCACCTGATTCAAGAAAACGCAAAAGCCGGGGACCGCCTTTCGGCGATCCCCGGCTGCTCAAGCTGTGAGCGTCGGCCCTACGACTCGCTCGGAACGATGTTCACGAGCTTGCGGCCGCGTTTGCTGGAGAACAGCACCTCGCCCTCGGCGAGCGCGAACAGCGTGTCGTCGCCACCGCGACCGACCAGGTCTCCCGGGTGGTACTTGGTGCCGCGCTGCCGGATGAGGATCTCACCGGCGTTGACGTGCTGGCCTCCGAAGCGCTTCACGCCGAGGCGCTTGGAGTTGGAATCGCGCCCGTTACGGGAGCTGGATGCACCCTTTTTGTGTGCCATCGGTCAACCCCTTACTTCTCGATCCCGGTGACCTTGACGCGGGTCAGCGGCTGACGGTGCCCCTGGCGCTTGTGGTAACCGGTCTTGTTCTTGTACTTGTGGATCTTGATCTTCGGGCCCTTGGTGTGCTCGAGAAGTTCACCGCTCACCGTGACGCCGGAGGCGTCGGTGACCACAGTGCCTTCGTCGACGAGCATTACCGCAGGCAGCGTAAGCGTGTCGCCGGGCTCGCCCTGAAGCTTCTCAACTTCGAGGACGTCGCCCTCGGCGACCTTGTACTGCTTTCCGCCAGTCTTGACGATTGCGTACATGTCGACGCTGGTCTCCTTGGGTCCTCCCCGGTGCGGGGAACAAGTTCCCCGCAGGGGAACGGTGTCTGTCAAATATCGCGGTGTCACGCACCTAAGCCCGCCGATCAGACTCCGAGTCCGTCCACCGCGTGGGCGGGGCGTGGACTCCCCGCCGGGCGGGGATGAAAGCTGAAGGCTCTGCAGGCCGCTCACTAGCGTACGTCATTGACGCGCTGGTTCCGGCATGGGGATCCGGGCGACGCCGCGAACGTCACAGTCCACGGCGCCGTCCCGGAGTCACTCCGAGTCGGTCTCGGCGTCGCCGTCGTTCTCGGGCGGAGCGGCCGCGATCTTCGCGGTCTCCGACGCGGCCGACTTCGGCTCGGACTGCGCGGCCTTCTGACCCGACTGCTTCGAGCCGGACTTCGCGCGTTCCTTCTTGCTCTTCTTCCCGCCGCCGTTGCCGCCGCCGCCGGACGAGGATCCGCCGCCCCCGTTGCGCTTCTTCGAGGAGCCGGTCCCGAGGATCTCATCGGTGTGGATGATCACCCCGCGGCCCTTGCAGTGGTCGCACGGCTCCGAGAACGCCTCGATGAGGCCCTGGCCGACGCGCTTGCGCGTCATCTGGACGAGCCCGAGCGAGGTCACCTCGGTGACCTGGTGCTTGGTGCGGTCGCGGCCCAGGCATTCGGTGAGCCGGCGCAGCACCAGATCACGGTTCGATTCGAGCACCATGTCGATGAAGTCGATGACGATGATGCCGCCGATGTCGCGCAGCCGCAGCTGGCGGACGATCTCCTCGGCCGCCTCCAGGTTGTTGCGCGTGACCGTCTCTTCGAGGTTGCCGCCCTCGCCGGTGAACCGGCCTGTGTTGACGTCGATGACCGTCATCGCCTCGGTCCGGTCGATGACCAGCGAGCCGCCCGACGGCAGGTAGACCTTGCGGTCGAGGGCCTTGAGCAGCTGCTCGTCGACGCGCATCTCGGTGAAGACGTCCTTCGTGCCGGTGTGGCGCTTGAGCCGCGGGAGCAGCTCGGGGGAGACCGATTCAAGGTATTTGTGAATCTCGTCGTACGCTTCGTCGCCCTCCACCAGGATCTCCTTGAAGTCCTCGTTGAAGACGTCACGGACCACCCGGATGAGCACGTCGGGCTCGGAGTGGAGCACCGAGGGCGCGTTGCCCTTCTTGGCCTTGGTCTGGATCTCCTCCCACTCCATCTGGAGCCGGGAGATGTCGCGGGCCAGGTCCTCGGGACCGGCGCCTTCGGCCGCTGTGCGGACGATCACGCCGGCACCTTCGGGCACGAGCTTCTTCAGCGCCGCGCGCAGCCTGGTGCGCTCGCGGTCGGGGAGCTTGCGGGAGATCCCCGAGGCGTTGCCGCCGGGGACGTACACGAGGTGGCGGCCGGACAGCGCGATGTGGCTGGTCAGGCGCGCGCCCTTGTGGCCGACGGGGTCCTTGGTGACCTGGACGAGCACCGAGTCGCCGGGCTTGAGGGCCTGCTCGATCGAGCGGGCCTTGCCGGCCAGGCCGGTGGTGTCCCAGTTGACCTCGCCAGCGTAGAGCACGGCGTTGCGGCCGCGGCCGATGTCGACGAAGGCGGCCTCCATGCTCGGCAGGACGTTCTGGACCTTGCCGAGGTAGACGTTGCCGACCAGGCCCTGAGCTCCGGACTTGGAGACGTAGTGCTCGGCGAGGATGTCGTCTTCGAGAACGGCGGCCTGGGCCTTGCCGCCGCGGAGGCGGACGACCATCTGGCGGTCGACCGATTCGCGGCGCGCGAGGAACTCGGCCTCGCTGACGACCTGGACGCGGTTGCGCCCGCCCTTGCGGCCGTCGCGGCGGCGCTGGCGCTTGGCCTCGAGCCGCGTCGAGCCGGAGACGCCGCGCACGTCGTCGTTCGAGGACTTCTTGGAGGGCGCGCGGACCTTGACGACGACTTCGGCGTCGTCCTCGGTCTTGGTGCTCCGGTCGGACTCCTCGGAGCCGGCCCGCTTGCGGCGGCGGCGTCGACGGCGGGTGACCTCGGGGCCGTCGGACCCGGTCGACTCATCGTCGGCGGTCGACGTCGAGGACCGGTCGTCTTCAGAGTCGTCCTCGTCGTAGTCCTCGTCGGACTCGGAGGCGCTGTCGCCGCCCTTTCCGCGGCCGCGGCCCCGGCGTCCGCGCCGGCCGCGACGGCGGCGGCGCTCCTCGGCGCTCTCGTCGTCGTCGAAGTCATCGTCGTAGTCGTCGACGATCTCCTCTTCGGCGGGTTCGGGCTCCTTGGGCTGCTGGGCCCTGGACTTCTTGGCCGGTGCCTGCTTCTGCTGGCTCTTCTTGGCCTGGGTCTTCTTCTGGGCCCGCTTGGGTTCGGCCGGCTCGTCGCTGACGCGCTCGGGTCGGCGCTCGGTCTTCTTCTCGACCTTCGGCGGGGGTGCGAAGACCGGTACCGCCTGCGGGGCTGCCGCGGCGGGGCGGGATCGCTCCGCTCGCGGCTCGGGTTCGGCGGGTTCTTCTTTTTTGGGTTTCTGCGGCGCCATGAAGGTGACCGCAGCCGCGGGCACCTGTTCGCGCGGCTCGTTCTCGCGCATGCGAATAAATCTCCATTCCAGCCGCCGCCCGGGCGCGTGACGCAGTCTGCGTCCGCTGCCGCACGGGCGCGGCATCAGTAGTGCGGCCATCCTGGCATTCCTTGCCGATCAAGCCGCACCGAAAGCCTCAACTCGTTCCGAGAAAACACCTCTGCCTCGGACGAGTGCCGTCGCGTCCGGCACCGTGAGCAGTGCGGACAGGACCTCTGCGGTCGTACCTTCGTCTATATGTGCGGTACGACAAGGTCGAGTATCGCACACTCTGCGTCATTCGCCGACTCGGACGCCGGGCTGGTGCCCCGCCTCTCAGTTTCAGCGGTCACGATCGGGTGAGATCGGCCGACCCTATGTGGTTGGCACGGACGAAGCCTGGCCCGGGTCCGATGTACTCGATAAGCTAGCTGGCGGCGCAGCGGCGCCCCACGCACGGAGGTCACGGACATCGCATTGCAGGTCATCGACTCGGACGAGTCCGACGAGCCCCAAGGGGAGGGGAAACCCGACACCTACCAGGGGCGGCATCGTGGTGCCGACCGGTTCCGCCAGCTCGCCAGCGCGGGCGGCGTCCTCGCGGCGGTGGTACTCCTGCTCACAGGGGGCGGGACGGTCCTGTTCCGGATGAGCGGCATCGGCGACGCCGAGCCGGGCATCGAGGCGGGCGGGATCGGGAACGTCTGCGACATGGTCGTCGACGAGGAGCTCCTGACGCCGTGGGCGGACGCCGAGCAGGCGCGGGAGCCGTCCGAGAAGACCGAGGACGAGATGCGCACGTTCGGCTGCACGTATGCGGCCGAGCACGCGGGCAGCGATGCCTACCGGCTGGTCACGGTCTTCGCGACGGTGGTCGTGTACGAGTCGGCGGCGGACGCGAGGGCCGCCCACGCGGGGGTTCTGGAGTTCGAGGCCGGCAACGGGCACGAGACGTCTTCTCTGGGCGGGATCGGCGAGCGGGCCTCACTGGCCGTCATCGAGGACGGCGAGGAGTCCGAGGTGCGTCTTCACTCACAGGAGGCGAATTCGACGGTCAGCCTCAACCTGTTCTTGACGGGGGTGCCGCCGGAGGGCGGCGACAGGGAACAGCTGGCTAAGGAACTGGCGTCGGGGCTCATCGACGCGCTCCCCCGGGACCGGAATTGAGCGGCTTCCCTTTAAGCTGGCGGGGACTACCTCGGTGTCAAGTCGACACGCCGAGAATCACCCGCGGAGGATATATTGTGAGCGCCACACCACCCTTTGGCCCGGCTTATGACCAGCCGCCGGACGACGGTCCGCGGCCCGGCCCGAACCAGTGGCGACCTCAGGCGGGCAGGCCGCAGGGGGCACAGGGTGGTCAGGGCCAGGGGCCGGGTGCTCCCGGCGGCCCGGGCGGGAACCGTCCGCAGGCCGGTAGGCCCGCGGCGGGACAGGGCCCGCAGATGCCGGCGGCAGGCGGTAGGCCGCAGGCGGGCGGCCCGCAGGGCGGGCACGGCCCGGTCCGCGGCCAGCCTTCCCCGTACCGGTCGCCGCAGCCCGGCGGCCACCCCGCTCCGCAGCAACCGCCGTCGCCGCCTCGGCCCGCGCAGCAGTACCAGCAGCCCCCGCAGCAGCCCGCCCCTGTCGACGAGGCGCGCTCACCTGAGCCGTTCGAGGAGGCCGCGTTCGCCGACGAGACGTCCGGTTCGTGGGCCGGCGGCGAAGGCACCACGGCGATCGGCAAGCTCGGTTACGTCCCCAAGGAGACACGACGCCGATCGGACTTCCAGAAGGTCCGCAGCCGTGCCCGCAAGTCGAGCCCGATTCCGAAGATCATCGCGGTCGTGGTCGCGCTCGGCCTGGTAGGCGGGGCCGGCTGGTGGTGGCTCAACCGCGACGAGGGCGGTGAAGAGACCGGCGAGGCCGCCCCGAACCTGGCCTACGGCTACAGCGAGGAGCCGTGCTCCCTGGTCGACGCCGCACCGCTGCAGGACTTCGTCGGCGGTGTGGAGCCGGAGTCGGCCGCCGCCGCCGAGGAGAAGAGCCGCGGCTGGGAGCAGTCGTGCGTCCTGACCTACGGGGCGTCGGACAGCGCGGTGGCGCTGCTGGAGTTCGAGGGCATCGCCTTCGAGTCCGACGCGAAGGCGAGCGTGAACTTCGAGCTGGGTGCCCGGGAGGTCAGCGAGATGGCCGACCCGTGGACGCCGGTCGAGCCGGCCCCGGAGATCGGCGACCAGTCCGCGGCGGTGGCGCGGGCCGTCGAGCAAGGCACGTCGAACTACCAGCTCCACCTCCAGGACGACAACGTCTACCTGATCGTTCGCCTGTCGGTGGTCGACTCCGGCCTCGACCAGCAGGGCCTGACCGATCTGACCTCCGAGCTGGCCGGTTCGTACCTGGCCGCTTGGAAGGACGCCTCCTAGACCGAGAGCGCAAGCGAAAGGCGGGCGGGGTCTTCGGACCCCGCCCGCCTTCGTCGTCAGGTCAGTAGGTGCGCATCGGCGCGCCGAACATCTGGGCCTCGATGGAGGTCGGGGCGCACCACAGGTACTTCTCCTTCTGGCCCTTGCGGAGCATGGCGATCATGTCGTCGTGCAGCATCTGGAGCCATTGCAGGACTTCCTGGTTGACGCGGATGCTCGACCGCGCGATCTGAGCCTCCTCGGCCGTCAGGCGCTGGAGGACGGTCATGTGCGCCTCGGAGGTGAGGCTGTCCGCGTAGTTCGTCAGTCGCGGCAGCACGGTCAGCTGGGTGCGCCAGGGTCCGAGGACCGGTTTGGTCTGGGAGCCGCGCTCGCCGACGTCGTAGACGTACAGCGCCGGCGAGTGCTGGCTGGCCTCGACGGTGACCGGCTGGTCGCCTTGGAGGACGGCGAGCCGGTCGTTGCGGTTGGTGGCCGATTCGCCCAGGCCGTTCCACTCCTGGGGGCGGTTGGTGCAGACCGCGACGCGGGTGCCGAGGGCGAGCGCGCGGAAGACCAGCAGGCGCGCGAGATAGACGCCGCCGATGAGGTTGATGCGGGTCTCCTCGGGCCGGAAGAACGGGGCGACGACGGGGACCTGCTCGGCGTCGCGGCCGATGACGAGCCCGGCGGGCGGGCTCGCCGAGGTCATGAGCTCCAGGGCCCGGGCGGTCGGGATCTGCGGCATCGAGCGCAGCGGCTCGATGGCCTGGCCCGCGTCCGAGGCGGTCGCGACGGCGCGGTCGGTGACCGGGAGGCCGTACACGGTGCCTCCGGCGGGGCCGGCCGAGACCTGCGAGACGCCGAACAGGCCCGCCGAGGTCGGCATGGAGCTGACCGGGTTGCCGCTCATCGGCGCGGCGCCGGAGTAGGGCACGCCCGAGTACGGCTGGGCCGAGGCGGGCTGTCCGGAGAACGGCTGCCCCGATATCGGTTGGCCCGAGACGGGCGCTGCCGAGACCGGGGAGACCGAGGGCGCCGACACGGGCGCGGCCGAGACCGGCGCCGAGGACGGGACCGGCGGCTGGGGAGGCTGCGGCATCGGAGGTCGGGACGACTGCGGGGGCGGTACGACCGGGGGTTGTCGTGCCGCAGGCGGCCCGGTCGGCGGCCGGGCCGCAGGGGGCGGCCCGGCCGGCGGCTGCGGAGCGGGAGGCCGGGCGGCAGGCGGCTGCGCCGCGGTCTGCGGGGGTCGGGGCGGGTGCGGCGCGCCGCCGCGGGCCGGGGAGCTCGGCGGGGTGGCCTGTTCTTGGCGCGAGGGGGGAACCGGCGGAGCCGGAGGCTGCATGCCGGTGTTGTCCCCTCGCGGAGCGGCGGGCTGCTGCGGGGGCGGCGGGTGCTGCGAACGCGGCGCGGGCGGGCTCGGCGGCGTGTCCGGCCGACCGGCCGTGGCGCCGCGCCGGGCGACCTTGACCGTGCCGCCGTCCTCGTCGTCGACCGGGGCCTGCTGCGCCTTGTCGCGCTGCTCCTCTTCCTCGTCGCCGCTGTGGTGGCGGCCAGCGCGGAACGAGTCGCCCTGATAGGCGCCGCCCTGGTAGTTCCCGCCGCCGTAGACGTTGCCGTTGCCTCGGTCGCTCATCGGGGACCTCCTCCGGTCGGGGCGGAAGCGTACGCGGCGGGGCCGTGTTCGCCGTCGAGTCGCTGCAACCGGACACCGAGCTGGTCGGCGACGTTGAGCATCTGGTTCTGCGCCGACTCCCACGACGCCTGGTCGAGAGCCAGGCGGACCACCGCGTCCACGGCGAGCTGGCGTCCGGTGACGCGGCCGTCGGGGCTGACCTTGCCGGAGGTTCCGGCGGTGACCGCGATGGAGACGGTGACGAATGCCGCCGGGATGCCGGACAGGGAGTCGACCGTGCGGTGCAAGGCCTGGGCGTCACCCGGCCACTTGGTGATCCGGTAGGCGACGTGGCGCAGACCGTCTGCGTACCAGTGGTTCCAATCCTCGGCGGTGCGATCGCCCGGCACCGGCGCGAAGGCCACGCCGAGCGACTGCTGCACCGCTTCGCGGACGCCTTCGGCGTCGAGGATGCGGTTCGGGACGCCGACGTTGCCGAGCAGTTTGGACACACGCTGCGCGGTGGAGGCGAGTGCCTTGTAGACGCCGTCGACCTCGCCGCCGCGATCGGCGGTGGCCTCGCGCGCGTCGCGGGCGCCGAGCCGCACGGCCAGCCACGCCTTGTGGTGGACGACGGCGGGGTAGTCGCCGAGCAGTTCGCGGTAGGAGCGGGCGGCGGCGCTGCTGTCGTAGGCGGCCAGGCCGACAGGGGTGGTGTGGCCGACGAGCTGGACGGCGGTGACGGGCACCGACGTCTCGTCGAAGAGCCGCTCCAGGCGCTCCAAGGGGATCGCCTTGGTGACGCCGTCGGAGCTGCCGATCTCGATCACGGTGAACCAGCCGCCGTTGTCGTGTCCGATGCCGACGTTCTCGTCGCGGTCCTCGACGCCGGTGATGCCGAGGTCGGGCGCGATGCGGTGGAGGACCTCGGTGAGCTGCTCGGGGTCGAGCGCGCGGACGCGGCGACGGAGCCTGGAGCGCATCGGCACCGTCTGGTACCACCAGTAGTCGCCCTTGCGCCAGAACGCGACGACCATGATGGCCAGTGCGACGGCGCCTCCGGCGGCCTGGATCGGCAGCGAGAACGCCAAGCAGGCCAAGGCGACCGTCAAGGCCACCTCGACCGCGATGAGCTGCGCGACGGTCAGCGGGCCGAGCCTGCCCGAGGAGCGCGTCGTGAACACGACCGTCTCGCCCGGGGCCGGTCCGCCCTGCTGCTCCTGCACAGACGCGGTGCCGCGAGCCTCCTGCTGCCCCTGCAACATCGTCATTTTGCGACGTCTCCATCGTGAAGGTGAGTGGTCGTACCTATCGTAAGCGGGCGAGTCCACCCAGCGGTGACCCCCCGAGGCGTGGTGCGGGTGAACCTGCTCGTTGGCGGCCCGGCGTTAGACTGGCCGGGTGCGAATCCTCCCCCGTCTTCCTCTCTATACCGCCGTTGCCGCACTGGCGTCGACTTGCGTTCTGGCGCTGGCGGCTACACCCGCGTCGGCGCAGTTCGACACGCCTGCACTGGGAGCCGACGACCAGATCCCGTGCCAGCCACCGTCCACACCGCAGGAGGGCATCACCGCAAGCGCGTGGGGCAACGAATTCATCGGCGCCGAGGAGGCGCACGAGTACAACCGGGGCACGTTCGACAACGGGGATCCGGTGACGATCGCCGTCATCGACTCGGGCGTGCAGGCGGACCTTGACATCTTCGGCGGCCGCGTCCTCGACGGCTTCGACCCTTGGGATCCCGGCAGCGCCGGCAAGTGCGACGCGTACCGCCACGGGACCGGTGTCGCCGCCATCGCGGCCGGGGGCGCGGAGGGCGACCAGTTCATCGGTGTCGCCCCGGAGGCGAACATCCTTCCGCTGCGCGCCTTCGAAGGCGAGGAGGGCGCGGACGAGAAGCGCGCGGACATGATCGCCGACCTGATCACCGACGCGGTCGCGAACGACGCCGACGTCGTCAACCTCTCGATCGCCGCGCCGCACACCCCGAAACTGCAGGACGCGGTCGAGGATGCCATAGCGGCGGGCGTTGTCGTCGTCGCGGCGACCGGCAACGGGAACCTCCACATGGACGACCCCCGCATTGCGGTGGACGACGCCAAGTTCTATCCGGCGAACTACCCCGATGTCATCGCCGTGGGCGCGCACAATCCGTCGGGGAACTTCTACGAGAAGACCAACTACGGCGACAACATGGACCTGCTCGCGCCCGGGGACCAGGTGACCTACCCGTACCCGGGCGGCGGCTGGTACAACGACTCGGGCACCAGCTTCGCGGCGCCGTACGTGGCCGGGGCGGCAGCGCTGCTCAAGGGCAACTTCGGGAAGGACACGAGTCCTGCGTGGATCGAGCAGCGGCTGAAGGAAACGGCGATCCCTCCGCCGAACGACTTCAACATCTACCAGGGCCACGGAGTGCTGAACGTCTTCAACGCCATGACATACCCGGATGCCGAAGAGGACGCGGGCGAGGAGCCGGCGGAACCGGCGCCGATCGCGGACGACGAGGACCGGCCGCAGATCGACCCGATCCCCGTGGGCTACGACCCGCTCGGTACTGAGAAGACGATCGCGTGGGCGAGTCTGGGCGCCGCGGCGGTGCTGATCATCCTCGTGCTGGTCTTGAGGAAGCTCATTCCGAACGGTCGGCGGCGCGGGTGGCGTCCTGGCAGTCGCAAGGAGTACGACCTCCCGGAGAAGTCCGAAGCGGACACGGCTTAGCCGCGGACGGCGAAGAACCCGGGCGATCCCGCGATCAGCCCGGGTTCCTGTTCTCGTCGCGACGAGGAAGCCTTAGGCGCCGAAGCGAGCCGCGTTCGCGGCCTCGGTCTCCGCGTAGCGCTGCTTGGCGTTGTTGACAGCGTTGCCGACGCCGATGAGGATCTCGTTGATCTTCTCGAACGCCTGGTCCCACTGGAGCTTGGACTCCTCGTAGGCCGACTTGTCGGCACCCTGCCAGTCCATGTTGTCGAGCTGCGTACGCAGGTCGGTCAGCGTGCCGTCCATCTCGCCGGACTGCGACTGGATCTGCGCGTACGCCGACTCGAGTTCCTCGTAGCTAAGTGCGATACGTCCCATGGTGGTTCACCTCTTTCCTTGGGTGGGGGTTGTCTTAGAGCTCGCCGTCGTAGGCGCTGAAGTCGGAACTGGACTCGGCGTCCTGCTCAGCAGTCGCGGCGGCACTGGAGTCGAGCTGGTCGGCGATGTCCTGAAGGGCGTCGAGCAGCTTGGCGGCCTGGACGTCCCACTGCTCCATGACCCGCTGGAACGCGCCAGCGCCCGCACCGGTCCACGAAGCGGCGAGGTCATCGCAGAGCGCCTTGAGGCTCGCGAGGTTCCCGTCGACCGAGAGCTTTGCGTTAACGGTGTCGACAGCAGCTTGGCGGACTGTATCTTCGTCCATTGCGACATTGCCGCTCATCGTCTCACCTCCATGTGATTGAACCGGGGGCTGTGGCGCTAGAAGGCCTAGGCCGACAGGGGTATCCCAGTGAGTTTTTCATCGATTCCGCAGTCACCATAGCCCGTCCGTGCAAACTCACCGGGCTGGCGGTGCGTCTCTCAGTTTACAAGTGGTGACCCGCGCCGTGTATCCCCACATCGTGCCAAGCCCCTCAAGCCGTGACGAAGCCCCCGCAACCCCTTCAGTGCGCCCGTTCGGGTTCGATCCCGCCGACTCACGAACACTACGAAGAGCATTCCCCTGATAACCTGTCTCGATTCGCATCTCAGGCGATCCCCGCGCTGCTCCCCGAAGGAGACGCCCTTGCTTCCGACCGGATCCGACCATGAGTGAGTTCAGCATCGAGCCCGAGGAGGTTCGTGGAGCCGCAGAGACCATGTTCGAGGTCTCCGACGAGATCTACGAGAAGATGAGGACCGTGGGCGATGCAGCTGCCGCCCTGGAGGGTTCGGCGGACACCGTCGAGTTCACAGGCATCGCCGAAGTGCTGCAGGCCAGCGAGATCTGGGAGTGCGACTACATCGCCACTCACCGGGCCGACATCGAGGACCTGGCCGAATTCCTCACCGTCCACGCCGAGACCAGCATCGAGAACGACAAGTATGTCGCCTCGATGTTCGACCGATACGCCACATCGGATGATTTCCCCTTCGATCCGGACTACCGCACCGCCCCACCCGCCGAGCGCCCTGCGCCCGACCCTGCCGACCAGATGCCGCGCGGCGGCGAGAGCCTGGCGGTGTGAGGCCATGGCGATCACCTACACCGGCCTCCTGGAAGCCGATTTCAGCAAGCTCGAAAATGCCGGCGAGACTTGGATCTCATTGGGCGGCGGGCTTGAATCGAGCGCCGGTGAACTCGAGGACCTCAAACGCAGCGACGGCTCGAAGCTCGGCGCCGACAACTGGTTCGGCGACACCCCCGATTGGGGACGTGAGCGACTGCGCGACATCGTGCTCGCGATCGACGACCGCGCCGCAGCGGCCCGCCGGGTCGGCATCGCGATCACCGATGCGGCCGCGGCCTTCAAGTCCTGCCAAAGCGACCTGAGCGATGTCATCGCCGAAATCGACCGCGAGCGGGCGCATCTCACCGACACCGGCTCGGTCATCCCTGACACGTCCCGGGGAACCGACAACGTCACCTATGCCGAGACCATCGCGTCCCGAATAAGGACCATTCTGGAGACCGCGGAGGAGACGGACGAGACCCTCAAAGCCGCGGTCGGGATGTTCGCGGAGACCATGACCGCCGATGAGCGGCGAAATCTCGCCGCCCAAGCAGAAGGACCGGCGGCCGAACTCCAGGAGCTGATCGACGCGGGCTCCTCGCCGGAGAAGGTGAACGACTGGTGGGAATCCCTCGACGAGCAGGAACGGCTGGCGCTGCTCGAAGCCAATCCCGAACTCATCGGCCCAGTCGACGGCATCCCCACGGACTTCCGCGACACTGCCAACCGCGAACTCCTCGACCGAGAACTCGGCCGATTCGATCCCGTGCTCGACTCTGAGATCGCGGATCTCCAAGCCCGACTCGACGAGATGGAGGCCAGCGGCGACCGGTATTCCGGCATCAGCGATCTTGGTGTGCCGTATACCAGCGACGAATACAGTGCGCTAGCCGCACAGCTCGGTGCTCTGCAGGAGGAACGCGATCGGCGCGACGCGCTGACCGGACTTCAGGACGCGATCACCGGCCAGGCCGACACGGGGCAGGAGCACTTCCTTCTCGGCTATGACTCAGCCGGAGACGGCAAGGCGATCGTCTCGGTCGGCAACCCCGACACCGCCGACAACACCGCGGTCTACGTCCCAGGCACCACCTCCGACCTGGGCAACTTTCCCGGCTCGATCGACCGGGCAGAGACTATGGCATCGGATGCTCGGTTCTACGACCCTAATCGCGAGACCGCGGTGGTCGCCTGGCTCGACTACGACGCGCCAGACGATGTCGTTCCCGACGCCGGGGATCACTCCTACGCGAAAGATGCTGGGCCCGTCTTGTCCCAATTCAGCTACGCGCTGGAAGCCACCCACCACGGTTCGGATAGCGCGCATACCACGATCGTCGGGCACTCGTATGGGACGACGGTGGTAGGCCACACTGCCTCCGAATACGGCGTCGAGGCCGACAAGATCATCGCGGTCGCGAGCCCTGGCCTGGACACCGTGAGCGCCGGGGACCTTGGAGTCGGCGCGGAGAACGTCTATGTCACCACCGCCGAAGGCGACGATATCCGCTACACCACCGACACTTTCAGTGACATCAAGAACACTGCGACGGCAGGAGGAGCGCTCGGAGAGTTCGCCCCCGCCGACGCTCAAGGTGACGGATCGTACGCTTGGCACGGGCCGACTAACCCCCTTCATGATGACTACGGCGCCAACGTCTTCGCTAGCAACGCCACCGATGCCGCGGGCAACTCCACCAATGACGGTGGCGACATACACGGCGGTTACTGGGCTGAAGGCAACATTGCCCGCGAGAACATTGCCTACATAATCAGTGACCAGACCGATCGAGTCACCAGCGCCGAGGAGTACGTCCAGTGAACCGAGCACTGTCCCTCCGCACCGATCCGCGAACGTTGCTGTCAGCGATACTTGCCTTTACCACCTTGACTGCCGCTGGAGGATGCGTGAACACCGCCGGGTCCGAGGAAACGCCGCCGGAACGTGAGTTCGACCAATCAACCGCTTGGGAGCGTCTGGAGGAGGCGGCCGCCGAGGCGATCGCCGACCTTCCCGACTTTCCGGGTTTCGAAGTCCGCACCATGAAGATGCTCGAGTGCGAGCATGACGGCGAGGTCGACGAGAAATACGTCAACCTCGAGCTCGGCTATCAGTTCAGCAGAGACGTTTCCGACTACGAACTGGTTCGAGAGGCCTATCGGACAGAGCTTCGTGCTTTGTGGGAGCAGGAGGGGTATGACATCCACAGGGACGCGCAAAGGGGCGATGACCCTCCGCACTACTCGCTTGAGGCACGGCGACCCGACGGGATCAATTACTGGTATCGGGTAGCCGGTCTTGTGGAACTCGCGGTCCAGTCCGGGTGCGTGAAGGCCATCGATGGCTTCGTTGCCGAGTGCCCTGACCCGCTGGGCGGCGTCACCGAAGAGAACGACCGCGCCCGGGACGATTGCATCGCAACCGACACCACCTACTCCCAGGAGCCGTCCGAAGCGGAGTCCGATCAGGCGATCGCTCCGTTCCGGTGGCCGGCCCGCTTACGGGAGCTGCGGACCGGCCCGTGCAAATCATCGACCGCTGCGGATCCGCTCTTCGAGGAGACGGTGACGGTGGTGCCAGGTGAAGCCGGCGATGTCGAGGATTGCAGCGGTGACGCCCTCCTTCTGAGCCCATTCGAGGTGTCGAGGCTCGGAAGTGGAAAAGCCCGGAGTGGGACTGTCCAGGCCGGTCACGTGGCCGAGCACCTCGCGAGACGGTTCTGTGAAAGTGAGTAGGAAGGCCGGGCGCCCGACGATGAGGGCGAACTCGATGCGGTGGCGGTCGACTTCCCTTGTGGCAAGGACAGGCAGACCGACCGCCGGGTCGTCCGTTTCCCCGAGCGCAGGCATGGAGGCGACTTGGAGCGGCAGTCGGTTCATCTCCGTCTGATACGCCGGTCGGTTGCGGTGCGGCGAGTAGCGGTTCACAGTGCACCGCCTTTGGCCACCGGATGAAGAGAATCGAAGTTGTTCTCCCAGGCCACGATGTAGGGCGTATTTGCGGGCGTTCGCGGGGCGGGTCGATTGGTGGGGAGCCGCCGGAGCTCGGCGGAGTCGTCGACGCTGGAGCTGACGTTGGACGAGGTAGAAGATCCCTTGAAGACGGCGACGATCCAGCGGACGAGGCGGAGCAGGGTCGCGATCGTGCGCCCGGATTCGCGTTCAGCCGCCGAGAAGGTGGACGTGTGGGCGGCGGCGAGCGGCTCGGAATCCACCAGCCACCGGTCCCAGGCATCCTCGCGCAGGTCCGAGAACCGGTACGGCTCTTCCCCTGCGAGCTCCTCGTCGCTCGTGAACCGTCGGCGGCGCGGGTGCGGAGACGGCCGGGACTCGGCGACCGGCTCCGGCTCTTGTTCCCAAGGCGGAATCGGATCGGGCAACTCGCCGCGCCGATGGCGACCGGTGCGCCGGTCCTGACGCCAACCCGGTGTCCCGTACGGGCCCGGGTCCTCGGGGTCGTACGGTTTCCCACCGATCTCGAAGGTATCCCCGGGCTGATGCCGCAGGTGCGGCGGCTCGTAACGCGGCGAAGCCGGATCGGAATCCGGCGCTTCAACATCGCACAGGTCCGGACGCGTTTGATACCGGTACGCACCAGGCGTCGCCGGATCAGGTGAGCCGTCGAGCAGGAACAGACGGCGCCCTGCCCAGTCGAAGTACCCCTGGCCTGGGACTTCGCTCAGGCCAGGGTTGTCGGGATGCGGGTACTCGTACGAGTTTCGCTCTACCGCCTCGGGGCGTTCTTGGCGTACGCTGACAGAGACCATGGAGGGTTTCCTTCCGATGGTTTGTGGGGGCGAGCCGCCGACTGGATTTGGTCGTTTGGACGGCGGCTCGCCGTCTTCCATATTCGGTTGGATCTGAAGAGACGCGCACTGCGCGCACCAAAAAGCGTTACACACCGTTGCGACGATTCTCAAGCAGCGACACGCCGCCCGACCGGAAGCGTCCAGAGCCTCACCGCGCGAATCCCACAGTATGGGAGTTGGTGCATCCGCGTGCCCTACGGGCAGTGGAATCTTCGATACCCTCACGTAGCGGACAGATCCACCACACTCCGCGCCCCCCCTTGTGCCCCAACTCCCCTGGAGGATCCGCCTTGAGTGGAAGAACCTTCGATCCCGAAGAGACCAGACGTGTCGGCACAGAATCGGTTCCGAAACTCGCCGCCGATTACCAGCGTGCCGTGGCGATCGCCTACCAGGCCGGAAGTGAACGAGACGGCGCAATCTCCCCGGAACTCCATGCGGACTTCGACGCCTACTTCAAGTTGATGTACAACGCCTGCTATGAGACCGCCGAAAACCTTGACAGACTTGGACCTGCCCTAGTCGCCATCGCCGACGACGATGATCTGACAGAAGGCGAGATCACCAAGGAACTCGAGGAAGCGGCAACTGAGACCCAAACCGACTTCGCGGAGGAGGGCTATATTCACATCAGCGAAGGCGACACGGTTACCGACTTCGATCAGGCCCCCAACTCCTATGAAGATCAGCTCACTGGCAGAGGTTCCCCCGAGGAGGACGAACAGTGAGCTTCTTCGACGACCTCAAGGACGCCGTCAATCGCCTCACCGCCGACGACTATGACATTGCTGCGGTCCCGACGAAGAAAGAGCTGTTCGACAGGATCGAGAACTTCACTGAGCCGATCCGTATGGCAACCGTCCGCGAGGTGGCTTCCAGGTATTACCCGACCTACACTGAGGTCATCAACTACTCCCGCGAGGAGTTCGACCTGTATTTGGCCGCTTCGGCTGACGGTGTTCACGACGCGCTCTACCAGTACCAGTGGCACGATGGCCTCGGCTGTACACTCCCGACCCAAAAAGGCCTGGAAGACCACGCACGGGGCAACGGCGTCGATCCGGCCGCGCTCGGCCCCGACCCCACGCAAGTCATCAATGAGATCGCCGCTGAGTCCACCCGCCAGACCAGTGATCCAGGGCTTGATCAAGTTCCGCGCTGGTGTGGAAGGTCTGG
>NZ_JAKZEW010000017.1 GCF_022548875.1 Glycomyces sp. L485 | reverse complement strand
AGCCGGGAATCCTCGTCCCTTTAGAGCGAGAAGGATGTCAAGCGCTGTTCACCGACGCCGGGTCGGCCGCTCTGCGGGCCACCGCCGACGGCTGGGAGCCGGGCACCGCCGGTGCCGAGGTGGTCGCCGGAGCGGTCGTCGATGCGGACTTCGTGCTCGCGGGAGGCGATGCCTGACCGTTTCACCGATGCGGCTGACGGCGCACCGACCGGCCCGCGAGGGCGTCGGTGCGCCGTTCGTCGTCGACGGCCAGGCGGCCGTTGACGACGACGAACGGGATCCCGGCCGCCTGGCGGCGCGGCTCGGCGAACGTCGCGCGGTCCGCGACGGAACCCGGTTCGAACACGACCAGGTCGGCGGCCATGCCGGGGGCCACGACGCCGCGGTCGGCCAGGCCGAGCCTCCGAGCCGGACGGCTCGTCAGATGGGCGACGATGTCCTCCAATGAGAACAGTCCGAGATCCCGGCAGTAGTGGCCGAGGTAGCGCGCGAAGCTTCCCCAGGCGCGCGGGTGGATCTTCTCTCCGTGCAGCACTCCGTCGCTGGAGCCGGTGTGGGTGCGGTGCAGCATGATCTCGCGGACGTTCTCCTCGTTGCCCACATGCAGCAGGCAGGCGGTGCCGAAGTCGTCCGAGACCAGCAGGTCAAGGTAGTACTCGGAGGGCGTCGCCGAAGCGGCCCGGGCCGCGCCGGCGACGGTGTCGCCGACCAGGTGCCGCAGTTCGGGCTTCACCACCCCGGCGATCTCGATCCGCTCCCAGTCCACCGGGACGCCGTTGGCCCCGTCGGTGCCGGTCACGTCGAGCTCGTGGATGATCCGCTGCCGGACGACGCCGTCACTAAGGCGGGTGGCGAGCGCCTCGTAGCCGCCTTCGACCGACCAGCTCGGCAGCAGCGCGGCGAGCATCGTCATGCTCGCCAGGTACGGGTAGGTGTCCAGGCCGATGTCGATCCCCTCGTCCAGCGCCGCGTCGACGAGCTTGAGCAGCTCACCGGCCCGATGAGCGTTGACCTCGTAGTTCATCGTGGCGTGGGCCAGGTGCAGGTCGCAGCCGGAGGCGCGGGCGATCGCGATCATCTCCGCGTAGCCCTCCAGGGCCCCCGCGCCGTAGCTGCGCTGGTGCGGACCGAAGTAGCCGCCGTAGCGGGCGACCACCGCGCACAGCTCGACGAGCTCGGCGGTGTCGGCGTACATGCCCGGCGGGTAGCTCAGGCCCGCCGACAGTCCTACCGCGCCCTCTTCGAGCCCGGTCGCGACGAGCGTCTTCATGAGCGCCAGCTCCGCCTCGGTCGGCGGCCGGTCGTCCCAGCCCATCGCGAGCATCCGGACGGTGCCGTGCGGGACGAGGTAGGCGACGTTCGTCGGGGTGCCCTTGTCGACGCGGTCGAGATACTCGCCGACGCTCCGCCACGTCAGCTCCACGCCCTCCGGGCGGCCGTTCCAGGCGGCGATGGCCTCCCACATCAGGGGCGCGGTGTCGTCGTCGATCGGCGCGTAGCTGAGCCCGTCCTGTCCGAGCACTTCGAGCGTGCAGCCCTGGCCGAGTTTGGCGAGGTGGTCGTGGTCGTGGAGGACCGCGAGCTCTGAGTGGGCGTGCATGTCGATGAAGCCGGGCGCGCAGACCAGGCCGCCCGCGTCGATGACCCGTGCGCCGCCGAGCCTCTCGTCGGCGGTGACGGCGACGATGCGGCCGTCCTTGACCCCGACGTCGGCGCGAAACCGGTCGGCGCCGGTCCCGTCGACGACCTCGGCTCCGCGGATGACGATGTCCAACTCAGGCATGCGCAGGCCTCCGTGCTCGGGCTGATCGTTCGGCACGGTAACGGTATCCCCTCAACCGACGATCCTTTAGGCCGCGAGCAGCTCTCGGAGAGTCTCGACCACCGGCCGGTTGCCCGGCAGCCACGGCACGTCGTCCAGCTCGCCGGCCGACAGCCAGCGCAGGCCGGCGTGCTCGCGCGCCTCCGGTTCGCCGCCGCGCAGGCTCGCGCGGTAGACGCGCAGGAGGAACCGGCCGTCTCCGGTGACGAGGTCGGAGCCGACGCGTTCGCCCACGTCGATGTCGACGCCGAGTTCCTCGCGGCATTCGCGGCGCAGCGCGTCGGCCTCGGTCTCGTCGGGTTCGACCTTGCCGCCGGGGAACTCCCAGAGGCCGGCGAGGTCCGGCGGGTAGGCGCGCGCGGCGGCGAGGACCTTGTCCCCCGCGCAGATCGCGGCGCCGACGACGAGACGTGGTTGGTTCACGGTGGGAGTCTATCCGTGCCCGGTCGGTCTCTACCACGCAGAAGTCGCGTGATTGTAACGGTCGGTGCCGTTCTGGGCGTGCTGTAACAGTCTGTGACCAGGTGATTTCCACGAGATTGATCATACGTTCGGGTGATATCGGATGGAACCATCGGTCAGGAATCGCGCCCGCCCGCACAAAAACAGACAAGTAATGTCACTTAATTTCTGATATTTCCGAAATGTCGCATATGCCGGTCTGGACAGAAGCTGAGCGAAGGGGAACACTCGGTTCAGAAATGATAAAGATACGGCGACAATTCAGACACGAACGCCCCTCGTGTCAACGGGAGCCGCAACACCCACCTTACTGATCGGCTGCGGCCCAGTCACTGCTGGGCGTCTGTTGGAACGCGGCCTTTACCGATGGCGACGGTGCCATATGGAGAGAACGGAGCAAGACGACAACGTGCTGCTGGACGCGCTCAAGGAGCTCAACGGCTGGGAAGCGGACGACGGCCGCCTCGCGCGGACGCTGCCGCTTGACGAATCCCAGCACGCGGAGCTCGCCGAACAGATCAAGATCTTCGCCGACACGCTCGACGTCCATCCGGATGTGACTCGGTCCGACCACGCCACACTCATCGTGCTCAACCGGGACGGAGGGGTCAGCCCCACTGACGTGACCTTCGCCGGACGGGTCGAGAGCGCGTACATCACCATCGCGGGCGACCTCGCCACCGAGGAGAACGCCGACCTCTCCAGGGGCCGCTTCTCCCGCTGGCTCAAGAGGAACCAGTTAGGCGAACCGGCTGAGGGCTCGGCGCAGCCGCGCCGAGCCCTCAGCCGTCCGGCGCGGCCGCTGAGCGTCCGCTGCTCCTATACGTTGAACCTGAACTCGACGACGTCGCCGTCGGCCATCACGTAGTCCTTGCCCTCCATGCGGACCTTCCCGGCGGCCTTGGCCGCCTGCATGGTCCCGGCCTCCACGAGGTCGTCGAACGAGACGATCTCGGCCTTGATGAAGCCGCGCTGGAAGTCGGTGTGGATCTCCCCGGCCGCCTCGGGCGCCGTGGCGCCCTGCGGGATCGTCCACGCCCGCGTCTCCTTCGGGCCCGCCGTCAGATAGGTCTGGAGGCCGAGCGTCGAGAAGCCGACACTGGCGAGCCGGTCGAGGCCCGGCTCGGTCTGCCCGGTCGACTCCAGCAGCTCGCGAGCCTCCTCGGGCTCCAGGTCGACCAGCTCGGACTCGAACTTCGCGTCGAGGACGACCGCCTGTGCCGGGGCCACCATGTCGCGCAGCTTCGCCGCGAGCGCCCCGTCGCCCACCTGGTCCTCGTCGACGTTGAACACGTAAATGAACGGCTTGGCGGTGAGCAGATGCAGGTCGTACAGCAGCTCGGTGTCGAGCCCGGCCGCGAACGCGGTCTTGCCGCCGTCGAGGACCTCGCGCGCCTGCTGGACCGCCTTCACCTTCGCCTGCTTCGACTTGTCCATGCGCGCCTCCTTCTCCAGGCGCGGCAGGGCGTTGTCGATGGTCTGGAGGTCGGCCAGGATCAGCTCGGTGTTGATGGTCTCGATGTCGTCGAGAGGGGCGACCTTCCCGTCGACGTGGGTGACGTTGCCGTCCTCGAAGACGCGCACCACCTGCGCGATCGCCGAGCACTCGCGGATGTTCGACAGGAACTGGTTGCCCTTGCCGGCGCCCTCGGAGGCGCCCTTGACGAGCCCCGCGATGTCGACGAACGTCACCGTCGCCGGGAGGATCTTCTCGGATTCGTAGATCTCGGCCAACTTCGGCAGCCGGTCGTCGGGGACGGCGACCACGCCGACGTTGGGCTCGATCGTGGCGAACGGATAGTTCGCCGCCAGGATCTCCGAGCGGGTCAGCGCGTTGAAGAGCGTGCTCTTGCCGACGTTGGGCAGGCCGACGATACCGATGCTGAGTTTCACGAGGTACAAGCCTAGCCGGGACCTCGCGGCATGCCCAAGGGCGGCGGTGAGGCGGTGGCCTCAGGCGATCAGAAGGACTGCGCCGGTCGCGTCGTGGCGGACTCGCGGGAAGCCGGCTTCGAGCGGCTTCACACGACAGGAGTCGAGCCCGAGTTCGCCACGCCGCCGTGCGACTACTGCTGCACGAACTCGATCGACCAGTCACCTTCCGCGACGACGTCCATGTAGTACTCGCCGTCCAGCCCATAGACGTTCGTGGTGCTCTCGATGTCGGAGCCGATATCGTTCACGATCAAGCTGTAGTCCAACGCGTCGTCCTTGTTGGAAAGATCCGCAATGAAGTTGGACTCGATGTCCACCAGGACATTGCCGGTGACGCTGTAGGTCACCACGTAGTCGCCCTTGAGCTGGGTGGTCTCCGTTGTCTTGCTTCCTGAGCCGGTGAACGTGTAGCTGAGGTCTTCGCCCCCGCCGTCCTCGGAGGTGGTCTCCTCTTCGGAGGTGGTCTCCTCGGCGCTGGTGGTCTCCTCCTCGGGAGTGGTCTCCTCCTCGGAGGTCGTCTCCTCCTCGGGAGTGGTCTCCTCGGCTCCGGTCGTCTCCTCCGCGCTGGTCGTCTCCTCCTCGGGAGAGGTCTCCTCCGCGCCGGTGGTCTCGTCCGCGCCGGTCGTCTCCTCCGCGGAGGTGGTCAATTCGGCGCCCTCGTCGGGCGCCCCGTCGCCGCCGCTTCCGCCCTCGATGTCGTTGCATGACGCCAGTAGTGCCACTCCGAGCACTACCGCGATTAGGAGACTGAGGCCCGAGCGGGCCGGATTGATCGTGTGATCCATTGCCGTACCTTTCGGTCGCGTCGTTCGATCACCGATCTCCAGTCAAACACGGGTCGCCCCGGACGAGGCCGGGATCGGAGAAATCGCGAGAGTGGCTCAGAATCCCCCGACTTGAAGCGGACCCGGTCCCTCAGGCGATCAGCAGGCCGATTCCAAGGGTCAGGGTGCCGATCGCGAGGCTTGCGGCCCCGGCGAAGAGGACGAGGATCGCCTTGTTCGGCTCGGTGCGGCCTCTGCCCGCCATCGAGGCGAAGAATCCGCCGGACATGAGGATCGCGGCCAGCGGGACCGCGCCGCGGGCGACCCAGCCCCAGAACCCGTCGAGGTCCGTCGCGTCGGCGAGGGCGAGGCCGATGAGACTCAGGATGACCAAGACGCCGGCGTGGGCATGCCCGGCGCGCGAGAACGACTTCTGGAACTCGGTGAGAGGAACCTTGCCGCTGGCGATCCTGACCAGGAAGGTCCCGCCGAGCTCGATGGTGACGATGGTGAGCAGGACGACTCCGGCGACGACGCGGGAGGCGTCGCTGAGTGCGAAAGTGGACTCGAACATCAGAGCATCCAATCGTGTGCGGGCCTGAGGTCCAAGGTATGCAGCGGTCTTGACAACGTCAAGTTATTCGGCGTTTCAATGGCAGTGAAGTTTGACACTGTCAAGATGCGCGCTACAGTGGCTCTCATGAACGACTCGTACCACCACGGCGACCTACGCAGGGCCCTCATCGACGCCGCCGTCGAGGCCATAGCCGAAGGCGGGCCCAGCGCCCTGAGCCTCCGGGCCGTCGCCAAACGAGCCGGCGTCTCCCACGCCGCCCCCGCGCACCACTTCGGCGACAAGGCTGGGCTCTTGACCGCCGTCGCGATCCAGGGGCACGAACGCTTCGCCGCCGCGCTCGAACGCGTGTGGCGGGACACGGGGAACTTCCTGGAAGTCGGCATAGCCTACGTGCGCTTCGCCATCGACAACCGCGCCCACTTCGAGGTCATGTTCCGGCCCGAGCTCCTCCACGACGACGACCCCGAACTTCTTCGCGCCCAGGCCGACTCGAGGGAAATGCTCCACCGAGGCGCGGGCGGCGCCGACCGCGGCGGCCACAACCCGACCGCGATCGCCGCCTGGTCGCTCGTCCACGGCTTCGCCGAGCTGCTCATATCCGGAAACTTCCCGCCTGAGATCGCGGCGGATCCCGAGTCGGCGGTGCGTGCCATCGCCGCCCGCGTCACCATCTGAGCCCGGCCCCCCGAGCGAGCGGTACAGGTCACCCGCAATTATATTGTGCACAATGTAGTTGTGCACTATGGTTGTCGACGTGAACGAGGAACCGCGACTCCGCGAGATGGCCTGCTTCGCGCTCTACAGTGCATCGCGGGCCGTCATCGGCTTCTACCGGCCGCTGCTCGACCGACTCGGCCTGACCTACCCGCAGTTCCTGGTCCTCATGGCGCTGTGGGACTCCGACGGTCTCGCCGTCGGCGAGCTCGGGGAGTCGCTGCACCTCGACTCGGGCACCGTCTCGCCACTGGTCAAACGCCTGGAGACCGCCGGTCTCGTCGAGCGCCGCCGCGAGAGCGGAGATGAGCGCCGCGTCACCGTCCACCTGACCGAAGCCGGTGCGGCCCTTGAGGAAGAGGGCTGCGAGATCCCCCTGGCCATCGGCCGCGCCTCCAAGATGTCCATAGAGGAGATCAACGGTCTGCGCGACCAGCTCAACCGGCTCGCCGACTCGGTCAGAGAACACATCGACCCACCGAAGAAGGAGACACCATGAAGTCGCTTTACACCGCGAACGCAACCTCCTCCGGCGCCGGCCGCGACGGACACGTCGCCACCGACGACGGCCTCATCGAGCTCGATCTGGCCATCCAGAAGGAGCTCGGCGGCCCCGGCGGCAAGTCGAACCCCGAGCAGCTGTTCGCGGCCGGATACGCCGCCTGCTTCCACAGCGCGCTCCAGCTGGTCGCGCGCATGTCCAAGGTCGACCTCGGCGACTCCACGGTGACCGCCGCCGTCGGCATCGGCAAGGAAGGCGAGGGCTTCGGGCTCGCCGCCACCCTCGAAGTCAGCACCCCCGGCACCGACCGCGCCGTCGCCGAAGGCCTGGTCGCCAAGGCGCACCAGGTGTGCCCTTACTCGAACGCCACCCGCGGCAACATCGACGTCGAGATCGAGCTCGTCAAGGCCGCCGACGACTAGCGCGGATCCGGGAGCGGGCGGGCCTCAGGCCTGTCCGCTCTCCTTCTTCCCCTTCCGGAAGATCTTGCGCCCCAGCCACACCAGCGGGTCGTAGCGGTCGCCCGCCACCCGCTCCTTCATCGGGATGATCCCGTTGTCCGTGATGTGGATGTGCTCCGGGCAGACCTCGGTGCAGCACTTGGTGATGTTGCAGTAGCCCAGGCCCTGCTCGTCCTGCGCGAACTCCCCGCGGTCGCCGCGCGCGTCCAGCGGGTGCATGTCGAGCTCGGCGGCCCTGATGAACAGGCGCGGGCCCGAGAACGGCGGCTTGTTCTCCTCGTGATCGCGCACCACGTGACAGGTGTTCTGGCACAGGAAGCACTCGATGCACTTCCTGAACTCCTGGCCGCGTTCGACGTCGACCTGCTTCATCCGGTACTCGCCGGGCTTGAGATCCGCCGGCGGCTCGAACGCCGGCATCTCGCGGGCCTTCTCGTAGTTGAACGACACGTCGCACACCAGGTCCCGCACGATGGGGAAGGTCCGAAGCGGCGTAATCGTCACCGCCTCGCCCTCGTTGAACAGGTTCATGCGCGTCATGCACATCAACCGAGGCATCCCGTTCACCTCGGCCGAGCACGAGCCGCACTTGCCGGCCTTGCAGTTCCACCGCACCGCCAGGTCCGGCGCCTGCTCGGCCTGGATTCGGTGGACGACGTCGAGGATCACCTCGCCCTCGTTGACCTCGACGTCGAACTCGGCGAAGTCGCCGCCGTCGGCGTCGCCGCGCCACACTCGGAATGTTCGCGTGCTCATTCGGCGTCCTCCTGGCCCGCCCCGGGCACTTCGGCCCCAGCGGCGGTCTGGTATTCCTCGGGGGTCATGTACTTGGCCAGCTCACCGGTCTCGAACAGCGCCAGCAACTCGACCGGGATCGGCGGCACCGGCTTGCGCCGCAGCTTCACCTCGCCGGATTCGAGCGTGGCGACGAGGTTCGTCTTGCGCCACTGCGGGTCCATGCCGGGCGCGTCCTCGCGGGTGTGCCCGCCGCGCGACTCGTCGCGTTCCAACGCGGCCTTCGCGGTCGCGATCGAGCACACGAGCATGTTCTGCAGGTCGAGCGCCAGGTGCCAACCGGGGTTGTACGCCCGCCCACCCGAGGCCGCGACCCGATCGATCCTCGGGCGCAGCGCCTCCAGCTCCGTGAGCGCCTCTTCGAGCTCCCCGGCGCGCCGGATGATGCCGACGAGGCGGCCGTTCACCGCCTGGAGCTCGGACTGGAGCGCGAACGGGTTCTCCCCGTCGTTGCCGAAGGGCCGCAGCGCGTTCGCCATCGCGTCGTGGATCTGCGTGTCGGTGACCTTGGACGGCCCGGCGCGGTCGGCGTGCTCTGCGGCGAACTCCCCGGCGCGCTTGCCGAAAACCAGCAGGTCGGACAGCGAGTTGCCGCCCAGCCGGTTCGAGCCGTGCATCCCCCCGGAGACCTCTCCGGCCGCGAACAGGCCGCCCACCTTGGACTCGGCGGTCTCGGCGTCGACCTCGACCCCGCCCATGATGTAGTGGCAGGTCGGCCCGACCTCCATCGGCTCGGCCGTGATGTCGACGTCGGCGAGCTCCTTGAACTGGTGGTACATCGACGGCAGCTTCTTGGTGATGTACTCCGGGCTCCGCCGCGAGGCGATGTCGAGGTAGACCCCACCGTGCTCGCTTCCCCTGCCCGCCTTCACCTCGGAGTTGATCGCCCGCGCCACCTCGTCGCGCGGCAGCAGCTCCGGCGGGCGCCGGTTGTGGTCGGGATCGTCGTACCAGCGGTCGGCCTCCGCGGGGTCGTCGGCGTACTGCGCCTTGAACACTTCGGGGACGTAGTCGAACATGAACCGCTTGCCCTCGGAGTTCTTCAGGACCCCGCCGTCGCCGCGCACCGACTCGGTCACCAGGATGCCGCGCACCGACGGCGGCCACACCATGCCGGTCGGGTGAAACTGGATGAACTCCATGTTGATGAGGCTCGCTCCCGCGCGGAGCGCCAGCGCGTGCCCGTCCCCGGTGTACTCCCAGGAGTTCGAGGTGACCTTGAACGAGCGGCCGATGCCGCCGGTCGCAAGGACGATCGAGGGCGCCTCGATCGTCAGGAACCTGCCGTCGCCCCTGCGGTACCCGAAGGCGCCCTGGACGACGTCGTCCGCGATGAGCAGTTCGGTGATGGTGGTCTCGTCGATGACCTTGAGCCGCTCGTCGTACGAGCCGGTCTCGGCCTTGTCGTCCTGCTGGAGAGAGACGAGCTTCTGCTGGAGCGTGCGGATGAGCTCCAGGCCCGTCCTGTCGCCGACGTGCGCGAGGCGCGGGTACTCGTGGCCGCCGAAGTTGCGCTGGCTGATGCGGCCGTCGGGGGTGCGGTCGAACAGGGCCCCGTAGGTCTCCAGTTCCCAGATCCGGTGGGGCGCCTCCTGGGCGTGGAGTTCGGCCATGCGGTAGTTGTTGAGGAACTTGCCGCCGCGCATGGTGTCGCGGAAGTGGACCTTCCAGTTGTCGCGGGAGTTGACGTTGCCCATCGCGGCGGCCGCGCCGCCCTCGGCCATGACCGTGTGGGCCTTGCCGAACAGGGACTTGGAGATGACGATGACGGTCTTCCCGGCGAGCCTGGCCTCGACGGCGGCCCGCAGGCCCGCGCCGCCGGCGCCGATGATGAGGACGTCGCAGGCCAGTCGCTCGACCGCGTCGTTCGAAATGTCACTCATGCTTGCCTGCCTCAGTTGATGAATCGAAGGTCGGAGATCCAGCCGGCCGCGACGGCCATGACGTAGAAGTCGGTCAGCGCCAGCGAGGCGAGGGTGATCCAGGCCCACATCATGTGGCGGTTGTTGAGGACCGTCACACCCGTCCACAGTCGATATCTGATCGGGTGCTTCGAGAAGTGCCGCAGGCGTCCGCCCATGACGTGGCGGCAGGAGTGGCATCCGAGGGTGTAGCACCACAGCAGGACCACGTTGGCGACCAGCACGAGGTTCCCCATCCCGAAGCCGAATCCCGCGGGGGAGTGGAAGGCGAGGATCGCGTCGTAGGTGTTGATGGCCGAGATGACGAAGGCGGCGTAGAAGAAGTAGCGGTGGAGGTTCTGGCCGATGAGGGGGAAGCGGGTCTCGCCGGTGTAGCGGGCGTGGCCGTCGGGGACGGCGCAGGCGGGCGGGGAGAGCCAGAACGACCGGTAGTAGGCCTTGCGGTAGTAGTAGCAGGTGAGTCGGAATGCGAGCAGGAACGGCAGGCTCAGCGCGGCGTAGGGGATGAGCGGGTGGTCGGGAATGAACCGTCCGAAGTGCGCTGAGTCGGGGACGCAGCCGTCGGAGAGGCACGGGGAGTAGAACGGCGTCAGGTAGTGGTAGTCGGCGACCCAGTAGTCGCCCTGGTAGAAGACGCGGAAGGTCGCGTAGGCGACCCAGACGGTGATGCCGACGACGGTGAGGATCGGGCCGCGCATCCAGTCGTCGGTCCGGAGAGCGCGTTCCTTGATGGCGGCACGTGGTGGTGGCGGGAGTGCGGTGTCGTCGGTGGTGGTCATCAGCGCCCCTTCGCGCGAAAGTCCAGACGGTGCGGGCTCGACTGCTCGCTCAGCGCAGGATAGCGCCCAGCGCAGGGGTTCAGGACATGGGGTTGATCACAATAACGAGCAAAATTCGGAATGGAACTGTAGTGTTCATAGGTTTCAATGAGACGCTTGTGACCACTGTGCACCGACGGGCGACGCGCGCGCGGCTACCCTTTTGGCATGACCGAACGCGGCATTCTGTTCGTCCACGCGCACCCCGATGACGAGACCGTCGGCACCGGCGCCACCCTCGCCCACTACGCGGCCCGGCCGGACGCGCACGTCACCGTGGTCACCTGCACCCTCGGCGAGGAGGGCGAGGTCCGCGTGCCCGAGCTCGCGATGCTCGCCGCTCCCGAGGCAGACCAGCTCGGCGGCTACCGCTACTGGGAGTACCGCCACGCCACCGAGGCCCTCGGCGTCACCGACACCCACTTCCTCGGCGGCGTGGGCCGCTGGAGGGACTCGGGGATGATGGGCACCCACTCCAACGAGCACCCGCGCGCGTTCTGGGGCGCCGACGTCGACACCGCCGCCGCCGACCTCGTGCGCATCGTCCGCGAGCGGCGCCCCGAAGTCCTCGTCACCTACGACCCCGACGGCTTCTACGGCCACCCCGACCACATCCAGGCCCACCGCGTCGCCATGCGCGGCGCCGAACTCGCCGCCGAACCCGCCTGGCGCCCCGAGCTCGGCGAGGCCCACGACGTCCGCAAGATCTATTGGACGACGATGTCAAAGAGCCTCCTCGCCGCGCAGTTCGACGCCTTCACCGGAGCCAGCGACAACCCGTTCGAAGGAGCCGGCTCGGTCGACGACCTCCCCTTCGGCACCCCCGACGACGAGGTCGACGCCTGCGTCAGCGACCCGTCCGCCGCCGAACGCAAGGCCGCCGCCATGCGCGCCTATCGCACCCAGGTCGCCGCCGGCGACTGGCTCGACGTCCTCGGCGAGCAGCTCGCCGCGGAGCACGCCGGCGCCGAGCACTACGTCCTGGTCAAGGGCGAGAAAGGCCCCGGATCGGGCCCGCACGGCTGGGAGGCCGACCTCCTCGCCTGAGGATTGATCGCTGCGCCGCAGGGTAATCAACGCGTCCAGGTGTCAGCGCAGCGATCCAGGGAGGCTCACCATGGCCGTGACAGTAGGCGACTACGTGCTCCAACGACTCCGCGAATGGGACGTCGAACAGGTCTTCGGCTACCCCGGCGACGGGATCAACGGCATCATCGCCGCGTTCGGCGAATCCGGTAACGAACCACGGTTCGTCCAATCGCGGCACGAGGAGATGTCGGCCTTCCAAGCCGTCGGCTACGCCAAGTTCACCGGTCGGCCCGGCGTCTGCCTGGCTACCTCCGGGCCCGGCGCGATCCACCTGCTCAACGGGCTCTACGACGCCAAGCTCGACCACGTCCCGGTCGTCGCGATCGTCGGCCAGGTCGCCCGCAGCGCCATGGGCGGCTCCTTCCAGCAGGAAGTCGACCTCCACACCCTGTTCAAGGACGTCGCCTCCGACTACCTCGCCGAAGTAGAGGTCTGCGAGCAGCTGCCCGTCGCCATCGACCGCGCCTTCCGCACCGCCGAGGCACACCACGCCCCCACCGCCGTCATCATCCCCGCCGACCTGCAGGAAGAGCAGTACAAGCCGCCCGAGCACGAGTTCAAGCACGTGCCCTCCAGCGAACCGGGGCCCGTGCGCAGCTCCGCGCTCCCGCCCGCCGACGAGATCGACCGGGCCGCGGAGATCCTCAACGCCGGCGAGAAGGTGGCCGTCCTCGTCGGCCAGGGCGCCCGCGGCGCCGCCGAGGAGATCCGCAGCGTCGCCGAGGCCACCGGCGCCGGTGTCGCCAAAGCGCTCCTCGGCAAGGACGTGCTCTCCGACGACCTGCCGTTCGTCACCGGCGCGATCGGACTGCTCGGCACCCGGCCCAGCTACGAGCTCATGCGCGACTGCGACACGCTCCTCATCGTCGGCTCCAACATGCCGTACACCCAGTTCCTGCCCGAATTCGGGCAGGCCAAGGCCGTCCAGATCGACCTCGACGGCGCGATGGTCGGTATGCGCTACCCGACCGAGGTCAACCTCGTCGGGGACGCCAAGGGCACGCTCGGCGCGCTCATTCCGAGACTCGACCGGCGGTCCCGCGACGGCTGGAGGCAGACCGTCGAGCGCAACGTCGCCTCCTGGTGGGAGACGCTCGAACAGCAGGCCATGATCGACGCCGACCCGGTCAACCCGATGCGGGTCGTCCACGAGCTGTCCAAGCGCATCCCCGAGGACGCGATCGTCACCGCCGACTCCGGCTCGTCGACGAACTGGTACGCCCGCAACCTCAAGATGCGCGGCACCATGCGCGGCTCGCTCTCGGGCACCCTCGCCACGATGGGGTCCGCGGTGCCGTACGCGATCGGCGCGAAGTTCGCCTACCCGATGCGCCCGGCCGTGGCACTCGTCGGCGACGGCGCGATGCAGATGAACGGCCTCGCCGAGCTCATCACGATCGAGCGCTACCGCGAGCTGTGGGAGGACCCGCGCCTGATCGTGTGCGTGTTCAACAACGGCGACCTCAACCAGGTCACCTGGGAGCTGCGCGCCATGGGCGGCGCGCCGAAGTTCGAGGAGTCGCAGACGCTGCCGCGGATCTCCTACGCCGACTTCGCCCGTACGGTCGGTCTCGAAGGCATCACCGTCGACGAGCCCGCCGGGCTCGGCGCCGCCTGGGACCGGGCGTTCTCGGCCGACGGGCCCGTCGTCATCGACGTCCACTGCGACCCGGCCGTGCCTCCGATCCCGCCGCACGCGACTCTGGACCAGATCAAGTCCACGACTCAGGCCCTGCTCAGAGGTGATCCCGAAGCCTGGCAGGTGTTCATCCAGGGCACGAAGACCAAGGCCCGGGAGATGATGCCCGGCGGCCGCTAGGCCGGTCGAGGACTCGAAGGACGGCACCGATGAGTTTCTGGGAACTGATGGGCCTGCTCGCATTGGCCACGGTACTGGGCATCTTGGTCGGAGCCGAACGCGAATACCAGGGCAAGGCCGCCGGGATGCGCACGCACGCGCTCATCGCCGCCGGCGCGGCCATGTTCGTCATCGCCGGGCGCTTCGGATTCTCCGATGCCGTCCCCGGCACCCCGGGCGTCGACCCGGCGCGTGTCGCGGCGCAGGTCGTGGCCGGCATCGGTTTCCTCGGCGCCGGTGTCATCTTCATCCACCGGAACCTGGTGTTCGGGATGACCACCGCGGCCTCGATCTGGGTGACGACCGCCGTCGCCATGGCCTGCGCCGCCGGACTGCCGGTGGTCGCGATCGCAGTGACGGGCATGCACCTGGCGGTCGTCACCGGCCTGAACCCGGTCGAACGCGCCATCGCCAGGCACGCGCTGCGCACCGGCAAACTCCGCCTCGTCTACACCTCCACCGGCGCGCTCACCGAGGCCCTCGCCATGTGCACGAGGGAGGGCTTCACCGTGACCGAGATCAGCACCGTGCGGGACGAGCAGAACGGCGAGCGCGCCACGACGCTGACGCTCCACGGCAGGGGCTCGGTGGCGGACCTGACCACGACACTGACCGGAGAGAGCGGCATTGTCGGGGTCACTTTCGAGGACCTGTGACCAGCAGGTGAACGCTCAGCTCATGGCCGCCAGTCGAGGGAGGCCGCCGGATTTGAGACGATTGGACCGCCGTCCGTCCCGGCAAACGAGAACGAGTCGCCCGAACCGACAGCAAGGAACCAGATGTCCACACCTCCGCCCCCGCCCGGTCAGGAACCGAACCGGGGACCTGGCGACCCTGGCCCCGAGAGCTCAGAAGCTGCCCGGCAGCCCGGATATCCGCCGCAGGGCGCACCCGTCGGCTTCCCTCCTCCTCGACCGAAGAAGTCGAAGACCGGACTGGTCCTCGGCATCGCGGGCGGCGCGTTCGCTCTCGGCATCCTGGTCACAGTCGTGGTGCTGCAGCCGTGGGGCGGCAGTTCGGCCCCGAGGGACTCCGACGAACCAGAGGACGTGGTCGAGAAGTTCTTCGAGACGTTCGACGCGATCGAGTCGGACGCCTTCAACGACCCCGAGACCGCCGTTGCGGCAGTGGAGACGATCAGGCCGTTCATATGCGGCGACGACGAAGAGCTGCTCGACGACATCATCTCCTTCTTTGAATCCGAGGAGGGAGCGGACTCGTTCGAGGACCCGGTTCCCGATTACGCCTACGCGATGGACTGGAGTTTCGACGGGACGACGACCGAGGGAGACCAGGCAAGGGTCGATGCCGCCGTCGAGTACAACACGATCGAATGGGATGAGATCGACTGGGACGACCCCGACCTGGACGCCGGTCAAATCGAGGTGATCCGCAAGTCCGACGAACTCGGCGTCGTTCTGGAACGCGAAGACGGCGTCTGGAAGGTCTGCGACAGGGAGGCCTGGCTCGACCTGTAGGCCGTGGCCCGGCGTCTGGTAGGTCACCGTCGTGCAGCGTTGATTTCGAACCGAGCAGCAGTGTGTCAGATCAGCGACAACCCGTCGGATCAACTTCTGAGGCGCGCGAGGAGATCAGGTAGGTCGTGACGCTCGTTCCTTGACCACATGTCGGGCGCCGGAGCCATAATCGGGCTTGGCACCAGAGCGGTGCCGCAGAGAAGAGCCGACGGACGGCGCCGCCGGAGCAGAGGAGCCCCCGAATGACGAAGTACCTGATCTCGTTCCCCGGTGAAGCCATGGTGATCCCCGAAGAGGAATTCGAGACGGTGGTTGAGGCTTCGCATGCCGTCATCGACGAGGCCAAGGCGGCGGGCGTGTACGTCTTCGGCGGAGGGATCACCGAGGACGTAGACCCGGTGCTCGTGGCTGGTGACGGCACCGTCACCAAGGGCACGTACCCGGGCTGCAACGTGCCCAACGGCGGCTACGCCATTCTCGAGCTGCCCTCGCGGGAGGCGGCACTCGAGTGGGCCGCGAAGATCGCCGTCGCCTGCCGCTGCTCACAGGAGCTCCGGCAGTTCCAGTACGACCCGGCAAGCTGACGAGGGCAACCTCGGCCAGAGTCGGTCGTGCGTCGCGCGCCGACGATGAAAGGTGTGCACGGTCTCGACCGACGGAGTCGGTTCTCGATGCGGCGACTCGTTGCGGGCAGGTCTGCGGCGGGCATGTCCGGGTTATGAGACTTCGACGATGACCTTTCCCAGGTTGTCGCCGGCGGCCAGCCGTTCGAAGATCGCTGGGGCCTCCTTCAGGGGATAGATCCGGTCCACCGCGGGGACCACGGCTCCGTCGGTCACCAAGGCGGTGACCGCCTCGAGTTCGGTGCGTGATTGCGGCACCGCCAGCACCTTGACCCGCTTCCCGTCGGATCGGCCGATCGTCCATCCGGCGAGCGCGGTCGCGAGCAGCACCCGTGTGTACCCGCCCACCACCAGATACGTGCCGCCGGAGCGGAGTGCCTTGTGCGCGCGGTACGGCGAGCGGTGCGCGACCAGGTCGACGATGCGGTCGTAGCGGCCGCGCTGATCGGCCCAGTCCTGTTCGGCGAAGTCGATCGTCTCGTCGGCGCCCAGGCGCAGCATGTGGTCTCGCTTGTCGGCGCGGTCCACGGCGGTGACCGCAGCGCCGAGGTGCTTGGCCAGTCCGATCACGAACGCGCCACCGGATCCTCCCGCGCCGTTGACCAGCAATCGGTGACCGGATCCGAGCCCCTTTGTGGCGCGGAACGCGATGCAGCCCGCCTGCGGGATCGCCGCCGCATCCGAGAAGGACAGACTCGGCGGCTTGCGGGCCAGCAGGCGCGGTGAGGTCGCCACGAACTCGGCGAGCGCGCCGCGGTATCCGGGCAGTTCACCGAACACCTCGTCGCCCGGCGCGTACTCGGTCACCGAACTCCCCACCGCCACCACGATCCCCGCGATATCGGATCCGGGCACCGGATTGCGCGGACGCCGCAGACCGGCCACGCGCGCGTAGAAGGGCCTGCCGATGAGGTTCTCGCGGTCCGATCCGTTCAGCGAGACGGCCTTGACCTGGACCAGGATCTCATCGTCCGCCGGTTCCGGCTTCGGAAGATCGCCGACGGCGATGACGTCGGGCGGTCCGTAGCGATCCTGGATGACGGCTCTCATGAGGGGACTCCTGTCCTGCAGCGACGGGGGAGCCCATCATAGACGGCAACATACCAGGGCACGGCCGTCGCGGAGATGCCGTTGCGGGCGCGTCTCATTTCTGGACGGCCTCGTTGTCGCGGTCCGACTGGGTGAAGGAACACCTCAACCCTCGAGGCCGAGAGTTGAGACCGAATGCGCTTCGGGCTCCAGCCGATCCGGCGTCGCAGGGCGCAGATGCGCTGTTCGAGGGCTGGGTCGGTTCGCCTGGGTTGTTCGGCAGAGTAGTCAAGAGCTTGGAAAGCGGCGGAGTGTTGCCGGGAATGTGGCCTCTGACCTGGGCTGCTGTGGCGCGCCAGGCAGGATTCGAACCTGCGACCGTCGGATTAGAAGTCCGGTGCTCTATCCAGCTGAGCTACTGGCGCCCGGCGGGCTCGAAGTAGGGACGCCACGCCAGCGCAAAGGATACCCGTTGGGAGCGGACACACGGATACGGGGCGTCGGAAGAACACCCCAAACGATTCTTCGCGACGCCCCGGAATTGCTGACCCAAGTCAATGAGTAGTCCTTGAGCGCGCGAGTGTCAAGCGCCGGATGGAGTGTTGTCGCCAAGTTGTTACCAAGGCCTAAGTGGGGAGTCGCCGCAGGTCACGCGGAGAGCGGTTGCGGCTCTTGGCGACTCAGGCAGGCATGGAGCGGTGGTCGTCCGGGGCGGGTGCGCGCCGGCATTCGGAGGACACGGATCTCGGCGCAGGCCACGGGGCGGAGGCACTGTGTCACACTGGCCTCATACGATCTGTGAGGAGCGGGCATGTCCGACCAGCAGTCACCCACATCCGAGCCCCGACAGGCGAGCCGCGAGCCGGTGGTCCTGCGAGGCATATCGACTCGGGCGTGGGAGCACCCGGCCGACCGGGGCGCGCTGGTCGCGCTGCGCGAGCTGCGCGGCTTCGACATCGTGCTCCGCAAGCTCTCCAGCCTGGTCTCCGAGCGGGCCCTGCGGCTGATGTTCCTCGGCTCGGCCATCAGGGTCGACCGCCACCAGTACTCGCGCGTCCACGAGGCCTACCTCGGCGTCGCGGCCACGCTCGATGTCGAAGGCGACCTCCCCGAGCTCTACGTCACGCGCAACCCCGACCTCGGCGGCATGTGCATCGGCATCGACAAGCCGCTGATCGTCATCAACTCCGGGTCGCTGGATCTTCTCGACGAGACCGAGCTGCGCTTCCTGATCGCCCACGAGCTCGGCCATGCGCTGTCTGGCCACGGCCTCTACCGCACGCTGCTGATGGTGCTGCTGCGCCTGACGACCTCGGTCGCGTGGATCCCCGTCGGCGTCGTCGGCTTGCGCGTCATCACCGCCGCGCTGTACGAGTGGAGTCGAAAATCCGAGCTGTCGGCCGACCGGGCCGGGACGCTCGCCGTCCAGGACCCGGCCGCCGCGATCCGCGTCATGGCCAAGATGGCCGGCGGCGGCGACCTGTCCGATGTCGACACCGCGGCGTTCTTGGAGCAGGCCAAGGAGTTCGAGACCGGCGGCGACATGCGCGACAGCTTCCTGAAGCTCATGCTGCTGGAACAGCGCAGCCACGACTTCTCCGTCGCCCGCGCCGCCTCCCTCAAACGATGGATCGACGAGGGCGAGTACCGCGAGTATCTGGCCGGGGACTACCCGCGGCGCGACGAGGACTCGAACGCCTCGATCACCGAAGAGGCCAAAGCCGCCGCGAAGTCCTACAGGGACGTCTTCGAGACCTCCGGCGACCCGCTCGCCAAGCTCCTTCGCAAGCTCCGCGACAGCTTCTAAGACCAGGGACGGGCGCTGCGACGCCCGTGCCCTGTGCTCTACCTCTTGAGCTTCTCCAGCAGCAGCGCCTCGGCCACGCAGACGCGTTCGAACATCTTCAGGTCGAGCGACTCGTTCGGGCCGTGCGGATTCGACAGCTGGTCCTCCACACCGGTCACCAGGATCGACGCCTCGGGGAACAGCTCCTGGAACGTCGCGATCATCGGGATCGAGCCGCCGATGCCGATCTCGACCGGCGCCGTCCCGTCCCACGCCTCGGTGAAGGCCGCCCGCGCCGCGTCGAACGCCGGCCCGGTCGCGTCGATCACGCACGGGTCGCCGACGCCGGCTTCGGGGACCACACGGACCTCGGCGCCCCACGGCGCGTGCGCCTCGAAGTGCGCAGTCACCGCCTTGATCGCGTTCGCGCCGCTGTCGCCCGCGGCGAGCCGGAACGACACCTTCGCGCGAGCGGTCGGCTGGAGCGCGTTCGCGGCCTCGGCCGCGCCCGGGGCGTCGATGCCGAGGACCGTCGCGGTCGGCTTCGTCCACATCCGCGCGGTCAGCGAGCCGGATCCGAGGAACTCGGCGCCGCTCAGCATCCCGGTCTCCTCGCGCAGCTTCGCCTCCTCGTAGGCGAGGTCGATCGGCGCGGCGGTGACCAGGCCCTCCACTGCCACGTCGCCGTTCTCGTCGTGCAGTGTCGCCATCAGTCGGCACAGCGCCGTGAGCGCGTCGGGGACGGCCCCGCCGTAGACGCCGGAGTGGACCGCGCCCCTCAGCAGCGCGACCTCGACGTAGACGTTGATCACGCCGCGCAGCGTCGTGGTCAGCGCGGGGATGTCGGTGCGCCAGTTCGTGGAGTCGGCGATTACCACGACGTCGGCGGCCAGCTCGCCGCGGTGCGTGCGCAGCAGCGCCTCCAGCGTGGGGGATCCGAACTCCTCCTCACCCTCGATGAGGAGTTTGACGCCGACCGGCGGCCTCCCGCCGTGGGCGCGGAGCGCGGCGACGTGCGCCATGACCCCGGCCTTGTCGTCGGCGACGCCGCGCGCGTACAGGCGCCCGCCCCGCTCGACGGTCGCGAACGGGTCCTCCTGGTCCCACAGCGACAGGTCCCCGACCGGCTGGACGTCCTGGTGGGCGTACAGCAGCACCGTCGGCTGTCCGGCGGGCGCGGGGAAGTGGGCGAACACGCTCGGCTGCCCGATTCCGTGCCTGATCTGCCTGACCTCGGCGGCTCCGGCCTCGGTCAGCAGCCGCTGGACTTCGTCGGCGCCCCGGCGGACCGGCTCGTGGTCGAACCCGTCGAAGGCCACTCCCGGGATCCGCACGAGTGCTTCCAGGTCGGCGCGCACGGCCGGCATGGCGGCGCGCACCGCATTCACGACATCGCTCATGACGAGCAATCCTATGCCGCGTCTAGACTCGGCGTCGTGATGAAGTCGTACCGGTTCCTGGGGATGCCCCGCTGGCTGGGGCTGTCCGCGGCCGGGGTGGTCGTGATGGTCGTGTGCGCGCTGCTGTCCCAGTGGCAGTGGGGGCGCGCCGAGCAGCGTGCCGAGGCGAACGCCCGGATCGAGGCGGCCGCCGAGGCCCGCCCGCTGGACGAGGTCGTGCCGGCCGGGGCCGGGCTCGACGGGTCCGCCCGGTGGACGCTGGTCGAGGCGACCGGCGTGTACGACGCCTCGGGCGAGATCGTGCTGCGGGCCCAGACCAACAACAGCGTCAACGGCTTCGAGATCGTGACGCCGCTGGTGCTCGAGGACGGCACGGCGATCCTCGTGAACCGTGGCTTCGTGGCCTCCGAGGGCACCGGCCGCGCGCCGGACTACCCGGCGCCGCCATCGGGCGAGGTCACCGTGACCGGCCGGGTGTACGAGTCCGAGCCGCCCGGCGGCGCGGTCGGCGAGGACGGCGGTGTGCTGACCGCGCGGCGCCTGAGCCTGGAGCTGCTCGAAGACCACATCGACCACGAACCGCGCGACGCCTGGATCGCCGACGTCGAGCCCGTCGAGGGTTTGCAGCCGCTCGAGACGCCGTCGTTCCGGTCCTGGCAGAACTACTCCTACGCCGCCCAGTGGGCGCTGTTCGCCGCGCTCATCCCGGTCGGCTGGGTCGTCCTGGTCCGCCGTGAAATGCGCGGCGAACCCGACGAGCCGGTCAGCGTCCCTGGATCTTCTTCGACGGCGGCTTGAACTGCTCCACCGGTTCGTCCTTGAGCGCCCCGGCGATGATCGCGCCGACCGTCTCCTTGGAGACCGACGAATTCGACATGCCGACCGGGTTGAAGATGTAGTCCGGATCGGCCATGAACGCCCCCACGGTGATCTGCGGCGTGTACCCCAGGAACCACGAGGCGCGGTCGTTGTCGGTCGTACCGGACTTGCCGGCCACGGGACGGTCGACGATCTCGCCCACGTTCCGCGACGTGCCCCACGGCCCGCACTTGGCTCCCTTGCGGGGCTGCTCGGTAACGCAGCGGCCCGCGTCGGTGGCGGCCCTGGCGACGTCCTTCTCCAATTCCTGGTGGCAGCGCGGCACGGCCACGTCGAGCTCCTGCCCGTTCGGGTCGATCACGCGCAGCGCCGGCATCGGCTCGCAATACTCGCCCTCGGCGGCGAGCGTGTTGAACACGTTCGTCATCTCGATCGGCTGCACGTCCGAGACGCCGAGCGTGAACGGCCCCCAGCCGGCGCGCCGCTCCTCCGAGGCGTAGTAGGCGTCGCCCTCGCTGCGCCACTTCAGGCCCATCCGCTCGGCCATCTCCACCGTCTTGTCAGCCCCGACCTGGTCGATGAGCTGCGCGAAGTAGGTGTTGACGGACATCCCGAAGCCCGACCACATATTGCGGTTGCCGGCCATGGAGGCCGAGCCGTTCTTGGGGCACCAGCGGTTGCCGCAGCTTGCCGAGCCGCCGCCGGTGACGAAGCCCGTCACCACCCGGTGCGGCGAGTGGATGTTGTGGTTGAGCGTGTAGCCCTCGTCGAGCGCGGCGAGCATCGTGAAGATCTTGAACGTCGAACCGGCCTGGTAGCCGCCGGTGTCGCCGCCGCCGAGCACCGGGTTGACCGTGTTCGGATAGTTGCCCTTGCGATCGTCGAAGCTCGGGTTCGAGTGCGAGCCGTTGTCGTCCTGGTCGTAGGAGAACGTCCGGTTCAGCCCGAGCGCCTTGACGCGCCCCGTCCCCGGCTCCATGACCACGGCGCCGTGCGCGAGCGGATTGCTCTGGCTCTTCGCGTCGTTCACCTTGTCGTTCGTGAGCTTCTGCAGCTCCGGGTCGAGCGTCGTGATGACGGTGTAGCCGCCCTGGCGCAGCTCCTTCTCCCGCTCGGCCGGTGTCTCCCCGAAGGCGTCCTGCTCGCGCCACCAGCGCCGGAAGTAGTCGCAGAAGAAACCATACTCGCTGGTGGTGCCCTCGATGCCGATGCACGAGTTCGGCGGGTCCGAGGTGTCGAGCTCGATTTCGAGGCTCCGCACCTCCGAGGCGTCGCCCCGGGAGAGGTAGTCGACCTCGACCATCCGGTCGAGCACCCAGTTGCGGCGGTTCAGCGCCGAGGTCTGGTCCGAGGAGATCGGGTCGTACGCCGAGGGCGCCTGCACCAGGCCCGCCAGCAGCGCGGCCTCCTCCAGCTCCAGATCCGAGGGATGCTTCGAGAAGTACACCTGGGACGCCGCGAAGATCCCGTACGCGTTGTGCCCGAAATAGGCCTGGTTGAGGTAGCGCTCCAGGATCTCGTCCTTGGTCAGCTGCTCCTCGACGGCCATCGCCAATCGCGCCTCGCGGAGCTTGCGCGTCGAAGTCTGCTCGGTGGCCTCGATGACCTCGTCGATCGAGTCGGCGTTGAGCTTGAGCGCGCCCCGCACGTACTGCATGGTGATCGTCGAGGCGCCCTGCTCGACCCCGCCGGAGGACTGGTTCGCGACGGCCGCCCGCATGATGCCGCGGTAGTCGATGCCGTTGTGGTCGAAGTAGCGCGCGTCCTCGGCCGCGACGATCGCCTGCTGCATCACCGGCGCGACCTCGTCGAGCTCCACGTGGCGGCGGAACTCGTCGTAGAACAGGCTCACGAGCGTCTCGCCGTCAGAGGCGTACACATAGGATGTCAGCGGAGGGTCGGTCTCCGCGACCTCCTCGGAGAGCACGTCGATCGCGTCGAAACCCGCCTTGGTGCTCAGCCCCGCCATGGCGACCAACGGGAACACCAGGGCCGCGATCGCCAGTCCGCACAGCAGACTGGTCCGGAGCAGGGCGTACACCCCGTCCGCGGGCGAGTTCGGACTGCCGGTGCCTTCGGAGTCGACGCCGGTCATCTGCCGGTGGCGGGGTCGATTGCGCATGTATCCAGACTAGGCTACAGCGGAGACCTGAAGGTGAAAATACTCACTGCCCTCGTGCAATCCGTTCATGAAGGCGTGCAGGCGCGACGGCACCGGCATCACTCCCGTACGACACGGAGCGCTGACCACACGTAACACGCTCGCAATGAGCCGGTTAGCCGCACGAGACGATATCTGCCTACGCTTGTCCGCAGTTTCCAGGAGCGGAGGAGGCCAACGTGTCGGTCTACGAGATTGGGCTGCGGTTGCGCGGCAAGACGGTGCTCGTCGTCGGCGGCGGCACCATCGCCGCACGGCGCGTCCCCCGCCTGCTCGACGCGGGCGCACACGTCCGGCTCGTCGCACCCGAGGTCACCACGACCCTCGGCGACTACGCCGCCTCCGGCGAACTGCACTGGGACGAGCGTCCCTTCGCGACCGGCGACACCGCCGGCGCCTGGTTCGTCCTCGCCGCCACCGACGACCCCGCGGTGAACGCCGCCGTCGCCGCCGAAGCCGAAGCCGACCGTATCTGGTCTGTACGCGCCGACGACGCGGACGCCTCCGACGCCTGGACTCTCGCCTCCACCGCCTTCGACGACGTCTCAGTCGCCGTCTCCGCGTCGGGTGACCCCTCCCGCGCAGCCGGGATCCGCGACGCCGTCGCCGCGCTGCTGCGCACCGGCGACCTCGACGCCCCGCGCACTCGCACGCGCCGACGCCCCGCAGGGGTCGCCCTCATCGGAGCCGGACCCGGCGACGCCGACCTCATCACCCTGCGCGGCCTCGAACTGCTGCGCCAGGCCGAAGTCGTCGTCTCCGACCGGCTCGCCCCGCAGGAATTGCTCGACCTGCTCGCCGACGACGTCGAGATCGTCGACGCCGCCAAGCTCCCGTACGGCCGCCACACCACCCAGGAGCAGATCAACGCCGTCATGGTCGAGCGCGCGCTGGCCGGCAAGTTCGTCGTGCGTCTCAAGGGCGGCGACGGCTTCGTCTTCGGCCGCGGCGCCGAGGAGCTCGACGCCTGCCTCGACGCGGGCGTTCCCGTCCAGGTCGTCCCCGGAGTGTCCTCATCGATCGCCGGGCCCGCCGCGGCGGGCATCAGCGTCACCGAGCGCGCCATCGTCCACGACTTCACCGTCGTCACCGGGCACGTGCCGCCCGCCGACCCCAAGAGCCGCGTGAACTGGGACGCGCTCGCGAAGTCCAACGGCACCCTCGTGATGCTCATGGCCGTCAAGAACCGCGCCGCGATCGCCGAGGCGCTCATCGACGGAGGGCGCGACGCCTCCAGCCCGGTCCGCATCGTCGAGAACGCCACGACGAAGAACCAGACCGTGCGCGGCTGCACCCTCGAAACGCTCGGGTCGACCGAGGCGAACCACCCCGCGGTGATCGTCATCGGCGCCGTCGCCGGACGCCGCCGGGAACTGTAGCTCCGCAGCTCAGCGACAGGGCCGCCCTAGCGGGCGACCCTTTTTCGCCGCGTGGTCCGGACGCCTTCGCACGTTCATCGAATCCACTCTTTACAAAGACCGACTCCAGGTCTGCCACCGTGGCCTGGAATCCGGCCGCTCGTGTCTTCCATCAACAGGGGCCTTCAGCCGACCCTGTTTGTCCTATTAGGAGTGTGCCTCGGTCATCCGCGGCCTGACCCGCTCCGGCCGCCGCGTCGCCAGGATCAAGGTCACCGGCACCGGCACCGGCGGCGACCCGTGGATGTTCCGCGACTCGGGAGCCGTGGTGATCGCCGACTTCACCGACGGCGGCTACGCAACCACAGCCGGAGTCCCGGTCCCCGAACTCGCCGAACTGGCCCAGACACCGCCTGACTGCGATCGGGTCGGGCGGTGCGTCTCCCGCGCCGCCCGAACAGGGCCGAGCCCACTTGGCGACACCCGGTTCCGAGACCTTCTTGTGACATTGAGAGCCTGGTAGGGGGCGTGTGGACGAATTAGGCTCAACGTCGTGTGTTGAACCTCCTGAGCATCTCCGGACCCTTCCGGGGCCGAACCCCCGCACTCGTGCGCCCTGCCCACAGCTGATCCCAAAGAGGAACCGCCTCACGATGACCACTCTGAACTCCGATGCCCGGCGCCTCAACGTCAAGGGCCTCCTCATCGCGGTTGGACTCCCGGTCGTGCTCGTCGGAGCCCTGGTGGCCACCCTTCTCGGCACCGGCGCCTTCAGCCGCGAGAACCAAGGCGAGGACGGCAGCCTCTGGCTCTGGACCACCCCCGCGGGCGAGATCGCGCGCGTCAACGGCCTCACCGCCGCGACCGACGCCCGCTTCGAAGTCACCGACGCCGCCGGCAACGCCGTCCAGATCGTGCAGACCGACACACACCTGCTGCTGCGGAACATCGCCACCGGCCAGGTCAGCGCGATCGACCTCTCCACGCTCGCGCTCACCGGCGAAGCCGAGACCGTTCCGGGCGAAGGCGTCCGCGTCGCCCTCCACGACGACGGCGCGTTCATCGTCGACCAGACCCAAGGCCTGGTCAACCAGGTCGACCCGAGCACCCTGGAAGCGATCGGCGGCCCGCTGTCCTTCGCGGCCGGGCTCACCGGCGGCGCCTTCGACAAGGAGGGCAAGCTGTGGGTCGGCGTGCCGCGCGAAGGCACCATCGTCCAGATCGAGCCGCGCGACTCCGGTGCCGAGGCCCTCGACACTCACGTCGTGGCCGAGCCGCGCCAGCAGCTGTCCCTCACCGTCCTCGGCGACGGTGTCGCCGTCCTCAACTCGACGGTGCAGAAGATGACGACCCTGCGCAGCGACGGCCGCATGTCCGAGAGCGCCATCGAACTGCTCGGCCCCACCGAGACCGCCGAAACCAGCCCCGGCACCGTCGCGGCCGTGACCGTCACCGACCCGCCGGCGGTCATCACCGTCAACGACGAGGACTCCCGCCGCTTCGACATCGCCGCGGGCTCCTCCAACCTCCTCGGGGCCTCCCTCGAATTCCACCAGCGCGTGTACGTTCCCGACGGCGCGGCCGGCCTGGTGTGGGTCTACGACCTCGAAGGGAACGAGCTCGACAAGATCGAGATCGACTCCGCCAAGGGCCCGATCGAGCTGTACCACACCGGCGACACGCTCTTCGCGAACGCGGTGAACACGAACAACGCCGTGGTCGTCTCCTCCGACGGCAACGCCCGCCTGGCCCCCAAGGACCGCGACGACATCCTCGGCGGTAACGCCCCGCCCGAGGACGACGAGGACGACTCCTCCGGCGACGAGGACGAGGACGAGGAAGGCGAAGGCGAAGGCGGTGAAGAGGTCGGCCCGCCCGGCGCGGTCACCAACCTCGCGGGCACCGTCGGCGACGGCCTGATCAACCTGTCGTGGGACGCCGCCCCGAACAACGGCTCGGCGCTCACCAAGTACGTCGTCGAAGGCGCAGGCCAGAACTGGGAGATCGCCCCCGGCCAGCGCGTGCTGGAGATCGACGGGCTCGACAACGGCGAGCCCTACACGTTCACCGTGACCGCCCACAACGGGATCGGGGCGGGCGACACGGCGACCTCGCCGTCGATCACCCCCTCCGCCGAGGTCCCCGACCCGGTCGAGAACGTCGAGGCGGTCGCGGTCGGCGACGGCACGGTCGACGTGACCTGGGACGAGGCCGACGGCCAAGGCAACGACGTGACCGGCTACCAGGTCGAGGCCCTCAGCGTCAGCGGCGGCGGTGACCGGCGCGTGGTCGGCCAATCGGACGGGACCTCGCTGACGGTCCCCGACGGCGAACTGTCCTACGACGCCCAGTACGCGTTCTCGGTGACCACACTCGCCGGAGCGGCCGCCTCCGAGCCCTCGGCACTGTCGAATTCGATCAGGCCGTTCAACGTCCCCGAGCCGCCGACCAACCTGCTCGCCGAGACCGCCTCGGACGCGGCCGGATCGATCGACGTCACCTGGGACCAGCCACAGAACAACGGCCGCCCGATCGAGAAGTACATCGTGCGCGCGGGCGACCAGACCAAGGAGGTCTCCGGGCAGACGAACGCACGCATGGAAGGCTTCGCCGACGGCAAGCAGGTGACCGTCACGGTCACGGCCGTGAACGAGGCCGGTGAGTCCGAACCGGCCGAGACCACCTCGAACACCATGACCGCGCCGCAGGTGCAGATCGCCTCGACCTCGTCGACCCCCACTTCGGTGTCGGTGACCGTCACCTACGACGACGGCGGCGGCGAGGCCACATGCGAGCTGCATCGCGGCAAGGGCATCGTCGACGACGGACCGTGCGACCAGACGCTCACCGATGGCAATCGGCGGGCCTCGACCGAGGGCAGCTACCAGGTCCAGATCAACAACGCCGTCGGTATGGACCTCTCGGACGTCCGGAACATCTCGACCACGGTCATCAAGGCCGACGTGTATTTCCACTGCGAGGATCCGGCCGGAGACTCCTACTGCAACGGCACCGATGCGAACCGGGTCTCGGTCCGAGCCGGAACCTCCCACGACACCAAAGAGATCGGGGCCACCGGGCCAGGAAAGACCTATAACGCCTACTGCTACAAGAAGGGCGCCACGATCACACCGCGAGGACCGGACTCGAACGGCGTACACCGCGATTACCACCCTAAGAAGAAGGACTCGAATATCTGGGTTCGGGTCGATTTCGGAGGCGAGGCCGGATACATTCCGTTCGTTTGGCTGCGGGTCCAGGGTGTCGGAGTAAACAGCACCGGCGACATCCCGACCTGTTAGTAGGAGAGAACATGCAGGACAGCGAGCAGACCCATCCGTTGCAGGCGCCTCGGCCCGTGCAGCAGCCGGTCACGCTCAACCCCGGGCAGGCCGAGGCGTTCGCCGCGACGTTCGAACGTCTCGCCGCCGCGGTCGACACCGTCGTGCTCGGCAAGCCCGACGTAGTGCGCCTGGCGCTGACGGCCATGTTCGCCGAGGGCCACATCCTCCTGGAGGACGTGCCCGGCACCGGGAAGACGACCCTGGCCCGCGCGATCGCCTCGGCGGTCTCGGGCCAGTGGCGGCGCATCCAGTTCACTCCGGACCTCCTGCCGTCCGACGTCTCCGGTGTCACCATCTTCAACCAGGGCTCGGGCGGATTCGAGTTCCACCCCGGCCCGGTGTTCGCCAACATCGTCATCGCCGATGAGATCAACCGGGCCAGCCCCAAGACCCAGTCGGCGCTGCTGGAGGTCATGGAGGAGGGCCGCGTGACGGTGGACGGGCACCCGCACTCGGTCCCGTCCCCGTTCGTCGTCGTGGCCACCCAGAACCCGGTCGAGATGGACGGCACCTACCGGCTTCCAGAGGCCCAGCTCGACCGGTTCCTGGTGAAGCTGTCGGTCGGCTACCCCGTCGAGGCCGCCGAGATCGAGGTGCTGCGCGGCACCCACCAGCGCTCCCCGGAGAACATCCCGGCCGTGGTCGACACCGACACGGTCAAGCAGATGGCCGAGGTCGCCAAGTACGTCTACATCGCCGACCCCCTGTACGCCTACCTGGTGCAGTTGGCGAACGCCACCCGCGGACACCCGCAGGTCGCGGTCGGGGTCAGCCCGCGCGGGCTCATCGCGCTGACACGCGCGGCCTCGGTGTACGCGCTCTCCCAGGGCCGCACCTACATCATCCCCGAGGACGTGAAAGCCCTCGCCGAACCGGTGTTCTCGCACCGCATCCAACTGGCGCCGGACGCCGCCATGCGCGGCGCGAGCGGAGCCGGGGTGGTCGCCGAGGTCTTCGAGTCCGTCCCCGTCCCGCTGCCCGCTTCGGCGGCATGAACCGCCTGGAGTTCCTCCGTGCGGTCCCGGTGACCGCGCGGGGAGTCGGACTGGCCGCAGCGGCGGCTGTACTGATCCTCGCGGGCTGGCAGTGGGGCTATCCCGAACTCGTCGCGATCGGCGCCGCCGCCGGCCTCGCGTGCGCCGCCGCGGTCTCCGTCATCGCCGCGAAACCGAACCTCGAAGTCGAGCGCTCGGTCGCGCCCGACCGCGTCTCGGTGGGGCAGAGCGCCACGGTCGCTCTGGAGGTGCGCAACGCCGGGCGCTGGCGGTCGGTCAACGCCCGCGCCGTCGACAGCCACAGCGGCGTCGCGCAGGCCACCCGCCGCGTCGCGGTCCCGCTGGCGCGACTGCGGCCCGGCAAGTCGGCGAACGCGACCTACGCGATCCGCGCCGAGCGGCGCGGCGTGGTCGACGCCGGACCGCTCGGCATCGGCAAGCGCGACCTCCTCGGGCTCGCGGCCACCGCGGGCTCGTTCGGGCCCACCGCCCGCCTCTGGGTTCACCCGCGACTGTGGACGCTCGGGCGCACGCCCGACGGCTTCGCCCGCTCCCTGGAGGGCACCGCCGACAAGGTCGAACAGGGGTCACTGACGTTCCACTCGCTGCGCGAATACGTCATCGGCGACGAACTGCGGCACGTCCACTGGCGCACGTCGGCGCGCATCGGCCAGCTCATGGTCAAAGAACACGTCGACACCTCGATGCCCACAGTGGCCGTGGCACTGGACGACCGGGCCGAATCCTGGACGGGCCCGGACTCCTTCGAAGCCGCCTGCGAGGCCGCCTACTCGGTCCTCACCGCCTGCTTCCGCGCCGAATACCACGCCGCGCTCGTCACCGCCTCCGGCAGCGCCCTCTCCGGGAGCGGCCGCGACGCCTACGGCGACCTCCTCGCCGAACTCGCCTGCGACGCCACCGATTCCCTCGGCGCCTACGTCGCCCGCCTCACCGCGGGCCGCTTCGGCGACACCCTCGTGTGGATCACCGGCACCGAGCCCCCCACGGCCCGCCTCGCCGCACTCAAACGCGTCTACCCCGTCGTCATCGCCGTCCACCTCGCGCCCGGCCTCCACACCTCCGCCGTGCTCGTCGGCGGTCTGCCCTCGCTCAAGGCCGCTGACGGCGAGCAGTTCGCCGCGGCCTGGGACGGCGGAGGCGCGGCCCTATGAGAGTGAGCCGCTACCGACTCCGAATCGCCGTCGTCGCCGCGTGCCTGACGGTCATGTGCGCGCTGGCCGGCACGGTCGCCGCCCGCGTCTACCACGGCCCCGTCCTCACCGGGCTGGTCGCCGGAGCCGCCGTCGCCGCGTTCGCCGTCGGCTTCCTGCTGCGCAACAAGCCCCCCTGGCTCGCCGCGTCAGTATCCTTCTGGGGACTCGCCGCGTACCTCATCGGCTCTTTCGCCCTCACCGCCGACGGCGCCGAGCCGCTACCGACCGTCGTGGTCGACGCGATCGTCAACGCCGTCCCCCGCACGCTCACCGCGCTCATCCCCGTCGAACCCGCCCCCGACACCGTCGGCGTCCCCGTCTTCCTCACCTGGCTCGCCGCCACCCTCGCCTGCGAGCTCGCGATCCGCTACGGCCGCACGCTCTCAGGCTGCCTGCCGCCGACGCTGCTGTACACCGCCGGTCTCTACCTCGTCGGCCCCAACGCCGACCCCGCCATCGCCGTCACCGTCGTCTACTGCCTGCTCGCCGCAGTCGCCCTGGCCGCGACTTCCGCGCCGCCCGGCAGGAGACCCGACAGCGACGCCCGTGTCGACGGCGGCGCCCCCAGGCGCTCGGCGACACTCGTCGGCTCGGTGATCGGCGCCGCGGTCCTGCTCGTGGCCGTCGCCGCGCTGGCGCCCATGGCGACGCGACTGGTCACCACGAGCCCCGGCGACCCGCGCGAGCTGGTCGAACCGCCGCAGCTGACCGACATCGACCTCAACCCGCTCGCGCGCATCCCCGAATGGGCCAAGAACCCCGACCGGGAGCTGTTCCGCGCCGACATCGACGGCGACGCCGCTATGCGCCTCGGCGTCCTCACCGAGTACGACGGCGTCACCTGGCAGGCCGGCGGCGACTTCCGCACCGCCGGGTCGGTCCTGCCCGGCTCTGGCGACGGCGGTTTCGCCGCCGAGGTGGAGATCATCGAGCTCGGCGGCAAACTCGTGCCGGCGGTCGCCGACCCGGCCGCCGTCACCGACCTGCCCGTCGCCGTCAACCTTCGGACCAGAGGGCTCCTCACCCCCGACGGGCTCGCCACCGGCGACACCTTCCACGTCGGCTCCGACCCGCTCATCGTGGACCCCGAGGACGCCGTCGGCGCCCGCCCCGACCTGTCCGACCCGGTCAGCGTCGCCATGCCGCCGGGAGCCCCCGAGGGCATGACGGCCATCGCCGACTACATCACGGCCACCTACGACACTCCCTACGACCGCGCCCAGGGCCTGGCCGACTTCCTTTCCCAGCACTACGGCTTCGACCCCGAGTCGCCCTCCGGCCACGACTACCCGGCGCTCGAATTCTTCCTCGAGGCCCCCGTCGAGGCAGGCGGCCAGCGGGGCACCAGCGAGCAGTTCGCCGCGACCTACGCGCTCATCGCCCGCCTCGCCGGCCTGCCCAGCCGCGTCGTCGTCGGCTTCGACGTCCCCGGCGGGCCATCCACCGTCACCGCCGCGCAGGGCCTGGCCTGGCCCGAGATCGCTTTCGACGGCGTCGGCTGGGTCCGCTTCGACCCCATGCCCGCAGGGGGCGTCGCGCCGGTCCCGCCCGAGGAGACCCTCGACGAGCTCGAAGAAGAGGCGACCGAGGAGCCCGAGCCCGAGTCCGGAGGCGGCGACGCCGAGGACTTCAACGACCCGGCTCTGGAGGACGACCAGGGCGACTTCGACGCCGCGACCAGCGCGGCGAACGACGTCATCCCGACCTGGGCGTGGTGGATCGCCGCCGCCTTGGTGATCGGCTCAATCCCGCTGATCCTCAAGGCGCGCCGGAGACTCCGCCGGCGGCGTCGGCTGCGGCGCGGGAGCCCGGCCGAACGGGTGGCCGGGGCGTGGGCCGAGGTCCTCGGCTCGGCGGCCCGCGCCGGGGTCGAAGTCGGCGCGCACGCGAACGCCGAGGAGGCCGCCGCTCGGGCCGGGACGGTCGGCGCTTCTGCCGAGGGCCTGCCGCGGCTGGTGAATCAGGCGGCGTTCGCGCCCGGCTCGGTGGACGAGGCCGACGCCGAAGCCGCCGCCCGTATCGCCCTGGCCTACTGCCGCGAGGCTGACGCGAGTGGCAGCCGGTGGAAGCGTGTCCTGACCTAGCTTGTGTCCGTTAGGTGTCGGTATGTGAATGGATGGTGACCCAAACGGCAGGGCGCTCTCACCGGGTGGCGATCACCTGGCACACTGTGACGTATGGAGAACCCCTTCTTCTCTGTCCGCTTTCGCGGATACGACCGAACCCAAGTTGACCGAGCGGTGTCACGCATTGGCAGGGCGATGGAGGCCGGCGCGCCCCCGCACCCGGATTCACTCACCAACCTCGGCTTCCAGATGACCATGCGCGGTTACGACACCGGGGAAGTCGACGAGTACTTCGAGGAGGTCGCACGTTCGCTGCGCAATAGATAGGCTGGGGCCGTGAACGCTCAGGACCCGTACCAGCCCCAAATGCAGCCGCCGGCCTACCCTCAGCCGGCACCGCAGCAGCACCCCCGTCCGGGATGGGGCTCGTATCCCGGGCCCGTCTATCAGCCGCATTCGGTCCAATGGCCGCCGATGGCAGTCCCAGCACCTGCCATGGTCGACGGGTTCTTCCTGGTGCAACCTCGTCTCAAACCGATACCGTCGGGGCCGGCGATCGGGTCGCTCGTGGCCGGGATCGGCGCTATTCCGGCGTCCCTGCCGGGGCTGGTGTTCGCCGCGTTCAGCCCGTGGGCGGGCCTGACGTTCTTCATGTTGACGGCGCTGCTCGGCGGCGGCTCGATCGTGCTGGCGGTGTATTCGCGGCGCCAGATCCGGCGCGCCGCGGGCGGGGTCTCGGGCCGCGGCCTGGCGACGACCGGCCTGGTGCTCGGCATCGTCGGCTCAAGCCTCGCGGGCCTGACGGCGCTCATCAGCGTCGTCTCCCTCTGATTCGACGGCGGCGCGAGGTCTTGGGATGACCCGACCAGGCGCAGAGTGAACGCAATGTTCGACGCACAGACCACATATCTCTGACGAGCACGGCGAGTTTCGGACATACATGATTTCGACGAACAACAGTCGTAGGGCGGTCAGAAAGTACAATGTCGACATGAGTATCAGGCAGCAGAACGACGCCATCGATCGCCTCGCCATGACCTATCTGCCCGAAAGGCTCGGCGAGCCGTCCGACTTCGAGTTCGAGTGGGGCAAAGTCGAGTTCGTGCAGCGCGTGTGGGAGTCGCAGATCGAGGACGCATGGCGCGTCGACCTCCAAGTCCACGCCATGCGCGGCGCGCGCCTGACCGACGCGGAGGGCCTGCGGGAGTTCCTCATCGACTACCACGAGAAGGACGCCGACTGGGCGACAGAGCCGCTGGGCGACAACGGTTTCGCCGGAGAACGCGAAGCGGTGGTGCTCCTCGAACCGGGCCTGGCGGCCGAAGTCCGCGACCCCTTCGGCCGCCAAGGCATCGAAGAGGTCAAGCACATCGCCGCAGGCATCAGGCTCCTAGAACTCTGAAGATGGAGAAGGCGTGCCCGCTTCGTGGGCACGCCGAGACCGGGTAGTGGCGGTCCGGGGCAACCGCTGTTCCTCCGAGGGCGGTCTCGGCGAAGGTTGCCAACGAGAGATCTGGAAGAAGATAATGAAGACCATGAGTTTCGGATACGTCTCAGAACTCCGTCAAGAATTCCGCGCGGAAGGCCTTGCCGACGGAATCATCGCGCTTCTCGACAAGAGAGGCGTCCGGTTCAGCGATGCCGACCGGGAGCGCATCACCTCGTGCCTCGACCCCGAGCAGCTGCAAGCCTGGCTACTCAAGACGCCGTACGTATCGAACATCGAGGATCTCTTCAAGGACGGGTGACACCCGGGCGTCAGAGCGACTCACGGCCCGGCACTCGATACCGAGTGACGGGCCCAGCGCATCTTCACAGCTCGTCGCGGCGGGGCGGGTTCGCGCCCGCCCGCGAGCAGGTGATCGCCGCGACCTCGGAGGCGAACTCGACCGCCGTTCGCGCCTCGCCCGCGCTCAGGCGCGCCAGGCCCTCCGGCCGCAGCCGGTCGTGCCGGCCCAGCCAGTCGAGCAGGCCGCCGCTGAACGCGTCCCCGGCACCGACCGTGTCCACCATGTCGGTCTCCGCCGCGGGCACCTCGAACGTCTCGCCGCCGCACACCACGAGCGAGCCGTCTCCGCCGCGCGTCACCACGACCAGCTCGCGGCCCTTGTCGACCCAATGCCGCGCCAGCTCGGCCTGGTCGGCGCCCGGCCAGATCCACTCCAGATCCTCATGCGAGACCTTCACGATCGAGGAGAACGCCAGCCACCGGTCGATCCGGTCCCGGAACGCCTCCCGATCGCCCAGCAGCGCCGGGCGCACGTTCGGGTCCAGGCTCACCGTCGTGTCGGTGCTCAACCCCGCCAGCCACCGCTCGACCACCGCAGCGCCAGGTTCCACAGCCAGCGCGAGCGACCCGGCGTGGACGGCGTCCAAGCCCGGATCCCCCGGCAGCTCGGCGGCCGTCCACTGCCAGTCGGCGGTACCCGACACGTGGAACGAGTAGCTCGCCGATCCGTCAGGGGCGACCGAGACGATCGCCAGACTGGTCGGCTCGGAGGCGTCGACCGCGCACCGCAGGTCCACCCCCGAGTCGGCGAGGTGGCCGCGCAGCAGCCGCCCGAAAGCGTCCGACGACAGCCGCCCCAAGAACGCCGTTTCGGACTCCAAGCGGCCCAGTGTGACCGCGACGTTCATGGGGCTGCCGCCCGGATGCGCCGTCGGGCGCCGCGGCTCGGCCTCTGACACCTCCAGGTCGATCAGGGCCTCGCCGATCACGCCGATCATTTGCACACCAGCCTCTCTCCGTTCCAACGCACAGGGACCGGGTCGGCGATCTCGCCGACGAACTCGCCGTCCTCGAAGTTCCGGAAGCCGATGATATGCGCCTGCCCGTCGATGTCGTGGAGACGGGCAGCGTACAGGCTCTCGTGTGCGAACGGCTTCGCCTTCGCGATGTCGAAGCCGCCCAGGAAGTCCTCGACCGGCACCGTGAAGTTGTCGCCGATCTCGCCCAAGGCTCGGCGGGCGTCCGACGCCTCGTTCGGACCGCAGCAGAACAGCAGCAGCCACTGGCCGTCCACCCGGTGCAGCTGGGGCACCTCGATCTGCCCGAAGCCGAGCGCGTCCGGGCGGCTCAGCGGCGGCAGCACCTCCCACGAGTCCAGGTCGGACGACCTGGCGTGGCCGACCACGCCGCGCTCGCGGGCCGGCTCGGGGCCGTCGACGCGCGCGGTGAACAGCATGTGCCAGCCCGCGCCGGCCGGGTCGCGGAACACCCACGGGTCGCGGCAGGCCTCGTCGAACCAGTCCGAGCCGGGGCGGTACTTCTCGTAGAAGCGTGCGTCGGCCTCCACCTGCGGGCCCGGCAGCCGGTGCCAGGTGATGAGGTCGTCGGAGGCCGCCGAGCCGATCCGCTGCACCTTGCCGTCATCTGCGTGCGAGACGCCGGTGTAGAACAGGCGCCACCGGCCGTCGTCGCCGCGCACCACCGAACCGGTCCAGGTGGCCCGGTCGTCCCAGGCGGGACCGTCGTCGAAGACCAGCGCGTCGGGCAGCAGGGTCCAGTCGGCCAGGTCGTCGGAGACGGCGTGCCCGATCGAGGCCCGCTGGTGGCGCCGCTCCTCCTCCTGCAGCGCCCGGGAGGCGCGCAGGAAGAACGCGTGGTGGCGTCCGGCGTCGTCGGTGGCGTACCACGAGTCCCAGACCCAGTGGTCGGCGAGCTTGAGCATTGGTTTCCTTTGCGGTGTCGGGTGTCTCGGGAACCGGTGGTTCAGTCCTTCATGCCGGCGCCGGCGATGCTCTGGATGAAGGATCGTTGGAAGGCGATGAAGACGGCGACCATGGGGATCGTGATCATCGAGATGTAGGCCATGACTTCGCCCCAGGACGTGTCGAGCTGGAAGAAGTACTGGACGCCGACCATGACCGGGCGCAGCTCCTCGCTCTGGACGGTCATGAGCGGCCACAGGTAGGCGTTCCAGGTGGCTGGGGAGGTGACGACCATGAGAATGGTGACGGTGGCGAACACCGGTTTGGACAGTGGCACGATGATGCGCCAGTAGGTTCGCAGCCATCCGGCGCCGTCCATCGCCGCGGCCTCCTCGAGTCCTTTGGGGAGGCTCTTGAAGTACTGGGCGAACAGGAAGATCGTGAAGGCGTTGACGATGAACGGCACGATCTGCACGTGGTAGCTGTTGAGCCACCCGATCTCCAGCACCGGCCTGAAGCCGTCGAATCCGATCCACGGCAGGTTCGCCACGAGGTAGACCATCGGGACGATCGTGGTGTCGAACGGCAGGATGAGCGTGGCGATGATGAAGCCGAAGACCAGGCCGCGGCCCTTCCATTTCATCCGTGCGAGGGCGTAGCCGCACATGGAGTTGACGACGAGGCCGAGCGCGGTGACCATGAACGTCACGAACAGGGTGTTGCCGAGGAACCGCCAGAACGGGACTCGGTCGAAAACGGCGGCGTAGTTGGCGAACGAGACGTCGCCGACGGGCAGGAACGCGCGCAGCGAGTCCATGTCGGCGAAGATCTGGTGGTCGGTCTTGAGGCTGGCCGCGACCATGAACACGATCGGGAACAGGAAGAACCCGGCCAGGATCGTCATCGGCAGGTAGACCCAGAGCCGCCTTGCGGGAGCGGGGTGCTTGAGAGCCGTCGTGGTCATTGGCCTAGTCCTTGTCCCTGGTCAGGCGGCGCTGGATGAGCGCCAGAGCGAACACCATGCAGAAGAAGATCAGTGAGAGAGCGGCGCCGTAGCCGATCTGCTGCTGCTCGAAGCCCTTCTGGACGATCTGGAAGACGATCGAACTGGTGGAGTTGAGGGGCCCGCCGCCGGTCATGACGTCGACCTGCACGAACAGGCTCATCGCGGCGATGGTGATGGTGATCAGCACGAACACGGACGTCGGCTTCAGCAGCGGCAGGGTGATGTGCCGGAAGCGCTGCCAGGGGGTGCAGCCGTCGAGCGCGCCGGCCTCGTAGACGACATCGGGGATGGTCTGGAGGCCGGCGAGCCAGATGACCATGTGGAAGCCGACGCCTTGCCACACGCTCATCACGACGATGGCGAACATCGCGGTCGACGGGTTCGCCAGCCACGCCTGGCCGGCGTAGAACCCGCCGGTGATCATCGACAGGGCCGAGTTGACCAGGCCCTCCTCCTGGTAGAGGAATCGCCACAGGAGGCTTATGACGACCATCGAGGTGATCACCGGCAGGAAGTACACGGTGCGGAAGAAGTTCCGCCCCGCGAGCTTCTGGTTGACCAGGAGCGCCAGCACCAGGCCGAGCCCGCCCTGGAGCGGGACGACCAGCCCCGCGAACAGGAAGGTGTTGAGGATCGAGCGGTGGAAGACCGCGTCGTCGAGGAAGGCACGCCGGAAGTTGTCGAGCCCCACGAATTCGGGCGCCACCGGTGAGATGAGCCTGGCGTTGGTGAAGCTCATGGCGAGCGCCACCACGGCCGGGCCGATGACGAACACGAGGAGCAGGACGATCGCGGGGATCGCGAAGGCCGTTCCGGCCCGTTGCTCGGCCCGCGAGAACTGGCCGCGCCGTCGCCTGCGCGCCTCGTGCGAGGCGGCAGGCGCGGCGGGGGCGGGTCGGTCGGTGCTGGCGATGGTCATTCGTGACCGCTCCTTCAGAACCCGTATCCGGAGTTCGATTCGATGTCGGCGTCGATCTCGGACACGGCCGCGTCGAGCGCCTCCGCGACGTCGCCGCCGTGGATGATGTCGCCTGCGTACTTGGTGAAGACGCTGGCGATGACCGTGTAGGCGGGGGTTTCGGGACGCAGGACCGCGTAGGCGCGGGAGTAGTCCATCATCATCCGCAGGTCGCCGTCGGTCCTGTAGTGCTCGGTGAGGTCGGCGGCGGACTCGGTGGCCGGGATCAGGCCGGTCAGGTTGGCGAACTCGGCGACGAACTCGTCCGACAGCGCGGTCTCCATCCAGGAGTTCGCGCCCGCCGGGTCGGCGCCCGCGGAGACGGCCCACTGCCAGGAGCCGCCGCCGATCTTGGGGCCGTCGCCGAAGTCCGGCGGGGGCAGGAACAGCATGTCGTCGTAGAGGTCGATGGCGGCGAGCGCGCCCCAGTTGCCGTTGAAGGCCAGCGCGGCCGCGCCCTGGTTGAAGTCCTCGGCGCCCGCCGGTGATTCCATGTTGGAGAGCCCGCCGGTGAACATGCCTTGGAACCAGCGGCCCCACTCGACGGCCGCGTCGCCGTTGAGCGCGCCTTCGGCGGTCAGGTAGCTGGAGCGGTCGATCAGGTCGCCGCCGAAGCTCTGGAGGAAGGGGGAGTAGGCGTAGGGGTACCACTCGCCGATGTCGGCGGTGCTGAAGTCGATGGCCCACTGGTAGCCGCCGTCGGTGACCAGGCGTTGGAGGATCTCGTCGAACTCCTCGCGGCCCCAGGGCTCGTCCATGGTGGGGATGCGGACGTTCGCGGCCTCCAGTACCGACTCGCGCGCGAAGATCGAGCAGGCGGCCTCCCAGTGGCCGACGGAGTAGAGCTGGTCTTGGAAGACGCCGAGCGCGGTCGGGAGGAACTTGTCGGTGAGTTCGCTGGGCAGGTCCAGCGGCTGGAGGTGTCCGGCCCAGGCCCAGTTGGGCACGTTGGGGCCGTCCACATCGAGCAGGTCGGGCAGGTCGCCCGAGAGCGCGGCGGCGTTGACGCTGTCGTTGTAGGCGCCTTGGGGGAAGGACTCGCGCTTCACGGTGTAGGCGTCTTGTCGGGAGTTGAAGGTGTCGATGATCTGGTCGGTGACGGCCAGCTCCTCTTCGTTGCCGGCGCTGTGGGTCCACAGCAGCAGCTCGCCGTCGGACGAGCCGCCGCTGGAGGCGGAGCAGGCGGCCAGGGCCGGTCCGGTGAGGGCGGCGCCGCCGGTCGCGGCGGCGAGCTTCATGAGGTTGCGTCGTTGCATGTTCATGTCTCCAAAGGGATCGAATGGAAGGGTCGGGGCCCGGCGACCGACTCGCGTCGGCTCACCGGGCATGGCATGAGGTGCCGGACGGGTTCGGCGTCGGGTTCACCGAGACGCCGCAGCAGTTCCCGGACGGCCCACTGCCCCATGTCGTAGTGGGGGAGGGCCGCCGAGGTGAGCCCGGGAACGAGTTCGGGGGCGATGAGTTCTTGGTCGTCGTAGGAGACGATGGAGAGGTCGTCTGGAATGGACAGGCCGAGTTCGGCGGCGGCGCGGTAGACGCCCATGGCCATCCGGTCGTTGAAGCAGAAGATCGCGGTGGGCCGGTCGGGGCGGCGCAGCAGCCGCATCGCCGCCGCGAAGCCGCCGGGGCTCGTCGACCCGGTGCCCTCGGCCAGCAGCTCGGCCGGGTCGAGTCCGTAGGCGGCGACGTGCTCGCTCCAGGTGGCCAGGCGGAGTCGCCGCGCCTCGACCTGCTCTACTGTGGTCACGTGTCCGATGCGGGTGTGCCCGGCGGTGGTCAGTTCGGCGAGGACGCCGAGCGTGCCTCCGCGCTCGTCGGGGACGACCGAGGAGGACGAGCCGTGGGCGGTTCGGGCGTCGAGCAGCACGTGCGGGGTCGAGCCGATCGCCTCCGGGACTTCGATGACCTGGTGGTACATGGTGGCGAGGAGGACGCCGTCGATCTGGCGCTCCTGGAGGGCGGCGATGGCCTCGCCGGTCTCGGCGGAGTCGCCGGTGGTGTCGACCATGAGCAGGAGGAATCCGGCCTCGCGGGCGGCGTCGTGGGCGCCGCGGATCATCTGGCCGGCGAAGGGAGTGGTGGCGACGTCGTCGCCCACGAAGCCGATCATCTGGCTGCGCCTGGTGCGCAGGCCGCGTGCGACGGTGTTGGGGCGGTAGCCGAGTTCGGCTGCCGCCGTGCGGACCCGCTCGCGGGTCTCGCGTCCGATGCGTGAGCCGCCGGTGTCGTTGAGCGCCATGGAGGCCGTGGCGGTCGAGACGCCCGCGGCCTTCGCGACGTCGGCGAGTCGGGGTTGCTTGGTCACCGTTGGCATTCCTTCCGAGAGGTTAATCGATTAACTATCCTAACGCGCGGCTCCACCGGAAGCGTTAATCGATTAACCGATACGCTACGAGATCGAAACAAACGAAACGGTCTCTGAATCATCACGGTTCGATAACGACTGAGGTGCAGGCCACATGCGAGAAGGCGCAGGCCTTCGGCCTGGCGGAGGACTCGTTCCGCGACCCCTACTGCACCGATGTCGCCGCGGACCTGCACTCGGCCGCCAGGCCGCCGGGGACGGGCGCGTGCTCGAGGGTCGCATCGCGACGAGCTCTCGGCGTACCTCCAACTCCCGGCCCGGTCGGCCCGGAGCGTCCGGATCTCGTTCCCGGAGAAGCCGATCGCCGTGGAGGAGATCCGCGGGTGCTAAGTGCTCGGCGGCCTCCGCGTCGAGCCTCACCAGCGCGTCGTAGTCGGGGCCGCCGGGAGGGGCGAAGCTGAATATCAGCCGCTGCCCTCCGGTGCCCTGCAAGACCATGCCCTGGTAGCCCACCCTGATCGTACCCAGCTCCGGCAAGTGGAAGGTGTTGTCGCCGAAGGTGTGTCCTTCGACCTCGTAGCGGTCCCAGAACTTCGCGAACTCCGGGCTCTCGGCCATCAGCTCGCCGACGACGCCTGCCAGGTCGGGGGCATCGGGTTCGGTTCCGGCCAGTGTGCGGAGCCCGGCGACGCAGCGGCGGGCCAGATGCTCCCAGTCGCCGCACACTCTCCGGGTGGACGGGTGCAGGAACAGGAGACGGGCGAGATTGCGTTCCTCGGCCGGCCAGTCCTCTATCCCTATCAGCATCCGCAGCCCGCTCGGATTGGCGTCCAGCACGTCGAAGACACGGCTGACCACGATCGCCGGATACGGCCGCAGCCGCTCCAGCATGAGCGGCACCGCGGGCGGTAGGGCCCGACTCGGCGCGGTGGGCGCCGTTTTGGCGCAGCCGGCTCGCGCCGCCAGTTCGCGCAGGTGCCTGTGCTCGAGACCGCCGAGTCTCAGCGCTCGGGCCAGTGCGTCGATGACCTGCGGGCTCGGGTGGGATTCCTTGCCGCGCTCCAGTCGCCTGTAGTAGTCGGGGCTCACTCCGGCGAGCATCGCGAGCTCCTCGCGTCGCAGGCCCGGTGTGCGCCGAACGCCCGGGCGGGCGCTCAGGCCGACGTCGGCGGGGCCGGTCCTCTCGCGCCGTGCGCGCAAGAACCGCCCGAGCTCGGTGCCTCCTTGTCTCGCTTGTGCCTTGTCCATCAATCTTCCTCTGCCGCAGCGGATCGAGGGTTCTCAGGGGGGCTATTTCGCACCCCCTCAAAAGCATCCGAACGTATTGACGATCGTTGTGGATTCAAGCAATCATAGTGACGCCGTATTCCCCTTTCGGGAAGGTTCTTCGCTTTATGAGAGGAACACCCTAATTACTACGAACTGTTATGAAACGACTGCTCGCCGATTCCCCGTCGGCGCCGAGGACCGCGGCCCGGCCCACTTGACCTGATCTCCTCCACACGGCGCGGTCTCGGGCTGACCGCGCCAGCCGGGGCGCGCCCGCGCACAGGGTGAGGGCGGGCGCGCCCCGGATCCATCGACAAGCCGACCCCGCCACTTGAAAGCGCAACCCTCCGAAAGGAACCCCGATTATGAGACCCGCACGGCCATCCCGTGCCGCTCGAGGACGGCGCATCACCGCGCTGGTCGGCGCGGCCGCGTTCACGGCGACGGCCCTCGTCGCCGGCCCCGCCGAGGCCGACCCTGTACCGGCCGCCTCGTTCAGAGACGGCCGCTACCTCGTCCAGTTCTCCGACGAACCGGTTGCCGTCTACGACGGCGGCCTCACCGGCCTGGCCGCCACCGCCCCCGACGAGGGCGAGACCATCGACCAGGACTCGCCGCAGGTCGAGGAGTACCGCGACCACCTGGCCGAGATCCGCGACGACGTGCTCGCCGAGGTCCAGGGCGTCACGCCCGACTACGAGTTCGACACCGTGTTCAACGGCGTCGCCGTCGAGCTCACCGCCGCCGAGGCGGCCGAGCTGGCCGGGCACGACCGCGTCGCCGGCGTCTTCCCCGACCGGCGCCAGCCGCTCCAGATGGACGCCTCGCCCGAGTTCCTCGGCCTGTCCGGTGCCGGCGGGTCGTGGGAGACGGAGTTCGGTGGCGGCGAGCGGGCGGGCGAGGGTGTCATCATCGGCGTCGTCGACGACGGCTACTGGCCTGAGCACCCGCATTTCGCGCCCATGCCCGAGCCGAGGCCCGATCAGGAGATCATCGACGCCAAGTGGAGTGGTGAGTGCGTCGAGGGCGAGGAGAAGCCGGAGGACAACGTCACCTGCAACAACAAGGTGATCGGTGCGCGCTGGTATGACGCCGAAGGCCTCGCAGCGGACGGCGTCGGCCTGGCATCGCCACGCTCGGACTGGACGCACGGTACCCACATCGGCAGCATCGCCGCCGGGAACTGGGGGACCGACCTTGTGCTCGACGGCGAATCGCAGGGGACCGTCTCGGGCCTGGCTCCCGCCGCGCGCCTGGCGTTCTACAAGGCCTGCTGGGGCACCCCGTTCGGGGGTCCCAGCGGCTGCGCCATCTCGGACACGGTGGCGGCCTTCGATGACGCCGTCAACGACGGGGTAGACGTCATCAACTTCTCGGTCCACGGAGCGAGGAGCAGCGTCAACGACCCGGTGTCGATCGCGATGTTCAATGCCTCCGCAGCCGGCGTCTTCGTCGCCACCATCGCCGGCAACCAGGGCTTCGACGGCCCGGCCACGGTCAACCACAACAGCCCGTGGGCGACCACCGTGGCCGCCTCCACACACCCGCGCGCCATCGAGTCCGAGCTGAGTCTCGGCGACGGCCGGGCCTTCCCGTACGGCACCATCGGCGGCTGGTCCAGCGCCGACAAGGAGCTCGACTTGGTTCTCGCCGAAGAGGCCGCGCTCGACGGGGCCGACCCGGGCGAGGCGCGGCTCTGCCTGCCCGGCACGCTCGACGCCGAGACGGTCTCCGGTCGTGCGGTCGCCTGCGCCCAAGGCGAGGTCATGGTCTTCGACAAGGGCGAGGAAGTGCTCGACGCGGGTGGTGCGGCGATGGTCGTCTACAACGACGACCCCGAAGCGGACGACATTCGCACCAGCTCTTGGGATGCCCCGATCGTCGCCGCCCACATCGACGTCGAGGCCGGTGACGCGCTTGAAGCGTATGCTGCCGGCAACGCCGAGGCGACCGTCACGCTCCACCGGCTCGAACCCGTCGAGCACACCGCGCCCGAGATGGCGCCGTTCTCTTCTGTGGGCCCGAGCCTGGTGCCGGACGGCGACCTGCTCAAGCCCGACATCACCGCACCGGGCGTCCAGGTCCTCGCCGCGTACGCCCCCGACTGGATGGCCGGAGACGACGACTTCGGCATCATGAGCGGCACGTCCATGTCGAGCCCGCACGTCGCCGGGCTCGCGGCGTTGCTCATGAGCGCCAACCCGGACTGGTCGCCGATGACGGTCAAGTCGGCGCTGATGACGACCGCCTACCAGGTCGACACCGCGGGGGAACCGATCCAGCGCGGCGGCGAGGACGCCACCCCGTTCGACTTCGGGGCCGGACACGCCGACGGGCGGACCATGTTCGACCCTGGCCTGGTCTACGACTCGGGCGTCGACGATTGGATCGGCTACGGATGTGCCATCGGGCAGTTCCAGCAGCTCGACGAGGGCGCGACCTGCCAGGCGAACGAGGCCGAGCACGGCGCGATCGACCCGAGCGACCTGAACTACCCGTCGATCGCGGTCAATGACCTGGTCGGCGTGCAGACGATCACCCGTACGGTGACCAACGTGGACGACCGCTACGGCTTCTACGTTCCCGAGATCGAGGCGCCGGCCGGCTTCGAGGTGACCGTGGACCGCGCCTGGCTCAGGGTCGCCCCCGGGGCGTCGATGACATACACGCTCACCGTCACCCGCACTGACGCCGCCGTCGGCGAATGGTCGTTCGGCTCGCTGACCTGGCGCGACTGGTACGGCCATGAGGTCCACAGCCCGATCGCAGTCCGGTACAAGGACATCGCCGCGCCGCAGGAAGTCCTCGTCTCGGGACCGGAGGGGTCGATCGAGATCGGCGTGCGGACCGGAATCGAGGCGCCGCTGGAGATCACGGCGTCCGGCCCGGTCGCCTCCGAGGTCGAGACGCTGACGCTGAGCGGCGCGGACAAATCCACGTTCCCCAGGGACAGCCCGCCGGAGCGCGAGCAGACCAAGGCGTTCGAGTTCACCGTCCCGGCAGACGCCGTGACGGGCCGCGTAGCGACCGTCGATGCCGACTACGAAGCGGGCACCGACCTGGACCTCTACGCCTACACCAGGGACTCCGACGGATCGCTCGCGTTGTACGACGAGACGTCCAACGCGAGTTCCGACGAGGTACTCGACCTGGAACCGGGTCAGACGTACGTCATCTACGTGGACCTGTGGAGCGCGCCGGTCGAGACCGTCGAGGTCTCGGTCCACACCTGGGCGCTCCCCGAGGTCGCGAGCGGCCTGACGGTGACCCCGGATTCGATCGACGCCGCTCCAGGCGGCGAATACACCGTCACCGCGAGCTGGTCGGACCTCGATCCCGAAGGCCGCTATCTGGCGGCGGTGAACTACTTCGCTGGTGAGGACCTGGCGGGGCGGACGATCGTGGTCCTGAACCACTGATAGAACAGGGCGGTCGCAAGAGCGGGACTCCCGGTTGGGGGAGCCCCGAGCTGAAGCACCGCCCAGTGACCGGGACCCGGCGGCGCAAGCCACCGGGCCCGGTCTTCTATTACATGCATTCGATGTAACATGCACTGGACGTATGATACTTTCAGTGTATGAAATTCGTCGGTCGTCGTGAGGAACTGGAGCGCCTGGAGCGCTGGTGGGGATCCTCTCCGCGGTTCGCGCTGATCTGGGGGCGGCGTCGAGTCGGCAAGACCGCGTTGATCAGTCATTTCACCGGCGGCAAGCGAGCAGTGTTCTATACCGGCCGGGGGCTTCCCGCCGCAGCCGAGCTCAGGAGCCTCTCCGCGCGAGTGGCGGCTGTGATCCCCGATCTCAGGCGCGACCTCGCGGGCGCGAACCCGTATCGGGACTGGGACGAGGCCCTCGACCACCTGGCGGAGCTGGCCGTCGCAACGCCCACGCTGTTGGCACTCGACGAATTCCCCGAGCTGTTGAAGTCCGAACCCGCCCTACCGGGAATCCTGCGCGCGTTCTGGGATCGATGGGAGGGGAGGACCTCGCTGAAGGTGCTGCTGTGCGGATCGGCGGTGCGCACGATGTTCGGTCTCCAAGACTCCCGTGAACCCCTCTATGGCCGCTTCGACCTGGCCGTGCAGTTGCATCCGTTTCTTCCGTTCGAGTCTGCCGGGATGCTGCCTGATTTGAACTCGGTCGAGCGCGCGAAGGTATGGGCCGTCTGTGGCGGGATGCCGCTGCATCTGTCCATGTGGGACCAAGGCCGATCATTCGAAGACAACCTCCTGGAACTCGCCTGCCGCCCCGGTGCACCGCTGCGACTGGAAGCGGAATTCGTCCTCAAGACCGAGGCCGGCGAAGGCGGCCTGGCCGAGGCTGTGCTGCACGCGGTCGCGCAGGGGAGCACCAAGTACTCCGAGATTCAGACCGCCGTCGGCGCCAACCCGACTCGAACGCTCGAACGCCTGGAGGAGCTGCGTCTGCTCCGGCACGTCACGCCGGTGACCGAAAGCGCGCGGACCCGGCGGAAGTACTATGCGATCGCCGACAACCTGCTCGCCTTCCACCTAGGACCCCTGTCTGCCTACGCCGAGGAGATCGAGCTCGGCTCGGGCGAGCGGATCGTCGCCGCGCTCGCCGATGCGACCTCCGAGCACTTCGGGTGGGCATTCGAAGAGGCATTCCGGGCTCACCTGCGGCGACTCGCGGTCGCGGGCCTGCTCGGAGACCGGGTCGTGAAGGTCGGCCCCTGGTGGCGCGGCGGCGGCCAAGACGAGATCGACGCTGTCGTGCTGGCCCAACCCGAGCGGACCAGAATCCCGGTTCTCGTCGGCGAGGCGAAGTGGGCCAAATCGGTGAACGCCAATCGGATCAAGACGGCATTGATCGCCAAGGCCGCCTCTCTCGGCGGCGGTGAGGAACTGCGCTATGCGGTGGCGGCACGGGAAGAGGTCAGGTACGGCGATGACGAGACCTTCGCATTCACGGCAGCGGACATCTTCGCCTCCGAACTCGTACCGCCGCGTTTGTGCACGGAGTGAGTCGCCGATCCAGCGACGGAAGTGAGCGAGGCGGACCCGCCCCGGGTCCGCCTCGCTCATCGTCTCGGTGCGGGGTGCGCCGGCCCCGCGCCCGAGTGCCGCTGACTTCTACGGGGTGTGGACATCAGGCCAGGGATAGGCGGTGACGTCCGAACCGATGTAGAAGCTCGGGTGCGGCGGCTGGTTGTAGCCGGTGTTCTGCCAGGCGATCGCGACCCGGTACTGAATGTCGTGCATCAGCGTCGGTATCCGCAGGTCCGTCTCGTGCGGCGTGGCGTATATCCGCAGCGCCGAACTGTTCGAGGTCCTCCAGACGACCTCTTCGCGCCAGTCGCCGAACAGGTCCGCCGACAGCGCCGGAGTCGACTTGGTGCCGTTGTTCGACGACACCCCCGAACCGGTCAGCAGCCGCTGGCCCGGCGAGTAGTTGTCGATGGTGGTGCCGTTGAGCAGCTCGCGCTCGCCGTCGCCGTCCCACCAGGACAGGAAGTTGGTCGAGCTCGGCTTCGACCCGATGTTGCTGCCCGAGGCGTCCTGCATGCCGCCGACCGACGATGACCAGAACTCGCCGCCGGGATTGCCCGACCAGACGTTGCCGGCCACGCCGCGGCCGTTGTCGTTGCCGGTGCGCGGGGTCTGGAAGATGATCGAGCCGTTGTCGCCGTCGACCAGGCGCGAGGAGGGTCCCGAGGTCCATTCCGAGGGCATGTACACCTCCTGCCCGGGGTTGGACGGCACGAAGTCCGACACGTGGAGGGCGTCGCCGTGGCCCAGGCGGGTGTTCCACAGCGCCTGCCCGTTCGAGCCGATCGCCATGGCCCCGAACACGACGTCCTGGCGGCCGTCGCCGTCCAGGTCGGCGATGGAGAGGCTGTGCGCCCCCTGCCCCTCGTACTGCGAACCGGCCTGGTTCGAGTCGAAGGTCCACCGGGTGGTCAGGTCCTGGCCGTCCCAGTCGACGGCCCAGATCACCGTGCGGGTGTAGTAGCCGCGCGAGAAGATCATCGACGGGGTCTCACCGTCGAGATAGGCCGTTCCGGCGAGGAACCGGTCGACCCGGTTGCCGTAGTTGTCACCCCAAGAGGAGACGTTGCCGCGGGCCGGCTGGTAGTTGACCGTGTCCATCGCCGCGCCGGTCCGGCCGTCGAAGATCGTCAGGAACTCCGGCCCGGCCAGGATCCGGCCGGAGGAGTTGCGGTGGTCGGCGCTGGACGAGCCGATGACGGTGCCGTTGGCGTCGCGGGTGCCGTCGGCGGTCTTCACCGCGAGTTCGGCGGCGCCGTCGCCGTCGTAGTCGTACACCTGGAACTGCGTGTAATGCGCCCCGGCCCGGATGTTGCGTCCCAGGTCGATCCTCCACAGCCGCTGGCCGTTGAGGCGGTAGGCGTCGAGGTAGACATTGCCGGTGTAGCCATCGTGCGCGTTGTCGTGGGCGTTGGTCGGGTCCCATTTGACGATCAGCTCGTAGGTGCCGTCGCCGTCGAGGTCGGCGGCGCTGGTGTCGTTCGCCACGTAGCTGTACGACTCGCCCGAAGGCGTGGTGCCGCCCGCCGGCCGCTGGATCGGAACATCGAAGTAGCCGCTGGAGTTGAACCGGACCTCGACACCCGAGGCGGAACCCTCGGTCCCGTCCGTGACGGCCCGGACCGTGTACTGCGAACCCGACGATCCGGAGCCGTCGAGGTAGTTGGTCGCGCCGGTGATCGGCGAGGAGTTCAACTTCGTGTCGCCTCGGTAGACGTTGAAGGCCGCGTCCTCGGCGTCGGTTCCCAGCAGCCGCCAGCTGACCAGGTTCCCACCGCCGGACGGCACGACCGTGACTCCACGGGTCAGCGCCTCGACCTCGTACCGGCCGTCGCCGCCCTGACCGGGGTCGCCGGGACCGCCGGTGGTCGGGGGATCGGTCGGCTCGTCGCCGTCGACCGGGATCAGTCGCCATTGCTGGTTCGTGCCGCCGTTCGGCGTGTACTGCGAGATCCGGTCACCGGCGGTGGTGGACTTCTCCCACACGTCGAGCGCCTTGTCGGAGAAGCGGTTGACGAAGGTGGCGTAGCCGCCGCTCTCCTGGACCTGCCACTGCTGGTTGGTGCCGTTCTGATCGGTGTACTGGGCGATGGTGGCCCCGTCGTCGGGGTTCCGTTCCCACACATCCAGGACCATGTTCGAGTGCCGCGCCTGGATGCGGTGGTAGCCGTCGCCGGCGTCGATGAACCGGAACTGCTGGCTCTCTGCATCCGTGCGGTTCCACTGGACCAGCTCGGCGCCTGTCTGCGTAGAGGCGCCCTCGATGTCGAGGACCAGGCCCGAGGACCGGGATTCGATGATGTACCAGGCGTCGGTGTCGACCTGTGCCGAGGCGCCGAACGGATTGAAGATGAACATGGCCGCGGCGACCAGGGCCGCGACCGCGAGTGCCGTCAGGCTCTTGAGCCGCCTGATCCGAGGTGTTCGCATGATTGCTCCGTGCGTAGTGGGTTGCGGGGCACCCGACCGAGACGGCGCCGACACTGTATGCCGGGATACCGTGCGACGCCGTCATCGTCGGATCGGATCGCTATGGGTCAGACGGCTTGACGGGAGAAGCGCTGGTTGGAGTCGCCTGTGTACTCCCACTGGGAGATGCGGGCGCCGTCGTCGGAGGACCACTCCCAGACGTCCATGGCCAGGCCGGAGGCCCGGTTGATGAGGCTGACCGTGCCGTCGCCGTGGTCGACGATGCGCCACTGCTGGTTCGCGGCGTTCGTGTCCGGCTGCTGGGTGATGTCGGCTCCGCTGCTGTTGTCGGCGACCTGGAGGACCAGACCGCTGTGACGCGCCTTGATCCGGTAGTGGTCGTCGCCCGAGTCGACGAACTCGAAGTCCTGGTTGGTCCGACCGGTGGGGGCCCACTGGATGAGCAGTGCCCCGGCGGCGGTGGACCTGGCGTCGATGTCGGCGAACTTGCCGCTGTGCTGGGCGGTCAGGCGGTAGTGGCCCGAGCCGCTGGGCGGATCGCCCAACTCGGCTTCCCACCTGGTGCCGGACCCGCTCGCGTCTGCCGGGAGGCGGTCCCGAGCGGCGGTGTCGCCGTACATGGTCCAACGGGCCCAGTCGACGACGGTTCTGGGGAATCGCTGGTCGCTCCAGAAGCTGGTGTGGCTGCCGCCGACGAAGGTGAGGAACGCCTTGGGCCAGGAGATCTCCGAGTACGCCTGCCGGGCCGAGTCGTACCCCGTGAGGTCGTCGCGGTCACCGTGGACGAACAGGACCTTGGCCGAGACGGAACTGGACGGGTTGCCCATGTCGGTGCACGACTGCGGGTTGGCCGAGATGATGCGGCTGTCGGGCCAGGAGGTCAGCAGGCCGTGGGTGGTCATGCCGCCCAGCGAGTGGCCCGAGACGCCGACGCCGATGTCGGTGTTGATGTGCCCGGCCAGGGGCCCGCTGCTGTTGAGGGCGAGGGTCTGGGTGATGATCTCCGAGACGTCTCGGGAGACGTTGCCGTTGTTGACGTCGTTGAAGTTGTGGTCGAAGTGCGGGGCGGGGACGACGAAGCCCGCCGCGGCCAGAGCCCGGATGATGAACAGGGAGTTCTGCGGGCTGCTCTGGAAGCCGTGGGTGAAGTTGTAGACGGGGAAGACGCCGTCGGCGGTCGGGGCGTCGGTGATCGGATTCCCGCCGGCACTGCCGGTGGCGGGGTAGTAGACGTAGGTGGTGCACTGGCGGCTGCCGCGCCACCAGTCGTACCTGCGCACGCCCACGGCGAACGGATCGGCCGGGGCGGGATCGGCGAGCGCCTGCCCGGAGCCGAGCAGGGACGCGCCCGCACCCAGCGCTCCGGCGAGGCTCAGATTCAGGAAAGTGCGTCGTTGCATTGCCATGTTGACTCCTTCTTGGATGGTTCGGAGGCCGGTGCCCACCGGCAGGTGGATCGATCTGGTACTGAGACCCTGAATGCGCGCTCAGTGTCGCAAGAGCCTTCCCGGCCTCTGGGGTGTTGACGGCTAGGGGCCACTGGAGCAGAGGTCAGGGGTCCGGTGCCGGCGTTTTCTCCTCTTCGGTCAGTGGCCTCAGGATCTGATTGTGAACGATCCCATCAAGACGAAGTATAGCCATACGTCAATATCTAGTCAATACGTTCAAAGCGATTCTGTGAACGATCATGTCGGCGACGGCGCCGTCGATTCCGCGCGGTGCTGCGATGGCGGCATCAGCCGTACGCCGCGCCTGCCGAACCGGCTGCCTCGCTCTCGGCGTCAGGCCGAGTCGCGAACGATCAGTTCGGTCGGCAGTACCACGGACTCGACCTCCCGCTCGTCGAGCAGGGCGATGAGGAGGCGGACCGTCTCCTCTGCGACCTTGGCGAGGGGCTGGCGGACGGTGGTGAGCATCGGACGGGTCGCGGTGGCGATCGCCGAGTCGTCGAACCCGGCGACGGCCACGTCGCCGGGGACGCGTCGGCCCGTCGCATGGAGAGCCTGGAGCGCCCCGGCGGCCATGAGATCGGAGGCGATGAACACCGCGTCCAGGTCGGGCACGTTCGCCAGCAGCTTGCGCATGGCAGCCTCACCGCCGGCCTGCGTGTAGTCGCCGTGGACGACCATCCTCTTGGTCGCCCTGCGGCCCAGCACGCCCGTGAAGCCCTCCAGCCGCAGCGAGCCGCCGGGGGTGTCGAGCGGGCCGGTGATCATGCCTATCCTGCGGCGCCCCTGCTCCACCAGGTACTCGGTCATCGCGCGCGCCCCGCCGCGGTCGTCGGCCGCCGCGTACGGGATGACGCTCTCGCGCCCCAGCACCGCGCCGCATGCCACCGTGGGAACCCCGCTGTGCTCGATGGCCTCCAGCAGCGGGTCGCCCGCGTGGGAGGAGATCAGCAGCGCCCCGTCGGCGTGGCCGCCGCGAAGGTAGCGGGCCACCCGGTCGCGTCCGCCGTCGTCGCCGGCGATCATGAGGACCAGCGACATGTCGCGGTCGGCGAGCTGGTTCGTCGCCACGCGCATGAGCACCGAGAAGTTCGGGTCCTCGAACAGGCGCTCCTGCGGCTCGGACAGGACCATGACGATCGAGCCGGTGCGGCTGGTCTTCAGGCTGCGGGCGGCGCGGTTGACCACGTACCCCGTCTCGGCCACCGCCCGGCGGACCGCCGTCTCCGCCGCCAGTGAGACGTTCCCCTTCTCGTTGAGGACGCGTGACACCGTGCCGCGCGAGACCCCGGAGGCCTCGGCGACATCGTTGATCGTAGGTCGTTTCCGTGTCAAGTCCTTCAACTCTTCCTCGCGTTCCAGCTCAGATTCTTCCCTATCGCCGGTGGGCGGGGAGGCCGCCCACAGCTCTGGCGGCCTCCCCGGTCTCACTCACCCGGTGCGAGACAGGCTCACGGTGTCGACGTTGATCCAGTTTCCGGCATTCGCGTCCGAGTAGAACCCGACCTCGATCTGCCCGTTCGTGACCTGGATGCCCGAGACGGACACCTGCGTCCACTGCGAGGTCACCGGGAGGTCCGCCCGGTGCTCACCGCCGCCGTGCCGCTTGGCGTACATGTACGCGGCGTTCTGGCCGCCGCCGTTCATGACCTGGGCCGTGAGCGTGTAGGTCCCGTTCGGGACGCTCAGCGACTGGTAGGCGGACACGACGTACGCGGAGCCCTTCCAGTGCGTGAACTTGTGGCTTCCCTGGTGGATGCTCCCGCGCGACTCCCGGAAGGCCGCGTCGGTGTCGGCGCTGTCCTGCGCCCACACGCTCCAGCCGGACGCCGACCTGCCGCTGCCCGACTCGAAGCCGCCGTTGGTCAGCACATTCTCTCCGGGATCTCCGGGATCTCCGGGACCACCGCCGGTCACCTCGCCGAAGACGTCCAGCGTCGACAGCTTGTTCCCGCTGTGGTCGAACAGGGTCTGGTTGTCCCATGAGTTGCTCTCGCCGGCGTGGTCGTCGATGTACGACATCCCGGCCGACGTGGCCCAGGTGGTGTCGCCGGTCCACGCCGCCTCCCACCAGACCAGGCCGCGGCCGCGGTCGTTCGGCACGTCGGCGATGGCGTCCTGCAGGTCGCGCAGGAACTGCGTCTGGCCCGCCACCGTCGCCGGGTAGCCCGACCTCTCGGCGTGGTCGCTGGTGAAGATGTTGCCGCGGCCGTCGCCGTCCGCGAGGGTCCAGGCGTACGCGGTCTCGACGACGAGGACGTCCTTGCCGTAGCGCGAGGCCACGTCGTTCATGTTGTTCCGCAACTGGTTCATCGTGCCGTGCCAGTACGGGTAGTACGACATGGCGATGATGTCGTACGGGACGCCCTGCGCGTGGGCGTTGTCGAACCAGTTGCGGTACGCGCCGTTGTTGCCGCCGCGGTCGAGGTGCAGTGCGATCTCGATGCCGCTCGCGCCCTGGTGGACGCCCTCGATCCCGGCCTTGAGCAGGCCTCCGAGCTGCGACCAGTTGGAGGTGCGGCCCTCGGGCCAGAGCATGCCGTTGGTGATCTCGTTGCCCACCTGGACGATGTCGGGCTTGGCGCCCGCGGCGTTCATCTGGGAGACGACGTCGCGGGTGTAGTTCCGCACCGAGTCGACGAGCTGGCCGTAGGACTGGTTTCGCCACGCCTTGGGTTTGAACTGCTTGCCCGGGTCGGCCCAGAAGTCCGAGTAGTGGAGGTCGAGGAGGACGTCCATGCCGAGGGCCTTGGCGCGCTGCGCCATCTCGATCGTCTTCGCCAGGTCGTTCGTGCCGCCGCCGTAGGGCTGGCCCGATGAGCTGTACGGGTCGTTCCACAGTCGCAGCCGCACCAGGTTGGAACCGCTGTCGGCCATGATCTGCAGTGCGTCGCCCTGCACGCCGTCGTCGTAGAAGCGTTCCCCGGACGCCTCGACCTCGGCGAGCGTGCCGACGTCGACGCCCATGTAGAAGTCGCTCCGCACGGCCTGGGCCGGGGAGGCCGTGGCGAAGGCGGTGAAGCACATGGTGGCCGTGAGGGCCACCGCGAATAGTCGTCTCATTAGTCGCTCCTTTGCGATCGAGGGTCAGGCGCCGCCGAGCGCCTGCGACGACGACAGGCCTCTGCCGTCGAGATCGAAGAGGGCCTGTCCAGCCCAGGGACTTTCGCCGAGGGACTCGACCTCGGCGGTCATGGCCGCACCCGCTCCCCGGTACATGCTCATCCCTTCTCCGCGCCCGCCATGGCACCGGTGACCAGGTGGCGTTGCAGGACGATGTAGAGGATCGTGATCGGCACCGCGAGGACCACCGCACCGGCGGCGAATGTGGTGAAGTCGTTCAGGTACTGGTTCGTGATCAGCTGGAACAGGCCCAGTGCCACGGTCTGCTTGTCCTGGCTCTGCAGCAGCAGACGAGGCAGGATGAAGTCCATCCACGGGATCGTGAACTGGGTGATCGCCACGAAGGTGAGCATCGGGCGCATGAGCGGCAGGACGATCTTGCGGAAGATCGTGATCCGACCGGCGCCGTCGATCGCGGCGGCCTCGTCCAGACTCGCGGGCAGGTTGTCGGTGTAGCCCTTCATCAGCCAGGTGTTGTACGGCAGCGCCGCGGCGATGCTCACCAGCGCCAGCCCCGTCAGGGAGTCCAGCAGCCCGAAATTGAGGAACAGCATGTAGACCGCGATGGCGGTCAGGAAGCTGGGGAACATCTGGAGGATGAGGATTCCCAGCATGCTGACCTTGCGGCCGCGGAAGCGGATACGCGCGAACACGTACCCGCACAGAGCCGACAGGATGACGCTGCCGACCATGTTGAGGGTGGCGACGTACAGGGAGTTGAGGTACCAGCGTCCGTAGTCCGTCTGGGTGAACAGGTGGACGTAGTTGTCGAGGCTCGCGTTCTCGGGGATCGGGGTGGCGTTGGCCAGGCCGCCGCCGGGCCCGAGGGAGGAGCCGACGACCCACAGCAGTGGGAAGACGACGATGAACGCGACGATCGCGAGTTCGATGTGGATGAACAGGCCGGCGGTGCCGTCGCGCAGCCGCTGACGGCCTTCGGCGTCTCCTCGGCGAGGTCGCTTCTGGCGCGTCGCCGGTGGCCCCGGCTCATTCCTTGTGGTGGCAGTCATGTTTCACAGCTCCCGGATCGCTTTGGACCGGTTGAGGTTCCACACCGAGATGGTGCCGACGATGAAGAAGACGATCAGGCTCATCACCGCTCCGATGTTGTAGAGCCGGTTGTCGAGGGTGAGCTTGAACAACCAGGTGACCAGGAGGTCGGTGCTGCCGGCGAACCGGTAGTCGACGTTGTCGGGGCCGCCTTCGGTGAGGAAGTAGATCAGGCCGAAGTTGTTGAAGTTGCTCACGAACGCCAGGATCAGCAGCGGTGAGACCACTCGCTGGACGACCGGAAACGTGATGTACCGGAACTGCTGGAGCGGGCCTGCGCCGTCGATGCGGGCGGCCTCGTAGTAGCTGTCGGGGATGTTGGCGAGCACACCGCCGACCAGAGCCATGAAGAACGGGAACCCGAGCCACAGGTTCACCAGGAGTGCGACGCCGCGAGCCAGATTGGGGCTGGAGGGGTCGGTGAACCAGTAGATCCGCTCGTCGGTCAGGCCGATGTCGACCAGAAACTGGCTGATGGGCCCGAACTGGCCGTTGAACATCGACCGGAACACCAGGGCCGAGACGATCCCGGGCACTGCCCAGGGCAGCAGGAAGATCGAGCGCCACACGCGCGGGAATCTGACCTTCTTGTTCGCCAGGAGGACTGCCTGGAGCATCCCCGCGATGTAGGTCATGGCTGTGGCGAGCACGGCCCACACGAAGGTCCAGGTGAGGACTCCGAGGAATGTCCCGGCCCAGGAGGGAACCGAGAAGACGGTGGCGAAGTTGTCGAAGCCGACCCAACTGACGAGGTTCTTCGGGGGCAGGTTGTCGCGGTTGTAGTCGGTGAAGGCGACCAGGATGCCGAACAGGACCGGCAGCACCGACATGAACACGATGAGCACCAGGCCAGGCGACAGCGCGATATAGGCGAAAGCGCCATCCCACAGCCGTTGGAAATAGTCCCTCGAGGTCACGCGGTCGCCACCGGCGTTCAGAGTCCGGCGGTAGCGGACGGCGTCGCGGACGCCCCAGATCCACAGGATCGCGAGCAGCGCCATGGTCAGGATCGCGATCAGGCCGTTGGCCATGAGGACGATCGAGTTGTCGCCCTCTGTCAGACCGGTGAGGGTCATCTCGCGCGGCTGCGTGCCGAGCGTGACCAGGCCCCACAGGCCTTTGGCGAAGAACCCTCCGTTGCCGCGCGGGCTGAACTCCATCCCGGAGTAGTAGTTGCCGGTGGCGATCTCCGTGACGATGGCGCCGGCGAAGAACCCGAAGAAGAAAGCGGCCTTGCCGACTTGACGGTTGATCAGCTGGCCGGCCCCCCACACCAGCGCCGAAGCGGCGCCCGGCACCCACGAGGGGAGGCCCGCACGGCCGGGGCCGCGCTGCGCGCGGCCCCCGGCCGGGGTGGGGGACTCGGAGGTCGTAGCGGATTCGGTGGTACTCACGGTGACCGGTTCCTAGAGTCCGTGCAGTTCGTTGTAGGTGGCCACGGCCTTCTCCTGGGCGGCGGCGGTGTCGGACAGGTCGTTCCACACGTCCACCGTCAGGACATTGCCGGTCTCCCAGAAGTACTGGGGCACCTGCGGGATCAGGTCCGCCTGGGCCGACTGTGCGACGATGCCGGCCACGTTCGGGTCATCGGCGATGCCCTCGACCCCCGACAGCAGATCGGCGGTGATAGCCGGGATCTGGCCGGTCTGCTCGTAGATGGTGGCGGCGCCGGTGTCGCTGGCCAGGAAGTTGGCGAAGACTCGCGCGGCGGCCGGGTACTCCGAATAGCCCGAGACCACGGCGACGTGCATGCCGGCGAAGGCCCCCGCGGGCTCGCCGCCGTTCGCGGTCGGCAAGGTCGTCACGCCGTACTCGAAGCCGTTTGCCTCGGCGCCCTCGTCGAAGGTGGAGAAGCTCCAGGGGCCGGTGATGACGTAGGGAGTCTCGCCCTTGGCGAACTCCTCCTCGACGGTCTCCCACGTGGTGTCGGCGCTGGGCACGTTGAAGATCTCGCGCAGGCCGGCGAAGTAGTCGAGCGCCGCCGCCAGTTCCGGGTCGTCGAATCCGGGATCGTCGACATCGCCGTCGGGGTAGACCTGCCAGCCGGCAGCGGACAAGATCGGGTAGGCGCGGTAGATCTCGCTGGTGACCATGCGGATGGTCCACCGGTTGGCGGCCGGGTCGTTGTACTCCCCGGCCAGGTCGATGATCTCCTCCCAGGTCTGGGCCGGCTCAGGGGAGCCGGTGAGCTCCTCGAGGAGGGTCGTGTTGTACATCAGGGCCATGGATTCGGTGGTGACCGGCACGGCGTACATCTGGTCGTCGGCGGAGACGACGTCGGTGAAGGTGCCGCTCATGCGCTCGGAGAGGACGTTCTCGTATTCGCCGAGCGGTGCCGCGGTGCCGTCGTCTATGGCGCGGGCGACCTGGTCGTAGAAGCTCATGTAGACGTCCGCGCCGTTGCCGGCCTCGCCGGCCAGGGACATCTTCTCGACAGCGTCGTTCTTGACGACCAGCTCGTACTCGACCTGGATGTCGGGATATTCCTCTTTGAACTCTTCTTTGAAGGAGGTGACGACGGCCTCGGCGAGGTGTTCCTCTTCGATCCACACCTTCAGTGGCACTTCGCCGGAGGCGATCTCCTCTTCGATGACGTACTGCTGGGCGTCGGCGTCCCATTCCAGTTCGGTGGCCTGCTCCTCTTCGGGGGGGCCGCCGCAGGCGGACAGTCCGAGCGCCGCCGCCGCCGCGGCGGCGACAGCTCCTTTGCCTCGCATATCAAGTCCTCGTCTCAGTTGAGGGATTCTGGCGCTGGGGTCCAGCGGCAGACCGTGAACGATTACATCAACGTAGCGATATGCGTCACTGAAAGCAAGGGTAGTATGCACCTGTTTGCGATCTATCTACGCAATAATGGTCCATAGAACGATCACAATTCTGAAACAACACCTGCGAGGCGTCAGGTTGCCAACCTGTGGCAGGCCGGGTAGCGTGCACGTTCACAGGCGTCGGTGCGAGGAATTCACAGGAGACCGTGTTGAAGACGATTCGCTATGGAGGCGATTACAACCCCGAGCAGTGGCCCGAGGAGGTCTGGCACGAAGACGTCCGGCTCATGCGGGAGGCGGGGGTCAACCTCGTCAGCCTCGGGATCTTCAATTGGGGGATCATCGAACCGCTCCGCGGCGAGTACGACTTCAGCGGCCTCGACCGGATCATGGAGCTCCTGCGCGCGAACGGCATCGGCGTCGACCTCGGCACTCCGACGGCCTCGCCTCCTGCGTGGCTGCGCAGGGAGCACCCCGAGATCCGCCTGGTCGACTTCGACGGACGCGTCCTCGCGGGCGGTACCCGGCATGGCGTCTGCCCCTCCTCGCCGGTCTACCGCGAGGCCTGCGCGAGCATCGTCGAGCAACTCGCCGCCCGCTACGGCGACCATTCGGCCGTGGAGCTGTGGCACGTTCACAACGAGTACGGCTGGGCCGGTGTCGCGTGCTACTGCGAGGTCTCGAGGCAGGCCTTCCACCGTTGGCTCGAAAGCAGATACGGGGATATCGACCGGCTCAACGACGCCTGGGGCACCGCCTTCTGGGGCATCGTCTACCGCTCCTTCGATCAGATCGAGGCTCCCAGCGCCGCCCCGCCCGGCGTCAACCCGGCCCTGCAACTCGACTGGCAGCGGTTCTCCAACGACGAGCACATCGCCAACTACCGCGCCCAGCGCGAGATCGTCGCCCGCTACTCGAACGCGCCGGCGACCACGAACTTCATGGTCCCCAACTGCAAAGACATGGACTACTGGCGCTGGTCCGACGTCGTCGACGTCGTCTCCAACAACCACTACCTCGTCGCCGAGCGGCCCGAGAACCACATCGAACTGTCCATGAGCGCCGACCTGGTCCGCGGCGTCGCCGGCGGCCCGTGGATGGTCATGGAGCACTCCACCTCGGCGGTCAACTGGCAGAGTCGCAATCTCGCCAAGACCTCCGGCGAGATGCGCCGCAACTCCCTGGCCCACCTCGCGCGCGGCGCGGACGGCCTCATGTTCTTCCAGTGGCGGGCCTCCCGGTCCGGCGCCGAGAAGTTCCACTCCGCGATGCTCCCTCACGGCGGCACCGACACCGAAGTGTGGCGCGACGTGGTCGCCCTCGGCGCGGACCTGCAGCGCCTGGCCGGCGTCACCGGCACCGAGGTCGCATCCGAGGTGGCCCTGTTGTGGGACTGGGAGTCGTGGTGGGCCCTCGAACTCGAATGGCGGCCCTCGGTCGATCTCGGCTACCGCGAAAGGGTCGAGGCCTACTACGAGGCGCTGTGGAAGCAGCACGTCACCGTCGACTTCGCCCACCCCGAAGCCGACCTGTCCGGCTACCGCCTCGTCGTCGCACCTTCCTCCTACCTGCTCACCGACGCCGCCGCCAAGAACCTCCGCGGCTACGTCGAAGACGGCGGGCACCTGGTCGTCTCCTACTTCTCCGGCATCGTCGACGAACACGACACCGTCCACCCCGGAGCCCACCCCGGTGCGCTGCGCGAGACCCTCGGCCTGTGGGTCGAGGAGTTCCACCCGCTAGCCGAGGGCGACGCGGCGTCGCTCGACTCCGGTGCGAGGGGCCGGATCTGGTCCGAACGCGTCCGACTCGAAGGCGCCCAGGCGCTCACCTCCTTCGCCGACGGACCCGACGCCGGACACCCCGCCCTCACTCGACACCGGCTCGGCGCCGGCACCGCCTGGTACGCCGCCACCGCCCTCGACGACAGCACCGGGCTGCGGGCACTGCTCTCCGAAGCCCTCGACCACGCTGGAGTGCCGCGCCCGATCGGCGTCCCCGAACACGTCGAGATCGTCCACCGCGGCGACTACTGCTTCCTCATCAACCACACCGACCAGGACACGACCGTCCCCGGCATCCGAGGCGCCGACGCCCTCGACGGCACCGCTTACTCCGGCGACATCCCCGTCGCTGCGGGAGACGCCGTCATCGTGCGAACCTCCTGAGCCCCTCAGTCGCGCTGCAGGTGGTCCTCGGGGGCCGAGAGCGGCGCGACGGCGTTCATGGCCCGGTCCAACAGCTCATCGAGCGTCAGATCGTTGCCTTCCGAGGCCCATTCCGACTGGGCGGAGTCGAGGCTGGCCAGGGCCGCGCCGACGAGCGCCACCGAGGCGATCCGGTCCGGTCCCCGGCCGTTCTCGGCCAGGCGCCGCTGGAGCACGTCGGCGAGCACGTCCCGCCAGTGGGCGTGCTTCTGCAGATGTGTGGCATGCAATGCGGGGGTGTTCGCGACCATTCGGGTGATGTCCAGCGCCTCGGGTCTGGCGCTCATGTCCTGCACGAGCTCGTCGAAGGCGCGGCGCAGCGCGAACCAGGGTGACTCCTCGGGCGGACGCGCCGCCAGGGCCTCGGCGAGCTGCCGGCCCATCTCCACGAACCACTGTCCGAACACGTCCTCCTTGCTGGAGAAGTAGCGGTGGAAACTGCGGCGGGACAGGCCGGTCTCCGCGGCGATCTGTTCGACCGTCGTCGCCTCGAAGCCCTGCTCGACGAACAGCTTCAAGGCGGCGTCGGCCAACTGCGCCCGCACCATGTTGCGCGTGCGCTCTCGCAGCCCCACCTTCGATTCCTCCATGCCACCAGCATACCTCGCTCGGCGCAAAGAGTTGCCTTAAGCACATCAAGCCATAGTTGGCACAGTGAGACATCTTTGGCGTACAATGAAATTATCAACGGCGCCGACTCGCATCGGTCGACGCCAAGTCGTCTCCGGAGACGCCGGAGTGAAGAAAGGACATTGCATGTCAAAGACGTGGTTCATCACCGGCACCTCCCGCGGTTTCGGCCGCGCCTGGACCACCGCCGCGCTCGAGCGCGGCGACAGAGTCGCCGCAACCGCCCGCGACTCCAGCGCATTGGACGATCTGGTCGACCGCTTCGGCGACGCCGTCCTGCCGATCCGGCTCGACGTCGACGACCGCGACGCCGGAATCGCCGCTGTCCACCAGGCGCACAGTCATTTCGGCCGTCTCGACGTAGTGGTCAACAACGCCGGCTACGGACATTTCGGCGCCGTCGAAGAGACGACCGAGGACGAGGCCCGCGCGCAGATGGAGACCAACTTCTTCGGCGCCCTGTGGATCACCCAGGCCGCGATTCCGCTGCTGCGCGAACAGGGTGGCGGCCACATCGTCCAGGTCTCCAGCATCGGCGGCGTGACCGCGTTCCCCGGCCTGGGCATCTACAACGCCTCCAAATGGGCCTTGGAGGGCTTCACCGAGGCGTTGGAACGGGAAGTCGCAGGTTTCGGCATCAAGACCACCTTGATCGAGCCGTCCGCCTTCGCAACCGACTGGGCCGGCGCTTCCGCCGGCCGCTCCCAGGCGAACCCCCTCTATCAGCCGCTGCGGGACGCGATGGCGAACTGGAGCGGTGGTCCGACGCCGAGGGCGGACGACAGCGTCGAGGCCCTGTTCGAAGTCGTCGACGCGGCAGAGCCGCCCACCCGACTGCTCCTTGCGTCTCAGGGATACGACCTGGTGCTCGCCTCGCACGAGCAGAGGATGGCCACCTGGCGGGCCTGGGAGAAGACCAGCCGCTCGGCCGACCCCGAGTAGCCTCGACCAGGCGAGCGCCGGACTCAGTCCGGAGCTCGCCTGATCTGAATCTGCTACGCCATCTCCACCGCCTGCTCGTCCACCGCCGACGGTGTCGCAGGATGCGGCGGTCCGCCAGACCGACCAGCTCGGTGCATCCGTGCCAGGGCACCGCTCAAACGAACACCGGCTCCGACGGCGAGAGACTGGTACGGTGACCGAATGAGCAGGTGGGCGGTATGCCCTCGTGACAGTCTGCCCCGAACTCGCCCGGGGTCGGGCGCTCTTCGCCCATCGCATGGGACGCACCCCGCGCCACCTGGACGACCCGCAGCCGAAACGCCGGTCCCGGCGCGCCTCGAACCGCCACGGTGCGGGCTCGCCGGCGAGGGCCGAACGCCTGCCACCGCGCTCGAAGGAGACGGTGAGGATGCTGCAGAACGTTGACGTCGGGCGCAACAGACTAGACGCATACCGCGCGACCGTAGGAGACGAAGTACTGCAGGACCTGCGCGAACTGGCCGAACCGCTGGCGGGCGCACGGGTCCTGCACGTGAACGCCACCTCCTACGGCGGTGGCGTGGCAGAGATCCTGCGGTCCGAAGTGCCGTTGATGCGCGATCTGGGAATCGTCGCCCGATGGAAGACCATCACCGGCACCGAGGAGTTCTTCGCGGTGACAAAGGCCATTCACAACGCACTGCAAGGCGGCACCCGCGGCGTGACCCAGGCCGAATGGGAGATATACGAGCAGACCTCCGCACGCGTCGCCGCCCAGATGGAAGAGCCCTACGACGTCGTCATCGTCCACGATCCGCAGCCCCTCGCGCTGCCGCACCTGCGAGGCCGCGGAGAAGCGCGATGGATCTGGCGCTGCCACATCGACAGCTCGGCGCCCGACCCGGAGGTCCTGGCCCGACTCATGCCGCTGCTGGACGACTATGACGCCTCGGTGTACACCCTGGGATCGTTCGCCCCGCCGGACGTTTCCCACGGCCGGGTGGAGATCATCCCGCCCGCGATCGACCCGCTCAGCCCGAAGAACATCGATCTCGACGAGCACCTGGCCGTCTCCATCGTCGATTGGATCGGGGTGGACGTAGCGCGGCCCCTGCTGCTGCAGGTGTCCCGCTTCGACCACTGGAAGGACCCGCTCGGCGTGATCGCCGCGTACCGGATCGTCAAGCGCCGGATGCCCGACGTGCAACTGGCCCTGGTCGGGGCGATGGCGCGCGACGACCCGGAGGGCTGGCAGGTGTACCGCGAGATCAGCGACGCCGCAGCCGACGACCCTGACATCTACCTGTTCACCAACCTCACCGGCGTGGGAAACATCGAGGTCAACGCCTTCCAGCGCCATGCCGATGTGGCGATCCAGAAGTCCCTGCGTGAGGGGTTCGGGCTGGTGGTGTCCGAGGCCACCTGGAAGGGCACACCGGTCGTGGCCGGTCGCGCGGGCGGCATCCCGCTGCAGCTCGCCGACGGCGTGGGCGGCTACCTGGTCGACTCGGTCGAGGAATGCGCCGCGCGCGTCCTGGACCTGCTGGCCGACCCCGCTGCCGGGCGCCGCCTCGCGGACGCCGGCCGCAGGCGGGTGCTGCACCGGTTCCTGCTGCCCCGCCTGCTCGGCGACGAGCTGCGGCTGATCTCAGATCTGCTCGAGCGGCACCCGGGGACACCTCAGGCGCTGGCGGCCGCGGGTGTGTCCGGGGAGGATCGCGATCCCGTCTGCGGCATGCGGGTCCGTCCCGACTCCGAGCTCCAGCACGCGTACCACGGGCAGCGGTTCCGGTTCTGCTCGAAATCCTGCGCCCGCGAATTCGCCGCGAACCCCCAGCTGTTCCTACGTACGGCGAGTCGGGCGGGCGCGTGACGTCCCGCGCCGGGAGGACAGGCCCGGACAATGCCGAACTGCGTCAGGACCCGTTCACACGCGCCTGGGCGGTGATCGCCCCGGAGCGCGAGCGCCGGCCGCATCCGGTGCCCGATTCGACACCCGCCCGGGGCGCTCGACCTGTCACCCTCGACCCGAAATGCCCGTTCTGCCCGGGCAACGAGGACCAGACGCCGGCCGAGCTGTGGCGGCTGCCCACAGACGACGGTGACGGTTGGACGGTGCGAGTGGTGCCCAACCGGTTCCCAGTCCTCGCCGCCGCCGATCGGCCGGCCCTCCACCACCGCGATGGCCTCCTCGTCTCCGCCGACGGCGTCGGCGCGCACGAGGTGGTCATCGAGACTCCCCGCCACGACCTGGACCTGGCCGATGCCGACGACGCGGCCGTTGCGGCCGTTCTCGGTGCGTACCGCGCCCGCGCCCGCGCGCTCCGCGGGATTCGACCGGGCCTGGTGCTGCCGTTTCGCAACCACGGTGCGGCCGCCGGCACCTCGCTGTCGCATCCGCACTCCCAGATAGTCGCCACCCCGATCGTGCCGCTGCGATACCGGCAGCTGTTCGACATCGCCCGGGCCCACTACGACGACCACGGAAGCTGCCTGTACGCCGACGTCACCACGGCCGAACTCGCCGAAGGCGCCCGAGTCCTCGCCGTCGCCGACCATGTCGTGGCGCTCGCCCCGTACGCCTCACGGGTCCCGTTCGAGGCCCGGCTGGTGCCACGTGTCCACCAGGCGTCCTTCGCCGACGTGGCCGACGAGGTGCTCACCGATGCCTCGGCCCTGCTGCGCGGCCTCCTGGTCGCACTGCGGGACCTGCTCGGCGACTTCTCCTACAACTTCGTGCTCGTGAGCGCCCCCAACGGGGAGGAGCACACCGACTATTTCTCGTGGCATCTGAGCCTGCTGCCGCGCTTGGTCATCGCCGCGGGATTCGAGCTCGGGACGGGGATCGCGGTCAATCCTCTGCCGCCCGAGCGCGCGGCCGCCAGGCTACGCCGCGCTCTCTCCGAGCGAGCCGCGAACCAGGAACGGTGAGGTCGCACCGTCGGATCCCGTCGGGGCACAGAGCCAGAACCGAGCTGCCGCCGTGTCCCTCCGCGCCACCCCGCCGCCTTCGGAGGAAGGCCCCGACGTGGCCTCCTGGATCAGGAACGCATGCCCTCAAGCGCGGCACGCAGGCGCCGACCCGCCTCGGCCGCGACCGGAGCGAGGTCCGCTTTGCCGGTGACGTCGACCATGACCTGCGGCTCCAACGCCTCGACCACGGTCTCGTCCTCGTCCCGGCGGACTACGACGTTGCAGGGCAGCAGCAACCCGATCCGCCGGTCGACTTCCAGCGCCTGATGTGCCAGGGGAGGGTTGCAAGCACCGAGGATGAGGTAGTCCTCGGTCTCCTCGCCGAGCTTCTCTCGCAGAGTCGCCTGCACGTCGATCTCGGTGAGTACGCCGAAGCCCTGCTCCTGCAACGCCTCACGGACCCGTTCCACCGTGTCGGCGAACGGCTTCCGCAGTCGAATCGCCGTCCAATACTCCATGTCAGCCTCCAGCCGTCTGATCCTTCTCGGCGGTTCCATCGGCGGGCCGCCATTCCGGCTTCGTCGTATGCCCGCCGCCATAGCCTACGAAGATCGCCGTCGCCATATGCGGTTTCCGCGCCGGCGTCGGTTCACAGCCAGAATCCTGAACCAGACCAGACCCTGCTGCAACACGGTGACGTGAAGGTCCTGATCGAACGTCCGCCCGGTGGATCGATCCTCCTCGATTCCAGTCTCACCGACCCCAGCGAATACAACAGCGACAACCACCTTGACCCCATGCTGGCCCGAGGCACCGTCACCGATCTCGCCGACTTCCGGTGCCGCCCTCCAACTGGAGGAGCGCGACCCTGGCCCGGGCTGGCACCCTGAGGCGCGACCAAGGTAGTTCACACGCACTCTGGTGATCGCAAGCCGGTCGAGGACTGGGCGGAGTGTCTCGGTACGGCAATCTTCAGGAGACTCAGGTGCTGCCACTCTCGTTGAGCGACCATCGGCGGAGAGGTTCGTGTGCTGCCAGACGAGGGTCGCTCTTGATTGCGGCCTGGGCGAATTCTCGGCGAAGGTCCCTGAGATGGTCAGCGAGGACGCTGCGCTCGCATACGGCCTCTGGGCGCGCGGTGAGATGGTGTGGCAATGGGCTCTTGATATCGATCCCGTTCGCTTCGAGCCAGGGCACTCGGAAGAGCCGGACCTGGTCGTGGGAGGCATCGAAGGCGATGGACTCGGAGGATGCCGGATAGAACTCGAGTACTCCCGTTCGGTGCTCCTCCAAGGCCCCAAGCGCCGCATCCATACTCTCGAAGAGGTCGACGATGTCCGTGTAGTCCAAGGTCGGCTCGCAATCGGAGTATCCGATGATGCGAGCCACGACATATCGCGTCTCCAGAAGCTGAGCGGCACATACCAGGGTGGAGAACTCGTAGGGACCGTCGATCTCGATCGATTCGAGCAGCTCGCTGTACAGCTCGTCGATCTCGGCCTGTGGCTTCGGCTCGTGGGCGGTCCACTCGATCCTGAACATGGCTCCTCCTACCAGCGCTGTAGACACCAGATACTGATCGACCGCACGCAATCGCGTCAAACGCGACGAAGGGGACGCGCCCTCGATGCTGGTGCGCATGTTCATGTGTGAGAAACGGACATACGCGAAACGGCCGGATCTTTCGACCCGACCGTTTTCGAACATCAATACTCTGGTACTCCCGAGCGGATTCGAACCGCCGTTTCCGCCTTGAGAGGGCGGCGTCCTAGGCCCCTAGACGACGGGAGCTTGGCCTTGTTTCGCACCCTGCGATGCGGCAACGTCGACAAGCTTACCCGACCGATTCGCGGTAGCTCCACAGGGATGTCGCTTGTGACGCGGCATACGCGTCGAGGGGTTGCGGATGGTGCGGGGCGGACCGGGCGGCGCTGACACCCTTTCGGGCGAACCCCCGTAGCGCCTGGCCCGGCCCGCCGGGAGACTCTAACCTGACTTCGGTTCGCCGACGCCGGAACTACTCGTTGTTGTGCCTGCTGGTACCCGCCAGCTCGTCCAGCCGCGCGTCGTCGACGCCATCGTGGTAGTTCACCAGTTTGGCCGTGTAGGTGACTTCGCCGAGGTCGGCCGTGATCGAGGCGATCACGCCGATCGTGGTCACGCACACCTCGAAGGCGCCCACCGGCGACTCCGCGGCGCCCCGCACGTTCACGCAGTCCGCCAACTCTCCGGCGAGGGTCGTGTCCGAGAACTCCGACCGCGCCGACGGGTCTCCGGAGGTCGCAGTCAGCCATTCCGACACTTCGCCGCCGGTCGGCAGCACCCCGGTGAGCTCGCCGCTCAACCAGCCCGGGATCTCCTCGACGTCCTCGCCGGTCCAGAACTCGGGCCGGTCGTCGACCACCACGGCGGCCGTGGCCGCCTCGGGATCCACCGCTAGGAGCACCGACGTGCCGGTGCCCTCCACCAGGTACGCGGCTGTGTAGGCGTGCCCGTCGGCGCCGTTCAAGCGTTCGCCGAGTTCCACCAGTGCGGCCTGGTCCTCCGAGACTGTATCGGTCTCCTCTCCGGTGTCGTTCGTGCAGCCCGCTAGTGCGAGTACCGCCGCCGCACCGAGGGCAGCGCGGCGGTGCAGGGAGTTCCGAGTGGGCATGAGGCTCCAATTCCCAGAGGTGCGGGCGTTCGAGAATGCCAGTGGCGCACTGGATTCGCTGGGCACGCCTAGCACGGGTGTCTGATCTGAGGTTCGCCCCCACCTTATAGGGCTGCGGCCAGATTCCGATCATGGTTTGCACGGCGGCGCGCCTTCTCGGATCGCGAGCACCGACGGAGGGGGCGAGGCGTACGCTAAGGAGCTGTGGCCGGCGCAGTGTCGGGTCGGTCGAAATCCTCGGGACACAGGCCCGTAATCGGGCTGAACGTCAGATTCGGCTATTTCAGGAGTGACAGTGGCTGCAATTGAAGACATTCGGGCACGGGAGATTCTCGACTCCCGCGGAAACCCCACCGTCGAGGTGGAGATCCTGCTCGACGACGACACGCTACAGCGGGCGGCCGTCCCCTCCGGCGCCTCGACCGGCGCCTTCGAGGCGCTCGAACTGCGCGACAAGGACCCGAAGCGCTACGTCGGCAAGGGCGTGGAGAAGGCGGTCGACAACGTCAACGGCCCCATCCGCGACGCCCTGATCGGCCTTGAAGCCTCCGAGCAGCGCCTGATCGACCAGGCCCTCCTCGACGCCGACGGCACCCCCGACAAGTCCGTCCTCGGCGCCAACGCCATCCTCGGCGTCTCCCTGGCCGTCGCCAAGGCCGCCGCCGACTCCTCCGAGCTGCCCCTCTACCGATATGTCGGCGGACCGAACGCGCACCTGCTGCCGGTGCCGTGCTTGAACATCCTCAACGGCGGCTCCCACGCTGATTCCAACGTGGACATCCAGGAGTTCATGATCGCCCCTGTCGGCGCGCCGACGTTCAAGGAGGCCCTGCGCTGGGGTGCCGAGACCTACCACGCCCTCAAGGCGGTCCTCAAGGACAAGGGCCTGAACACCGGCCTCGGCGACGAGGGCGGGTTCGCCCCCAGCCTCGGCTCGAACCGCGAGGCCCTCGACCTCATCAGCGTCGCCGTAGAGAAGGCCGGCTACAAGCTCGGCACTGACATCGCCTTCGCCATCGACGCAGCCGCCACCGAGTTCTACTCGGACGGCGCCTACGTCTTCGAGGGTGAGAAGCGGACGCCTGAGCAGATGAGCGCCTACTACGAGGAGCTCCTCGCCGCCTACCCCTTCGTGTCGATGGAGGACCCGCTCGCAGAAGAGGACTGGGCCGGCTGGGCCACCCTCACCGCGGCGGTGGGCGACAAAGTCCAGATCGTCGGCGACGACCTGTTCGTGACCAACCCCGAGCGCCTGCGCCGCGGCATCGAGGAGCAGGCCGCCAACGGCCTGCTCGTCAAGGTCAACCAGATCGGCTCGCTCACCGAGACCACCGACGCCGTCGAGATGGCCCACCGTGCCGGCTTCGGCTGCATGATGAGCCACCGCTCCGGTGAGACCGAGGACACCACGATCGCCGACCTGGCCGTCGCCATGGGCACCGGTCAGATCAAGACCGGCGCCCCGGCCCGCTCGGACCGCGTCGCCAAGTACAACCAGCTGCTGCGCATCGAGGAGAGCCTCGGCGACGCCGCCCGCTACGCCGGCGCGTCCGCCTTCCCGAAGTACAAGTCCGCGTAACGACACCGCGTTCGAAGGCCCCCGCGCCGATCGGCGCGGGGGCCTCGCCCGTCCCCGGATCGACTAGGCTGGGCCCGTGAGCGCCAGCCGACGACCCAGCCGCCCCGGAGCACGATCGACCGGTCCAGGTCGCACTCGCGCCGGTCGCAGGCCCGCTTCCGGCGTCCCCGTCCGCCCGAAGGTCAAGCGCGTCCGTGCCAGGGCCCAGAGCCGGCTCTCCCGCCGGGCCGCCGTCATCGCGCTCGTCCTCTCCGCGCTCGCCCTCGCCTACGCCTACCCCCTGCGCACCTACGTTGAACAGCGCATCGAGATCAACCGGCTCGAAGCCGAGCAGTCCGAGCAGCGCGAACGCCTCGCCGAGCTCGAAGCTGAGCGCATCAAATGGGACGACCCCGAATACGTCAAGGCCCAGATCCGCTCCAGCCTCCTGCTCGTCGAACCGGGGGAGAACCTCGTCATCGTCCAGGACGAGGAGGACCCCAGGCACACCGGCGGCGACGACGCCGAAGCCGACGCCGACCGGCCCTGGTACGACGACCTGGTCGCTACCTTTGAAGACGCCGACCAGCTCGACCAAGAGGAATCAGAGGATTGAAGCCCAACGCGTGGCCCCAAGAACCGCAGCCGGTGACCGAAACCGACGCCGCGGCCGTCTCGAACCAGCTCGGACGCCCGATCCGCGGCGCGCACGCCGTCGCCTGGCGCTGCCCGTGCGGCCAGCCCGCCGTCATCGAGACCGAGCCCAGGCTGCCTGACGGGACGCCCTTCCCCACCACCTACTATCTGACCTGCCCGAAGGCCGCCTCGGCCATCGGGCGGCTCGAAGGCGGCGGGGTCATGAAGGAGATGAACGACCGGCTCGCCGAGGACGAAGACCTCGCCGAGGCCCACCGGCGCTCCCACCAGGACTACCTCGCACGGCGAGCGGAACTCGGCGACGTGTCGGAGATCGACGGGGTCTCGGCCGGCGGCATGCCCGACCGCGTCAAGTGCCTGCACGCCCTCGTCGGCCACGCGCTGGCGGCCGGACCGGGTGTCGACCCGTTCGGCGACGAGGCGATCGAACGGCTCCCCGAATGGTGGAAGCACGGCAGTTGCGAAGCGGACCAGGAGGCGGGCGCATGAGGCGCGTAGCGGGAATCGACTGCGGAACGAACTCGATCCGACTGCTCATCGCGGACGTCGACGAAAGCGGGCGGCTCCACGACGTGGTGCGGCGCATGGAGGTCGTGCGACTCGGCGAAGGCGTCGACGACACCGGGCGGCTCTCGGGCGCCGCGCTGGAACGCACGCGGGTCGCGCTGGCCGACTACACCGCCCAGATCCGCGAGCACGGAGCCGAAGCGGTCCGCATGACCGCCACCTCGGCCAGCCGCGACGCCGAGAACGCCCACGAGTTCAAGGAGATGGTCGAATCGACGCTGGGCGCGGCCCCCGAGGTCATCACCGGTGACGACGAGGCCCGCCTGTCGTACACCGGCGCCGTGGCGACGCTTCCCGCGATCGAGGGCCAGCGCCTGCTGGTCGACATCGGTGGCGGCTCGACCGAATTCGTGCGCGGCGAGGACTCACGGGTCCTGTCGGCGATCTCGGTCGACGTCGGCTGCGTGCGCATGACCGAGCGCCACCTGCGCTCCGACCCGCCGACTCGGCCCGAGGCCGAGGCCGCCGTCGCCGACATCCAGTCGGTCGTGGACAGGGCCCTGTCGGTGGCCGACCCTGGCCGGGAGGCCGGCGAACTGGTGGCGGTGGCGGGGACGGCGACGACGCTCGCCGGCATCGCCCTCGACCTGCCCTCCTACGACGCCGACGCCATCGACGGCACCAAGCTGAGCTACGAGCAGGTGGCGAAGGTCACCGGTGACCTGGCGGCGGCCGATCACGCCGAGCGCCTGGCGATCCCGGTGATGCACCCCGGGCGCGCCGACGTCATCTTCGGCGGGGCGCTGGTGCTGCGGACCATCATGGAGCGGAGCGGCGCGGACGCCGTGCTCATCAGCGAGCACGACATCCTCGACGGCATCGCCCTGTCCGCATAGGATTCGGTGCCGCCCGGGGCGGTCCGGTCGACGCTCTCAGGGCAAGAGCGGCGCTCTGTTTTGTGTACACTGATCACATGAATGCTCCGAGAACCGCCAGGGAACGCGCCCGCGCCGAGCTCACCAAGGAAATCCTCTCCGCGGCGAAACACCAACTCGGCGAGGTCGGCCCCTCGGCCCTGTCGCTGCGCGCCGTCGCCCGCGAACTCGGCATGGCCTCCTCGGCGATCTACCGCTACTTCCCCAGCCGCGACGAACTCCTCACGGCCCTGATCCTCGACGGCTACAACGACATCGGCTCCGCGGCCGAAGGTGCGGACGACCCCGCCGCCGAACCGGGCGAGCGCTGGCTGGCAATCTGGCGGGCCGTGCGCGAATGGTCAATGTCCCACCGCTACGAGTTCGCGCTGCTGTTCGGGACTCCGGTTCCCGGCTACGCCGCCCCGCAGGAGACCGCCACTGCGGCCGGACGGATGCCGCTCGCGCTGGCCCGGGTGTTGTCGGACGCGAAGGCCGCCGGGAAGTTCCGTCCGCCGCCCGGCCCCTCCTGCGACCCGTCCCTCGTCGAGCCGGGCATGCTCGACCTGATGCCGGGCGAAGATCTCGTCGTCGACGAAGTCGCCCGGGGCATCCTGGCCTGGAACCGCCTGGTCGGCGTCATCTCGTTCGAACTGCACGGGCACCTGAACAACGTGACCGCCGACGACGCGGGCTTCTTCGAGTACACCGCCCGAATGGAGGGGACGGTCGCGGGCGTGCCCTTCGGCGACGCCTGACGCTCAGCCGCCCAGGGCCAGGCCGATCGCGATCGCCGCGACGACCAGGACCACCGCGATCGCCGCGGCGACCCAGGGCCACCGCTTGAACCGCTTGTGCTCCGAGACGTCGCCGACCACGACCGTGACGTTGTCGGGCCCGCCGCCTTCCAGCGCCAGGCGCACCAGCTCGTCGGCCGCCGCCTGCGGGTCGGTGAAGTCCCGCAGCGTCTCCTCGATGACCGAGTCGTCGACCACGTCGCTCAACCCGTCCGAGCACAGCATGTACCGGTCTTTGAGCGCGGCCGGCCGCGTCTCGAAGTGCGCCGGCGCCGGATTCGCCTGGAGCACGCGCGTCACCACCGACTTGTAGGGGTGGTCCTGCGCCTCGGCGGGGGTGATCGCGCCCTCGTCGACCAGGTGCTGGACGTACGAGTCGTCCACGGTCACCTGCACGAAGTCCTCACCGCGCAGCTGGTAAGCCCGCGAATCGCCGATATGGACGATGTCGACCGAGTCGTCGCCGAGCCACAGGGCCGTCAGCGTCGTCGCCATGCCCTCCGACTCCGGGTTCTCGGCCACCGCCGCGCGGATTCGGTCTCGTGCGGCGTCGACGACCTCGCCCAGCTCGGCCTCGGCCTCCACCGGAGAACGGCGCGCGAGCCGAGTCACCTCGGTGATCGTCACTCCGCTCGCGACCTCACCGGCGGCGGCCCCGCCCACCCCGTCTGCGACCGCGAGTAGGCGCCGCGACGCCAGGTGGGAGTCCTCGTTGAGATCGCGGACTTTGCCCACGTCGGTGGCGGCGCCATAGCGCCAACGTAGTTCGGTCACAGGCGATCACCACTGAGTTCGCACCGGGTTTCGGCATTCTGTTTGAAGCATGGCCGTTCGAGGGACATGGGCGCAAGTGTAGTGGTTGGTCGGGCACGAGAGACGACCCGCGATTCCCGGCCGTTCGCCCGAACGGCCGCCTGACCTGGATCCGCGCCCGCCGGTCCGCGCCGCGACCCGTGTATCCCAGGATCGTGCCAGCCTCCCCTCAGCCCGCTGACCTGCTAGAAGTGCCGATTTACAGTGGAATCGCCAAGGTCCGAACCAGCCCGAGGAGGCACCATGGCCACCGTCCTGGCCGACCGCTTCGTCCTCCAGACCGAGATCGCACGAGGCGCGGTCGGCGTCGTGTGGCGCGGCCACGACCAGGCCAGCGGTGAACCGGTCGCCGTCAAGGTCCTCCGCGATGAGCTGCGCGGCGAGGTCGACATCGTCGAGGGCTTCTTCTCCGAGGCCGAGATCCTGGCCGCAGTCGACCATCCCGGCGTGATCGGCGTGCGCGACTTCGTCGTCACCGACGCGGTCCTCGCGATCGTCCTCGAACTCGCCGAAGGCACCGACCTGCGCGAGCACCTGAGCCTCCACGGACCTCTCCCGGCCGCCGAGGCCGCCCTCCGCTGCGCGGACGCCGCCGAGACCCTTGCCGCCGTCCAGCGCGCGGGATTCCTCCACGGGGACGTCAAGCCCGGCAACCTCATGCTCGTCGGCGACGGCGTCAAGCTCGTGGACTTCGGCGTCGCCCGCGCCGCCGGCTCCACCTCCACGCCCTCCCACGGCACCCCCGAGTACACCGCGCCCGAGATCGCCGCCGGTGAATCCGCCTGCCCGGGCATCGACAACTACGCGCTGGGGCTGGTCCTGTACGAGGCCCTCACCGGGCACAGCGCCTACCGCGGCGGCTCGATCACCGACGTGCTCGAACGCCATCTGGCGCAGATCCCCGTCAAGCCCGCCGCCGTGGACGCCGACCTGTGGACGGTGGTCGAGACGCTCCTCGCGCTCGACCCGCGCGGGCGCGGCGACCTCGACGCCGTCGCCGTCGAACTGCGCCGCCTCGCCCCCGGACTGTCGCGGCAGGCGACCGCCCCGATCGAACCGGAGCTGCGCGACCGAGGCGCCACCGCCCCGATCACCTCCGCGCCGGCGACGCCGCCGCTGCCACAGATCGCCGCCGCCGCGGTGCGCGAGGGCGCGAGGCCCTCGAAGCGGTGGCCGCGGGCGCTCGTCGGCGCCGGAGCGGTCGGTCTTGCCGCGGTCGCCGCGTGCGTCCTCTTCGCTCTCCCCGGGATCGGCGGCGGCGACGGTACCGACGTCGCCGACCCGTCCTCGACGACGGCCCCCGCGAAGACGAGCGACAGCCCCGAACCGACCGACGGGCCCGCCGATCCCCCGGAGGAGCCCACCGTCGACCCCACGACACCGGGGCTCGATGAGCCCGAGGCGGATAGCGACACTCCTGCAATCGAAACAGATGATTTGTCCGATTCAGACGAGAATGACAGCGCTCCCGAAGACTCCAATGAGGGCGAACATGTCGACCAGATGCCCGGATCCGACCTCATCGGCTCCCGTATGCCGGGCAACTGAATGCGATGGCGACAGTCGATAATGCTCCGTAGCTAGAGCACGACACTGCGTTTGAGCAATCGGTGAGGCGATCGGGATCACAACATTGGAATTCTCCAAACACACGTTGTACTGAACTGGAAGCTCGTAGCCGATTCGCAAGGCTTGCAACGAATTCGGTAGACAGTCACTACTGTGCATTCGTAACGGTCAATCGACACATTGGAGCTGTCCACTTGTCAGAACCGTATCCACATGGCATCCTGTCGGGCATGGCAGGAAAAGAACTGAACGCAACCTCAGCAGCATTGCTGGGCTTGCTACACGAAGGTCCAATGACCGGTGGGCAACTCATGGCAGAGGCGACTCGTCGCCTCGGTCCGTACTGGACCATGACCCGCTCGCAGGTCTACCGCGAACTCCCGGCGCTGGCCGAGGCGGGCCTCGTCCGCGTCGGCAAACCGGGTCCGCGCGCATCGGTGCCGTACACGATCAGTGCCAACGGCAAGCGCGCCTTCACGCGCTGGCTCAACGAGCCGGCCCGCATCGGTCAGCTGCGCGACCCCGTCGCGCTGCGGACCGCCTTCACCGACTACATGTCCGCCGACACGCTGAACGACATGTTCGCCGACGCCACCGAGCAGCACCAGGAAGCCCTGGCAGAGGCCCGCGCCGCGGCGAAGGACTACTCCAGCGAGGACCCGGGCGCCGCAGCCGCGATGGAGTTCGCGGTCGGCTACCACCGGTCGGCACTCAGCTGGATCAAGAAGCGCGCTTCCTAGCTTCAAGCACTAGGCAGCGCGTTAGACACGGGTAAGCACTTCAAGCACGGAACGGGACGCCGGACCACATGCGGTCCAGCGTCCCGTTTCGTATGAGCGGGGCTACAGGCGTACCCTGATCTGTTGTGACCAGTGTCGATGTTTCCGCCGATCTGCGCGAATTGAAGGCGACCCTCGCGAGCGTCGAGGCCGTGCTCGACCTTCCGGCGCTGCGGCGTGAGAAGGAAGAGCTCGAAGCCGCCGCCGCCGACCCGGGGCTGTGGGACGACGCCGAACACGCCCAGAAGATCACCTCCCGACTCTCCTACGTCCAGGCCGAGCTGAACAAGCTCGCGGGCCTGCACGGGCGCATGGACGATGTCGAAGTCATGTTCGAGCTCGCCGAGAGCGAGGACGACGCGAGCGCCAGGGCCGAGGCCGTCGCCGAGCTCGGCTCCATCCGCAAGTCCGTCGACGAGCTCGAAGTCCGCACCCTGCTCTCGGGCGAGTACGACGAGCGCAACGCCGTCGTCTCGGTGCGCTCGGGCGCCGGCGGTGCCGACGCCTGTGACTTCGCCGAGCAGCTCATGCGCATGTACCTGCGGTGGGCCGAGGCGCACGACTTCGCCAGCGAGGTCTACGACGTCTCCTACGCCGAGGAGGCCGGCATCCGCTCGGCGACCTTCGCCGTCAAGGGCCCCTACGCGTACGGCACGCTCTCGGTCGAACAGGGCACCCACCGCGTGGTGCGGATCAGCAAGTACGACAACCAGGGGCGCCGCCAGACCGGCTTCGCCGCCGTCGAGGTGGTCCCGACCCTGGAGCAGACCGACAACATCGACATCCCCGACGACGAGATCCGCGTCGACGTCTACCGGTCATCGGGCCCCGGCGGCCAGGGCGTCAACACCACCGACTCGGCCGTGCGCCTGACTCACCTTCCGACCGGCCTGGTCGTGGCCTGCCAGAACGAGCGTTCGCAGCTGCAGAACAAGGCCACCGCCATGGCCGTGCTCAAGGCCAAGCTGCTCGTGCTCAAGCGCGAGGAGGAGAAGGCCAAGGTCGACGAGCTCCGCGGCTCGGCGACGGCCTCGTGGGGCGACCAGATGCGCTCCTACGTGGAGCACCCCTACCAGATGGTCAAGGACCTGCGAACCGGCTTCGAGACCTCCGACGTCAGAGGCGTCTACGACGGCAACATCGACTCGTTCCTGGAAGCGGGCATCCGCTGGCGCAGGAGCGGCGAGAAGGAGTCCTAGGCGGGCGGCACCGGTCGATCGCGCGACACTTCGCGGCAAAGTGCGGCAAACCATGGGCCGCGTGACCATAGTCGCTTCACCCGTTCGGACGAAATCGATTCGTTACCCGGAAACGGACGGGACATATGGGCCGTAAGTGCCACGGTATGCCACGCATGTACTGGAGCCGCTCGACCGTGGCGGGGCTTTGGCGGCTAGACTCCGCCACGTGATTCAGCTCGAGGGCGTAAACAAGCACTACCCCCGGTCGAACCGTCCGTCGGTCGAGGACGTCAACGTCTTCATCGACAAGGGAGAGTTCGTCTTCTTCATCGGCCCGACCGGCGCGGGGAAGTCCACGATCATCAAGCTCCTGCTGCGTGAAGAGGTACCCGACAAGGGCACCATCACCGTCGGCGACATGGACGTGACCAAGCTGCGCAGATGGAAGGTGCCGGCCTACCGGCGCAGCATCGGCTGCGTCTTCCAGGACTTCCGGCTCCTGCCCAACCGCACAGCGGCCGAGAACGTCGCCTTCGCGCTCGAAGTCATCGGCAAGCCCCGGTCGGTCGCCCGCCGTGTCGTGCCCGAGGTCCTCGAACTGGTCGGCCTCGGCGGCAAGGAGCACCGCTACCCCCACGAGCTCTCCGGCGGCGAGCAGCAGCGCGTGGCGGTGGCCCGCGCGTTCGTCAACCGGCCGCTCCTGCTGCTGGCCGACGAGCCCACCGGTAACCTCGACCCGGACACCTCCATCGAGATCATGCGGCTCCTCGACCGCATCAGCCGGACCGGCACCACCATCGTCATGGTCACCCACGACTCCAACATCGTGAACCAGATGCGCCGTCGCGTCATCGAGATCGAGAACGGCCAGATCGTCCGCGACCAAGCTCGCGGCGTCTACGGCTAAGCGGAAGGCAGAGAGCAGAGCACATGCGCGCGAAGTACGTGATGTCCGAGGTGTTCCTCGGACTGTGGCGCAATATCTCCATGACCGTCGCCATGATCATCACCATGGCGGTTTCCCTGACCATGCTCGGTGCCGGCCTGCTGCTGTACAACCAGGTCGACGTCATCGAGCGGTACTACCAGACGAACCTCGAGGTGGTGATCTACCTCGACCGCGAGATCACCGAAGAAGTCACCGACCAGATCCATTCGGACCTGCGGTCGAACCAGTACGTCGCCGAGGTCGAGTTCGAGTCGAAGGAGAAGGCGTGGGAACGGTTCCAGGAGACCTTCTCGGAATCCGAGGAGCTGATCGCCTCGGTGAACTCCGAGGTCCTGCCGGCGGCGTTCCGCATCAAACTGAAGGACATCGACAATGCGCCCCTGCTCATCGAGGAGTACGCCGGGCGTGACGGCGTCTACCAGGCCACGAACCAGCGGGAGATCCTCGACGACGTCTTCAACATCCTCGGCGGCGCCCAGAAGCTCACCCTCATCGTCGCGCTCGTCCAGGGCGTGGCCGCACTGATGCTGGTCGCGAACACCATCCAGGTCGCCGCCTACTCGCGGCGCCGCGAGGTAGCGATCATGAAGCTGGTCGGCGCCCCGAACTGGTTCGTGCAGGCCCCGTTCGTCATGGAGGCGGTCTTCGCCGGCATCATCGGCGCGATCTTCGCCTTCGGGACCCTGATCGCCGCGAAGGTCTTCGTGATCGACGGCCAGTTCTCAAACCTGTTCAGCCTGATGCCGCCGGTCGAATGGAACTCGGTGATCCTGCTGCTGCCGATCCTGGCCGGCATCGCGGCCGTGATCAGCGCGGTCACCGCCTGGATCACGCTGCGTTTCAATATCAAGGTGTAACCGTCGCCCTATTAGCGCAGTAAGCCACAAACGCCCGAATCTCTGTCATTGATGGACTAGGTTCGGGACACATGAGACGGATTAGCTTGCCGCTCGCGGCCCTGCTCCTCGGAGTGGCCGCGAGCGGCCCCGCCTCCGGCCTGCCCTCGCAAGACGAACTGGACGCCGTCGAGCGCGAGAAGGCCCGCATGGCCGCCGCACTCGAAGGTGCCTCAGAAGAGGTCGCCGAGGCCGGACAGACCCTCGCCGAGACCGAGTCGCGGTTGCCCGGTGCCGAACGGGCAGTCGACGAGGCCGAAGGGCGCATCGCCGCCGCCGAGGCCATCGCCGCCGAGTCCCAGCAGGACGCCGAGGAGGCCCGTGAAGCGCTCGCAGCGGCCGAGGCCGAGTTCGAGGCCGCCGCGGCGGCCGTCGAGGAGGCCCGCGAGGCGCAGGCCGAGATGTTGACCGCCATCTACCGGGGCGTCGAGTTGCTCACCGTCGACGCGATCCTCGGCGCCGATGACATGTCCCAGGTGGTCGACGGCCTCTCCTACTTCGAATTCATGGTCGAGGGCAAGAACGCCGCCGTCGAGGACGTGACCCTCAAGCGCCGCGAGGCGGCCAACGTCGAGGCCGCCGCCTCCGTCGCCGAAGCCGTGGCCGCCGAAGCCGGGGCCGAGGCTGAGGACGCCTTGGCCGCGGCCGAGGTCCGCGTCGACGAGGCCGTGGCCGCCCGGGCGGAGGTGGAGCAGCTCGTCGCCGAGCGCACCGACGCCCTCGCCGTCGCCGAGGCCGCCGAAGTCGAGGCGGAGGCCGAGTACGAGCGGCTGGAGGCCGAGTCCGAGCGCCTGGCCGAGGAGTTGCGGTCCGCGTCCTCCTCTGAGGGCTCCAGCGGCGACTCCTCGTCCGACGGCGAATCAGGGTCGGGCTTCGCGGTGCCGGTCAACGGCTGGAAGTCCTCGGACTTCGGGTGGAGGCGCCACCCGATCTACGGCACCTCCCGGTTCCACGGCGGCACCGACTTCGCCGCCGGCCACGGCTCCACGATCTACGCCGCCGACTCGGGGACCGTAGTCCACGCCGGCTGGAGCGGCAGCTACGGGATGCTCACCTGCATCGGACACGGCGGCGGCCTGAACAGCTGCTACGCCCACCAGTCGAGCATCTGGGTGAGCAAGGGCGAGCGCGTCTCGCGCAATGAGGGCATCGGCGCGGTGGGCTCCACGGGGGCCTCGACCGGTGCGCACCTGCACTTCGAGGTCCGGAAGGGCGGCGAGCGCGTGAACCCCTTGGGCTACCTCCCGTCCTGTCTGTGCCGCTTACAGCACCCGAATTGACGTCGACATACGTTTGTTCGATCGTTAAGCTTGGCGCGTGTCCAAGAAGAAGCAGCCGAAGCCCAAGCACTCGGGCCCCGAGCGCACCGTCGTGACGACCAACCGCAAAGCCCGCCACGACTACGACATCCTGGACACCTACGAGGCCGGGATGGTCCTGTCCGGGACCGAGGTCAAGGCGCTGCGCCAGGGGCGCGGCAACATCGTCGACGCGTACGCCGAGATCAGGAACGGCGAAGCGCGCGTCCACAACTTCCACATCCCCGAGTACGACTACGGGACCTGGACGAACCACCCCCCGAGGCGGATCCGCAAGCTCCTGCTGCACCGCGGCGAGATCGCCAAGCTGGAGCCGAAGCTCGACGAGGCCGGCCTGACGCTGGTGCCGCTGGCCGTCTATTTCCAGAACGGCTGGGCGAAGATGGAGCTGGGTCTGGCCAGGGGCCGCAAGAGCTACGACAAGCGCCAGGCCATCGCGAAGCGCGAGGCCGACCGCGAGATCGAGCGGGCCGTCGGCCGCGCCGCGAAGCGCGGGAACCGGTAGCGGGAATATCCCGTGGCCGGGTCCCGTTGGACTGAGCTAGAATCACTGAGCACAACTGAACAGGGGTATCTCACCTCAACCAAGGGGCTGATCGGTTTCGACTCCGTGTGTTGATGTGAGGGAAGCGGGTCGAGGAAGCCAACGCTGTCTCGTAAACCAACGTTGGAAAACAACAAGTGCCAACGCAAAAAGCACTTCTGACTACGCCCTCGCTGCTTAAGCGATAGCGTAGTCTGCCGCACCGGGGGCGCGTCCGCTCCGGATTCGCGGCATCATCTAGGACGCTAGGTCGACGACTTGGTCGCTGGGTCGTCGCACGACACTTTCGGCGGCTGGAGCCCGTCTCACCGACTTGTCCGCGAGATCGGCGGGGCTCGAGAAAAGGCACAGCGGACTGCACCCGGAGAAGCCTCACAAAGGCAGCGGAGGACCAGGGTTCGATTCCCTGCAGCTCCACACCACCATGGGCCCCTTGCGGGGCCCATGTGACCGTTTGTGATCGCCTGTGACTGGCAGTAGCCGGTCACAGGCGATTAACTTTCGCATATTCGTCTGTGCCCGCTTGCGACGGACTGTGACCGTTCGGACTCAGATCGACGATCACGGTCGCCCGTCGCCGAGCGTCTCGCGCAGTTGGGTGATTTCGCCTGCGTCGTCACCGCGCACGGACACGATGAACGAGTCGTCGTCGGTGCAGTCGAACGGGTGCGCCGCTGGAATGTCGTGGGCCATGGCCGCGAAACCGTTCTCGGCGGTGGCCTGGCCTGCATGACTTGATCGGTCGATCCGCTCCTGATGGTCATGGTGGCGGGGCGGTGAGGTGGGTGGCGAGCTGTCTGGCGGTGTCGGCGAGTTCGGCTGGTTCGATGACGGCCACTGGGGCGGTGAGTGCGATGCGGGCGACAGTCATGGCGAGCCGGCCGAGATCCTCACTGCGGATCTGGACGCGGCAAGCGTCCGTCTCCATCTCGATCGGCGTGTGGTCCACCCACCGGAGCACACCCTCGAGCTCGGCGAACGCGGCTTCGACGGCGATCTTCGCTACATGGAGACGGGGTATCGAGCTGACTGAGCTTGCGAGGAAGCTCGCAGCGTCGCCTCCCGGGATCGCGCGGGGCGTGAAATGCTCACCCGTCAGTCGGGGCTCCCGGAGCCGATCCAGCCGAAACGTGCGCCAGTCACCGCGATGCCGGTCCCACGCCACGAGATACCAGCGGCGACCGGCGGTGACGAGTCGGTGCGGCTGGACGAGCCGTCCGCTGGGCTCGCCGTCGTGCCGCCGGTAGTCGAAACGCACCTCCTCACAGTCTCGACACGCCGCGGCGAGCAAGCTGAGCGCTTCGGGGTCGACGATGCCGTCGTCTTCCGGCCGGATCGAAACAACGCTTGAATGGAGCGCCGACACCCGTCGGCGCAGCCGATGCGGCAGGAGTTGTTCGATCTTCATCAGGGCGCGCAGCGACGTCTCCTCCATGCCGACGACGGCGGCCTCCGCGGCATAGCGCAGACCGACGGCCACTGCGACGGCCTCGCCGTCGTCGAGGACCAGGGGCGGCAGGTGCGTCCCCGTCGCAAGCCGGTAGCCCCCGTATCTACCCGACGTGGCATCGACCGGATAGCCGAGATCGCGCAGCCGGTCGACGTCGCGGCGCACAGTTCGCTCCGTGATCTCGAGGCGTTCGGCGAGTTCGGCGCTGCGCCACCATCGATGGGTCTGCAGGAGCGAGAGCAGCTGCAGCGCTCGACCGGTGGGATCTTTCCGCATTTTCTCAGTGTGCCACTGATCGAGGACCGATCTTGTCCGCAATGCGCCCTACGGTGGTGGCGACCGGCGCTCAGGACGCCTGATCGTCTCGAAAAGCCATGGAGGAAGCGCAATGTTCAATCCCACTGATTTCCCCGAGCCCACCGTCATCCCGGTCAACGGGGTGGAACTCGAAGTGTTCGAAGCGGGCCGGCAGAACGCCGGAGCGCCCATTGTGCTCTGTCACGGCTGGCCGGAGCTCGCCTTTTCCTGGCGCTATCAAGTGCCTGCCCTGGTCGCAGCGGGCTACCACGTCATCGTCCCGAACCAGCGGGGTTACGGCAACTCCTCCCGTCCGGCTGAAGTGACCGACTACGACATCGCGCACCTCGCCGGTGACCTCATCGCACTGCTCGATCACTACGGATACGAAGACGCCACGTTCGTCGGCCATGACTGGGGCGCGATGGTCGTCTGGGGATTGACCTTGCTGCATCCGAACCGCGTGAACAAGGTGATCAACCTGAGCCTGCCGTATCAGGAGCGCGGAGAAACTCCCTGGATCGAGTTCATGGAAGCCATGCTCGGCGGCGACTTCTACTTCGTCCATTTCAATCGGCAGCCGGGCGTCGCGGATGCCGTACTCGAAGACAACACCTTCCAGTTCCTTCGCAACCTGTACCGGAAGAACGAGCCCCCGACAGAGCCGCAGCCGGGCATGGCGATGATCAACCTCGCCCGAGCGGCGACACCGCTCGGCGAGCCCGTGATGAGCGACGGCGAACTGGCCGTATTCGTCTCCGCCTTCGCATCATCGGGGTTCACGGGCAGCATCAACTGGTACAGGAATCTGGACCGCAACTGGCGCCTGCTCGCGGACGTGGACCCGGTCATCAAGCAGCCCGCCCTCATGATCTTCGGCGACCGGGACCCGGTCTCGAGGTCCGCGAACCTGACGGCGTTCGTGCCCAATGTGGATGTGATCAGTCTGGATTGCGGTCACTGGATCCAGCAGGAGAACCCGGAGGAGACCAACCAAGCGATGTTGCAATGGCTGGAACAACAGGGTGCCCGTTAGCCCCAAGAGCGTTTCAAGGTGAAGTGGGCCTTCGCGATGGAGCGTGGTGCGGGGCCAGGGCTTGATCAAGTTCCGTGAGGGTCTGGTTGGTTGCTG
>NZ_JAKZEW010000064.1 GCF_022548875.1 Glycomyces sp. L485 | reverse complement strand
GCCTGCCGCGCAACACAACACGAGCAACACTCACCCGCCAAGGCCGCCCCCCACACGCACCCGGCCCCCGCAGCGCACCCCGAACAGCCCTCTACCTCTCCGTCGCTGCCGCCCTTGGCGCACAACAACCATGCACACGATCGACGCCGCCAACCACCCAAGGGCCATTTCCGGGCTCCTCAGGCGCTTGTCCGTGACAATGAGGTTGAATGGTCCGCCCAGGTCACCCGCGACGATCAGATCGTCCAGCGGCCGCTGGCGGCGAACTCCTCCAAAACCCGCAGGTGCGGCTCGATGTCGAAGCCTTTGGCTGAGAGCCAGGCGTCGTCGTAGAACGAGCTGCGATACGACTGCTTGCCGTCACCGGCTACCACGACGAGATCCCCGGCGACGCCCTCGGACTGCATCCCGGACGCCAACTCCATCGCCGCCCAGAAGCACGTACCGGTCGAGGGGCCGAACTCCGCGCCGCGCCGCTCGGCCAGATACCGCATGGCCGCTACGCTCGCCGCATCCGGCACGGGCACCACGGCGTCCACGATCTCGGCATTGAAGGCGGGCTCGACTCTAGGACGTCCGATCCCGGGGATACGCGAGGGCATCCCCGTCGCATAGCCCGCATACCCGGTGGCCCAGCTCGGGAAGTAGCTCGAGTTCTCCGGATCGGCCACCGCCACTTGGGTGTCGGCGCCGACGTAGCGCAGGTGACGCCCTGCCGTGGCGGAGGTGATCCCGGTGCCGGCCCCGCACACGATCCAGCGCGGCTCCGTCTCGCACTGGGCGAGGACCTCGCCGGTGACATTGCCGGCCCGCCAGTCGGTAGCCGCCTCGGCACGGCCGAACATGTCGAGGTAGTGGCCGCCCTGTTCCTCGGCGATTCGGGCGGCGGTCTCGTAGATCGCCAGCGGAGGGTCGACCAGCTCGCAGCGGCCGCCGAACCGCTCGATCGCCTCCACCTGTGCCGGGTGCGTCCTGGCGGGCATGACCGCGACGAACGGCAGCACGAGCATCTGCGCGAAGTACCCCAGTGAGACGGCGGCGCCGCCGCCGGTGGCCTCGACGACCGTGGTGCCCTCGCGGATGTCGCCGCTGACGAGGCCGTGGAGCAGGAGGTCGCGCACGAGCCGGTGCTTGAGGCTCCCGGTCGGCTGAGCCGACTCGTCCTTGAGGTGGATGCGGATCGACTCGCCGAAGCGCTCGATGTCCCTGCGCAGCGGTGTGACGGACACTGAGGCGGCGTCTTCGCGGAGCGCGGCGATCGCGGTTCGCGCCCAATCGGAGTGGAATCGCTCAGCCATGGCCTCCAGGCTAGGGCACGCCGTTTTTCGTTGTGGGACAGCCGATGACGAATGCCTTGTAGTCAACGTGGTAATCGCTTACCATATTGGGGTTCCAAAGCCTCCTCGAAAGGGCTCCCATGCCACCGACCCGCATCTACATCGCCGGAGACTCGACGGCCGCCGCCTACGACCGGGCGCAGGCACCGCAGACCGGCTGGGGCCAGGCGCTCGGCGCCTTCACTCGCGAAGGCTTCGAGGTGATCGACCTGGCCAGGCCCGGACGGAGCACGATGAGCTTCATCGACGAAGGAGCGCTCGACGCGATCGCCCGGGACATCGCACCGGGCGACCACCTGCTGATCTCCTTCGGCCACAACGACCAGAAACTTGAGGATCCGAACCGAGGCACCTACCCGCGCACCACCTACCAGCGGTACTTGACGACCTACGTCGAAGCCGCCCGCGCCAGAAGAGCGAAGCCGGTGCTGGTCACCTCCGTGGAACGCAGGAGGTTCCGCGACGGCAAGGCGTACGAGAGCCTCGGCGACTACCCGGAGGCGATGCTCGCGTTGGCCGAAGTGGTAGACGTCCCGGTGGTGGACCTCCACGCTCTGAGCCTGGCGATGTGGGACGAGCTGGGAGAGGAGCGGACGAAGGAGCACTTCCTGTGGGTCGAGCCGGGCCACCCGAACTACCCCGAAGGGCTCCGTGACGACACGCACTTCCAGGCGAGGGGCGCGGTCGAGGTCGCCCGCATCGTCGCGAAGGCCGCCGCCGCGCAGGGCATCGCCGGTGACGCATGGACGGACCTGGACCGAGCGGTCTCAGAAGACGAGATCGACTGGCCCGAAACCCTGCCCGAGCTGCTTTAACGTCAAGCCGCGCGGCGCTGAGAGCTTGAGGCCGTTCCCGGCGATCCGAGTCAGGTGGATTCGACCTCGTCGCCGGCCTCGACCTCGGCGGGCTCCTGGTCGGGCTGCTCCGCCTCGGGCGGCAGCGGCAGCGTCGAGGACAGGCGCAGGGCCTGCTGGAGCAGCTCCCAGCCCACCGGCAGGCCGGTGCCGTCGCCCAAGTCCAGCGCCAGCCCGAAATCGTCGGCGAGGCCGCCCTGCTTGGCCAGCTTGGTCACGACCGGGTGCGGGGAGCGGTTCGGCATGTAGCACCACTTCGGCGACGCCAAGCCGTAGTCGCGGGCAAGCATCATCGCCGCCGCGGCCGCCGGACCGTCGAGCAGCATCGCCGTAGAGCGCGTCGCCGCCGCCAGGATCGTCCCGGCCATCGCGCCGATCTCCGCCCCGCCGAGCCTCGCCACCAGCGTGGACGCCTTCCGCCGGAAGCCGTGGTTGAACGCCAGGTGGTCCCGCAGCGCCGAGACGCGCGCCATCCAGGACGAGTCGTCCACCGTGCCGCCAGGCGCGTGCAGCTGCGGCATGAACGCCGTGATGTCGTCCTTCGCGATGAACGAGCAAACCGCCGTCGCCGCGGTCGCGGCCCCGGCGCCGAGCCCGGCGATGAGCAGGATGTCCGCCCCGCCGTCGATCGCGCGGTCGGCCACCTCGCGGCCCAACGCCAGGCACTCGGCCAGCTGCGAGTCGTCCAGCAGCGGACCCTCGGCACCCCCGCTCGGCCCTGTCTCGACCACCTCGACCGGCACCCCGGCCCGCGTCACGGCCGCGCCGAGCAGGCCCTCGCCGCGCTGCGCGGCCAGCACCTGGTCGGCCAGCGGCACCTCCTCGCCGGCGGCCCATCCCTCCGGGTACTCCCCGGCGAACAGCAGCGTCCGAGGCGAGGCGAACGGCTGCGGAGCGTCGGTGGACTGCATCCTGGCGGCCCAGCCGATAGCGGGCTGAAGGCTGCCCAGCCCGGCGCCTTCGATCAGAGCGTTCTGGAGCCGCGCGTTCGCGCGCGTCGTCCACACCCCGTTGGGGAACTTCGCTTTCAGGTCGTCGAGGGGTCCAGCGTCGGTCGTATCAGTCACGGCATAAGGCTAGCGCGGCGGGATGCGGCACAATTGCCGTGTGACCATCATCGACTTCGCCAAGGGCCACGGCACCGGCAACGACTTCGTAATCGTCCCCGACCTGGCCGACGAGCGCCCGCTCGCAGCCGCCGACGTGGCCGCGCTGTGCGACCGCCGCCTCGGCGTCGGCGGCGACGGACTCCTGCGGATCGTGCCCTCCTCAGAACCCGGCGCCAAGTGGTTCATGGACTACCGCAACGCCGACGGCTCCATCGCTGAGATGTGCGGCAACGGCGTCCGCGTGTTCGCGCGCTACCTGCTCGAACGGGGCCTCGCCGACGGCCCCGAGATCCCGGTCGCCACCCGCGGCGGCGTCAAGAACGTCACCGTCGTCGGCGACGAACTCAGCGTCGCCATGGGTCCGGCCGCCCTCGGCCCGACCTCCCAAGCGAGCGTCGAAGGCTTCACATGGCCGGGCCAGGCCGTCTCCATGGGCAACCCGCACCTCGTGTGCCAGCTGAGCGACGCCGAAGAACTCGAAGCGCTGGAGTTGTTCCACCAGCCGCGCTACGACACCGGTGTCTTCCCCGACGGCGTCAACGTCGAATTCGTCGTCGGCGCCGCCCCGCACGTGCGGATGCGCGTCCACGAGCGCGGCGTCGGCGAGACGTTCTCCTGCGGCACCGGCGCCTGCGCCGTCGCCGCCGTCGCACTGCGCCGAGCGGGCGCCGAGACCGGCACCTGCAAGGTCGACGTCCCCGGCGGCACCCTGACCGTCACGGTGACCGACGAGACCATCCACCTCGCCGGTCCCGCCGTCATCGTCGCCGAAGGCACCGCGAGGACCCAAGGGGTGGCTGGACCACAGGCCTCCGCCTAACGCATGGCCTCCTTGACCGCGGCCGCGACAGCCGGGGCCACATGCGGGTCGAACACGCTCGGCACGATGTAGGTCGCGTTCACCTTGTCCTCGCCGACGCAATCGGCGATCGCCATGGCCGCCGCCAGCGCCGCCTCGTCGTTCCACCCGCGCGCCTGCGCGTCCAGAAGCCCCCGGAACACCCCGGGGAACGCCAGCACGTTGTTGATCTGGTTCGGTTGGTCCGACCGCCCGGTAGCCACGATCGCCGCATACCGCGCCGCCTCGGTCGGGCTGATCTCCGGGTCCGGGTTCGCCAGCGCGAACACGATCGGGTCCTTCGCCATCTTCGCGACGTCCGAGCCCTTGAGGATGTTCGGCGCGCTCACACCGATGAACACGTCCGAGCCCTCGACCGCGCCCGCGAGGTCACCGGAATAGCCGCCCCTGTTGAAGTTCGACGCCAGCCACTTCCAAGTCTCGTTGTCCGTCTCCATGCCCTCGTGCAGCGCCCCGTCGCGATCGACCGGCACGATGTCGCCGATCCCGGCCTTCGCCAGCAGCCGCATGATCGCGGTCCCGGCCGCACCGCAGCCCACGACGGTCGCCCGCACGTCCGCGAAGTCCTTCCCGACCACACGCAGAGCGTTCGTCAGCGCCGCGAGCACCACGATCGCGGTGCCGTGCTGGTCGTCGTGGAAGACCGGGATGTCGAGCTTCTCCCGCAGCCGCGCCTCGATCTCGAAGCAGCGCGGCGCCGCGATGTCCTCAAGATTGATGCCGCCGTACGTCGGCGCCATCGCCGTCACGATGTTCACGATCTCGTCGGTGTCCTGCGTGTCCAGGCACACCGGCCACGCGTCCACGTCCGCGAACTTCTTGAACAGCGCCGCCTTGCCTTCCATGACCGGCATGGCCGCCTCGGGCCCGATATTGCCCAGGCCCAGCACCGCCGAGCCGTCCGAGACCACCGCGACCGTGTTGCGCTTGATCGTCAGGCGCCGCGCGTCGTCGGGATTCTCAGCGATCGCCATGCACACCCGGGCCACACCCGGCGTATACGCCATCGACAGGTCGTCTCGGTTCTTCAACGGCACCTTCGCCTGGACCTCGATCTTGCCGCCCAAGTGCATCAGGAACGTCCGGTCCGAGACCTTCTTGACGTCGAAGTCCGGCATCGCCTCCAGGATCTGCGTCACCTGCTCGGCATGCGCCGAGTCCGAGGTGTCACAGGTCAAGTCCACGACCATGCGCCTGTTGTCGGAGGAGACCACGTCCAAGGCGGTGACGATCGCTCCGGCCTGTCCCACGACGGTGGCGAGCCGCCCGGCCGCGCCCGGGTCGGCCGAGAGGGCCAACCGGACGGTGATGGAGAAACCGGCGCTGGTCAGTCGCGCAGCTGTCATGCCACTCCTTGCAAGTCACCACGTTGTGGACTGGGAAATCTGGTACAGGCAATTCTGCCACCGCCTCCGGCCGCCCCGCCCGCGCCCAGCCCCGGCGTGACCGCTCCGACCTGCGCCCCCGTCCTGTCATCCCGACAAGCGAGACATGCACCTCCGCGACCAATACGACCACAACCCCGACCCCGCGGACCGGTGCCGACCGCGTCACCGGATATTCGCTTCGCGTTGTCACAAGAACGTGTCAAGCTTGAGGCGATGCAAATGGAGTATCCGAATTTGAACGAAGAACGCTTCACCACAGCTCCCACCGCGGAGTCACCGTCCACCGGAGATCTCGACCTCGAGGCACGCCAGGCGCTGCGACGCGTCTCCGGGCTCGCCTCCACCGAGCTCGCCGACGTCACCGACGCCGAATACCGCCGTCTCCGCCTCGAACAGGTCGTCCTGGTCGGCGTATGGACCGAAGGCACCGCCGACGACGCAGAGAACTCCCTGGCCGAACTCGCCGCCCTCGCCGAGACCGCCGGATCCGTCGTCGTCGAAGGTCTCATCCAGCGACGCTCCAAACCCGACGCCGGCACCTTCATTGGCTCCGGCAAGGTCCGCGAGGTCAAAGACGTCGTCGAGGCGCTCGGCGCCGACACCGTCATCTGCGACGGCGAACTCTCGCCCGGCCAGCTGATCGCCCTTGAAAAGGCCATCAACGTCAAGGTCGTCGACCGCACGGCCCTGATTCTTGACATCTTCGCCCAGCACGCCAAGAGCGCCGAAGGCAAGGCCCAGGTCGAACTCGCGCAACTTCAGTACCTGCTGCCGCGCCTGCGCGGCTGGGGCGACGCGATGAGCCGCCAGGCCGGCGGCCGCGCCGGCTCCAACGGCGGTGTGGGCCTGCGCGGCCCCGGCGAGACGAAGCTCGAGACCGACCGCCGCCGCATCCGCGCGAAAGTCGCGAAACTGCGCCGCGAATTGGCGAAACTCACTGTCACCCGCGAAACCAAACGTGACTCTCGCACCCGCAACCGCGTCCCCGGCGTCGCCATCGCCGGCTACACCAACGCCGGCAAGTCGAGCCTGCTCAACGCCCTCACGGGCGCGGGCATCCTCGTCCAGGACGCCCTGTTCGCCACGCTCGACACCTCGACCAGGCGCTCACGTACCGCCGAAGGCCGCGAATACACCGTCTCCGACACCGTCGGCTTCGTGCGTCACCTGCCGCACCAGCTGATCGAGGCGTTCCGCTCCACCCTCGAAGAGGTCGCCGAGTCCGACCTCATCCTCCACGTCATCGACGGATCGCACCCCGACCCGGTCGGCCAGGCCGACGCGGTCCGCGAAGTGCTCGCCGAAGTCGGCGCCGAAGAGATCCCCGAGCTCCTGGTCGTCAACAAGCTCGACGCCGTCAGCCCGGACCGGCTCCTGCAACTGCGCTCGGACTGGCCCGACGCCGTGTTCGTCTCCGCCAGGTCCGGCGAGGGCGTCGACAAGCTCCGCGCCGCCGTCGAACAGGCCCTGCCGCAACCGGACGTCACCATGACCGTCTGCGTTCCGTACGTCCGCGGCGACCTGGTCTCGCGTGTCCGTTCGCGAGGCGAGGTCCTCTCCACCGAGCACCGCGGTGACGGCACGGTGATGAGCGTGCGAGTCGACCTCGCGCTTGCAGGGGAATTGAGGCCGTTCGTCATAGAAGCAGCCTGATTGTCCGTGGTCCTGAACATGTCTCGCAGGGGTCCCGCCATCGTTCGGTCGTGTTCTGGAACACTTGCCTGATGCGAGAGCGCCATGGGAGACATCCTGCCTGGAAAACGCGCCTCGTCGCCGGGATGGCTGGTGCCGTCCTGGCGATGGTCGCGTCTCCCGTCCATGCCCAGGATGACGAGGAGTCGGGCGACGGGGAGAACCTCTGTGATCTGCACGACTCCCGGCTTCGGAATGCCTCGGGCATTACCGCCGATCCCGGCGGCGACGGCTGGTGGGTACTGCCCGACGGCCGCAACCAGGACGGCGGCATGAACATCCTGCGGGTGGGCGCCGACTGCAGCGTGCGCGATTCGGAGAGCATCTACCTCGATCACCCGCCCCTGGACCCGCAGGCGCTCGCGTTCGACTCAGACGGCGGCCAGTTCGTGTGGGCCGCCGACATCGGCGAGGACGACGGCACGCGCGGGTCGGCCGGGATCACCCAGGTCGAGGTGGGCAACGTCCCCAACAACCGGATCTTCCGCTTCCTGTATCCGGACGGGATGCAGCACGCCGAGGCGTTCCTGCTGCTGCCCGACGGCAAGACCCCGCTCTTGATCCCCTCGGTCGAAGGCCAGGCGCCGCTGTACCTGCCCACCACGGAGAAGCAGGACTTCGACACGCCGATGCGGCTGGCCGGAACGGTTCAGCTCACCGAGGGCGGCACGGTCACCGGCGCGGCCCTCAACGCCGACGCGACGAAGGTGGTCGTCCGCGCCGCGAGCCACGCCTATGAGTGGGACGTCAAGGACGGCGACGTGGTGCAGGCGATGACCGACACCGACCCGCTCATCACCGAGCTGTCCGACCCCGGCGAGGCCCAGGACATCACCTACGACGCCGACGGAAACTTCATCACGCTCTCGCAGATGGACGAGGACGGGACGTTCGGCACGATCGCCAGGTACACCCCGGCCGTGCCCGAGAGCGATGAGGTGCCCGCGGAGGAGGGCGGCGAGGAGTCGGCCGCCGCAGAGGACGGCGGTGGCATCGTCGACTGGATTCTCGACCTGGGCTTCGAGACCATCGTGCGGATCCTGAGCGGCATCGCGATCGTCGGCTTCCTGGTGATGCTCGGCGGCATCCTCGTGATCCGCAAGTCCCGACGACAGCGGTCGGGAAAAGGCGATGACGACGACCAGTTGGGCGTCGCCGCCGAGGAGTCGGTGTTCGGCGATGTCAAGGACGATCCGCTGCCGCCGGATCCGGTGGAGCTCGGTCTCGACGCGGGCCAGCCGGACCCTGAGGTCGGGCAGCTGGTACAGGGCGCGGTCTACGGGAGTCCGAAGGCCGATCCGAGTGGAAACGTGTACGGCGCCAAGCGCCCCGAGTCCACCGGCGGCGTCTACGGCGCGCCGAAGACCGAGGAGCCTCCGAGCAATGTGTACGGCGCCGCCAGGTCCGAGCCGGGAGGGAGCGTCTACCGAGCCCCGGACGCGGCGGGCTCGGTCTACCGGGCCCCGGCCCCCGAACCGAAGCCCGAGCGGACCGGCTCCGTGTACGGCGGCCCCCGCGAGGATCCGCAGTACGGGGCCTTCGAGGCGGCCGGTCAGGGCAGCATCTACAACGACGCCGGCGGCGGAGGCTCTTTCGCGGCCGAACCGCCGGCCCCCGCAGCCCCCCCTGCCCCTGCTCCTGCTCCTGCCCCGCCATCAGGCGGCGTCTATGGCGCGCAACCCGCCGCAACCCCTTCGGGCGGCAGCGTGTACGGCGCCCAAGGCTCGAGCGCCGAGTCGGCAGGGAGGGTTTACGGAGCGGGGCGGAACGGCGAACGGACCCCGGAGTCGGATGACGACTCGTGGGGTCCGAAAGACGGCGGCGCGTACGGCCGCTGATGAACCGGGTGTGCTCGGTCAGATTCTGCGGAGGACTGCCACGACTCGGCCGAGGATCTCGGCCTCGGAGGCGTCGATCGGCTCGTACAGCGCGTTGGCCGGCATCAGCCAGGGCTTGCCGCTCTTGCGCTTCCAGGTCTTGACGGTGGCCTCCCCGTCGATCATCGCCGCCACGATCTCGCCGTTGAGCGCGTCGGGCTGCTGACGCACCACGACCCAGTCTCCGTCGGTGATGGCCGCTTCGATCATCGAATCGCCTTTGACCCGCAGCAGGAAGTGGATGCCTTCGCCGACGAACTCCGCCGGCAGCGGCATCACGTCGTAATCCCGCTCCTCGGCCAGGATCGGCTGCCCGGCGGCGATCTCGCCGACCATCGGCACGTAGCGCGGGCGCGGGTGCTGCGAGCAGGTCTGGACGCCCCCCGGCGTGGACTGCTTGACGCCGACTGCGCGGGGACGTCCCGCCAACCGGTTCAGGTAGCCCTTCCGTTCGAGCTGCTTCATCTGGTACGCGACGCTGGAGGCCGACGCGAGGCCGACTTCCGCGCCGATTTCTCGGACGCTGGGCGGATACCCCTTGTTGTTGATGAATTCCTCGATGTACTCGAGGACTTGCTGTTGCCGACGAGTCAGCTTGCGCGTTTTCGCTCGGGCTGTTGTGGTCTCGGTAGCCACAGGAAGCTCCTGTAAGACAAATGGGACGGTATGTCTGATTCCGACAATGTAACTCAGGCTCGGTGTCAAGTCAAACATTCGTGCGACTTCGGCGTGTCGCCGCAGTCGCCTGAATGTGTCCAGACCCTTCGATTCGACCTCGCGCAGCGGGCATTCGGGACGACTGTGATGGGCTGGAGGCCGCCGCAAGATCAAGAATGTGCCAACTTCGAGCTAGACTGGCACAAGATCTAGTGGTCTGCTGTATCGTCTCTCACTAGGTGTTGGGGTTGCTGCACCTGACTCGTAGGCGAACGGCAAACTGAGGCCAGACCGGCGCGCGACATCCGGAGACCGTCGGACCCTGACGAGATGATCGTCGAGAAGGAGAGTAGCGATGCGTTGCCCTTACTGTCGTCATCCCGATAGTCGAGTGGTCGACTCCCGGGAGGCCGAGGACGGGAAGATCATACGGCGTCGCCGGGTCTGCCAGCAGTGCGAGAAGCGGTTCACCACCGTCGAGGAATCGGTCCTCGCAGTGGTCAAGCGCAGCGGCGCCACGGAGCCGTTCAGCCGCGGCAAGGTCGCCTCGGGCGTCATGAAAGCCTGCCAGGGCCGACCGGTCGACGCCGACGACGTGGCGAAGCTGGCTCAGGCCGTGGAGGACGCGATCCGTTCCCGAGGCGTCGCCGAGGTGCCGAGCAACGAGGTCGGCCTCGCCATCCTGGAGCCGCTGCGCAGGCTCGACGAGGTCGCCTACCTGCGCTTCGCCAGCGTCTACCGCAGCTTCGAATCACTCGAGGACTTCGAGGCGGAGATCACTCAGCTCCGCGAGCAGTACGCCGCCAACCACCGCCAATCCAACCGCTGACCAGCACATCTGCAACAGAGGCGAGAAGACATGCCGAAGACCACCAAGCCGGCCGCGAGCTCCGACGGCGCGAAGGCCACCGTCAAGAAGACCGCCAAGCAGCCCAGCAGCGGGTTGCGAGTCGAACGTGTGTTCACAACGGAGGGTGTGCACCCGTACGACGAAGTCAAGTGGGAGTCACGGGACGTCGTCATGACCAACTGGCGTGACGGATCGGTCAACTTCGAGCAGCGCGGCGTCGAGTTCCCGGAGTTCTGGAGCCAGAACGCCACCCAGATCGTCACCTCCAAGTACTTCCGCGGCGCCGTCGGCACCCCCCAGCGCGAGTGGAGCCTCAAGCAGATCATCGACCGCGTCGTGGGCGCCTACCACGACGCCGGCGAGAAGAACGGCTACTTCGCCACCGCCGCCGACGCCCAGGTCTTCGCCGACGAACTCGCCTGGCTCCTGCTCCACCAGTACTTCAGCTTCAACTCGCCCGTCTGGTTCAACGTCGGAACCGAAGCAGCGCAACAAGTGTCAGCGTGCTTTATCCTGTCGGTCGACGACACCATGGAGTCCATCCTCGACTGGTACAAGGAAGAGGGCATGATCTTCAAGGGCGGCTCCGGAGCCGGGGTCAACCTCTCGAGGATCCGCGCCTCCTCCGAGCTGCTCTCCTCCGGCGGCAACGCCTCCGGCCCGATCAGCTTCATGCGCGGCGCCGACGCCTCGGCCGGGACCATCAAATCCGGCGGCGCCACCCGCCGCGCCGCCAAGATGGTCGTGCTCGACGTCGACCACCCCGACATCGAGGACTTCATCGACACCAAGGCCCGCGAAGAGGACAAGATCCGGGCCCTGCGCGACGCCGGCTTCGACGTCGACCTCGGTGGCGAGGACATGTTCAGCGTCCAGTACCAGAACGCCAACAACTCCGTGCGCGTCTCCGACGAGTTCATGCGCGCCGTCGAAGAGGGCACCGACTACTCGCTCGTCGGTCGCCTCGACGGCAAGGAGATCGCCCGCCGCGACGCCCGCGAGGTCTTCCGCAAGATGGCCGAGGCCGCCTGGGAGTGCGCCGACCCCGGCATTCAGTACGACGACATCATCAACGACTGGCACACCAACCCCAACACGGACCGCATCTACGCGTCCAACCCCTGCTCGGAGTACATGAGCCTCGACGACTCGTCATGCAACCTCGCCAGCCTGAACCTCATGAAGTTCCTCGGTGAGGAAGGCTCCTTCGACGTCGAGCGGTTCGTCAAGACCGTCGAGATAGTCATCACCGCCATGGAGATCTCGATCTCCTTCGCGGACTTCCCGACCGACAAGATCGGGCAGACCACCCGCGACTACCGCCAGCTCGGCATCGGGTACTCCAACCTCGGCGCCCTGCTCATGGCCTCGGGCCACGCCTACGATTCCGACGACGGCCGCGCGCTGGCCGCGGGCATCACCTCGCTCATGACCGGCGTGTCGTACCGCCGCTCCGCCGAGATCGCCGGGGCAGTCGGCCCGTACGCCGGATACGAGCTCAACGCCGAGCCGCACCAGCGGGTCATGGCCAAGCACGCTGCCGCGGCGGATGAGATCCGGACCTTCGGCGATGTCGATGCGACCATCGCCGAAGCGGCTAAGTCCGAATGGGACCGAGGAAATGAGATCGGGGCGCAAAACGGCTGGCGCAATGCGCAGGCATCGGTTCTCGCGCCAACCGGCACCATCTCGTTCATGATGGATTGCGACACAACTGGAATCGAGCCGGACCTGGCGCTGGTCAAGCACAAGAAGCTCGTCGGCGGCGGCTCCATGGAGATCGTCAACCAGACCGTCCCGCGCGCCCTCACCAGCCTCGGCTACAGCGATGAGGAGATGGGCGCGATCGTCGACTACATCGCCGACCACGGCCACGTCGTGGGCGCCCCGCACCTGGCCGAAGGGCACTACTCGGTGTTCGACTGCGCCATGGGCGAGCGGACGATCTCGCCGATGGGCCACGTCCACATGATGGCGGCCGTCCAGCCGTTCCTGTCCGGCGCGATCTCCAAGACGGTGAACGTGCCCGAGTCGGCCACGGTCGAGGACTTCGAGGAGATCTACTTCGAGGGCTGGAAGCTAGGCCTGAAGGCGCTCGCGGTCTACCGCGACAACTGCAAGGTCGGGCAGCCCCTGTCGGCGAAGAAGAAGGAGATCGACGCCAAGGTCGAAGAGGTCGTCGAGAAGGTCGTCGAGGAGATGGCCGTCCACACACCGGTGCGCCGCAAGCTCCCGAAGCGCCGCCCTAGCCAGACCACCTCGTTCACCGTCGGCGGCGCCGAGGGCTACATGACCTCCTCGTCCTACCCGGACGACGGCCTCGGCGAGGTCTTCCTGAAGATGTCCAAGCAGGGCTCGACCCTCGCGGGCGTCATGGACGCGCTGTCGGTGGCGATCTCGATCGCGCTGCAGTACGGCGTGCCGCTGGAGAAGTACGTCGAGAAGTTCACCAACATGCGCTTCGAGCCGGCGGGCATGACCGACGACCAGGACATCCGCATGGCCTCCTCGGTTGTCGACTACGTCTTCCGCCGTCTGGCGCTCGACTACCTGCCGTACGAGGAGCGGGCCGCCCTGGGCATCCTGACTACCGCCGAGCGCACCGCCGAGCTGAACGGCGAGGACCCCGCGAAGGTCGGCAACGATGCCGAGGTGGACCTGGATCAGCTGAGGACATCGGCGCCGATCGAGGAGACCGTGAAGCAGCGGCTGAGCATCGAGGAGAAGCCCTCCAGGGCCGACGTCCTCAACTCGGCGCAGGCCAGGAGCGCCGACGCGCCGCTGTGCATGAACTGCGGCACGAAGATGCGGCCGGCGGGCTCCTGCTACGCCTGCGAGGGCTGCGGCGCCACCAGCGGCTGCAGCTAGGGAGCGCGCCGCGCTCCCCCTCGAAACGGTCGTCGTGCCGGAACCGGGCGCGTCTCGATTTTTCAGCACGATCGTGCTAGTTTTGCGGGATGCGAAAGGGCGAACTCACCAGGCAGGCGATCCTCGACGAGGCCGTCCGCATGGCCCGCTACTCGGGGTTGTCCGGGCTGACCATCGGGTCGCTCGCCGCCGCCGCGGACATGTCGAAGTCCGGCGTCTACGCCCACTTCAAGTCCAAGGAGGCCCTGCAGTTGGCGTGCATGGAGCGCAACAGCGAGCAGTTCATCGACGAGGTGATCCGGCCGGCGCTGGCGAAGCCGCGCGGGGTCACCCGCCTCCAGGCGATCGTCGAGTACTGGATGCGGTGGTACTCCCATCCGGGCGGCTGCCTGTTCCTGGCCGCTGCGGCCGAGTTCGACGACATGACCGGTCCGCTGCACGATCAGATGGTCGCCGATCAGCGCGGTCTGCTCGATTCCATCGCCCGTGTCGCCTCCACGGCGGTCTCCGAGGGCGAGTTCACCGGGGACACCGACCTGTTCCAGGTGGCGCAGGAGGTATTGGGCATCCTGCTGTCCTACAACTGGATGAGTCGCATCCTGACCTATCCCGACGCGGCCGAGCGAGCTTGGGCGGCGTTCAACCGGCTGGTCGACAGCCACAGAATCTGACCAGGAAGGCCGACACCCATGGCGCAGAGTTCAGGGGCCAACGAGTCCCCAAAGAAAAGCACGACCGTTCGTGCTCCTTGGCATCTCCGAGCTGCGTTCGCAGCCGCAGAGCGCTTCGCGCCCGATCCGGCGGCGAAGTACCTGAGCAAGATGTGGTTCAAGATCCCCGGGGGGCTCGAACGGCGGCTGCGCGGCAAGGCCCCCGCCGGGTCCGAGGTCTTCACCATTGACTGCGAGGGCACCGACGTGTGGGGCTACGACTGGGGCAGAGGCCCCTTGGTCTACCTCGTCCACGGCTGGGGCGGCTGCACCGGCGACCTCGATTTCATCGCCGCCGGCCTCGTCGCCAACGGCTATCGCGTTGTCGCCTTCGACGCGCCCAGCCACGGCAACTCCGGGCCGGGCCCCTGGGGCGAGCAGTTCACCAGCGGCGTCCACCTCAAGGACGCGATGCGGGTCGCCGTCGACAAGTTCGGCGCGCCCAGCGCGCTCGTGGCGCACTCGCTCGGCTGCCTTACGGCGGTCCTGGGCCTGCGTGAGAGCGGCGTCGACTTCACGAAGACGCGCCTGGTGCTGATGGCCCCGTTCGTCGGTGGCGCCAGGGGATTCGCCGACACGCTCAACTCGGTCGTCCCGGCCGGTCCGCGCATCATGGAGCGGTTCATCCCGCTGGTCGAGGATCGCGCCGAGGTGAAGCTCGCGGACTTCAGTCTCCTGGACGAGCGGGTCGAGTCGCCGGCGCTCATCGTCCACGACGAAGGCGACCGGCCGAACCCGTTCAGCCACGGCGCCGGCCTCGCCGAGGCCTGGCCGAACGCCGAGCTCATGGCCACCACCGGACTCGGGCACCGCAAGATCCTGGTGAGCCCGGCGGTCAACCGGCGCGTCACCGCGTTCATCAAAGGGGATTGACATCCTTCTCGCTCTAAAGGGACGAGGATTCCCGGCTTGCGGTCCGCGTTTGCGTTCCCGCTACGGGTGGGTTCCTCATTCTTCCCCTGAACTCGCGAAAGGACCTGTTCGCTCACGAGGACTTCACCATCGACTGGGAGGCCAGGAACGCGACCTGCCCGGCAGGGGAGGCATCCTCGGCCTGGTCCAGTGGTCTCGTCCGTGACATCCCGACCTTCCAGAGCAAGTGGGCCGCCGCCACCTGCGCTGCCTGTGAACTCAAACCCGCCTGCACTACCGCGGCCGGTAAGCAGTGGGGGCGGACCCTTCGGGTCCGTGAGCAGGCTGAGCACGAACGGTTGCAGCGCATGCGGAAACACCAGCAGACCGACGAGTGGAAGGCAGACTATAAGCACCGCTCGGGGGTCGAAGGACTCATGTCCCAGCTGGTGACCCGTACCGGGATCAGACGCAGCCGCTACAAGGGCCGCCGGAAAACCCACCTGTCACACCTGCTGGCCGGAAGCGCGGTCAACCTCGCCCGCTCCTGGGCATGGAGCGGCGGCTACCGATCCGAAACCACCAGAACCTCCCACGTCGAACGCCTCCGACACGAAATGACCACAACAAGCGGAAGCAGCCTTTAACGACAGGACCCTAAAGGACGAAGCCCTCTCCGGAAACCCGGTAGCGAAAAGTGCCCGGGCTTTCGCCCGGGCACTTCCGTCGTCTGCTTCAGCCCTCGTAGTGGATCGTCAGGCGCGTCCACGCCCCGATGTTGAGGTAGGATCCGTCGCCGATCTGGATCTCCACGTTCGGCGCCAGCGGCTCGTCCGAGCCGTTGAGGAACGTGCCGTTCGAGGATCCGACGTCCATGATCGTCCAGGAGCCGTCGGGCTTGACGAACAGCTTCGCGTGCTGCGCGCTCACGCCCGGGTCGGCCACGTCGCCCGACAGGTCGATGTCCGGCGTGATGCCACGCTTGGCGCTGTAGCGACCGATCGTCAGCTCACCCTTGTCGAGCGGGAAGCGCCGTGGCTTCGCGAACGACGGGTACTGCAGCTGCGAGGCCCCGTCGGAGGCAGCGACCTTGTTGAAGTAGCCCTGGTCGGCCGTGACGGCCACCGTCCAGCGGGTCGCCGTGGCCTGGCCGGGCGGGGCGTAGTTCGACGCCAGGTCGTGCGGCTGGGAGTCGGGGACGCTGAACCCGCCGGTCGACGACGCGGCCGGGGGAGCGGAGGTCGGGGCGCCGAACGGCGCGGCAGGGACGCCCGGAGGCCCGGGAGGCGCCGACGTGGGCGCGGGCGGAGCCGAGGCGGGAGCGCCGTACTGCTGCGCGTACGGGTCTTGTTGCTGCGGCTGTCCGTAGGGGTCGGGCTGGCCGTAGCCCGGCTGCTG
>NZ_JAKZEW010000050.1 GCF_022548875.1 Glycomyces sp. L485 | reverse complement strand
TCCCAGATTCCAGCCGGCGCCCATGTCTTCGACGATCTGCGATGCGTTCAGCTGTGTCATGGTGTCGGCCGACGCGTGGGTCGTCCAGACGCTGGTGACCGATACGCCGACCGCCAACATGACCGCGACGAACGCGGCCCTGATCCTTCCCTTTCTTGAACTCACGAGTAGTTCCCCTTTCTAATCTTCTCTATTGCCACTGACGTTCGGAACTGGATGCCGGGAGGCCGTGCGACCCCGTCGTGGTCGGGTTGGTCCGTTCAGTCCCGTTGTCTCGGGTCAGACGGCTTGGCGGGCGAAGCGCTGGTTGGCGTTGCCGGTGTGTTCAGGCGTCTGACGGGCGTCTTTCGTCTCGCGAGGGGCATCGCAGTTCCATTCGTGAAGCTTCGGTCAAACCGAAGCGGCATTCATGTTTGTTGGATCAACTAGTAAAACTATGATCCAACAGTATATTTACAAATGTCAATGGTTTATTTCGTTGAATATCGGGGGAAATGTGTTCCAACCGCGGATGGGCGAGCCGGTGCACCTGCGAGCAGCAGCACACCGATGCCTTGCCGCCGCATGTCGAAGTGTGGCGCTCGGTCCGCGCGCACGGCGACACCAAGACGCAGAGGAGCAGGCGGACGATCGCCTTGCCGAAAATGGTTGTTGCGGCACTCCAGGAGCACCGCACGCTCGACCTCGCTTGGCGAGAGACACTGTGAAGCTCGCACGCAACGTCCGGCGGTTCTATCGGATCGTCCTCGTTAACGCCGGGCTCGAACCCGACGAGTGCTGCCCGCGCGAGAAGTTCAGCGAGCAATAGGAGGCTCAACCATGCCGAAGCCCAAGAGCCTCGAGACCTACCACGAAGGTGGACAATGGAAGAACAAGGTCATCGGCAACACCAGGGCGAGCAGCACGTCGCCGACGAAGAAGGACGCCGTGTCCAAGGGCAAGACACAGGCGAAAGACCTCGGTGCCGAGCACGTGATCGCAGGACGCCAAAGGGGGCCTACGCGAACTCGCGTAGGCCCCCCTTTTGGCTCCATCGTCACCCTGCGGTGGTCGTTCATCCTCCCGAATCGGAAGGAATTCGGCCGCTGACCTGGGTGGTGACTCTGTGCCCCCGGCAGGATTCGAACCTGCGACACCTGGTCCCGGAAACCAGTGCTCTATCCACTGAGCTACGGAGGCATGTCGCTCGACGTCTTGCCGCGCGACACTTTGTCCGCGGACGATGCTACCAGTGGCCCATGCCCGCGGCTCATCCGGTTTGGCTGTTGAGAATCACACCTTCGCCCGACGCGCTCGCTTCGCGGCCGGAGTGTCGCACGGCGGGCATAGTCTGACTGCTCGGAAACCTCCGAGCCTAGCGGACACGCTGCGAATACGCCGCTCGAAACACCCGGAATCCTCAACATGTTGGGGCAACACCACAGGGCAACCACTACATGTATGATTCCCGGTTGTCGGGTCGACTTCAGCCGCGTTCGCTTCCCACCGCGAATCGCGGCCGTTCTTCGGCTTCGCCGCTTCACGCGAATCGCACGTCACGAGGGGATGCAGAGATGACCGGGCTCGCCACCACGACATCCGCCACCGCACCAGCACAGCGGGGCAATCCGTCCGGCGGCGATGTCGCCGCATCCATCGCCGAGAAGGTCCGCACCCACGCGGTCGGACTCCCCGACGTCGACGCCGACCGCGTCGTCGCCCAGATCCAGGCCGGCATCTGGCCCGGCGCCACATTGAAGGACCTGCGCGAGCGCGCCATCGAGCTCACGTCCGCCACCGTCGCCTCCGAGCCGACCTACTCCAAGCTCGCCGCGCGCCTGCTGGCCGAGCACATCGCCGAGGAGACCGCCTCCGAAGGCGTCGTGTCGTTCACCACCTCGATCGGCGCGTGCCGCGAGAGCGGGCTGCTCTCCGAGGACCTGGTGGCCTTCGTCGCCGCCCACGGGCCCGAGCTCGACGCCGTCATCGACGAGGCCGCCGACGACCGCTTCGAGTACTTCGGGCTCCGCACGGTCTACGACCGATACCTGCTGCGCCACCCCGAGAACCGCACCGTCCTCGAGCGGCCCCAGCACTTCATGCTCCGCGTCGCGTGCGGTCTGAGCCAGTCCGTCGCCGAGGCCGCTGAACTGTACCGCCTGCTCTCCCAGCTGGCCTACCTGCCCTCCTCGCCCACGCTGTTCAACTCCGGCACCCGCCGCCCGCAGCTGTCCTCGTGCTTCCTGCTCGACTCGCCGAAAGACGAGCTGGACTCCATCTACGAGCGCTACAGCCAGGTCGCGCGGCTGTCCAAGTACGCCGGCGGCATCGGCATCGCGTGGTCGCGGGTGCGCTCGCGCGGCTCGCTCATCCGCGGCACCAACGGCCACTCGAACGGCATCGTCCCCTGGCTGCGGACGCTCGACTCCTCGGTGGCCGCGGTGAACCAGGGCGGCCGCCGCAAGGGCGCCGCCTGCGTGTACCTCGCGACGTGGCACGCCGACATCGAGGAGTTCCTGGAGCTGCGCGACAACACTGGCTCCGAGGACCGCCGCACCCACAACCTGAACCTCGCCAACTGGATCCCCGACGAGTTCATGCGCCGCGTCGAGGCCGACGCCCAGTGGTCCCTGTTCGACCCCAAGGAGGTCCCCGAGCTGGTCGACCTGTGGGGAGAGGCGTTCGACACCGCCTACCGCGAGGCCGAGGCCGCCGGCAAGGCCCGCAGGACCGTCGCCGCCCGCGAGCTGTACGGCCGCATGATGAGGACCCTGGCTCAAACGGGCAACGGCTGGATGACCTTCTCCGACACCGCGAACCGGACCTCGAACCAGACCGCGCGGCGCGAGAACGTCATCCACCTGTCGAACCTGTGCACCGAGATCCTGGAGGTCACCAATGACTCCGAGACCGCCGTGTGCAACCTCGGATCGGTGAACCTCGCCGAGCACTGCTCACCCTCCGGATTCGACTTCGACCGCCTCGAAGACACCGTCCGCACCGCCGTGAAGTTCCTCGACCGCACCATCGACCTGGGCTTCTACCCGACCGCCGAAGCCGAGAAGGCCAACCGCAAGTGGCGGCCGATCGGCCTGGGCTGCATGGGCCTGGCCGACGTGTTCTTCAAGCTCAAGCTCGCCTTCGACTCGCCCGAGGCTCTGGAGCTGTCGACGAGGATCGCCGAGCGCATCTCGATCGTCGCGTTCGAGACCTCCGCGCGGCTGGCCGACGAGCTCGGCGCCCACCCGAACTACGCCGAGACCCGCGCCGCCGAGGGCGTCCTGCACCTCGACCACTGGGCCGACGCGAAGGTCACGCTGCCCGAGCGCTGGGCGGCCGTGCGCGCCCGGATCGCCGAGACCGGGCTGCGGAACTCGCTCATGATCGCCATCGCTCCGACCGCGACGATCGCCTCCATCGCCGGCTGCGCCGAGTGCATCGAACCGGTCGTCTCCAACGTCTTCAAGCGCGAGACGCTGTCGGGAGAGTTCCTCCAGGTCAACAGGCACCTCATCATCGAGCTCAAGGAGCGCGGCCTGTGGAGCGAGTCGCTGCGCCAGGCCGTCGTGGTCGCCGAAGGCTCGATCCAGGGCATCGAGGAGATCCCCGAGGACATCCGCCTGCGCTACCGCACCGCCTGGGAGCTGCCGCAGCGCGCCCTCATCGACCTGGCTGCCGCGCGCACGCCGTTCATCGACCAGGCCCAGTCGCTCAACCTGTTCCAGGCGGCGCCGACGATCGGGAAGCTGTCCTCGATGTACCGCTACGCCTGGCAGAAGGGCCTGAAGACGACCTACTACCTGCGCAGCCGCCCGGCCACCCGGATCAACCAGACCACGGTGGGCCAGACGAAGGCCGAGACGACCGCCGAGCCGCTCCCGGTCGTGCCCGAGGACGTCGCCTGCTCGCTGGAGAATCCGGAGAGCTGCGAGGCCTGCCAGTAAGCGATTCGGCGGGGCGCCCGCGGGCGCCCCGCGTCCACATCCGATCAGAACCGATAGAGAAAGGAACGCATCGATGCTGCTCGACCCGGGCATGGACCTGACACTGCGACCGATGAAATACCCGGATTTCTACGAGCAGTACCGGGCCGCCATCAAGAACACCTGGACGGTCGAAGAGGTCGACCTCGCCTCCGACCTGGCCGACCTGGCGAAGTTCACCCCGCAGGAACAGCACCTCATCCACCGCCTCGTCGCGTTCTTCGCCACCGGCGACACGATCGTCGCGAACAACCTGGTGCTCAACCTCTACCAGCACGTCAACTCTCCCGAAGGCCGGCTGTACCTGTCGCGGCAGCTGTTCGAGGAGGCCGTCCACGTCCAGTTCTATCTGACGCTGCTCGACACCTACCTGCCCGACCCCGAGGAGCGCATCAAGGCGTTCGACGCGGTCAACAACATTCCGTCGATCAAGCGCAAGGCCGACTTCTGCTTCAAGTGGATCGACTCGGTCTTCGAGATGCAGCAGCTGGACACCGCCGCCGACCGCCGGGCGTTCCTGCTCAACCTCATCTGCTTCGCCGCCTGCATCGAGGGCCTGTTCTTCTACGGCGCCTTCGCGTACGTGTACTGGCTGCGCAGCCGCGGCCTGCTCGACGGGCTCGCCACCGGCACCAACTGGGTGTTCCGCGACGAGTCGTGCCACATGAACTTCGCGTTCAGCGTCGTCGACCAGGTCCGATCCGAGGAGCCCGAGCTGTTCGACGACGAGATGCGCGAGCAGGTGACGGCGATGCTGGAGGAGGCCGTCGAGGCCGAGCTCCAGTTCGCCGAGGACCTCATCGGCGAGGGCATGCCCGGCATGACCGTCCGCGACATGAAGTCGTACCTGGAGTACGCCGCCGACCAGCGCCTCCAGCGCCTCGGCATGCCCAAGCGCTGGGGTTCGGAGAACCCGTTCCCGTTCATGGCGCTCCAGGACGTCCAGGAGCTGACGAACTTCTTCGAGCGCAGGCCGACCGCCTACCAAGTGGCCGTGGAAGGCAAGGTCGACCTCGACGAGGAGTTCTGATCCGGGGCCGTATCGCTTCTCCCGGATACGGCCGAGGGGCCCGAGACCTGGCGGTCTCGGGCCCCTTCGACTTCGGTTCTAAGCGCCGCGGGCGAAGGTGCCGCCTTCGACGGGCTCGCCGTCGTGCGGCGTGGCGACGCACATGAACGTGCCGTCGCCGACGAGGTGGACGTCGGTCGTCCAGTCGACGGCGTCGCCGCCGATGAGCTGTTCGACCGGGCCTTCCACCCGGGACCCGTTCAGGCAGGCCTCGGCGACGGTCGGGTCGGCGACCGCGTCGGCGTACTCGGTGCCCGCGCCTTCGGGCAGCGTCCCGCTCGCGTACGCCTCCCACTGGTGCGAGCCTTTGCAGTCGGCCGGGGTGAGCTCGGTGAGCGCGCCGGTGAAGCAGGTCGGCTCCTCGACGCAGCCGACGCCGGCCTGGTCGAGCGTGCAGGCCTTGACGAACTCGTCGGCCATGGACTGCTCCTGGAGGTCGGCCGCCTCCTCGCCGCCGAACAGCCAGATCCCGCCGACGACGAGCAGACCGAGTACGACGAGCCCGGCGATCCCCATGCCGAGGATCCGGCCGATGTTGGAGTCGGAGTCGCCCTCCTGGAGGCGCCGCTCGCGGCGGGTCATGCCCGTCTCGGTCGTCGCGACCGGCACCGGCAGTCGCGAATCGGCCTGAGGTTCGGGGGCGGCGTTGCCGCCCCAGGCGCCCAGCGAATTCCACTTGTCGTCTTGGGGCGGCTCGGCCACCGGGTCGGGCGCGGGCGGCGAGTACGGGGCCGCCTGCAGCTGCTCGGGGACCGGGGCCTGGCGGCGCTTGCGGCTCGGGGCCAGGCGCAGAGTCGACGGCGCGGCGCTCGGGGCGAGCTGGACCGTCGAGGGCGAGTCGGGGACCTCGGGGTCGATCCGGGGAGGCGAGGTGTAGGCGGTGAAGGTGCCGACGCCGGCCGGCGCGGGCGAGACGGGCGCGCGCTGCGGCGGGGGCCCGTCGGTGACGCGCGGGGTGAAGCCGGTCGAGGCCTCGGGGATGCTCGCGAGGAACTCCCGGAACTCGACCGCCGTGGGCCTGCCCGCCGGGTTGTTGATGAGCGCGGTGCGCAACATCTCCAGCAGGAGCGGCGATATACCGGGGATCGCCGGGATGGGCTCGTCGAACAGGGCCGCGACGTCGTTGATGTCGAGCACGCCGTCGGTCCCGAAGCGCGGCGGCGAGCCGTTCAGCATCGTGTAGAGCGTCGCCGCCAGCGAGTAGACGTCGGCTGCCGGCCCCACCTCGCGCATCTGGAACACCTCCAGCGGAGCGTACGCGGGGGTCGCCATCGTCGAGATCGGCTCGCCCGGCTGTGGGGTCGCGAGGAGCCCGGAGAGGCCGAAGTCGGCGAGGACGGCCGCGCCGCCCTCGTCGAGAAGGATGTTCGCGGGCTTGACGTCGCGGTGGACGATCCCGACCTCGTGGGCGGCGGCGAGGGCGTCGGCGATGCGGATGCCGATCTCCAGGGTCCGCTGCGGCGGGATCGTGGTGTGGCGGTCGAGCAGGTCGGCGACGGAGCCGCGGCACCGTTCCATGACCACGTACGGGTGGGCCTGGTGGGTGAGCCCGGCCGAGAGCATCCTGACCACGCACGGGTGGTTGGAGAGGCGTCCGGCGGTCTGGACGTCGTGACGGAAGCGCTGGCGGCCGGCCTCGTCGGTGAGCGGCCTCGACTCGATCTTGACGGCGACTTCGGCGCCGTCGTCGATCCTGGTGGCGGCGAAGACGGTGGAGTAGGCGCCGCGGTCGATCTCCGAGAAGCCGGTGAGACGCTCGATGCCGTGCAGGAGCGATTCGGGGTCCGGCTCGGGATGGGCCTCGCGCCTGACGCCGCCGGTGTCGCCGCTTCTGGGGTTGGCGGCCCGGGGGTCGTAGCCGACGGGGGGTGAGAGTGGGGCGTTCGGTGAGGGGGGTGGAACGGTTGGAGCACCGTAGGACGACATGGTGTCCACTAGATACAGCCTCCATTCACGGCGATGCTTGCTAGCCGTAATTTGGCATAGGGTCGAGCCTGGGTCATGGCGGGGCGCGGGACGGCTTTCGGTGCGCTTCGCCAAGTGTCCGCTGCGTGCCTCGAGTCGTCGGACCTTCGGCCGATAACGTTACGGCAACGCGCTCCAGAACCTGTATACGCCTGGACGAAAAGACAGCCACAATTGACCGAACGGATGATATGTCGCTTCCGCAGTGCGGTATAGCCGTAGCCCATAGTGAATCCATCCCCCGTGTGACGCGCGGGAGGACGGGCTGTCCCGTGGCGATCACAGGCCCGCCCGTCCACCCGCTGCGTCCCTTCTCGCACTAGAGGCGCAATCGCCACAGACCTCAATGCTCCACGCGTCTGTGCTCATCGGCCCCGTAGGCCTCGGCCCAGGCCGTCGCGGCCGGGTCCTCGCCGAATGACTTCAACGCGGTCTGAGCCCAGTGCCTGGCCTCCTCGTGCAGGCCCTCCTCGTCGACCAGCTGCGCGTACCGCGCCACGATCGCCCGCCTCGGGTACCCGAGCGACGGCTCGTCGTAGTGCTCGACCAGTTCGGACAATCGCCGCAGCGCTTCGGCCCGGTCGCCCTTGGCGGCCTGGACCTCGGCGAGGAGCGCGACGCCGGCCGCCCGGCCCGGCTCCAGGACGTCGGCGGTGTGCTGCGCGAGCGACTTGCGGGCGGCGACCTCGGCCTGCTCCAGGTCCCCGTCGGCCAGCGCGACGCGGCCCCTGAGGTGCTGGGCGAGGCTGATGAGCAGCGGGTGCCCGGTCTGGGCGCCGAAGGACTCGGCGGCGGCCGCCAGGTCGGCGGCGTGGTCGAGAGCGCCGATCTTGAGCGCGGCCAGGGCCCGCACGTACTTGGCGAAGCCGCGGCCCCAGTCGTCGTCGATGCGGTCGAAGTCGCGGAAGGACTTGCGGGCGGCGGTGTCGGCGCCTTCGGTGTGCCCGAGCGAGACGGACGCCGCCGCGCCGGTGGCACGCAGCAGCCCGACGGCGAACACGTCGCCGCTGCGCTCCCCGATCGGGAGGAACACGTCGGACAGTCGCCGGGCTTCGGAGAAGCGGCCGGCCATGAGGAGCGCGAACGCGGAGACGCCGCGCACCCAGGCGCGCCCGACGAGGTCCATCTGGCGGGCGAAGGCCTTGGCGGCCTCGCGGAGGACGTGGTCGGCGCCGTCGAAGTCGCCGCGGGCGACCAGGACCCACGCTCGGTGCTGGAGGGCCCAGGCGACGCGTTTGTCGTCGCCGATGCCTTCGGCGGTGTCGTAGGCGTCGAGGAAGCGCAGTTCGGCCCCGGAGAGGTTCCCCGAGAGGTAGTCGAGCATGCCGATGCGGCACTGGGCGTCGCAGCGGGGCCCGGCGAGGCCCTCGCGCCGTGACAGCGCGAGCGCGGCTGACCAGGTGGCGCGGGCGCCCTCCAGCTCGCCTTTGAAGCGGTGGAGGCGGCCGCGCAGCAGCAGCAGCTGGGCGACGAGTTCGGCCTCGGACTCGGGGAAGTCGTCGCCGAACAGCTGCCCCGACGGGTGCTCGCCGTGGTCGTCGCCGGGGACGACGAGGCCGATGTCGATGGCCAGGCTCTCGATCTCGGCCTCGGCCTCGACGCTGCGGCCTAGGCGGGTGAGGGCGCGTCCGCGCAGGAGCCGGTCGTGGCCCGACAGCGGCGCGAGCCGCTCGGCGCCGCTGAGGAGGGCGACGGCCCGTTCGGGCTCGGAGGCGTCCATGGCGCGCGCGGCCTGCTTGCGGACGGCGTCGACGGCGAGCGGGAGGACGTTCCAGACCTCGTCGACCGCTTCGATCTCGACCTCGCGGGCGAGCATGACGGCCTGCTCGGCGTGGTAGACGACGAGGTCGTCGGCGCTCTGGCCTTCGAGTTCGGTGTCGGCGGCCCAGCGGGCGATCTCGGCGTGGGCGTGCGCGGCGTCGCCCTTGCCGATCGGGGCGTAGGCGGCCTGGCGCAGCAGCGGTGTCACGAAGCGGTAGCCGCCGTAGGAGCGGCGTCGCAGCATGCGCCGGTCGAGGAGCTCTTGGAGGGCGCGTTCGAACTCGCCGGGCACCTCCTTCTCCAGCAGCTGGCTCGCCTCGGGAGGGACGGCGTCGCCGAAGATCGACGCGGCCCGCAGCAGCGCGCGGGCGGCCGGGGAGAGCGCGTCGATGCGGGCGCCGAGGACTTGGGCGAGGTCGCGGGAGAGGACCTTGCCGGTCAGCGAGCCCGCGGCGAGCCGCCATTGGTCGCCCGAGTGGGTCAGCAGGTCCTGCTCGAGCAGGAGGGTGACGAGTTCGGCGAGGTAGTACGGGTTGCCCTGGGCGAAGCCGAGGAGGCGCTCCTCGTCGGGTTTCGGGAGGCGCCCGCCGCCGAGGAACTCCGAGAGGAGCCGGGCGGCGTCGGCGCCGGCCAGCGGCGGGAGCGGGTGGACCTCGGCCTCGGAGATGCGCGTCAGGACGCCCGAGGAGCGGGTGAGTTCGGGGCGGCCGTACAGCAGGACCAGGACGGGGCCGGAGATCTTCGCGAGGGCGACGCCGAGCGCGTCGATGCCGTCCGCGGAGGCGGTGTGCAGGTCGTCGATGTTGAGGACGAGGGGCCGCTGGCTCGCGAGGTGGGTGATGAGCTCGGCGACGGCTTCGGGGATCGTGTAGGCCTCGGATTGGCGTCCGGTGATGCCGCCGGGGCGGTCGGTGGCGCCGGGGCGGCCGTGGCCGAGCAGGCCGAGGAGCACTTCGACGTTGAGGCGGCATTCGCCGTGGTCGAGGTGGCCGTCTGCGATGCGCCGGATCTTGGCCTCGGCGGTGGCGCGGTCGTCGTCGAAGCGCAGGCCCGCTGCCTTGCGGACCATGTCGGCGAGGGGCCCGAAGCGGCGGCCCTCGCCGTAGGGGGCGGCACGGACGGTGAGGACGCGGGCGCTGCGGTCGGTGGCGATGGTGCGGACCTCGCGGGCGAAGCGGGTCTTGCCCATGCCGGCCTCGGCGGTGTGGATGAGGACGAGCGGCTCGCCGCGGTCGATGACGGCGTCGAGGCGGCCGGTGACGCGGCCGACCTCGGTGCCGCGGCCGATGAACGGCGCGGTGTCGCCGAGGCTGGCGCGCACCCCGGGTTCGTCTTCGAGGCCGAGGAGCTGGAACACCTCGACCGGTTCGCGCTTGCCTTTGAGTCGCACGGGGGTGAGGCGGCGCCAGGCTGCGGCGTGCTTGGTGGCGCGCATGGTCTCCTCACCGGCCCAGACGGTGCCGACGGACGCGGCGTCGCACAGGCGCGCGGCGGTGTTGACGGTGTCGCCGATGACGGTGTATTCGAGGTTGGCCTGCATCCCGGCGACGACGAGCCCGGACCGAAGCCCGATGCGCAGGCCGATGGGGAGGCCGCCGCCGGACTCGGCCTTGAGTAGGCGGCGGACGCGCTTCTGCATGACCTGGGCGGCGCGGACGGCCCGCTCGGCGTCGTCCTCGTGCGAGAGGGGGGCGCCGAAGACGGCCATGAGGCCGTCGCCGGTGAGCTTGTCGACTTGCCCGCCGAACTCGTTGACGGCGCCTACGCATTCGGCGAGGAGGCGGTCGGTGACGGAGGAGACCCGTTCGGGGTCGAGGCTCTCCGACCAGGTCGTGAAGTCGGAGAGGTCGCCGAAGAGCACGGTGACGTAGCGGCGCTCGGTCTGGGGCGCGCTGGCCTCGGGGGACAGGGGAGCCCCGCAGTTGTGGCAGTAGCGGGCACCGGGAACGGTGGGCGCGGAGCAGAACGGGCACGTCACGGCAGCACCAACACCGAAACTGGGGTGTGTTGTTCCCCACTCCTTCTGAGAATGGGAACGATCTTGGCGTTCACGTTCGCAAGGATACGTGTCCTCGCTGACAGATACCTGTGCGCCAAGGCACAATTTCCCGAGAATCGCCTCCCGTGACATCCGGTCCGACGCGGATCGGCGCCGAGCCTCAGAGGCCCGGTGGATTCCGACGTGAAAATGGTCTGGGGCTGCGCGCGGCGCATCGCCGGTTCAAGGCGCAACCGGCCGCGCTCGACCGACGAGGCACTCGCCCGGCTCGAAGCCTCGGGACCGATCGAATCGATGGCGATGCTCCGGGCCGGCTGAGCCGAAGAGCAAGCGTGGCGCCCGCCGGTCGGCGGACGCCACGCTTCAAGTGGTCAATGTTCAGGTCGTGACCAGGCCGGCCTTCTGGAATTCCTTGACCGTGGTGTAACCGGTCTTGGCCATGGCCCGGCGCAGGCCCCCGAAGAGGTTCTGGCTGCCGTCCGAGGAGTTCGACGGGCCGTACAGCACCGCCTCCAGGTCCGGGACCTCGACGTCGCCCGCATCGCCCTGGCGGAACCGGCCGCGCGGCAGCTTCGGGTGCGAGGCCGCCGAGTGCCACCAGGCGCCCGCCGCCGGGGACTCGGCGGCGTCCGCGAGGATCGAGCCGAGCATGACCGCGTCCGCTCCGCAGGCGATCGCCTTCGCGATCGAACCGGAGTCGGTGATCTCCCCGTCGGCGATCAAGTGGACGTAGCGCCCCCCGGTCTCGTCCAGGTAGTCCCGGCGAGCAGCGGCCGCCTCGACGACCGCCGAGGCCATCGGCACGTCGATGCCGAGCACCGTGTCCGTGGTCGACCAGTCGTCCGAGCCGACGCCGACGATGACGCCCGCCGCGCCGGTGCGCATCAGGTGCATCGCCGTCTTGTAGTTCGTGGCCCCGCCGACCACGACCGGCACGTCGAGATCCGCGATGAACTGCTTCAGGTTGAGGACGTCGCCGTTCGAGGAGACGTGCTCGGCCGAGACGATCGTGCCCTGGATGACCAGCAGGTCCACCCCGGCCTCGACCGCGACCGGCGCGAGCTCCTGGGTATGCTGCGGACTCACCCGCACGGCGGTGGTGACGCCGCCGGCGCGGATCTCGGCGATCCGCTCGGCGATGAGCTCGGGCTTCACCGGCTCGGCGTACATCTCCTGGAGCCGCTCGATCGCCGTCCCGGCGGGCGTCTCCTCAAGCTCCTTGAGCAGCGACGTCGGGTCGACGTAGCGGCACCACAGGCCCTCGGCGTTGAGCACGCCCAGACCTCCGAGGCGCCCCATCTCGAGGACCGAGGCCGGGCTCATCGTCGCGTCCGACGGGTGCCCGACTGCCGGGATCTCGAACCGGTAGGCATCCATCTGCCACTCGGTGGAGACGTCGTCGATGTCTCGGGTGCGGCGGCTCGGCACGAGCGCCACTTCGGACAGCCGCCAGCCTCGCGACACGATCTTGCCGGGGCCGATCTCGACCAATTCCCGCACAGGTCCTCCTCCTACCGAGTTCCCGACTACCGAGTGTGGTAGTTGGGCGCTTCGACGGTCATCTGAATGTCGTGCGGGTGGCTCTCCTTGAGGCCCGCAGCGGTGATCCTCACCAGACGCCCGCGCTCATGCATCGCCTCGATGGTACCGGCACCGGTGTAGCCCATCGCGATGCGCAGACCACCGACCAGCTGGTAGACCACCTGTGCGAGAGTCCCTCGATAGGGCACCTGGCCCTCGACGCCCTCGGGCACGAGCTTGTCGTTCGTGTCGACCGAGTCCTGGAAGTAGCGGTCCTTGGAATAGGACTTCGCCTGTCCCCTGGTCTGCATCGCACCGAGCGAGCCCATGCCGCGGTAGGACTTGAACTGCTTGCCGTTCATGTAGATCAGCTCGCCGGGGCTCTCGGCGCAGCCGGCGAACAGCTGCCCCATCATGACCGTCGAAGCGCCGGCGACGATGGCCTTGGCGATGTCGCCGGAGTACTGGATGCCGCCGTCGGCGATGACCGGGACGCCCCGCTCGCGCGCGACGCGGACGGTGTCCATGATCGCCGAGACCTGCGGCGCGCCGACACCGGCGACGACCCGGGTGGTGCAGATGGCACCGGGGCCCACGCCGACCTTGACGCCGTCGACGCCGGCGTCGATGAGCGCGGCGGCGGCCTCGGCTGTGACGATGTTGCCGCCGATGATGTCGACCCGGTCGCCGAAGTCCTTGGACACCGAGGCGATCATGTCGATGACACCGCGCGAGTGGCCGTGCGAGGAGTCGATGACGAGGAGGTCGACACCGGCCTCGACGAGCTGCCCGGCTCGGACGTACTGGTCCTCGCCGACGCCGATCGCGGCGCCGACGCGCAGGCGACCGGAGTCGTCCTTGGTCGAGTTCGGGAACTCCTCGCGCTTGGCGAAGTCCTTGACGGTGATCAGGCCGCGCAGGTGCCCGGACTCGTCGACGATCGGGAGCTTCTCGATTTTATTCCGCTTGAGCAGTTCGAGGGCCTCCTCGCTGGAGACGCCCTCTTTCGCGGTCACCAGGTTGCGGGAGGTCATGACGTCGGCGACCTGTACCGACTGGTCGGACTCGAACCGCATGTCGCGGTTCGTCACGATGCCGACCAGCAGGCCCTCGTCGTCGACGACGGGCAGGCCGGAGATGCGGTAGCGCCCGCACAGCTTGTCGACCTGTTCGAGCGTGTCGGCGGGCGAGCAGGTGACCGGGTCGGCCACCATGCCGGACTCGGACCGCTTGACGAGGTCGACCTGCTGGGCCTGCTCCTCGGCGGACATGTTGCGGTGGAGAATGCCCAGGCCGCCGAGGCGGGCCATGGCGATGGCCGTGCGGGCTTCGGTGACGGTGTCCATCGGCGCGGTCAGCAACGGGACCGCGAGCCTGATGTTGCGCGTGATGTTCGAGGACGTGTCGACCTCTGCGGGAACCACTTCCGATTCACCGGGCAGCAGCAGCACGTCGTCGTATGTCAGGCCGAGGGGGATCCCGCCGGTCGCGCCCATCGGCACCGTGGTGCCTCCGACGCGGACCCCGGACAGTCCCTCGGCTCCTTGAATCCCAAAATCCCCTGAGAACGCCATGGACCAATGGTAGTGGGGTTACCTGCGTCTCTTGGAGTCGCACGCGGCGCTCAGAGGTGTGATTCGCGGCGAACGCCGAGGGGTGGTGAACAGGCGTTCGGGCGATAGGCTGGGGGGGTGCATGAGGAGCCTCGCGACCCGTTCGCCGACGATCCCGACCACACGGACGCGTCCATGCTGTTCGAGCCCGAGTTGGACGACGCGGACCGCGCCGACCTCTTGGAGGACCTCCACGAACTCGAACTGTTCGAGAAGGTGCTGCAGCCGCTCGGCCTCCGCGGCGTGGTCGTCGACTGCGCCGACTGCGACGAACCCCACTACTTCACCTGGGGCCTGCTGATGTCGAACCTGCGCGGACTGCTGAAGGAGAACAGCGCCCAAGTCCACGAGCCGGCCTACGATCCCGACCCGACTCACTACGTGACCTGGGACTACGCCCGCGGTTTCTCGGACTGCTGGATCAGGACGCACGGCGGCGCCGAAGGCGCCGGCCGATGACCGATCCGTTCGTCACCTGGATTCCGCAGGAGGAGCCCGACGTCGTCCCGACCGGGCCGCTGGCCGGGCTGCGACTCGCCGTCAAGGACCTGTTCGACGTGGCCGGGATGCCGACCGGCGCCGGCAATCCGCGCTGGCTGGAGACGCACGACGTCCCGGACGCCGACGCCGCGGCGGTCGCGCGGCTGCGCGCGGCCGGGGCGGGCCTGGTCGGCAAGACCATCACCGACGAGCTGGCGTGGAGCCTGAACGGCACCAACGCCCACTACGGCACACCCGACAACCCGGCCGCGCCCGGGCGCATGCCGGGCGGTTCGTCGTCGGGTTCGGCCTCGGCGGTCGCGCTCGGCCTGGCCGACATCGGACTCGGCACCGACACCGGCGGTTCCATTCGCGTGCCGGCCTCCTACTGCGGCCTGTTCGGGCTGCGGCCCACCCACGGGCGGGTGCCGCTCGACGGGGTCGTGCCGCTCTCGGCCTCGTTCGACACCGCCGGCGTGCTCACCCGCGACGCGGCGACGCTGCGCAAGGCCTCCGAGGTCCTGCTCGGCTCACGGCGCGGCCCGCGAGCGGTCACGAAGCTCCTCGTCCCCCGAGACATATGGAACGCGACGAACGAGGACACGCGCTCGGCGCTCATGCCCGCCGTCGAGCGCTTCGGGCTCGCCGTCGACCGCACGCCCCTGTTCGAGGACGTTGGTGAGCTGGAGGCCGCCCGCGTCACCTACGCGACCATCCAGGCGTTCGAGGCGTGGCGGACGCACAGGGAGTGGATCGAGGAGGCCTCCCCCGAGTTCGGGCCCGGCGTCGCGGCGCGCTTCGCCGCGGCCGCGAAGCTGACCGAAGGCGACGTCGAACGAGCGGCCCGCCACCGCCGACGGGTAGCCGATCTGCTGGGGGACCGGCTCGGGGACGGCGTCGCGCTCGCGGTTCCCGCCGCGCCGAGTCCCGCCCCGAAACTCGACGATCAGCCCGACCGCGAAGCCGTCGTGCGCCTGACGTGCATGGCCGGCCTGTCCGGCGCTCCTGCCGTCGCCCTGCCGGTGGGCGACGTCGCGGGATTGCCGGTCGGTCTGCAGCTCGTCGCCGCTCCGGGCGGTGACGAGGATCTTCTGGCGCTAGCAGACCAGGCCTGAGCGGAAGGCCTCCGCGACGGCATGGGCCCGGTCGCGCGCGCCGAGCTTGCGGAACATGCGCCTGGCGTGCGTCTTGACCGTGTCCTCCGAGACGAACAGGTCCCTGCCGATCTCGGCGTTCGACTTCCCCTCGCTCATCCCCCGCAGCACCTGGAGCTCGCGCTCGGTCAGCTTCATGCCCTGGAGCGTCGATCGCTGCCTCGGCACGGCCTCGGTGACGCGCACGAGGGTGGGCGAGGCGAACATGATCGCCTGAGCGAGCGCGACGAGCAGGTCGTCGGAGCTGTTGGTGGGCGTGCGGATGACACCCCGAGCGCCGGCGGCGACGACCATCGCGGCGGTGCGGGGGTCGGCGGCTCCCGAAAGGAGGACACCGGTCCGGGGGGACCGGGCTCGGACTGTCTTGGTGAACTTGACGGGATCGGGTGCGGCGAGCCCGACGTCGACGAGGACGACGTCGACCTGGCGCCTGCCGAGCTCGACGAAGAGCTCGGTGGCGCCCTCGACGGTCTTGACCGCCTGCGCCAGTCCCATTCGGGTCGCGCAAGCCGAGATCTTCTGCCCCGCTTGAGGAGTCTTAACACAAACCAGTACGGTTCTCACGTTGTTCTACCTTTCACTGCGGAAGGCCGAGCGTGTCCCTCAGATGGAGAACGCAGCTCTCCCACCGCTATGACGCGACTTGGCGCAGATATTTCGAGTGACTTTTCGAGGTTCCCGGGATGAGGTGTGGTCGCATACGGTTCGGGCTCGGTTCCACGACGCCCTCGCCTCCCGGTGCGAGACTGAGTGCATGACACAGCGAAGAGGCGGACAGCGGCACCGCAGGGCCGAGTCCCGAATGATTGATGATCATGGTTCATATCCACCTCGCCATGACCTGTCTAACGAACTAACGGGCCTCGAGGGTGCGAGTTACGGCCGATATAAATCGTTGCGTGGCAAATGGTGGACAACCGATGCGGTGCTGGACATCGTAAAAGTGCAGTCCGACCCGTTCGCCCCGCCGAGCCGGGTCGAACTGGCCTTCGATCCCGAGCAGGCCGATCTCGAACCGGAATGGTTCGCCACGGCGGCGCGCCGCCGCGCGGTCGCGGTCATGCTCGCGAAGCGGCTCCGCAAGGCGTGCAGAACGAAAGACCTGCGCATCGACGCGGGCGGGCAGGAGGTCCTGCGCCGGTCCTCATGCGAGGTCGGCGCCGACGGCTCGGTGGTGTTCCGACTCGGCGCGCAGTTTCCCGGGCGCGGCAGGCGCATCGACGGGCGCGCGGCGGCCAGGCTGCTGTGCGAGACGCTGCCCGACGTCGCCGACGAGGCGCTGAGCGTCTCCGACGACGAGGCGGGCCTGTGGGTGCGAAGCGCCGACGACACCGAGGCGCTCCGCGCGGCGGTGGCCGAACGGGGTCTGGTGGCCTTCGTCGCCGACGGCTCGGTCCTGCCGAGGCGCTCGGGGGTCGACGATCGGCCCATGTCCGGCGGCGTGCCGTTCACCAGCCCGGAGTCGACGGCGGTCAGCATCGACCTCCCGCACGCCGGTCCGGTGCGCGGCATGGGGATCGAGCCCGGCGTGACCTTGATCGTCGGCGGCGGCTTCCACGGCAAGTCGACGCTCCTGCGCGCCTTGGAGGCCGGAGTGTGGGACCACGTCCCCGGCGACGGTCGGGAACTGGTCGTCGCCGCCCTCTCGGCGGTGAAGATCCGCGCCGAGGACGGGCGCGCGACCACCGGCGTCGACGTCCACGCCTTCGTGGACCACCTGCCGTCGGGGGACGACACGCGGCACTTCACGACGGAGAACGCCTCCGGTTCGACCTCGCAGGCCGCCGCGATCGTCGAAGCGCTCGAAGCGGGTTCGCGGCTGCTGCTCATCGACGAGGACACCGCGGCGACGAACCTGATGATCCGCGACGCGCGCATGCAGGAGCTGGTCGCGAAGGAGCGCGAGCCGCTGACGCCGCTGGTGGACCTGATCCGGTCGATGGCAGACGACCATGGTGTGAGCACAGTGCTCGTCATGGGCGGCTCGGGCGACTACATGGACGTCGCCGACCGCGTCGTGATGATGGACTCCTACCGGCCCCAGGACGTGACCGCGCGGGCGAAGGCCTTGGCCGCCAGGCCGACCGGGCGCGTCGCCGAGGCCGACGCGTTCACCATGCCGAGGCCGCGCGTGGTGGACCCGCGATCGGTGTCCTCGGCGTTCAGGGGCAAGCAGAAGATCCGCGCGGGCGGGACCGACTCGCTCCGGTTCGGCGCCTCGGACGTGGACGTCCGCGCGGTCGAGCAGATCACCGACCAGTCCATGACCGCCGGGATCGGACTCGCCGTCGAAGCGGCCCTGCGCCGCGGTTGGATCGACGGGCAGGCCACCGTGTCCGAAGCGATGGACCGGATGGACGCGGCGCTCGAAGACGACGGGATCGCGGAACTGCTCAAGATCAGGAATGTCGATCTGGCTGTTCCGCGGCGCCACGAAGTGGCGGCGACGCTGAATCGCATGCGGGAGCTGCATGTTCGCCAGTACGGGGAATGAGGAGCGGTGAAGCGCGCCGCTCCGCTGGTTGAAGAGGGGACGAAAAGTGCCTTCGCGGCTCCGATCCCCAAAGGCCGCGAAGGCACTTGAACTCTATCGGTTTCCCGACAGCCACGCGAGTAAGTGTCGGGATATTGACACTAGGGGGTCCGGAAACGCAGAAGGGCCGTCGAAAAAATCGACGGCCCTCGATACGCGGAGTACGGACTAGAAACCCGGTCCGTGCTGGTGGGAGTGCCCGTGGCCGTGCGAGTGGCCGTGGCCGTGCTCGTCCTCTTCCTCCTCGGGCTTCTCGACGATCGTCACCTCGGTCGTCAGCAGCATGCCCACGATCGAACCGGCGTTGAGCAGCGCGTTGCGCGTGACCTTCACCGGGTCGATGATGCCGGCCGCGACGAGGTCCTCGTACTCGCCGGTGAGGGCGTTCCAGCCCTCGCGCGGGCCCTTGGACTCGACGTGGTCGACGATGACATCGCCGCGGGCGCCCGCGTTGACCGCGATGCGGCGCAGCGGCTCCGAGAGCGACTCGGCGACGATCTTGATGCCCACGCGGGCCTCGGGGTCGTCGAGCTCGACCTTCTCCAGCGCCGAGGCGGCGTGGACGAGGGCCGCGCCGCCGCCGGCGACGATGCCCTCCTCGACCGCGGCCTTGGTCGCCGAGACGGCGTCCTCGATGCGGTGCTTGCGCTCCTTGGCCTCCACCTCGGTGGCCGCGCCGACCTGGATGACGGCGACGCCGCCGGAGAGCTTCGCGAGGCGCTCTTCGAGCTTCTCGCGGTCCCAGGAGGAGTCGGTCTGCTCGGCCTGCTTCTTGATCTGCGCGATCCGGGCGTCGACCTCCTCGCGGGCGCCGGCGCCGTCGACGATCGTCGTGGCGTCCTTGGTGACCGTCACGCGACGGGCCGAGCCCAGGTGCGACAGGTCCGCGGCCTTCAGGTCGAGTCCGATCTCCGAGGAGATCACCTCGCCGCCGGTCAGCGCCGCGATGTCGCCCAGGATCGCCTTGCGGCGGTCGCCGAACGCCGGGGCCTTGACCGCGCACACCTTCAGGGTGCCGCGAAGGGCGTTCACCGTGAGCGTGGCGAGTGCCTGGCCCTCGACGTCCTCGGCGATGATCAGGAGCGGCTTGGAGGCCTCGATGACCTTCTCCAGCACCGGCAGCAGGTCCTCGATCGAGGAGACCTTGCTGTTGGCGATGAGGATGTAGGGGTCTTCGAAGACCGTCTGGCGCGACTCCTGGTCGTTGATGAAGTTCGGCGAGACGAAGCCCTTGTCGAACTGCATGCCCTCGGTCACCTCGAGCACGGTCTCCAGGCCGGAGCCGTCCTCGATCGAGATGACGCCGTCGACGCCGACCGTGTCCATGGCCTTGGCGATCAGCTCGCCGATCTCCGGGTCCTGCGCCGAGATCGCCGCGACCTGCGCGATGCTCTCGTGGCCGGAGATCTCGACGGCCTGGCCGAGCAGCTCGTCGGAGACCGCGTTCGCCGCCGCCTCGATGCCCTTGCGGATGGCCACGGGGTTGCCCCCGGCGGTGATCGCCTTGATGCCGGCCCGGCTCATCTTCTGAGCCAGGACCGTGGCGGTGGTGGTGCCGTCGCCGGCGACGTCGTTGGTCTTGGTGGCGACCTCCTTGACCAACTGCGCGCCGAGATTGGCGTACGGATCGGCCAGCTCGATCTCTTTTGCGATGGTGACGCCGTCGTTGGTGATGATCGGAGCGCCGAAGGAGCGCTCGAGGACCACGTTGCGGCCCTTCGGGCCCAGCGTGACCTTGACGGTGTCGGCGAGCTCGTCGATGCCGCGCAGCAGTTCGCCGCGCGCGTCCTCGGCGAAGTTCAGAATCTTCGACATGGAATTCCCTTCCTCAATCGAGCGGAAAACACGAAAGGGCCCCTAACCGATGAGGGGCCCCGAGCGTCGCTACTGCTCGACGACGGCGAGAACGTCGCGGGACGACAGGACGAGGTACTCCTCGCCGGCGTACTTGATCTCGGTGCCGCCGTACTTGGAGTAGATGACCACGTCGCCGACGTTGACGTCGACGGGGATCCGCTTGCCCTTGTCGTCGAAGGTGCCCGGGCCGACGGCCAGGACGGTGCCCTCCTGGGGCTTCTCCTTGGCCGTGTCGGGGATGACGATGCCGGAAGCGGTGGTGGTCTCAGCCTCGTTGGCCTGGACGACGATGCGGTCGCCCAGCGGCCGGATAGCAGCCTTGCTCACTTGGTCTTCTCCTCATGTGTCAGTTGCGGTGAACCGCCACGACAGCGCGGGTCTCGTCGTCGCGGGTGCCGAGGCACCGGCCCGTGGCTGGCGCTCTCGCGTCGAGAGTGCCAAGCTGATTCTAACGCTTAGCAATCTCGGGCTGCGAGTGCTAAGGCAAAGGTTAGTTCGTGCAGGTGGGGACGTCAATGCCGGGGTCGGTGAAGTCATAAGGAATCATTGCTCTCGTGGATACCAGCCTGCTCGAAGCATTGCGGACCGACCCCGAACTGCAACGGCGCGCGGCCGCGGCACTGAAGGAGTACGGGGGCCGGGCGGCGCTGCGACTGCGCAAGGACGGGACCGACCCGGAGCTGGCCGCGGCGGCGCTGACACTGGCGGATCTGCGGCGGCAGGCTGAGGCGAAGTTCGGGGAGCGCGCCGGGAGCCTCTACTTCACGAGGCCGGGGCTGGAGCAGGCGACGCGCTGGCCGGTGGCGGCGAGACGCGCGGCCAGATTCGCTGAGCACGTCGACCGGGTGACGGACCTGTGCTGCGGGATCGGTACGGACGCGCTGGCGTTCGCCGAGGCGGGCATGGAAGTCGAGGCGGTGGACGCGAACGAGGAGACCGCCGCGGTGGCGAGGGCGAACGCGGAGGCGCTGGGCCTGGACGTCGAGGTGGTCGTGGGCGACGCATTGGCGGCCGGGCTCGGCGAGGCGGTCTTCGCGGACCCTGCGAGAAGGGGCGGATCGACCAGGTCGTTCAACCCGGCGGAGTACTCGCCGCCGCTGGACAGGCTGCTGGACCGTCTGGAGGGGATCCGATTCGCGGCGGTGAAGCTGGGGCCGGGGATCCGGCACGAGTGGGTCGACCGGGAGGGCGCCGAAGCCGAGTGGGTGTCGGTCGACCGCGACGTGGTCGAGGCGTGCCTGTGGCTGGGCGAGGCCGCGGAGGTGCGGCGCAGGGCCAGCGTGTGCAAGGAGGGCGAGTGGCACGAGCTGACCGGGGACGGCGACCGCCGGGCGGCGACCGGTGAGGTGGCGTCGTATCTGTACGAGCCGGACGGCGCGGTGATCAGGGCGGGCCTGGTGGCCGAGCTGGCCCGGGAGCTGGAGGCGCACACAGGTCACAAGGACATCGCCTACCTCTACACCGACGGCCTCCGGCAGACCCCGTTCGCAAGAGCGTGGAAGGTGAGGGAGGTCTGGCCCCTGCATCCGAGGAAACTCCGAGCGCTCCTGGCGGAACGCGGCATCGGCAGGCTCACGATCAAGCAGCGGGGAACGGGCATAGTCCCCGCGGATCTGCGAAAGCAACTGAAGCTGAAGGGGCCCGAAGAGGCGACGCTGGTGGCGACCCGCCTGGGAGACCGTCACGCGGCGATCCTCTGCGAAGAAGCCTAGGCGGACGGAGAGCGCTGATCCACTGGCCTTCATGCCGGGAGGCGGGCGGTGAGGTCCAGTTCCACGAGTTGGTGCCGGTAGCCGAGGGCCGCGACGCCCACCACCGTGCTCGCGGCCTTGAAGGCCGGTCCCAGGCCCGTATGTTCGGCGAAGCGGTGCCAGGCGTCGCCCACCACCTTGCTGTCGGCGCTCACCACGTAGACCACCGAGCGGACCACGTCCTCCGGCCTCGCACCGACCGACGCAAGCGCGACCATCGCGTTCGCGGCCACCTGGTCGATCTGGCGGGCCAGGTCGCCCGCGCCCACCACGCGTTCATCCGCGTCGAGGGGGCACTGCCCGGCCAGGTAGGCGATCCTTCCCGGCTCGGCGATCGTCACGTGCTCGTATCCGGCGGTGGGGTGCGGTTTCTCGGCTGACATGGTTTGAGGGTATCGATGGCCCGGCGGCGCCAACGGATTCGGGCCGTGGCCCGGCTTCGCCGAATATTCTTGACGGTGTCAAGATCGGGCGCTAGATTTGATTGACACTGTCAAGATCTAGGGAGACACCTCTCATGGCGCCACTCATCGCGCTCCTCTTCGGGACCGCCGCCGCCCGGCTCGCCGGGCACCTCGGCGTCGAGCACCTCGACGCCTGGCCGACCTCGGTCGGCGCCGGAGTCGCGGCGATGTTCCTCCTGACCGGGACCGTCCACTTCATACCGAGCTTCCGCTCCTGGATGATCGCCATGGTGCCGCCCCGGCTGCCCGCTCCGGCACTGCTCGTCACGGCCACCGGCGTACTCGAACTGGCGGGGGCGGTCGGCGTCCTCATCCCGGCCACCGCCACGGCCGCCGGTATCTGCCTCGCACTGCTGCTGGTCGCGATGTTCCCCGCGAACGTCCACGCCGCCCGCGGCAACGTCCTCATACGAGGCGAGCCGGCCACGCCGCTGCCGCGGCGCACGGCCGAGCAAGCGCTCTACATCGCCGCCGCGCTCGTCGCGGCGCTCTAGCGCTCGGGGTGGGCCAGCTTGTAGCGCAAATTCGCGTCCTTTTCAGACACCATCCGCTCCAGGTCCACCTGGAAGTTCGACATCTTCTCCCGCAGCGCCTCATCGCTCGCGGCCAGGATGCGGACGGCCAGCAGGCCCGCGTTCCTCGCGCCGCCGATCGAGACGGTCGCGACCGGCACCCCCGCCGGCATCTGCACGACCGACAAGAGCGAGTCCATTCCATCGAGGTGCTTCAGCGGCACCGGCACCCCGATCACCGGCAGCGGCGTCGCCGACGCGACCATCCCCGGCAGGTGCGCGGCGCCGCCCGCGCCCGCGATGATCGCCTGAAGGCCCCTCGAGGCCGCCGAGTCCGCGTACGCGAGCATCCCGTGCGGCGTCCGGTGCGCCGACACCACCCGCACCTCGTAGGAGATCCCGAACTCGTCGAGGGCCACCGTCGCGGGCTCCATAGTCGGCCAATCGGAGTCGGAGCCCATGATCACGCCGACGCGGGCATGTACTTGCTCAGCCATGTCCACAGCCTACTTTCCCTCGGTGAGCCATTTCGCGGCTCGCATCGCGCGCTTTCGCAACTGCTCGGCGTCGTCGCCGCACACCGTCACGTGCCCGATCTTGCGGCCGGGCCGCACCGCCTTGCCGTACAGGTGGAGGTGCGCGCCCGGGTCGTCGGCCATGAGGTGCTGGACCCGCTCGTCCAGGCGCGGGCCACCGGGCTCGCCGCCGAGGACGTTGGCCATCACCGTCACCGGCGCCGCGAGCGCGGTCGAGCCGAGCGGGTAGTCCAGGACCGCCCGCAGATGCTGCTCGAACTGCGAAGTCTCGGCGCCCTCGATGCTCCAGTGCCCGGAGTTGTGGGCGCGCATCGCCAGCTCGTTCACGAACAGGCCCTTCGAGGTCTGGAACAACTCGACGGCGAGCATCCCGCACACGCCGAGCTCCTCGGCGACGGTGCGGGCGATGCGGGCCGCCTCGTCGGCCGTCGCCGCGTCCAGGTTCTGCGCCGGGGCGACCACCTCGGTGCAGATGCCGCCGCGCTGCACGGTCTCCACGACCGGGTAGACCGCCGTCTCGCCCCTCGGCGAGCGCGCCACCTGCACGGCCAGCTCCCGCTGAAGCGCCATGCGCTCCTCGGCGATGAGCCGAATGCCGGAGGCGAGGACCGCCTGGGCGTCGCCGGGCGTTTCGATCATCCACACGCCCTTGCCGTCATAGCCGCCGGTCGCGGCCTTGAGCACGCACGGCAGCCCGAACGCCTCGACGTCGGAGATCGAGTCCACCGGCGCCCAGCGCGGCTGCGGGAGCCCGAGCTCGCCGATCCGGACGCGCATCGCATGCTTGTCCTGGGCGAACACGAGCGCTTCGGGGCGCGGCTGGACCTCGACGCCCTCGGCGACGAGGGCGCGCAGCACCTCCTGCGGGACGTGCTCGTGGTCGAAGGTGACCACGGTCGTGTCCGACGCGAAGGCGCGCAGATCGTCGAGGTCGCGGTGGTCGCCGATCTGGACGTTCGCGGCGACTGCGGCGGCGCTCTCGGCAGGATCGGCGGCGAGAACCTTCAGGCTCTGGCCCAGGGCGATCGCCGCCTGGTGGGTCATGCGGGCGAGCTGCCCCGCGCCGATCACGCCTACGGTCGGAAGTTGAGTCGCGGCATCCACGGCCAGAGCCTAACCCGGCCGCCGACTGCGGCCGGAGCGTTCGACGCGGCGCGTGACCTGCATCCTTGAGGGATCATCCGATCCGTTGCCGCATCCGATAGATTCGGTGCGTGATCGAGTACTACTCTCCCGCCGAGATCGAGCGGATGCGGCCCGCCGGGCGCTTCGTCGCCGAGACCCTCACCGAGCTCGCCGACGTCGCCGACGTCGGCGTCAACCTGCTCGACCTGGACGCGCTGGCCGCCCGCCGCATCAAGGAGGCGGGCGGAACCTCCTGCTACGTCGACTACCACCCCTCGTTCGGCGGCAGCCCGTTCGGGAAGGTGCTCTGCACCTCCGTCAACGACGCGGTCCTCCACGGCCTCCCGTACAACTACAAGCTGCGAGACGGGGACCTGCTCTGCCTCGACTTCGCCGTCAGCGTGAACGGCTGGGTGGCCGACTCGGCGGTGAGCGTCGTCGTCGGCACGCCCCGCGACGAGGACCTCAAGCTCATCGACACCGCCGCCCGCGCCCTGGATGCGGGGATCGCTGCGGCGACGCCCGACCACAAGCTCGGGGACGTCTCGGCGGCGATCGCCGAAGTGGCACGCGGCGAGGGCTTGGCCATCAACACGCAGTTCGGCGGCCACGGCGTCGGCCGCGAGATGCATGCCGATCCGCAGGTGCCCAACGACGGCCGGCCAGGTCGCGGCCTGCGGCTCAAGCCGGGCCTGGTCATCGCGATCGAGCCGTGGTTCCTGCACACCACTGACGAGATCCGCTACGACCCGGACGGCTGGACGCTGCGCAGCGCCGACGGTTCGCGGGGCGCCCACATGGAGCACACGATCGCGGTCACCGAAGGCGAGCCGATCGTCCTGACCGACCGCTCCGGCCTGGCCTGAGTTGGGAACAACGCACTCCGATGGCTGAGCCGGGCTGATGCGGAGGAAGTGCCTCTGTAGTTGGCGCGGTGTGGTGGTGCGCGTGTGGAGGCCGGAAATGGCCCCTGTTGGGGGGCGGCGTCTTTCTCGTGGGTGGCCGATCTGCGCCAAGGGCGGCGGCGACGAAGGCGTGAGTGGATGGGCGGGCCTGGTCTCGGGCCGCCTGGCCGAATGAAGTCGGGCGAGACTTCCTCGTGTTGTGTTGCGCTGCAGGCGGTCCGGGCCCCGAACATGAGGGGTTTCTCCCCCT
>NZ_JAKZEW010000061.1 GCF_022548875.1 Glycomyces sp. L485 | reverse complement strand
GGGAGAAACCCCTCATGTTCGGGACCTGGATCGCCTGCCGCACAACACAACACGAGGAAAACTCACCCGCCAAGCCAGCCCCACCCGGCGCGCACCCGGCCACCGCAACGCACCCCGAACAGTCCTCCACCTCTTTGTCGCTGCCCGATCGAAGCTCGACTCGAGTGGACCTACGGCCCGAAGACCCACCCCAAGGGACAGCCTTCCCTGCCGTCGCCTGGCTCAGAACCTATCGACGGTGGTGATGAGCTTGTCGGCCAGTTCGTCGGGGTCGAGCTTCTCGCGGGCCAGCGCCAAGTAGAGCGAGTCGAGGTCCGGGAAGCCGAGCGAGGACGCCACTCCGTGCAGAGGCTGGTCTCCGGCCAGTCCCCGCCCACGGGCGATCAGGGAGCGCCACAGCCGGTTCTTGCCGGCCTTCAGCTCGTCCTCGAAGCGCTGCATCGGGATGATCGGGAGCTCGCCGGTGCTCTCGAGGTCTTCGCTGTCGCGCGAATCGAACCAGTCGGTGACGTACAGCTGCGCCTCGGGCGTCTTGACGTAGTCCAGCCACTGCTTCGAGGGCCCGTAGGGCTGCTCGTTGGTGAGGACCAGTTCGACAGAGTCGCCGTCGCGCAGCGGCTGCGACAGCGGTGCGATCTCGCCGTTGACGTAGGCGGCGATGAGCCGGTGTCCTTTGGCGGGCCCGGCGCAGTAGGCGACGTCGATCGGAGTGGAGGCGCGCGGGACCATGACCTGCTCGCCGTCGCCGGTGAACACCAGGATGTCCTGGTCGGCGAGGTCGCAGCGGAGCGAGTCGAGGAACTGCCCGGAATCGGCGATCTCGTTCTGCCAGTCGAGGAGCCGCCGCAGCCACGGCAGCTGCACCTCGTCCGGGTTCGAGTCCCGCGCGGTCAGGCCCGCGATGATGCCGATCTCTGCGGTCTGGTGCATCTCCTTGGTGCGGATGAGGAATTCGATCGGGACGCCGTCCGGGCCGTTCACGGCGGTGTGGAGCGACTGGTAGAGGTTGAACTTCTTGGCGGCGATGAGGTCGCGGAACTTGCCTCCGATTGGCTTCCACAACTGGTGGATCGCGCCGAGCGCCGCGTAGCACTCGGTGTCGGGACCGTCGACGACGACGACCAGTCGCGGCGGGTCGGAGGGCCCGGTGCCGGGGTGCTTCTGCATCTCCCGGTAGACCGAGTACGGGTGGCGGGGCCGGTCGAGGAGTTTGGCGGCGACCTTGTAGCCGCGCAGCGCCCGCCGCACCTGCGGGACGATCTCGGCGACCTGCCGCTGGCGGTCGGTGTCCGAGCCGATGTGCTCCTTGATGTGCTGGAACACTTCGGGCTCCAGTGTCTCCAGGACGATGTCCTCGAGTTCGCGCTTGATGATGTAGAGGCCGAGGCGGTCGGCCAGGGGGATGAGGACGTCCTTGGTGGCTTCGGCGATGCGGATCTGCGAGGGGCGCTTCTTGAACTTGATGGTCCGCATGTTGTGGAGCCGGTCGGCCAGCTTGATGACCATGACGCGGATGTCCCGCCCGGCGGTGAGGACGAGTTTGCGGAATGTCTCGGCCTCGGCGGCGGAACCGAGGTGGATCTTGTCGAGCTTGGTGACACCGTCGACCATGACGGCGATCTCGTCGCCGAAGTCCGAGCGGAGTGATTCGAGGGAGTAGCTGGTGTCCTCGACGGTGTCGTGGAGGAGCCCGGCGGCGATGGTCGCGGTGTCGACGCCGAGTTCGGCGAGGATCGTGGAGACCTCGATGGGGTGGGTGATGTAGGGCTCACCGGACTTGCGGGCCTGGCCCCGGTGCATCTGCTCGGCTATGCGGTAGGCGCGCCTGACCAGTAGGAGGTCGGGTTGCTCGCAGTGCGCGCGGTGGGCCGACTCGAGCTGCGTCACGCGGCCCGCGAGGTCCCACGGGTCGTCCTGTTTCGCAGACCGAGTAGCCGAAAGCAATGCGCGCAACATGAAAGCCTCCGATGCCCAAGGTTGATCGCATTCTAGATGTACAACGAATCGTCGTGAGAATCGACACTGGGCACTGTCGGATTTCAGCAGTTATGCCGATCCGGTCGGGACCGCGCCTGTCCACCGCTCGGCGCCGTCGAGCGGGCACGACCATGCGGCCGAGACCGACACGAGGCGCACCTCGGGTTTCGCCAGCCATTGGAGCAGCAGCCGCGCCTCGGCGGCGTGGGCGGCGTCGACGACGTCGTCGACCGGCTCGACCGTGCGGGCGGTCTCCTCCAGCCGCTTGATGTGCGGCATGGGGTCGACGCGCGGCGGTGTGCGCACGGCGCCGGCGAGCAGCCCGTGGCGGATCAGGGCGATCTCCCAGCCGCCGCCCTTGGCCCGGCCGGCGGCGACGATCTCCCCGGCGCTCACGAGGCCTCTGAGGCGCTGCGTGGAGGCGGCCAGTGAGAGGAACGCGCCGAGTTCGTCGCGTTTGGCGGCGGCGGTCTCGAACCGCTCGCCCTCCGAGAGCTCAGCGAGGCGCTCGGTTACGGCCTCGGCCACCTGCGTCGGGTCGCCGTCCATGGCCCTCGCGGTGTCGGCGGCGATCTGGGCGTACTCCTCGACGCCGACCTCGTGGCGGCACGGCTCCGGGCAGCGGCCGATCTCTCCGAGAAAGCACGAGGAGGAGGTGCGTTCGGTGGAGAGCCTGGTGCGGCACTGGCGGATCGGCAGGGCCTCCTCGATGGCCGCGATGGCGGCCTGCGCCTGCGAGCCCGAGGCCGGCCCGAGCCGCGGCTCGCCCAGCTCGGGCGGTTTCCGCGAGACGGTCAGACGCGGATACGGTTCGCGGGTGAGTCGTACCCAGCTGCGGAATTCGAGGTTCTTGCCGGCCCGGTTGTAGGGCGGTTTGCCGCCGCTTATGAGCCGCAGCTCGGCCACGCCCGCTTCGAGCCGGTGGGCGCACTCGATGATCTCGACGCGTTCGGCGGAGGCGATCATGTCGCGCAGGCGTCGGCGCTGTTCTCCGGCCGAGAAGTAGCTGCGAACGCGCGCGGCCACATCCACGGAGACGCCGATGTACAGGGCGCGGTCGTCGGCGTCGCGGAAGATGTACACGCCGGGCACGTGCGGCAGCCCGTCGGCCAGGTGGCGCTTGCGCCGCTGGAGCTCGGAGGGGATGGCGCGGCAGAACTCGGCCAGGTCGGTGTCGGTGACGACGCCGTGGCCCGTGGCCCGCTCGATGAGCCCGTGGAGGACGGCCACCGTCGCGCGGGCGTCGTCCAGCGCCCGGTGATTCGGCGTCACGGGCGATCCGAAGAGCCGCGCGAGCGTGCCGAGGCGCCGGTTGGGCACCTCGCTCTTCTCGGTGAGGCGCCGGGCGAGGACGACCGTGTCGACGATCGGCGGCCGCGGCCAGCGCGTGTCGCACAGTTCGCAGGCGTGCCGCAGGAACCCCACGTCGAACCCGGCGTTGTGCGCCACCAGCGTGGCCCCGGCGGCGAATTCGAGGAACGACGGCAGCACCGCCTCGATCCCCGGTGCCTCGGCGACCATGTCGTCGGTGATGCCGGTCAGGCGCGTCACGCGCGGATCTATCGGCTCTCCCGGATTGACCAATGTGGAGAACTCGCCGATGACCTTGCCGCCCTTGACCTTCACCGCGCCGATCTCGGTGATCCCGCACGCGTCGGCGGCCAGTCCGGTGGTCTCCAGGTCGACCACGCAGAACGTCACCTCGGACAGCGGGGTGCCCAGACTCAGCAGTGACGGCTGCTCGTAGCCGGTGCTCGCTCCGCTCTCATACACGCCGAACAGATTACGGGCGGCCTGTGACAGCCTGGTCGCGGCGGGCATTCGAACGTCGCGGCCCCCGCATCCTCGACCGCAGCGCGGCAAGCCGGTTCGCGCGCCCGCGCCGCTCCGTGAGCGTCGCCGCCAGGGACGCCGGCCACAACCGCGCCCGGATCCGCTGCTTCGGATGGACGGACCTCTCCAGGGACACCCGCAGGTCGGCAACCGCCGCGGGCAGCCTCGTCGTGTCGGCGTCCCTGCTCGAGTAGCGGTCGAACTCCACCGCCGAGGCGAGCGCGTCGGCGGGTTCCTTGGCGCCTGGCGCGGCCGTGGCGAGCGCGGCCGCGGCCTGCCTCGGCGTGAGCGAATCGTTCAGCGCCACACCGTAGTCGGCCGACAGGTCCACGGTCTCGTCCCAGGCGGACTGGGCGCTGAGCCGCTTCGCGCCCAGCCGGGAACGCCGCAGCCCCGAACGCCACAGCGCCGGGAGGAGCGGCACCGCGAGCAGCACCAGCAGGGCCAGCCACGCCGGGCTGGAGCCGACGGGCTCGTCGCCGATCGCGCCGCCCTCGGCGGCCTGCTCGTCCTCGGATTGGAGTTCGTCGGCGAGGGTCGGCGCGTCGTCCGGTTCCGCCGTCGCACCCGGATCGGCGGGTGCGGAGGTCGGGGCGCCATCGGTCGGCTCGTCGCTCGGCTCGGCCGCCCACGGGAGCGACACCGAGTTCGGCACGCCGCTGGCGGGGGTCGGGTCGAAGGCGACCCAGCCGGGGCCTTCGAAGTAGACCTCGACCCAGGCGTGGTAGTCGTCGCTGGTGAGCGTCCAGATGTCGTCTGACCTGCGGCCCTGGGAGAGGCCGATGATGACGCGGGCCGGCACGTCGGCCTCCCGCAGCATCCAGGCCAATGCGGCGGCGTACTGCTGGCAGTAGCCCTGCCGGGTGTCGAGGAAGTTGAGGATGGCCTCGTCGTGGCCCGCGTCAGCGGTGTCCAGGGAATAGACGAAGTCGTTCGCCGGGGAGAGGAAGTCCATGATCGCGAGGGTCTTCTCGTGGGTGGTGTCGGCGCCGGCGAGGATGTCCTCGACCCTCGCGGTCAGCTCCGGAACGTCCGGGTGCGCGGTGTTGCGGTCGTAACGCGGGTCGCCGGGGTCCATCTCCCCGGCCTCGTCCAGCACGTTCGCGTCCCAGTCCGGATCGGTGTAGCTGAAGCTGTACCCGTCGACGTCGGCCAGGCCGTCGCCGTCGCCGACGATGACGCCGGTCGCCGGGTCGACGCCCCAGCCGTCGTCCAGGTCGACCTCGGTGGGGCGCCCGTAGACCGGCAGCACCGCTGTGCCCATCCGGAGGTTCTCCACCGTCGCCTCGAAGACGGTGCCGCCGCTGAAGGTCAGCGCGCCCAGCGGATCGAGGTCGTCGTACTCGGCGGGGCCGAAGCCGTCGTTCGTGAGCACGTCGGCGACGTGCATGCGCAGGTACCGCGGCGAAGGGTCGTCGGTCTCGACGCGCAGCAGGTCGACCGGGTCGGACCGCTTGAGCGAGCCCTCCAGCTGCGCCCAGGGGTCGACGTCGCCGAACTCCCCGTCGCCCTGGCCCGGACCGTCGCCGTAACCTCGCGCGACCTGGTCGACCAGGCCCGAGGTGTTCGTCGGGATGACCGCCAGGAGGATCAGCGTGACGGCCACGAACACCGCGCCGGTGGTGCGCGCGGTGGCCGCCAGCGGCGACGGGAACCGCGGCCCGACCAGCTGGCCGTGCCCGGTGAAGCGGTGCCCGAAGCCCGAGACTCGCCGCAGATTGTCGTCGGCGAGGACCCACAGGTACGCCACGGCGGGGAGGACGAACCAGAACCAGGCCGTCGCCTCGGGGGCGACCGACACCGGCACCAGGTACATCGTCAGCAGCGTCAGACCCGACAGCGCCGGGGTGCGCAGCCCGACGATGAACATGTCGTGCAGGATCGCGACCATCCCCACACCCATCATCGTCAGGAACAGGATCCCGCCGCTCGCCTCGACCGGCGGGGCCATCACGATGATGTCGTTGATGCCCACGCCCATGACCGACAACCAGTGCCCGAGCGTGTCAGGGGTGGGGATCAGGAACGCGATCGCGGTGCCGCCGTTGAACAGCGCCGTCATGAGGATCAGCAGCGCCGCGACCATCGCGAGCGTCTGCAGACCCTGCCCGCGCCCGGCCGAGCGCATCAGGGACCCGGCGGTCGCCACGACCGTGACCGTCAGCAGCACCGGGATCGTCCACCCCAGGCCCTGGAAGATCCCCGCCAGCGGCGTCAACGTCAGGCACAGGCTCGCCGCCGCCACCACCGTCGCGTGTCGCTGCCCGCTCATGCCGCGGCTCCCCTCCACATGCCCAGTCGCATCCACTCGCGCCGCAGCTCGATCCCCGAGACCACCGGCACGACCTGCCACCCGGCGCCGCCCAAGGCGGCCGCGGCCGCCCGGTGCTGCTCGGCGAATGCACGCTCCCTCGGATCCTGCGAACGACCCTCATGGCGTGCCCACCGCGTCGGATCCAGCACGAACGCCGTGCAGTGGCCCCCGCGCCTGGCCAGTGGCCCCAGCAACGCGGCCTCCTCGGGCGTCAGGTGCCCCAGCATGGCCACGATCGCCGACACCGACCGGTGCCGCTTCGTCTTCTCCACCATGCCCGGCAGCGGCGCGCTCGACGTCGGCGCCACCGTCGCCAGGTATCGCAGCGCCTGGCTGAAATCGCCTCGTCGGCACTCGAACTCGGCGTTCGTGGTCACCAGGCGCGGGGCCATGCCGTCGCGCGCCAGCCGCGCCGTCGCCGAGGCCGCCGCGTGCACCATCCACTCGAAACTCGACAGATCGCCCTCGCCGCGGTGCGCGCCCCGCCTCACGTCCAGCAGGACCGCCGCCGAGTTCTCCCACGGCTGCTCCTCGCGGCGCACCATCAGCTCTCCGCGGTGCGCGCTGGCCTTCCAATGGACGCGCCGCAGGTCGTCGCCGTGGCGGTACTCGCGCACCGCGATGTCGTCATTGCCGGTGATCGCCACGGCCTGCGCCTGCGACTCGCCCGACGACAGGCCCGCCCCGCCCGGCAGCCGCAGCGACGAAAGCGGCTCGATCCGCGGCGTCACGATCAGCGGCGTCGTCATCGGGAACTCCTGATGCGACACCGCCAGACCGAACGGATCCGAGCAGCGCACCGTCAGCGGCCCAAGCTCATACGCGCCCCGCGAGCCGGGCGCGATCGTGTAGTTCACGACACTCCGCGCCCCCGGCGCGAGCCGCTCCAGCACCAGGCGGGGCCGATTGCCCAGCCGGTAGGGGATGCGGTCCTCCAGCATCAGCGCCGGCGGACGCCGCCGGCCGATGTTCTGGATGCCCAGGCGCACCTGCGTTTGCTGACCCGCCTCGACCTGCGCGGGATTGAGCACCCGATTCGACTCCAGCTCAGGACGGGTCCACTGGAGCAGCACGAGGCCGCCGAGCGGCGCGATCGCGGCCAGCAGCGCGGCGCGCAGCAGGTCGCCCTCTCCCACCAGCAGCGCGGTGAGACCGACCGCGACGCTCACCGCCAGCAGCGTCTTGCCGCGCCCGGTGAGCTCCACCGCTAGAACCTCCCCGGCTGCGACACCACCGGCACATGCCGCAGGATGTCGGTCACGATCGAAACGGAGTCGTTGCCGCCCATGGAGGTCTCGGTGGTCGGAATGAGCCGGTGCGCCAAGATCGGCACCGCCAGCTGCTGCACGTCGTCCGGCAGAGCGAAATCGCGCCCGTCCATCGCCGCCAGCACCTGGGCGCACCGCAGCAGCTGCAAGGTCGCGCGCGGGCTCGCGCCGAGGCGCAGCTGCGCGTTCGAACGCGTCGCCGCCACCAGGTCGACCGCGTAGCGCTTCAGCTCGGGAGCCACGTGGACCGCGCGGGCCGTGGCGATCATCCGCACGATCGTCTCGCCGCTGCACACCGGCTTAAGCGACTCCAGCGGATTGAACTCGCCGCGGTGGTCCAGCATCGCCAACTCGGCGTTCACATCCGGGTAGCCGATCGCCAGCCGGGCGGTGAACCGGTCGCGCTGCGCCTCAGGCAGCGGATAGGTCCCCTCCATCTCGACCGGGTTCTGCGTCGCGATGACCATGAACGGGCTGCGCAGCTTGTAGGTGCTGCCGTCGATGGTGACCTGACGCTCCTCCATGCACTCCAGCAGCGCCGCCTGCGTCTTCGGGCTCGCCCGGTTGATCTCGTCGCCGAGGATGAGGTTCCCGAAGATCGCGCCCGGCTTGAACACGAAGTCGCGCTTCTCGGGGTCGAAGATGCTGACGCCGGTGACGTCCGACGGCAGCAGGTCCGGGGTGAACTGGATCCGGCGCACCGAGCAGTCGACCGAGCGGGCCAAAGACTTGGCCAACTGGGTCTTGCCAACCCCCGGCACGTCCTCCAGCAACAGATGACCCTCCGCGAGCATCACCGCCAGCGCCAGGCGGATCGTCTGGGACTTGCCCTCGATCACCCACTCGACATTGGTCAGGATCGCTTCCGCGGTGGCCTTGAACTCCTGCGGGCTCAACGACGCCGGATTCCGCTCCTGCTGTGCTGGGGATGACTCGAACGCCAATGGTCCTCCCGGAAAGTCTGTGAGGTGGGATTGTTCGCGCCCTATAGTCGCTTGTCCGCAATCGTACTCGGCCGTCGTGAAAGCCCGCGCCACACCGAACGGCCGGTGCGACCTGCGAGCCGATCCGCTACACTGGTCACATGTCTCGGCGTTTCGAGCTTCTTCTTACGTAGCCGTGCGGGTACAGAACCGGCACGGCGCCCCTGTCCCGGCGAGTTTACGAGCTGTAAATTGGCCCAGCTGTGCAGGGGTTTTTTGCTGTCTGAGGTTCTGCACCCTCACAACGCCGATCGAATCCCGAGAAGCACCGATCCACAGGATGACCCATGAGCGAACCAACGTACCGATACGACGCCCGGCTGGCCAACGAGATCGAGCCGCGCTGGCAGGACCGCTGGGCGGCCGAGCAGACCTTCCGCGCCCCGAACCCCGCCGGTGCCCTCGCCGAGCCCGACCACCCCCGCGCCGGCGCGCCGAAGCAGTACGTCATGGACATGTTCCCCTACCCGTCGGGGGAGGGCCTGCACGTGGGGCACCCGCTGGGTTACATCGCGACGGACGTGTACTCCCGCTACCTGCGCATGGCCGGCTACAACGTGCTGCACCCGATGGGCTTCGACGCGTTCGGCCTGCCCACCGAGCAGTACGCGATCGCGACCGGCCGCCAACCCGCCGAGATCACCGCTGAGAACATCGCCCGCTACAAGGAACAGCTGCGCGTCCTGGGCATGGGCTACGACACCCGCCGGGAGTTCGCCACCACAGACCCCGACTTCTTCAAGTGGACCCAGTGGATCTTCCTGCAGATCTTCAACTCGTACTACGACGAGGAGGCCGACGCCGCGCGCCCGATCGAGCAGCTGATCGCCGACTTCGAGTCGGGGGAGAAGCCCACGCCCGACGGCCGCCCCTGGTCCGAACTGAGCGACGTCGAGCGCCGCCGCATCATCGACGGACGCCGCCTGGCCTACGTCACCGAAGCGCCCGTCAACTGGTGCCCCGGCCTGGGCACCGTGCTGTCGAATGAGGAGGTCACCTCCGAGGGCCGAAGCGAACGCGGCAACTTCCCGGTCTACACCCGCACCCTGAAGCAGTGGATGCTGCGCATCACCGCCTACGCCGACCGCCTGCTGCGCGACCTGGACGACCTGGACTGGACCGACTCGCTGAAATCCATGCAGCGCAACTGGATCGGCAAGTCCACCGGCGCCTATGTCGACTTCGCGACCTACACCGGCGACATCCGCGTGTTCACCACCCGTCCCGACACCCTGTTCGGAGCCACCTACATGGTCCTGGCCCCCGAACACGAACTGGTCGACGCGCTGACAGCCGAGACCTGGCCCTCCGGCATCCCCGAGGCGTGGACCGGCGGCCACGACACCCCGGCCGCCGCGGTCACCGCCTACCGCGCCGAGGCCGCCGCCAAGACCGACGTCGAGCGCCAGGCCGACGCCAAGGTCAAGACCGGAGTGTTCACCGGCGGCTACGCCACCAACCCGGTCAACGGCGAGAGCGTCCCGGTGTTCATCGCCGACTACGTCCTGGCCGGCTACGGCACCGGCGCGATCATGGCCGTCCCCGCCCACGACGAGCGCGACTTCGCCTTCGCCAGGGCCTTCGACATCCCGATCCGCCAGGTCGTCGCCGGCGAAGCGGAGTGGGACGGCGAGGCCGCCTACACGGACAACGTCACCGGCACATGCGTGAACTCCGACTTCCTGGACGGCCTGGCCGTCCCAGAAGCCAAGCAGCGCATCACCGAATGGCTGGTCGAACACCACCGCGGCGAGGGCGCCACGACCTTCCGCCTGCGCGACTGGCTGTTCAGCCGCCAGCGCTACTGGGGCGAGCCGTTCCCCGTCGTCTACGACGAGACCGGCCTGCCGGTCGCGCTGCCCGAGGACCAGCTGCCCGTCGAGCTGCCCGAGATGGAGGACTTCTCGCCCAAGACCTTCGACCCCGACGACGCCGACACCGCGCCCGAGCCGCCGCTGGGCCGCGCCAAGGACTGGGTCGAGGTCGAACTGGACCTGGGAGACGGGCCCAAGACCTACCGCCGCGAGGTCAACACCATGCCCAACTGGGCAGGCTCCTCGTGGTATGAGCTGCGCTACACCGATCCCAAGTCCTCCGAGCGCATCTCCGAGGGCGCCAACGATTCCTACTGGATGGGCCCGCGCGACGGCGACGACGTCGGCGGCGTCGACCTGTACATCGGCGGCGTCGAACACGCGGTGCTGCACCTGCTGTACGCCCGGTTCTGGCAGAAGGTCCTGTTCGACCTGGGGCACGTCTCCAGCCGCGAGCCCTTCCGCCGCCTGTTCAACCAGGGCTACATCCAGGCCTGGGCCTACAGCGACGACCGGGGCGTCTACGTCCCGGCAGAAGAGGTCGAGGAGCGCGACGGAGCCTTCTTCTACCAGGGGGAGAAGGTCAACCGCGAGTACGGCAAGATCGGAAAGTCGCTGAAGAACGTCGTCACCCCCGACGGCATCTGCGCCGAGTACGGGGCCGACACCTTCCGCGTCTACGAGATGTCGATGGGGCCGCTGGCCGACTCCAAGCCCTGGGAGACCCGCGCGATCGTCGGCTCACAGCGCTTCCTGCAGCGCCTGTGGCGCAACATCATCGACGAGGAGACCGGCGAAGTCACCGTCTCCGAGTCCGAGCCCGCGGCCGGTACGTTGAAAGAACTGCACAAGGCCATCGCCGGAGTCCGCGAGGACTACGACCACCTGCGCATGAACACCGCTGTCGCGAAGCTGATCACGCTGAACAACCACGTGACCGGCCTGGACGAGGTGCCGCGGAGCGTCGCCGAGGCCCTGGTGCTGATGGTCGCCCCGGTCGCCCCGCACATCGCCGAGGAGCTGTGGGAGCGACTGGGCCACACCGACGGCATCGCCTACGTCGACTTCCCGGTCGCCGAGGACCGGTACCTGGTCGAGGAGACCGCGACGTACCCGGTGCAGGTCAACGGGAAGGTGCGCGGGCGCATCGAGGTGAGTGCCGACGCGAGCGAGGAGGCCGTGCGCGAGGCGGCGCTGGCGGTGGAGAAGGTCGCGGCGGCCCTGGCCGGCAAGGACGTCAAGAAGGTCATCGTGGTGCCGGGCCGCATGGTCTCGATCGTCGCCAAATGACAGACCCTATAGGATATATCCTATAGGAATCAGGGCGCGGGCCGTCGGGTCCGCGCCCTCGATTTCGTCCGTCCCCGGCGTCCTCAGGCTCATTATTGACAGCCATCGATGTATCTAATAGGCTGTGGCCATATTTGGGAGCGCTCCGCTCCTGTCTTGACCACCGCCTCGTCCCCTCACGCGCGGCAGAAGCTTGAGGAGCAATCGTGTTGCAGACTCGCACCCGCCGTCGAGCATGGATCGCCGGATTCGTCACCGTCGTCATGGCCTCGGCCGGTTTCCTGCTGTCGAGCCAGTTCGCCCACGCCCAATCCACTCTCCGGGCCGCCGCCACGGCGATCGGCAAGGACATCGGCGTCGCCGTCGACGTGGGCAAGCTCCAGAACGACTCGACCTACCGCAACCTCGTCGCGACCGAGTTCAACTCGGTAACGGCCGAGAACGTCATGAAAATGGACACGGTCCAGCCCAGCCAGGGCCAGTTCAACTTCGGACCCGGCGACACGCTGGTGGACTTCGCCCAGCAGAACGACCAGTCCGTGTACGGCCACACGCTCGTCTGGCACAGCCAGGCCCCCGGCTGGGTCCGGAACCTGTCGGGCGACGCGCTCCGCCAGGCCATGCAGGACCACATCACCACGACGATGAACCACTGGGAGGGCGACATATTCGCCTGGGACGTGGTCAACGAGGTCGTCGGCGACGACAACGGTCAGCTGCGCGACTCGTTCTGGCTCCAGGGCCTCGGTGAGGGATACATCGCGCAGGCGTTCCAGTACGCCCGGCAGGCCGACTCTGAAGCCGACCTGTACATGAACGACTATTCGATCGACGGCATCAACGCCAAGTCCGACCGGTACTACCAGCTCGCGCAGGGCCTGGTCGAACAGGGACTGCTCGACGGCATGGGCTTCCAGGCCCACCTGATCCTCGGCCAGGTCCCGGGCGACATGGAGGCCAACCTCCAGCGCTTCGCCGACCTCGGCCTCAAGGTGCGCGTCACCGAGCTCGACATCCGGATCGACATGCCGGCCGACTCGAACGAGCTTCAGCGGCAGGCCCAGGACTTCGAACGGGTCGTCGACATCTGCAAGGGCATCGCGGACTGCTCAGGCGTGACCGTGTGGGGCCTGAGGGACGGCGACTCCTGGGTGCCCGACGTGTTCGACGGCCAGGGCGCGCCGCTGCTGTTCAACGACGACGGCAGCCCCAAACCGGCTCACACCGCCGTCCTGGAGGCCCTCGGCGGCGGCGAGGGCGACCCCACCACGGGCGCTCCGACCACCAGCCCGCCGCCTACCGGCGCCGGCTGCTCGGCCGCGATCGAGGTGGTCAACGACTGGGGCTCGGGCTGGCAGGCGAACGTCTCCGTCACCGCCGGCGACGGCGGTGTGAACGGCTGGACGCTCGACTGGACCTGGCCGGACGGGCAGAGCATCAGCAGCTCCTGGAACGTTGACATCGCCCAGACGGGATCGTCGGTGACCGCTTCCGACGTCGGTTGGAACGGCACCGTCGCCTCCGGTCAGACACGGGAGGCCTTCGGGTTCGTCGGCTCCGGCTCGTCCGCCGAGCCGGCGGTGACCTGCACCGCGTTGTAGAACGGATCGAGACCGGGGCGCGCGCCCCGGTCTCAGCCCAGTTCGGCCTGGAACATCCAGGACTGCTTCTCGAGTTCGGCGGTGATGCCGATGAGCAGGTCCTGGGTGACCGGGTCGGCCGATTCGACGGCGTCGATGCGTTCGCGCATATTGCTGATGATCGAGGTGTAGGCCTCGATGAAGAGGGCGATCGCCTCGGTGTCGGCTATTTGACCGGAGGGGATCTTGGGGACCGAGGAGTTCGCGGCCACGGTCGCGGCGCGGCCGTCTGCGCTCACGCCGATGGCGATGGCCCGCTCGGCCACGGTGTCGGCGGCGTTCCGCGCCGAGACGACGATCTCGTCGAGCTGGAGGTGCAGCGACCTGAAGTTCCTGCCGTAGACGTTCCAATGCGCCTGCTTGCCGGTGAGCGACAGGTCGATGAGATCCACCAGCGAACCCTGGAGCGCTACGGCCGCGATGTCGCGGTTCTCATCGGAAAGGCTGGAGCGGACGGTCGACATCTCGGCACCTCGCAAGGAACTCTCGTTTTCTCCCAGTGTCTCAGGTCAGGGTAATGGGCTGGTGCCCGTGCGGGCGGGAAGTAAGGCAAAGCCCCCTGATGCAGTTTGTTGGATTAGTCGATAAACTAAAAGCGTCGCGCACCTGGCCCCGTCCCAGGGCGGCGCGAGGCGCAGTACAAGTTAGAACACCTGAACGGCAGGAGTCACCATGCCTTACCGCCCACCGCTGGTCGCACGCGAGTTCTTCGTCGCCGACCCGCCGGAGCTGCCCCAGCGCGCGACCGGTGAGCAGGGCCTCTCGGCCGTCAAGGCCGCCGAAGTCGCCGAAAGGGGCGCTTCGTCGGTCACCTTGAAGGCCACCACCTCCGCCGGCGAGGAGCTGTACGTCGGACTCAGCGTCGCCGGCGAGGGCGTCATCCGCACGCGCCTGTCCGCCGACCCGGCGGCGAAGCCCGCCGCGTCCAAGATCATCGACCTGGTCCACCCCGGCTCCTTCGGCGGCGCCGAGGTGACCGTCGACGGCGACACCCTCGTCGTCGACGCCGGCTCCGTGCGCGCTGTCGCCACCCTCGGGGAGTGGTCGCTGCGCTACACCGACGCCGACGGCAAGACCCTCGTGGGCCAGAACCCCGGCGAGGTCGACATCTCGGGGCGCCTGCGCACCCTCCCGTTCGGCCGCTCCCTGGTCGACGGCGAGCCCGCCGCCTATCACGAGTCCTTCACCGCCGCCCCCGACGAGGCCTTCGCCGGTTTCGGCGAGCGCTTCGCGCCGTTGAACGCCCGCGGCCAGCGCCCGCTCATGTGGAACTTCGACGCCTTCGGATCGGAGTCGATCCGCGCCTACAAGAACGTCCCGGTCTACATGTCCGACCGCGGCTACGGCATCCTGGTCAACTCAGGCGCGCCGGTCGAGTTCGACATGGCCCAGCAGACGCACGCGGCCGTCGAGATCCTCGTCCCCGACGACGTCCTCGAGTACTTCGTCATCGGCGGCCCCACCCCGGTCGAGATCCTCGACCGCTTCGACGGCCTCACGTCCCGCCCGGTGCTGCCCCCCAAGTGGGCCTTCGGCACATGGATCTCCTCGGGCTTCTTCGTCGACAGCCACGAGCGGGTCATGGACCGGGCCGAGAAGATCCGCGAGCGGGGCATCCCCTGCGACGTGCTCCACCTCGACACGTTCTGGCAGCACGAGCCGCACTGGTCCGACATGCAGTGGGACCCGGCGAACTTCCCCGAGCCCGAGAAGATGCTCTCGGACCTGGCCGAGCAGGGCTTCAAGGTCTGCCTGTGGATGAACTCCTACATCTCGCACAAGTCCCCGGTCTTCGCCGAGGGCGACGAGAAGGGCTACTTCCTCCGGAACGCCGACGGCGAGACCTACGTCGCCGACGTCTGGCACGGTTCGCACGAGGCCAGCGGCATCGTCGACTTCACCAACCCCGACGCCGTCGCGTGGTGGAAGGAGCTGCTGCGCGGACCGCTCCGGGCCGGAGCGGCGCTCTACAAGACCGACTTCGCCGAGGGCGTCCCGGCCGACGCCGTCGCATTCAACGGCATGAGCGGCACCGAACTGCACAACGTCTACACCCTGCTGTACAACGACGCCGTGTGCGAGGTCACCCGTGAGATCCACGGGTACGACTTCGTATGGGCCCGCTCGTCCTTCCTCGGCGGCCAGCGCCACCCCGCCCAGTGGTCCGGCGACGTCCAGACCACCTGGGCCGGACTCGGCGGCACCATCCGCGGCGGCGCCAGCCACGGCCTGTCCGGCATGCCGTTCTGGTCGCATGACACCGGCGGCTTCAACGGCACGCCCACCGACGACCTGTACATTCGCTGGGCCCAGTTCGGCGCGCTGTCGCCGCTGCTGCGCTACCACGGCACCACCACCCGCGAGCTGTGGGAGTTCTCCGCGGAGGCCGAGCGGCTCGCGGCCGACTCGCTCAAGCTGCGCTACTCCCTGATGCCGTACATCTACTCGGCCGCGGTCCACTCCTCGCGCACCGGGGAGCCGATGCTGCGCGCGCTGAACGTCGACGACCCGGGCGACCCGGTCGCATGGAACGCCGACCAGGAGTACCGCTTCGGCAAGGACCTCCTCGTCGCCCCGGTCAACGACCCGTCCGGCGAGCGCAAGGTCTACCTTCCCGAGGGCCGGTGGATCGACTACTGGACCAAGGAGGTCGTCACCGGTGGCCGCTACATCGCCACGAAACACGGCCTGGAGACGTTCCCGATCTTCGTCCGCTACGGCGCGATCATCCCGCGTGTCGCGCCCGGCGACCGCATCGGCGACGAACCGTTCGAGGCGATCACCCTCGAAGTCTGGGGCGAGCCGGACCGCGGCGTCACCCTCTCCGACGTCGACGGCGACACGGAAGTTTCGGTGGAAGTTTCCGAAATGTCCGTAACCCTTATCGCGAGCGGCCCGGCCGACATCAGTAGGGTGGAGATCATCGATGTCGCCGGCAAGCCCGAGAAGGTAGCACTGGAGCGCTGATGACCCTAGTCGCGGGAATTGACTCCTCCACGCAGTCAACGAAAGTCCTGTTGGTAGAGGCCGAGACCGGCGAGATCGTCGACTCGGGCAAGGCCCCTCACCCCGATGGCACCGAATGCCACCCCGACCACTGGTGGGACGCCCTCCAGCAGGCCGGGAAGGGCATCCTCGACCGCGCTGAGGCGGTCGCAGTCTCCGGCCAGCAGCACGGGATGGTCGCCCTCGACGAGGGCGACCAGGTCGTCCGGCCGGCTCTGCTGTGGAACGACACCCGGTCGGCGCCCCAGGCCGAGCGGCTCACCGCCGAAGGGGGCGGGCCCGAAGCCTGGGCCGAGGAGACGAGCCTGGTCCCGGTGGCGTCGTTCACCGTCACCAAACTGGCCTGGCTCGCCGAGCACGAGCCCGAGAACGCCGCGCGCGTCGAGTCGGTCATGCTCCCGCACGACTGGCTGACCATGAAGCTGCGCGGTGCGAGGGCCGCCGAGGCGACCACCGACCGCTCAGACGCGTCCGGCACCGGCTACTGGTCGCCGGTCACGGGGGAGTACCTGACGAACAAGGTGAGCCGGGCGCTCGGCCGCGAGGCGGCCCTGCCGCGCGTGGCCGCGCCGAACGAGATCGTCGGTCGCACCCCGAGCGGAGCGGCCGTCGCTCCCGGCACCGGCGACAACGCCGGGGCCGCGCTCGGCCTCGGCCTGGCCACCGGTGACGTCGCTGTCTCGCTGGGCACCTCGGGCACGGTCTTCGGCGTCTCGGAGACCCGCGCGGCCGACCCGTCGGGGCTGGTCGCCGGATTCGCCGACGCCACCGGCAGGTTCCTGCCGCTGGTGACCACCCTCAACGCCGCCCGGGTCCTCGACACATTCCGCGGACTGCTCGGGGTCGACCACGCCGCGTTCGACGAGCTCGCGCTGTCGGCCGAACCGGGAGCCGGCGGGCTGACGCTCCTGCCTTACCTCGATGGTGAGCGGACCCCGAACCGGCCCAACGCCACCGGGGTCATGAGCGGTCTGACCACCGGTGCGACGCGCGCTGATCTGGCCCGCGCCGCCGTCGAAGGCATGCTCTCGGCCCTGGCCGACGGTATCGCCGCGGTGGAGGCCCAGGGCATGGAGGCCCGGCGCGTGCTCCTCATCGGAGGCGCCTCCGCCTCGGAGGCCGTCCGGCGGATCGCGCCGGCGGTGTTCGGCGTCGACGTCGAGGTACCCCAGTCGGCCGAGTACGTTGCCCTCGGCGCGGCCAGGCAGGCCGCCTGGGCGCTGTCCGGCGCGGCGACCCCGCCGCAGTGGAACGCAGGCGACACGGCGAGGTTCACCGGCCCGGCCGCGACTGCCGTGTCCGAGCGGTATTCGACCCTCAGGAACGAAACGTCCTCCTGGGCGTCCCACCAGTAAGCAAAGGACTGAGCATTATGAGCGACAAGTACTCGCCGACGCCCCAGGACCGGTTCTC
>NZ_JAKZEW010000079.1:1164-2683 GCF_022548875.1 Glycomyces sp. L485 | reverse complement strand
GGCGTCGAGCCCGGGTTCGGTCTGCTCGACTCCTCGCAGAGTGCGCGCACCCAGTACGCGAGCGCGCACGAGGACACCTGGAACAACCTGCAGAAGCTGCGCGCGGATCTTTATGGCGCGATCGTGACGATCAACGAGTCGCTTGGTGTGCATACGGATGCGGAGGCGTACAACGTCGCGCAGACCGATGCCGTCGGCAGTGACATCGACAACAGCTAGGACACTCAGGACTCATGAAGCACGCATTCGTCAAGACTCTCGCTGCGGCCGGATCGGCCGCCCTCCTCCTGACCGCCTGCCAAGCGGCCGACGGCTCTTCTAGCGACGGCGACGGAACCGGCGGGGACGACCCGGTGTTCGCCGCCATGACGACCTGGGACGCCTGCGAAGTCCTCGACAACCTCCAACCCATCGCCGACTACATGGGGATCGAGGGCTGGGGCTCCTCCACCTCTGAAGGCGGCGAGCCCGGAACCCGCGAATATGGCAACACCTGGGACCCCGACGCCATCGGATGCGGCAACCTCATCAACCTTGGAGAAAACTCCGGGGTTGTGGGAGGTGGTGAGCTGTCAGTCGCGATTGTCCCCACCGAGGACGAAGATCAGGCATCAAGCCTCTACGAGTCGCGCAGGGCAACGGCAGAATCCGCCGTCTCTGGTGGTGAGGACTTCGTGGAATCTGCGATTGCTGATCCGTGGGATGAGGGTGTCTTGTACGCCTCGAAGGGCAATGCCGGCTCGTCCGATCTTCAGGTCATCGCTCGCGATGGCCAGTGGATCTTCCACATCAAGACCAACTACGACCAGGACTACGGTCTCATCAACGAAGGCGAACCGGCGTTCGGGTTCACCAATGATGAATTTCATCGATGGCTCATCGAGACCTACCTCCCTGAGGCGAACCAGAACGTCAATGCCGAGATCGCCGAGGTGCAATAACTATGAGCGACAACATCGAGTTCAAGACTGAGGACTACGCTGGAAATGCGAACCTCGACAACTCCGAATTGATCCAGGGGCAGCAGAACACGGCAGATGCTTCGTTTCTTGGTGGTGACCCTTGCACAAACTCCGACTGCCAGAACACAGCGACGGAGGCAGAAGGGGCGTGGGTCAAGCTCGTCTCCGCCATCCCGGTCGCCGGGCAGGCGGCCTACCTGAAGTGCGTGGCGATTGGCACGGCCGCACCGAGTCAGGAGGAAGTCCAGAACATGGTCGGGCAGGTTCGCCCCTCGGACCCCGACAACTACGCGCTGCGCACGGTCTCACAGCGTTGGATGGAGTTCTACCAGCAGTTCTCCAAGAATCCTGAGACCTCGGTTGCTCCGATTCTTCGGACGAAGTTGGGTGAGCTCGCCAACGGTTGGCAGGGCGATGACTTCGATGGTTTCGCTGAGCAGATGGAGACGGTGTTCGCCAATTGCGAGCAGATCGCTGCCGATATCGGCGACGGTACCAGCGGCATGTCGGGCCTTCTGGAACAGAAGGCCTCTGAAATCTTTGCTCTGCAGGGCAGC
>NZ_JAKZEW010000079.1:0-1072 GCF_022548875.1 Glycomyces sp. L485 | reverse complement strand
GCCAGTACAACGTGGACCAGACCGAGTACCACTACACGCGGCTGAAGGCCGACGATCCCGAGGCCGATGAGGCTAATCTGCGTCGGCAGGCCGAGGCGCTCGCCGAGCAGGACACGAACGACAAGGCGAGCGAGGACTACAACGAGGCGAACGCGGACTATCAGTCTCGTGCTACGGCGCAGAACGAGACGGTTCTCGCTCGTTGGAGCGATGCCGAGACTTCCGCGAGCGAGTTCACTCCGACCGTCGAGCCTTCTCGTGACACGACGTTCCGTGACTCGGCAGGCGACCTCGACGGCTCGGGCTATTCCCCGCCCGGTGGCGGGGACTACTCGGGTTCGCCGACCAGTTCGGGCACGGGGGGTTTGAACCCGCCGGAGTCGTCGACGACGTTCGGCGGCGGAGGCACCGGCTCTGGTGGCTCTGGTGGCTTTGGCGGTGTTGGTGGCGTTGGCGGTGTTGGCGGTGGGACGGGCCTGGACTCGGGCAATCCCTGGGACAGTTACGACTCCGACGACGAGGACGTCTCCGGTGGTCTTGCATCGGGCGGCAGTGTCGGTGCGGGAACGTTTACCGGTACTGGTGCTGGCCCGGGGCTCGGTGCCGGGAGCGGCCTGGGCGGCGGCGCTGGTGGGGGTGCGGGTGCGGGTCTGTTCGGTCCGGCGGTCGGCAGCGGTGGCGCGGGCTCCGGTGCCGGCCGTGGAGCCGGTGGCATGGGTAAGGGCCAGGGCTTGTTCGGCAAGACCGCTGGAGCCGGCACCGGTGCTGGCAGGGGCGGGACGTCGTCGATGATGGGCGGTGGCCGCGGTGCGGGTGGCGCTCCCGGTGAGGATGAGCAGGGCCGCGAGACCTGGTTGACCGAAGAGGACGACATCTGGGGTCTGGCCCGCTTCGAAGACGACAACGACCCGCTGGCCTGAACCCCCGACACCGCCTCCAAACACGTAGGCCGTCAATGACTCGTGCCCGCCCTCGTGACTTCTTGCAGAGTCGGAGCGGAGCGCATATCAAGTTGAGATCGACTACGCCAATGAGGTTTTCCCGGCAACTTATGTGGCACTCTGAGTGATCG
>NZ_JAKZEW010000006.1 GCF_022548875.1 Glycomyces sp. L485 | reverse complement strand
GGGGAAGAACGAGGAACCCGTCCGTAGCGGTGCCGTGCAAGCGGTGCCCGAGCCGGGAATCCTCGTCCCTTTAGGGCGAGGAGGAAGTCAATTCGCTGACCAGGGCCACACGGTCACCTGCGTCGACCTGTCGCCGGAGATGGTCGGCCTCTGCCGGGCCGAGGGGCTCGCCGCCGAGGTGATGGACTTCAACGCCTTGGCGTTCGCGGACGGCTCCTTCGACGCCGTGTTCGGCATGAACTGCCTCCTGCACGTCCCGCGCGCCGAGCTGGACGGCATCCTGCGGGAGGTGGGGCGTGTGCTCGCCCCGGGCGGCCTGTTCTACTGGGGACAATACGGCGGAAAGGACTCCGAAGAGGTCTACCCCGAGGGCCGCTACGAACCGAAGCGGTTCTTCTCGCTTATGACCGCCGAGCGGATCAGCGCCGTAGCCGCCGAGCACTTCGAGCTGCTCGACTTCGTCGTCCACGAGCCCGACTACACCGAACTCGAATTCCACGGCCTCGTCCTGCGCCGCAGCGACGGATGAGGTGATTCGGCGTGTCCGGGGTTACACTTCCGAGAAGTTGGGCGGCGACGCCCCGTCGCCGCCCTGACGGCAACTCGCCTGCAATCGAGGAAAGAGTGATGTCGGCAGTGCAACACCAGATAGCCGAGTTGATCGCGACCGGCAATGACGGCCGCATGTACGCGACGGAGCCCGAGAAGCTGCGGCGGCTCGTCGAGTCCGAACTGGCGCGCGAGGCCGGGTTGGCCCAGCCCGAGCTGCGCCAGGTGGGCGTCGGCCTGATCGCCCTCGGCGACCACGCCCGCGCCCGTCGGGTCCTCGCCGCAGCCCTGGAGCGCGCCGCCAAGCCCGGCCAGAGCGTCGCGACGCTGATCAACCTGGGAGACGCCCACCGGTACGCCGGCGACCTGGCAGGCGCCGAACCCAATTACACGCTGGCCATCGAGACCGCCAAGGCCGACTGCCCGCGCATGCTGCACTTCGCCATGCAGCACTACGGGAAGCACCTCATCGACGCCCGGAAGCCCAAACTGGCCGCCGAAGTCCTCCAGGAGGTCTTGAAGACGCGCCGGAAACTCGGTGACCAGGCCCTGATCGCCTCGACCCAGGAGGCCCTCAACCTCGCCCGCGCCGCCGTTGGAAAACGGACCGTCTGACGGTAGGCTCCGTCGCAGTCGACCGGAGGAGAGCGATGGCGGACGAGAACGCGGCGGCGGGCCTGGCGAGACTGGCCGGAATCCTGCGTGCAGAGGCGGCGAACGGCTTGTACTGGGGCGCAGAGGAAGACGAACTGGCGCGGCTGCACCGGATCCGCGGATACGCGGTGGCGCTGACGGCCGAGGTCGACCACCGGTCGCCGTCCGAGATCGCGGCGATCTTCGAAGCGGACGAGGTCCTGCGGAGCCCCATGCCCGCCACCGAGTTCCGCATCCGATGCGCCGACGGGACCGAGGTGGTCCAACGCCGCCGCCTGACCCGCGACCGGGCGTCCCTCGGCCGGCGCCTGGCCGACCTCGGCGAGACCCTGCGGACCGACGCACCGACCGACGTCGTCGCCATCGGCGACACCGACCTGGCCGGCCTGGCGTGCCCGCACACGTTCCTGCTGGCCTACGAGGCCGAAACACCCCTCACGGCGGCGACTGTGCGCGAATCGATCGAACCGAGCGACCCGGATCTGGAAGGCGAGATCGAGCACCTGATCCCGGCCGCGAGCGCGGTGACGCCCGAGCGCGGGCCCCTGCCGGTCACGGCGAAGGTCAAGGAACTCCTCGACGAGGTCGCCGCCGTCGCAAAATCGGGCCGAACCGCGGCCACCGGCGTTTACTCACTCGAGCGCCACGAACGGATCGAGGACCTCTGCGAACACACCGTCGAGGCCGATCTCGCGTACCAGCGAATCGACTGCGGCGACCTCGCCGCCGAAGGCCTCCCGACCGGTGCCGACGCCGCGATCTTCGACGAGGGCGACCGCCTCCTGCTGATCCGCCGGACCGACACCGGCCAGTGGGCGATGCCCGGAGGCGCGGCAGAGGTAGGTGAGACCGTCGGCACGGCCGCCGTCCGCGAGGCCCTCGAAGAGACCGGCCTCGACGTCACGGTCACGGGCCTGAGCTGGGCGTTCGACAAGCGCGACCTCGACTGCGGGGACGGCCGCTTTCCCATGATCATGAGCTTCTCGGCCCGACTCGACGACCCGGACCAGCCGATCCGCCTGGCCGAACTCGAAGCCTCGGATCACCGTTGGATCGCAGAGGACGAGATCGACGGCATCGACTTCTTCCAGGGCCACGAACTGCGTGTGCCGGCCGCTTTCGCAGGCCGGGACCGGAGCGCCTCCTAGGGGTGCGTCTCACCCCAGCGGCGGGCCCCGCACTCTCGGGGACGCGCCTGCATCGCGGTTGTCCGCGTGCCGCGCCGGCGCGATACTTGAACGGTGCACATTCCTCAGGTGATCGCATCCGATCTCGACGGCACCCTCCTCGGTGTCGACGGTGAACTGACCGAGCGGACCCGCAAGTCCCTGGTCGCCGCCCGCGAATACGGCTTCGCCGTCGTCGCCGTCACCGCCCGAACCCCATACGGCGTCGACCGGCTCGGCGAGCTCGTCCCGCTGCTGGACACGGCGATCTGCGCCAACGGAGCGATCCTCTACGAGCCGGCCGCCGACCGCATGAGCATCCGGCGCGCCATCGAGCCCGGCACGGCCCGCCGGGTATGCGGCGTCCTCACCAAGGCGCTTCCAGGGGCCGCCATCGCGATCGAGACCGGCCACGGCCTCGTCGGCGACCGGAAGCATTACGGCGACATCGTCTCGGACACGTCCCACTGGGAGTTCACCGCCTCGGTCGCCGAGACGCTCGACCGCGTCGAGAGCATCGTCAAGATCAAGGTCTACGACCCCGACCTTCACTCCGAGGAGATGATCCGCGCCGTCGAAGGCCATGACCTGGCCGAGCTCGACATGTGCCACTGGGGCGACTTCGGGATGCTCGACTTCAACGCCCCCGGAGCCAACAAGGCCACCGGACTCGCCTCCTGGTGCGACGAGCGAGGACTCGGACCCGAGGACGTGGTCGCCTTCGGCGACATGCCCAACGACGTCCCCATGCTCGCCTGGGCCGGTCACTCCTACGCGGTCGAGGGCGCCCACCCCGAGGCGCTGGCCGCCGCGAACGACACCACCGCCGCCAACACCGACGACGGCGTCGCTCGCGTCATCGAGGCGCTCATCGAGCGCTCGCGCGACGCCGCCTGAGAACCGGTCGCGGCAGCGCGCACGGCGAGTTCGACAAGAGCTGGAGCAGCGGCTCCCTCGCTCACACGCGGCGAGGGCGTCGTCGAGTGCGCCTTCGACCGGGCCCGTCCCGACCCGGCCGCGCACTGACCAAAATCCACTCGAGCGCGAGAAATACCTGCTACCCGCCGTACGCCCGCGTCGGCGGCCGCTGATTCCCATTGTGCCGGAATGGGACGGATTCGGCGGCATTGATGGGTATATGTATTATTAATCCTCACTTTGGCCTCCCTCCTGCGCGCCGCCACCCTCGACGCGCTGAGAAAGGAACTGACACATGCAATCGAAGCGAAGGCTCGCAACCGCGAGCATCGCGGTCACAGCGGCCGCCGCCGTCACCGGCGTCGCCACGATGACCGCTCAGGCCGACCCCGCCGAAAGCGGCACCGAACCGGTGACCTGGAGCGTCGCCGACATCGACCCCGATCAGATCGCCGAACTCGAAGACCTCGGTTTCGACGTCGCCTACGAGGACCCGGGCGGCAGCATCCTCGTCATCGGCGACGACACGGTCGCCGATGACCTGCGCGACCTCGGCCACGACCCGATGTTCCACGACACCGTCTACAAGGACCTCGCCCCGGGCATCCGGCAGGCGGGCACCTACTACGGCGGCTACCGCACTGTCGAGGCCCACGAGAACCACCTCCAGGCCGTCGCAGCCGAACACCCCGACCTCGCTCGGGTCTATGACATCGGCAACTCATGGCGCAAGACCCAAGGCGCAGGCGGCCACGACATCTGGGCCATCTGCATCACCAAGATCGCCGACGGCGACTGCGAGCGGAGCCCGGAATCGGCCAAGCCCCGCTTCTCCCTGATGACCCAGCTCCACGCCCGCGAGATCGCGACCGGCGAGATCTCCTGGCGCTGGATCGACACCCTCGTCGAGGGTTACGGCACCGATGAGGCCATCACGTCCCTCATGGACACCACCGAGATGTGGGTCGTCCCGATCGCCAATCCCGACGGCGTCGACATCGTCGCCTCCGGTGGCGACGCTCCCGTCCTGCAGCGCAAGAACGCCAACGGCTCGGCCGGGAACTGCGGCTCCAGGCTCGGCGTCGACCTCAACCGCAACTCCACTTTCGCATGGGGCGCCGACAGTACGTATCCGTGCAGCGAGACCTACCAAGGCGCCTCGGCCGGATCCGAACCCGAGACGGCCGCGATCGAGGACTGGCTGCGGTCCATCCACCCCGACCAGCGCGGCGAGGGCGCGGACGACCCGGTGCCGGACGATGCACGCGACGTGTTCGTCTCCCTCCACAGCTACGGCGAGTACATCATCGTGCCGTGGGGCTACACCGACGACCCGGCCCCCAACGACGCCCAGCTTCGCAAGCTCGGCGCCGAGATGGCCGAGTCGAACGGCTACTTCGTCGGCACCGGCTCCGAAACGGTCGGCTACGGCGTCAGCGGCACCACCGACGACATGACCTACGGCGAGCTCGGCATCGCCAGCTTCACCTTCGAATTGGGCCCCACCTTCGGCGCCTGCGGCGGCTTCCTGCCCGCCTACCAGTGCATCGAAAGAGAACTGTGGCCGATCAACCGGGGAGCGCTCATGACGGCGGCCCAGGCCGCGGCCGCGCCCTACGCCGGCTGACCTCCTCACTCCGGCGGTCCCCGGTTCGGCAGGGGCCGGGGACCGCCGGCCGCCATGGAAACAGGTTGCCAGAACCGATGCGCCGCCTTGATACTCGGAGTGTGGACGCACCCGAAGTGATCGCCACCGACCTTGACGGCACCCTCCTCGACGACGAAGGCCGACTGTCCGAACGCAACCAGAAGGCGCTGCTGGCCGCGCGCGAACGCGGCATCAGAGTCGTGGCCGTGACCGCCAGGGCACCGCGAGGCGTCTACCGGCACCGCGAACTGGCGTCCTCCATCGACGCCGCGATCTGCTGCAACGGAGCCATCGAATACGACTTCCGGACCCGGACCGCCCGCTTCAAGCACCCGATCCCGCTCGCGACCGCGCGCGAGCTCCAGCGGCGCTTCATCGAGGTGATGCCGCAGGCGCTCTTCAGCATCGAGACCGGCGAGGCCCAGATCGCCCAGTCCCGGCGCTTCCAGGAGGGCGTACTGCTCCACGACCCGTGGACGTTCGTCGACCCGCTCGAGGACCTGTTCGCCGGCGTCAGGGCCGTCGCTGTGGTGCTCGTCCGCTCTCCGGACGCCGACGGCGCCGCGCTGGTCGCGTGCGCGCGGATGATCGACCCGCCCGGTGTGAGGCTGTGGCACTGGGGAAGCCACCCGAGCATCGAGTTCAGCGCCGCGGGCGCAACCAAAGGCGACGCGCTCGCCGCGTGGTGCGCCGAGCGCGGGATCGGCGCCGAGTCCGTGGCCGCCTTCGGCGACATGCCGACCGATGCTCCGATGCTGGCATGGGCCGGGCGGTCCTACGCGGTCGCGGGGGCCCACAGCGAGGCGGTCGCGGCCGCCTCGCACAAGACCGGAGCGAACACCGACGACGGCGTCGCCCAGGCGATCGAGGAGATCTTGGACGGATCGCCCTAGCCGGCGGCGTCGACGATCGGGAGCTCCAGGGTCTCGTCGGCCGGCTGCTCGTCCTTGCTCCGCCGCAGCAGGAAGTACAGCAGCAGCCCGAGACCGGCCAGCAGCGCCAGGGCGATGCCCCCGAGCACGTAGGCGAACGTCGGCAGCCCCGGGAACCCGGTCCCGCCGAGGGCCGCGTCCTGGCCGCCGCTCTCCTCCCCCTGCGGCGCCTCGGTCGACAGCACGACCCGGCCGTCGGCGTAGCTGATCTGATAGGCCGTGCCGCCGACGTCGAGCTCGGCGCCCTCCTCGAGTCCGGCGAAAGTCCCCGAGACCTCGCCGTTCGCGGTGATGAGGGGGATCTCGGCGGGAAGGGGATCGCCCTCGGCGTAGTCCACCTGCAAGCTGCCGGCCAGCGCCGCGTCCCCCTCGACCGTGAGCCCGGCGCCGGTGCCGATCTCGAGCGCCGCGTCCTCGCCCAGCGCGAGCGAGCCGACCGAGCTCGGCTCGTTCACCCGCAGTACCTGATCCACACTGAGGTCTCCGGCGATCTCGGCGCCGCCGAGGACGAGCGTCCCCTCCTCGACACTCCATGGGCCGGTGGCGGCGCTGGTCCCGGTGTAGGTCAATGTCGCCCCGCCCGACTTCACCACGGCGCCTTCGCCTTCGAACCCTCCGGCGTACTCGGTGTCCGTGCCGCCGACGATCGTCAGCGCGGTCGAGCCGAGGCTCACGCCGGCGCCTTCGACGCCGCTGAGGTCGTTCACGGTCTGGTCTTCGGCGCCCGAGAGGTCGAAGACCGCGCTCTCGCCCGACAGCTCGACGTGCGAGGACTCCGCGAGGTTCCCGCCGGTGAGGGCGAGCGTCCCGCCGGAGACGACGGTGGGACCGGTGTACGAGGTGCCGCCGGTGAGCGTCAGCTTCGCGGACCCGGCCTGTTCGAGGCTCCCGGAGCCGCTGATGTTCGACAGCTCGATGTCCTTGGAGGCGTTGTCGACCACGAGGGTCCCGTCGTTGACGAGCTCGGCCCGGTCGGTCCCTGTCAGGAGCCAGCCGTCGCCGCCCTCTTCCCCGGATCCGATCCGGAGGACGGCCTCGGACTCGACAGTGGTGGCGCCGTTGTAGTTCTGCTGGTCGGCGAAGGTGACCTCGTTGCCGAGGGTACCCGCGATCGTGACGTCGCCCTGGCCGGGGGAGTCCATCGTGTCGTGGTAGATCCCGCCGGAGATGGGAGCGGACAGTGTCACCGGGCCGTTGTAGTTGAAGATCAGGTGGCTGCGGTTGCGCTTCTCGTGCATGTTGATGTACACGGTGTCGCGGTTGCCCGGTAGGAAGAAGCGGTCGTGGGTGCCGTCGCCCCACTGCACTTTCGCTCCCTCGATGTTGATGCCGCGCTTGTTGTGGTTGTGCGCCACGATCTGGTAGTTCAGGTTCGGGTCCGACAGCGACGGGTCGTGGTCGGGGCCCGAGTCGGCCCAGGAGTACACGCCGGACACGACGACCTTGCTCCCGAAGATCTGGGAGTGGAAGTTGATGTCGTTGCCCCACTCGCGCGAGTAGAAGTCCTGGTGGAGGACGGTGTCGTTGTCCTTCTGGGTGTCGATGATGAACGAACCCTGGTTCAGAATGGTGTCCACATTCGGCAGAGTTGAGCGGAACTCGCGCTGACTGAAGTGGACCACGGTGCCGTTGTAGAGCCTGCCCGAGAAGGTGTGCTCCCCGGCCAGTGCCAGACCGTCCCAGGTGTGGCGCGGTTGCACGATGAACCCCGAGCCGCTGAGGTTTCCCGGGTGGTAGCGGCCGCGGTGCACCGCCACGATCAGCGTCCCGTCCACATGGTGGTTCAGGGCGTTCCACTCGAAGTTCGACAGGTCGTAGGGATAGTTCCCGATGACGCCGGTGCTGCCCTCCCCGTCGCCGTACTGGAGCGTGGCCCCGGATTCGACGGTGACCGCGGGCGGGTCGGGGTTCTCGATGGTGTTCCACCACCAGGGCTCGCCGCGGGCCTCGACCTTCTGGCGCCGGCGGTCTGGGGGGATCTGGAAGTCGCTGTCGGCGGTGAGGATGAGTTTGCCCTGGCCGGAGACGGTGAGGGTGCCCGTGCCGGAGAAGGTTCCGCCGTACACGACCTCCTCGCCCTCTCCGAGGCTGACGACGGCGTCGCCGTTCAGTTCGATGTTCTCGCCCGCGCGGACCCTGTCGGTGATGTTCTCGGCTGCCTGTGCCGGGTCGGCAGCGAGGGGGACCGGGATGAGCGCGAGGAGTGCCACGAGCAACAGCCGTGGCAGGAGCGCCGCAGGCGGGCCAGTGGTCCGAAAATCATTCACGGTTCAACAAAATACTCGCTGATGCCCAGTGGCTTCCGATGGGGCGAAATCAGTCCAGGCTGCGGACGGGACCCCGATCGGGACTGCAGCGGGACGTTGTTCCCTGTACCGGGGTCGCGCGGATTCCTACTGTGGAGTCGACGACGAACGCGCCGACGGCCAGGAACAGGTTGTAGAAGCCCTGATTGAACGCCCAGCTGCGGACGGTGTCCACATCGGCTGACGGCGCGCCGAACACGCCGCCGTGGATCTTGGGGTCGCCGAAGCGCAGGCGCTCCATGACCCAGATGTAGACGTGGAGGGCGGCGGCGAGGAATGCGAAGGCTTGCACGATGAAGAGCATGACCTTCAATCTCGACCGTCCGCCGTCCGAATGCCAGGTTTGGCGCTGATCGCTTCGCCGCAGCGGCACTCCGGATAGGCTTCCGGTATGCACATCGTCATCGCCGGAGGACACGGAAAGATCGCACTGCACCTGACCGAGACCCTGGCCGCCCACGGCCATGCGGTCACCGGCCTGATACGCGATCCCGACCACGCCGCCGACATCGAGGCGATCGGCGGGCGGCCGATCGTCCTCGACCTCGAAAGGGCCGACGTCGAGCACGTCTCCGGGCTGCTCGACGAGATCGACGCGGTCGTGTTCGCCGCCGGGGCCGGACCCGGCAGCGGCGCGGCCAGAAAGGACACCGTCGACCGGGCGGCGTCGGTCCTCATGGCCGATGCGGCCGAACGCGCCGGCGTCACCCGTTTCGTCCAGATCTCCAGCATGGGCGCCGGCCAGGAGCCAGACGCCTCGCGAGGCGAGGTATGGGTCGCCTACATCGAGGCCAAGACCCGCGCCGAACAGGACCTGCAGTCCCGCGACCTCGACTGGGTGATCGTGCGACCCGGCGCCCTGACCGACGACGAGCCGGTCGGCACGGTGACCCTGGCGGAGTCCGTCGACCGCGGCCAGGTCACCCGCGGCGACGTCGCCGCCGTCCTCGCCGAGCTGCTGGAGACGCCCCGGATCACCTGCCGCACCCTCGAACTCGTGGGCGGCGAGGTGCCGGTCGCCGAGGCGGTCGCCTCGCTCACCGCCGAAGAGGACTGAACGCGCAGTCGAGTCGATCGCTGGACACTCTTTCGAGTGAAATCGGTCCGTGCGGCGGCAGGTCGGCAGGTCCACGCCGGAGGCTCCTTTGGGGAGCGCCGACCGATCAGTCCTGGACGGATCGCCGAATCGCCAGGAGGCCGCGCAAGCCGATGACACCGATTGCCGTTCCCAGGACGAACGACGTCACGGCCAAGGCCAGGTGGACCCAGAGGTAACCGGTCGGATCGCCGGCCGCGTCGAATGCGAGACCGCTCGCGTCCGCGAACAGGTTCTTCACAAAAGTGATCCAGATGAACCATGACCACATCCCGAAGACGAGCAGGAACCAGGAGATCGGGCGACTGAGTTTCACACCCCCAGTATCCGCGCCGATGTGCGGCGGAGCCGGCGGGGCGAGCGCGCGCGGTCACGGTCACCCCCGGCTCTCGGCACGGCGGCAGATCGATTCGGGTCGAATGTCCGCAACTATAAACTCGGCCCCGTATCACGCTGTACGCCAGTCGCGTGCGTACAGTGTTCTGCGATGATGGGGGACCGGAATGTCATCAATGTATGGATTGGCTGGCCCGATATGAGCCGACCGAAACGACCCGCCTTGCCCAACGGGTATCCCGACCCGGCGAGTGCCGGCTGGGTGCGCACTGACGACGTCGAAACAGCCGACATCCATATAAGAATGACCGTGTCCCCCGGGGATCGGATCGTCGAACTGTGGGAGCTCGTCGACGGCGAACCGACCCGTTGGGTGGGCAACGTGTTCCGGGTGGACGCCGAACCGCCCTGCCTCTACCTCAACCACCAGTTCGAAGGGCGACTGAGCCGGACGCAGTGCGACGCGCTGGCACGCCGAGGCGCCAAGTTCTGGAAGTCGTTAGACGACCGGCCGCCTCCACTGAGGATCAGCGCGAGTCGCCGCCGCCTTCCTCGCCGAGCACCGAGGCGCGTCCCGCTTCGAGGCGCGCCACCGGGACCCTGAAGGGCGAGCACGAGACGTAGTCCAGCCCCAGGCCGTCGAAGAAGTGGACCGAGTCGGGGTCTCCGCCGTGCTCACCGCAGATGCCGATCGTCAGACCCGGCCGGGCCGAGCGGCCCTCCTCGACCGCGATCGCCACGAGCCTGCCGACGCCTTCCTCGTCGAGCGACTGGAACGGCGAGACCGGGAAGATGCCCTTGTCGAGATAGGCGGGGAAGAACGAGCCCTCGACGTCGTCGCGTGAGAACCCCCACGCGGTCTGCGTGAGGTCGTTGGTGCCGAACGAGAAGAACTCGGCGGTCTCGGCGATGCGCCCGGCCGTGAGCGCCGCCCGCGGCAGCTCGATCATCGTGCCGATCTTCGCCCGCACGTCCACTCCCGAGGCCTCGGCGACGTCGGCGAGCACCCGCTCGATCTCCTCGCGCATGAGTTCGAACTCCTCGGCCCCGCCGATGAGCGGCACCATGATCTCCGGGCGCGGATCGTCGCCGGCCCTGATTCGCGCGGCCGCGGCCTCGGCAACGGCCCTGACCTGCATCATCACCAGGCCCGGCACGACCAGGCCGAGCCTGACACCGCGCAGTCCCAGCATGGGGTTCTGCTCGTGGTGCCGCCTGACCGCGTCGAGCAGTTCCAAGTCGCCCTCGTCGGCGCCGCCGCGCTGCTCGGCCAGCGCCACCCGCACCGACAGGTCGGTCAGGTCCGGCAGGAACTCGTGCAGCGGCGGGTCGAGGAGCCTGATCGTCACCGGCAGCCCGTCCATCGCCGCGAACAGGCCGACGAAGTCGCCGATCTGGAGGGGGAGCAGCTCGGCGAGGGCCTTGTCCCGCGCTTCGTGCGAGTCGGCGAGGACGAGCGACTCGATGTGGCGGCGGCGCTCGCCGAGGAACATGTGCTCGGTCCGGCACAGCCCGATGCCGTCCGCGCCGAACCGGCGGGCGCGAGCCGCGTCGTCGGGCGTGTCGGCGTTGGCGTGGACGCCGAGGCGGCGTCGCTCGTCGGCGTAGGTGATCATCCGCGCCACGGCCGCGACCACCGAGTCGGCGTCGGGTGATTCGGGGTCGAGGTGCCCCTCGAAGTACTCCACGACCGGGGAGTCGACGACGGGAATCTCCTCGGCGTAGACCGCTCCGGTGGTGCCGTCGATCGAGACCACCTCGCCCTCGGCCACGACGACGCCGCCGGGCGCGGTGAACTGCCGCTGCCCGTAGTCGATGTCGAGTCCGTCGGTGCCGACCACGCAGGTCTTGCCCATGCCGCGCGCGACGACCGCCGCGTGCGAGGTCTTCCCGCCGCGGCTGGTGAGCACCCCGGCGGCGGCGATGATGCCGGGCAGGTCGTCGGGGTTGGTCTCGCGGCGCACCAGGATCACCGGCCCGGTGGCGGCCTCGGCCGCCCGGGAGTCGAAGACGGCGGTGCCGACGGCCGCGCCGGGTGAGGCGGGGACGCCCGAGGCGATCGGCTTCGCGTCGGGGTGCCGGTCGAAACTGGGGAACATCAGCTGGGCGAGCTGGTCGCCGGTGACGCGACGCAGCGCCTCGGCGACGTCGATGAGGCCGTCGTCGAGCAGTTGCACCGCCATGCGGAACGCCGCGGCGGCGGTGCGCTTGCCGACCCTGGTCTGGAGCATCCACAGTTTGCCGCGCTCGATGGTGAACTCGATGTCGCACAGGTCCCGGTAGTGGCGCTCCAGGGTCGCCATGATCTCCATCAGTTCGCTGTACGAGCCCGGGTCGATCCGTTCGAGGTCTTGGAGGGGGACCGGGTTGCGGATGCCGGCCACGACGTCCTCGCCCTGCGCGAACTGCAGGTAGTCGCCGTAGACGCCCTGTTTGCCGGTGGCCGGGTCGCGGGTGAAGGCGACGCCGGTGCCGGAGTCGTCGCCGAGGTTGCCGTAGACCATGGCCATAACGTTGACGGCGGTGCCCAGCGTGTGCGGGATGCGCTCTTGGCGGCGGTAGACGCGGGCGCGGTCGGTGTTCCAGGACTCGAACACGGCACGGATCGCCATGACCAGCTGTTCGCGCGGGTCCTGCGGGAAGTCCCGTCCGGTCTGTGAGCGCACGATCTGCTTGTAGGTACCGGTCAGGGCGCACAGGTCGTGGACGTCGAGATCGATGTCGCTGTCGGCGCCGGCGTTCCGCTTCGCCTCCTCGAACGCGTCGTCGAAGCGGGCGGAGTCGACGCCGAGGACGGTGGCGCCGAACATCTGGATGAGCCTGCGGTAGGAGTCCCACGCGAACCGCTCGTTCCGCGTGATCCGGGCGAGCCCGCCGACCGAGGCGTCGGTGAGTCCGATGTCGAGGACCGTGTCCATCATGCCCGGCATCGAGAATTTCGCGCCCGAGCGCACCGACACCAGCAGCGGGTCGTCGCCGTCGCCGAGCCGCATGCCGCGCTCGCGCTCCAGCCGGGCCAGATGTTCGTCGACCTCGCGGGCCAGACCGGGCGGTTCCTCGCCGTGCTCCAGGTAGTGGCGGCACGCCTCGGTCGAGATCGTGAATCCGGGTGGGACCGGGAGGCCGAGGTTGGTCATCTCGGCCAGGTTCGCGCCTTTGCCGCCGAGGAGGTCTTTCTGGTCCTTGCCGCCTTCGGCGAATTCGTAGACGTAGCGGTGTCCGGTGCGGGTCTCGTCGGTGGTCACGGCGGTCCTCCTCGTTGCGTCCCCTCCATTGAAGCGTCAATCGGGGCGGTTCGCGGGGGCTTCGGTCGGAGGCCGTGCCGACTTTCGTCCTCAGGCCCGGCCAGGCATCGCGACGCCGGATTCGGGGCCGCTGATCCGAGCGGCGGCGCACGCCCTCGCGCGCGGGGCCGCACCGTAAGCCGGTTTCGAATTCGACGCCGGTCAGCGGGACGCTCCGGTGGTCGGCGAGCCGCGCGGCCTGCTCGGCGACGGACTCCCGCACCTTGCCCGAGAGCCGTTTCCACGGCCGGACGGCGACGGTGAACCTCTTGCCGGATTTGCGGGGCCGCCAGGTCCCGACCAGCGCTCCGTCGACCAAGACCGCCCCCGGCCGCCCGAGCACCACCCACAGCTCCTTGGCGTGGGCCTCGTCCGGCACCAGCGTCGTGCGGTCCCTGCCCTGGAGGAACAGGTCGAACGGGCCGAGCAGCCGCGTCGCCGCGGTCTCGGCCGATCGCAACGCCTCGGCGTCCGCGGCCAGGATCGAACGCGGCTCGCCGTCGACGGTCACCTCGACGGCGTCCTCGGGCCAGTGCGCCTTCACGTCCTTGACGGTGGAATCGAGGAACTCGGCGACGTGCTTGGGCGTCGCCGGCCCGAGCAGTCGCAGATAGGCGCGGACCAGGTCGAAGCGCTCATCGGCCCGGCCCGCCTTCGTGAAACCCGGGAGGCGTTGGAGCACCGGGGGCGAGGTGCCCGGCCGCAGCTCCAGTCCGGCGCGCAACGCGGACAGGCGGAACGGCATCTCGTACAGGTGGGTGGCGTCGCAGCGCCTGCAGAACCGCAAATACGGCTCCGGCATCACCTCGGCCAGCCGGGTCGAGACCTCGCCCTTTGTTTTCGGTTCGGTGACGATGGCGCGCATGTGGTCGGCCACGTCGTCGAGCGCATCGACGATGCCGATGCCCGCCGCCTTCAGCGGCTTCGCGGCGTCGAAGACGCGCTTGGCCGCGTCGGCGTCGGAGTACGGTTCGACCGCGGCCGCCACCTGACCGGCGTCGGCGCGGCGGTACAGGTGCGGGGCGCCGCGCAGGGTCCACAGCAGGACGAGGTCCTTCTCAGAGAGGGAGGCGACGTCGACGCCGCGCAGCGCCAGGGCCCACCCGCCGCCGTCCGGTCCGGTGTCCTGCACGCCGAAATCGAGCACGGCCGTGTCCGCGAGTGCGCCCTCGTCTCGGTCGAGTTGCTGGGCGCGGACGCGATAGCGCAGAACCTGACGGCGATCGACCATTGCCCGAAGCTTAGACCGCGTCACCGACACGTTCGGGCGAAACGGCGGGCGACTCCGAGTCTGAACCCGTCAGTCCCTATTGGAATTGATGGAAGGCGCTCAGGTTCACCTCGAGTACCATGTTGCCTCAGAGCGGACATGGAGATGAGGAGGGCGCCGTGACGAAGTTCTATCAGGCCGTCCTCCGCGACGGAGGCGACGGGCCCGGAAGACGGCTGCGCCGGTGCTTCGCGGACTGGGCCTCTGTGGACGACGACGGAGCGCCGCATTTCGAACGGGAGCGCGGCAGGACCCGCGTCTCCTTGTCCGACAGCGAGGTCTGCGGCCGCTACACAGTCGACATCCCCACCGGCGGTGGGCGTCTGCGCACCACCGCCACCTGGGCCGAGGGGAAGCGGCCCGACCGCAATTGGGTCACGGTGACCGTGGAGGGCGAACTCGCGGCCGACGCCGAACCGGTGCGCGCCCCGTCGCTGGTCACGGCCTTTCTCCGGACTGGGCGCGTCACCGACGGCGCCGTACCGCTCGAAGCGGCCCCGCATGTCGCCGGCCGCGACGAGGTCGACGAGCTCACCGGTTGGCTCGCCCACCCCGGCAGGGCCGTCCCCGTCATCGTCCTCACCGTCGACCGCGCCGAGCCTGAGATCGTCGCCGCCCATGCCGACCGCCTCGCCGAGGCCCTCGCCGGGACCGCGGTGGTGGTGCGGCTGTTCGACATCCAGGCTCAGGACCTGCTCAACAGGCGGCTCGGGGAGGGCCTCGCCGTGTTCGGCGGCGGCCTGCGCACCTACCTGCCCGGACTCACCCCCGGTGCCGAGGCCCACTCGTCGCGCCATCCCGTGCGCGGGGGCGGCGCCATCCGCGACCAGGGCGCCCGCGCCCTGGAGGTCGTCATCGACGGCGTCCTCGATCAGGCCCTGCGCCGCCGGCTCCCCGCCGACATCCGACGGGCCGACGCCCGCATCGCCCGCATCCTCTCAGGCGACGCCCGGCCAGAGCAACTCCACGCCGCACCGCCCAGCCCCGCCGAACTCGCCCGCGCCCGCAACCCCCAGTCTCCAGCACCTCAACCGAAACCGCCCGAACCGGCACCACTGCCACCCGACCGGCCGGGCCCTCCCGACGACCTCGCCGACCTCGCCGAACGCGTCTCCGGCCAGGTCACCGACAACCTCGCCGACGGCATACTCGACGCCCTGGTCGACATGGCGCGCGGCGGCGACTCCGAGACCACCCGGCTCATCCGCACGATGTCGGCCCACCTCAACGCCCTCACCAGAGCCGTCGAGGAGACCGACCTCCTCGCCGAGCGGAGCCACGCCGCCGACCCGCGCAGCCGCGAGTTCGAACGGCTCCGCAAGGACTACAACCAGCTCGAGTTCGACTACGAGTTGCTCCTCGACGACGAGCGCCGCGCCCGCGAGCGGATCCGCTGGCTGGAGAGCCGCCTCGCGCAGCACGCCGACCCGGTCTACGGCGTCGACACGCCCGGCGAGGCGTGGGAGGCCGACAGCCTCATGGAAGTGGTCAACCGCGCCCGCGAAACCCTGGAGCGGGTCGACCTGCCCGACACCCTCGACCACGAGGTGGCCAAGCTCGACGTCACCTACCCCCGGCTGTGCCGCCGCTGGACCGCCAAGACCTGGGACGCCCTGACCGCCCTCGACGCCTATGCCGCCGCCCGCGCCGAGCACCACTTCACCGGCGGCTTCTACGACTGGTGCGGCAGGCCCCTGCCGGGCCGGCCCGCGATCTCCCCGAACATGGTGTCCATGAAGGAATCCGACAGCGTCAGCGGGCGCCCCAAGTTCCGCGAGGCCAGGACCTTCCGCGTCCCGACGGCGATCGACCCGACCGGCCGGATCTACATGCCCTCGCACATCAAACTCCAGCGAGTCGGAAACCCCGCACCACGGATGCACTTCCTCGACGACGCCGGCGGGCCCACCGGCAAGGTCTGGATCGGCTACCTCGGCGACCACCTGCCCAACACCAAGACCAATTGAGGCCGCGGCCCCGAAGCACGCCGCGGGCCTCCACCGCCATCCGCTGGGCCGACGAGGCCGGCTTCACCGACTTCGCGACCGCTCCGATCGAGAACGACTTCTGGCGCTGCTGTCTCATGCGCGGCTGATGTCCGATCCACCGCGGCCACCCTCTAGGGTTGTGGGGGAGAAGGAGGCGCCGATGCGTGGCATGCGACGGTATTCGCGCTGGATCGCGCTGGCCGTGGTCGTGGCCATGGCCGCGCCGTTCCTCGCTCAGGGACTCAGCGCACTGCTGGCGATCGATTCCTTCTACGTCGCCACCGCGCTGCTGGTGGCGGCGGCGGTCGTGATCCTGCTGCTGGCCCGCCCACGGGACCGCGAGGAACAGGACTGACCCCCGGTCACCCGATGCGACCGTAGGCGTCGAGCGCGGCAGCCTCGCCAGGGTCAGGCGGCCGCCCCGCTCATGGGTCGGTGGCGGTCGACGAACCTGGCATGCAGCACGATGTACCGTTCGGCGGCGGCGAACGCGTCCTCGGCGAACATCTTCACGGTTGCGAGCCTTCGCTCGGCGGGCACCGACAGTCCTACTGCTCTGCGGCGACCTGCTGGAACGCGGCGAGGACCGCGGGGTCGAGCAGCACGAACCGGATGTCCTCGATCGCGCTGCCGGCCGCGGCCACCGTCTCGATCGCGATCCGCGCGGCCGAGTCGGCCGGCCACCCGTAGACGCCCGCCGAGACCGCCGGGAACGCGATCGAGTCCGCGCCCAGGTTGTCGGCGACGTCGAGCGACCGGCGGTAGCAGGAGGCGAGGAAATCGGAGCGGTCCTCGCTCGCAGAGTAGACCGGTCCGACAGTGTGGATCACCCAGCGGGCCGGGAGCTTCCCCGCGGTGGTCGCGACGGCCTCGCCGACCGGCAGCCCGTCCTTGAAGTGAGAGGCCCGCAGCTGCCGGCACTCCTCCAGGATCGACGGGCCGCCTCGACCGTGGATCGCGCCGTCGACTCCATCGCCGCCCATGAGAGATGTGTTGGCGGCGTTGACGATCGCGTCCACGCGCTGCTCGGTGATATCGCCGCTGATGATCGCAATGCCCATACCCGCATTGAAACATGTGGTAGCGACCGGTGCGCCTTGGCGCGCGTTTTGCAGTCTGTGCCGAATTATCGCAGTAACGTTCGAGCTCAGAGGGGATTTCGCCGCGATCGCCCCTGTAGAGCGACACAGCTCCCTATTGACAATGCCACATACATCCATGTATAACCAAGTAAAACCAAGTGAAACGGTGGTGAAACAACATGTTCGCTGAGGAGCGCCAGCAGCTGATCGCTGAGCGGGCACGCGCCGAGGGCCGCGTCGACGTCGGTCTCCTCGCCGCCGAGTACGAGGTCACCACTGAGACCATCCGGCGTGACCTCACCGTCCTGGAGAGCCGCGGGATCGTCCGAAAGGTCCACGGCGGAGCGATCCCGCTGGAACGGCTGGGATTCGAACCCACCGTCGCCGCCCGCGACACCGTCCAGACCGCCGCGAAGGAGCGCATAGCCGCCGCAGCGCTGGCCGAGGTCCCCGCAGAGGGCGCGATCCTGCTCGACTCCGGCACCACCACCGCCCGCATCGCCGACGCACTCGAGCCCGACCGCGATCTCACCGTCGTCACCAACTCCGTCTCCATCGCCGCCTCGCTGGCCTTGAAACCTCGCCTGACCGTCCTCATCGTCGGCGGCAAGGTCCGCGTCCGCACCATGGCCGCCATCGACGACTGGGCCCTGCGCGCCCTGGCCGACACCTACGTCGACGTGGCCTTCATCGGCACCAACGGCATCTCCGTCGAGCGCGGTCTGACCACACCGGACACCGGCGAGGCCGCCGTCAAACGCGCCATGATCGCCGCCGCCCGTCGCAGCGTTGTCGTCGCCGACCACACCAAGGTCGGCAACGACTGCCTGGCTCGCTTCGGCTCCCTCGACCAGGTCGACACCTTCATCACCGACACCGGTCTCGACCCCGGCGTCCTCGCCGACCTTGAAGCGGTCGACCTGAAAGTGGTGCGCGCGTGATCATCACCGTCACCGCCAACCCGAGCCTCGACCGCACCATCGAGGTCGACCGGCTCCGCCGCGGCGAAGTCCAGCGCGCCGGGGGCAACCGCGTCGACGCGGGCGGCAAAGGCGTCAACGTCTCCCGCGCGCTCGTCGCCAACGGCCTGGCCACCCGGGCGGTCCTGTCGGCCGGCGGCCACGCCGGCGACGAGCTCGTCGGCCTGCTCCGAGCGGCCGCCGTGCCGATCGTCGAGGTCCGCGTCGCCGAGCCGATCCGCTCCAACCTCACCGTCGCGGAGGCCGACGGCACCGTCACCAAACTCAACGAGGCCGGACCCCGCCTGAGCGAGGCCGAGGTCGAAGCGCTGCTCGACGCCACCGCCGCAGCCACGACGACGCTTGCGAGCCGCAAATCGGCACAGCGCGCCGCCTGGATAGCAGGCTGCGGCAGCCTGCCGCCGGGCGTCGGCGACGACTTCTACTCCAGACTGGTCGAACGCGCCCGCACCGCGGGGGCCAAGTCCGCCGTCGACACCTCGGGCACCGCCCTCGAAGCGTGCCTCGCCGCCGGACCCGACCTGGTCAAGCCCAACCACGAGGAACTCGCCGCCGCCGCAGGAGTGCCCATCACCACGCTCGGCGACGCCGTCAAGGCCGCCGAGGTCCTGCGCGGCCGCGGTGCCGGAGCGGTCCTCGCCAGCCTCGGTGCCGACGGCGCCCTCCTGCTCGACGCCACCGGCGTCCACCACGCCGTCGCCGCGCCGAGCGGCCACGTCGCCAGCACCGTCGGCGCCGGCGACGCGGCCCTCGCCGGCTTCCTCGCCGTCGGAGGCCGCGGCGCCGCGGCGCTGCGGACCGCCGTCGCCTGGGGCACCGCCGCCGTGACCCTGCCCGGAAGCCGGATGCCCGGCCCCGGAGACATCGACCCCGACACGGTCGAGACCACGCCGTACCCGGACCTGGACCGGGTCCTGAGCCACTGACAGGAGACTGCCGATGACCGATCTCATCAACGCCGATCTGATCGACCTCGACCTGACCGGGGACGACCACCACGAGGCCACCGCGAAACTCGCCGGCCTGATGGCCGAGGCCGGGCGCGTCACCGATGTCGAAGGCTTCCTCGCCGACGTCCGCGCCCGCGAAGAGCAGATGCCCACAGGCCTCGAAGGCGGCATCGGCATCCCGCACGCCCGCAGCGCCCACGTCACCGTCCCGACGCTCGCCTTCGGACGATCCAAGGAGGGCGTCGACTACGGCGCCGCCGACGGCCCGGCCGACCTGGTGTTCCTCATCGCGGCTCCCGAGGGCGGCGGTTCGGAGCACATGACCATCCTCGCGTCGCTCGCGCGCCGCCTGGTCCACAAGGAATTCAAAACGGCACTGCGCAGCGCGCCCGATGCCGACGCGGTCGCCACACTGATAAGGAAAGAGGTGCTAGGACAGTGAAGTTCGTAGCAGTCACATCCTGCCCAACCGGCATCGCCCACACCTATATGGCCGCCGAAGCCTTGGAGCAGGCCGCCCGGGACGCCGGGCACGAGATCACCGTCGAGACCCAAGGCGCCGCCGGAGCCGAAGCGCTCAACCCGGTGGACGTCGCCGAGGCCGACGCCGTCATCTTCGCCGCGGACGTCGACGTTCGAGACAAGGAGCGTTTCGAGGGCAAGCCGATCGTCTCGGCGGGCGTCAAACGCGCCATCAACAACGCCGCCGCCATGATCGCCGAAGCCGTCGAGAAGGCCGAGGCCGCGCCCGCCGGCAAGGCGCCCGCGGGCGCCGCGCCGATGACCGTGGCCGCACCGACACTCGGGCCCGGCGCCAAACTCCGACTATGGCTCATGACCGGCGTGTCGTACATGCTGCCGTTCGTCGCCGCGGGCGGCATCCTCATCGCGCTCGCCTTCGTCATCGGCGGCGCCGAGGTCGCCACCAAGGTCAGCGGCGGCGAGTTCGAGGGCATCACCTACGAGGCCATCACCGACCCGACCCAGATCCTCGGCGAGGTCGGCCTCGCAGGGCTGCTGTTCTACGTCGGCGGGGTCGCGTTCGGGATGCTCGTCCCGATCCTGGCCGGCTTCATCGCCTACGGCATGGCCGACCGCATGGGCATCGCGCCCGGCATCGTCGGCGGCCTGATCGCCGCCACCATCGGAGCGGGCTTCCTCGGCGGACTCGTCGCCGGCCTGCTCGCCGGCGCGGTCGTCATGGCGCTGAAACTCATCAAGGCCAACCAGGCCTTCAGCGGCATCATGCGGATCGTCATAATCCCACTGATCAGCGTGTTCGTCGTGGCCTTCATCATGCTCGTGCTCGTCGGTCGTCCGATCGTGGCCGCGACCGAGGGCCTCACCAACTGGCTCGACGGACTCTCGGGCGCCAACGCGATCCTGCTCGGCCTGCTGCTCGGCGCCATGATGGGCTTCGACCTGGGAGGGCCGGTCAACAAGGTCGCCTACGTGTTCGCCGTCGGAGCCCTCGCCTCCGACAACTTCACCATCATGGCCGCGGTCATGGCCGCCGGCATGGTGCCGCCGCTGGGGCTCGCGCTCGCGAGCGTAGTGCGGCCGAAGCTGTTCACGCCGGGTGAACGCCAAGCGGGCAAGGCCGCCTGGCTGCTGGGCGCCTCGTTCATCACCGAGGGCGCCATCCCGTTCGCCGCCGCCGACCCGCTTCGCATCATCCCGTCGACCATGGCCGGCGGTGCAGCCGCGGGCGCGGTCTCGATGGCGTTCGAAGCCACCCTGCGCGCCCCGCACGGTGGCATCTGGGTCATCGGCCTCATCGGAAACAAGGTGGGATTCATCGTGGCGCTGCTGATCGGCACCGCCGTCACCTGCGCCGTGGCGATCGCCCTGAAGATGGTCGCCCGCAACAAGGCCGCGGCCGAAGCCGACGACCGCGTCATGGCCGCCATCTAATAGAAGAAAGGAGACGAACATGTCCGAACGCCGCGTCATCGTAGGCTCCAAAGTCGGGCTCCACGCCCGCCCGGCGGCCCTGTTCGTGCAGGCCGCGGCCGCCCAGGCAGTCCCGGTAACCGTCGGCAAGGACGGGGCCGAGCCGGTCGACGCCCGCTCCATCCTGTCGGTGATCGGCCTCGACGCCAAGGGCGGCGAGGAAGTCGTCCTCCACGCCGAGGGTGAGGGCGCCGAGGCGGCCCTGGACGCGCTCGAGGCCGTCCTGAAGACCGACCACGACGCATCGGAGTAGGAGCCATGACCGCCGAGATGACGGGCATCGGGGTGGGACCGGGAGTGGCCGCGGGGCCGGTCGCCCGGCTCGCAGCCCCGCCCGAACCGCCCGCCGACACCGGGCCCGAGGCCGATCCCGCCGCCACGCTCCAGCGGATCAAGGCCGCGCTGGAATCGGTCGCGTCCGACCTGGACGAACGCGCGGCGCGGGCGTCCGGACCGGCCAAGGACGTCCTCTTCGCGCAGTCCATGATGCCGCGCGACCCCGCGCTGGCCGACCGGATCGCGAAGGCGCTGTCCGACGGCCGGTCGGGCCCGCACGCGGTCGCCGAGGCGTTCGCGTCGTTCCGCGCCTCCCTGGAGGCCGCCGGCGGATACCTCGCCGAACGCGCCGCCGACCTCGACGACCTGCGGGACCGGGCGGTGGCCGAGCTGCTCGGGCTGCCGATGCCGGGACTGCCGGACCCGGGCCGCCCGTTCGTGCTGGTGGCCCGGGACCTTGCCCCGGCCGACACCGCCGGGCTCGACCCGGAGCGGGTCTTGGCCGTGGTCACACAGGAAGGCGGCCCGACCAGCCACACGGCGATCCTGGCGAAGTCGATGGGGCTGCCGGCCGTCGTCGCCTGCGCCGAGGCCGCCTCGCTCGGCGACGGGACCGAGGTCCTCGTCGACGGCCGGGGCGGCATCGTCACCGTCGAGCCCGACGCCCAGACCACCGAGCGGGCGATGAGCTCGGAGTCCCGTCGCCGCGAGGCGCTCGCCTCGAGCCGGGGTCCGGGCCGCACCGCCGACGGCACCGGCGTGCAACTGCTGGTGAACCTCGGCTCGCAGGCCGACCTCACCGCCGCGGCCGAGACCGACAGCGAGGGCGTGGGCCTGTTCCGCACCGAGTTTCTCTTCCTCGATCGGGCCACCGCGCCGACCGTCGAGGAGCAGACCGAGGCCTACGCGGCGGTCTTCGCGGCCTTCGCGGGCCGTAAGGTCGTGGTCCGGACCCTCGACGCGGGCGCCGACAAGCCGCTCGCGTTCGTCGACCACGGCGCCGAGCCCAATCCGGCGCTCGGCGTGCGCGGCATCCGCCTCGCCAGGCGCCACCCGGGCATGCTCGACGACCAGCTCACCGCGGTCAGCGCCGCCGCCGCGCGGAACGAGGCCGAGATATGGGTGATGGCGCCGATGGTGGCCACGCCCGCCGAGGCGGCCGACTTCGCAGCCCTGTGCCGATCGCACGGACTCGCCATGGCCGGGACCATGATCGAGGTCCCGGCGGCGGCGCTGCGGGCCGGCAGGGTCTTGGAGGTCTGCGACTTCGCCAGCATCGGCACCAACGACCTCGGCCAGTACACGCTCGCCGCCGACCGCATGAACGGTGAGCTGGCCGAACTGCTCGACCCGTGGCAGCCCGCGCTGCTCGAACTCGTCGGTCTCACGGCCGAGGCCGGCCGCGAACTCGACAAGCCCGTCGGGGTGTGCGGCGAGGCGGCCAGCGACCCGCTCCTCGCCTGCGTCCTGGTCGGACTCGGCGTCACCAGCCTGTCGATGGCGCCTTCGGCCGTGCCCGCGGTGCGAGCCGAGCTCGCCTCGCGGACCCTGGCCGAGTGCGTCGAGCTGGCCGGGGCCGTCATGGCCTGCGGCGACGCCGCTGAAGCGAGGCGGGCCGTCGCGTGAGCGCCGCTACCAGCGGTGGTGGACCTGGCCTCGGATGAGGTCGTCGTAGACCGCGGCGACCTCGGTGTGGACTTCGGAGGGCAGGGGAGCGAAGTCGGCTGCGGCGGCGTTGGCCCCGGCCTGCGCGGCGTTGCGCGCCCCTGGGATGACGACCGTGACGCCCCGCTGGTCGAGGATCCACCGCAGCGCGAACTGCGCCATCGTCATGCCCTCGGGCACGAGCGGGCGCAGCCGCTCGACCGCGGCCAGCCCGGTCTCGTAGTCGACTCCGGCGAACGTCTCGCCGACGTCGAAGGCCTCGCCGTGCCGGTTGAAGTTGCGGTGGTCGTCCGCTGAGAACTCCGTCCGCGCCGTGTACTTGCCCGACAGGAGCCCCGAGGCCAGCGGGACGCGGGCGATGACGCCGACCCCGGCCTTCTCCGCGGCCGGCAGGACCGCTTCGAGCGGCTTCTGGCGGAAGGGGTTGAGGATGATCTGCACCGTGGCCGTGTTCGGGCGCGCGATCGCCGCGAGAGCCTGCTCGCAGGTCTCGACGCTCACCCCGTAGGCGCGCATCCGACCCTCGGCGACCATCGCGTCGAGCGCGTCGAAGACCGCCTCGGAGTGGTAGACCGGGGTGGGCGGGCAGTGCAGCTGCACGAGGTCGAGGGTCTCGACGCCGAGGCGGGCGCGCGAATCGTCGTTCCAGGACCGGAAGTTGTCCGGGCCGTAATTCTCCGGCCTCTGCTCGGCGCGCCGCCCCATCTTGGTGGCGACGGTGATGTGCGGGTGGCGCTTCCGGAGGGCGCCGACGAGACGCTCGGAGCGGCCGTCGCCGTAGACGTCCGCGGTGTCGAAGAAGGTCACGCCGGAAGCGATCGCCGCCTCCAGCGCAGCGTTCGCGTCCTCGTCGGCGACCTCGCCCCAGGCCGAGCCGATCTGCCAGGCGCCGAAGCCGACAATGCCTATGTCCTTGCGAGTCCTGCCCAAAATGCGCTGTTCCATGCGCCGAGCCTAACCAGGCGATTTACCGATCACCATCCGGGTTCCCGACTCGGCCGGGCTTCATCTAACCCATTTACAAAGTGCTGTGCTCATCGTACGCTTCCAGTATGAAGTCGACCTCACGCGATATCCGCATACGCAACTGCTTTTCGGTGCTCAGACATCTGATCGCCGACACCCCCACTTCTCGGCAGCTGCTGGCCCGCGAGACCGACCTCAGTGTCGCCACCGTCTCCAACCTGGTCTCGGACCTGATCGAGCTCGGCGTCGTGGTCGAGGTCGGGCACGAGGACTCCGGTGGAGGCAGGCCGAGGGCGCTGCTGGCTCCCAACGCCGACGGCGGGATCCTCGTCGGCATCGACGTCACCACGACCTACGTGCAGCTTGAGGTCTACGACCTGACCCTGGCGCCTTTGCTCCAGCGTGAAGACCAATTGGACATCAACGAAACCACCCCCGAGCAGATCATCGGCCACATCGACTCCGGCATGAAGGCCGTCCACGAGCAGCTCGGCGGGCGCGAGGTCCTCGGCGTCGGCGTCAGCCTGCCCGGCCAGGTCGACGTCGCCGGGGGCGTGTCCGTCTTCGCCCCCAACTGGAACTGGCACGACGTCCCCTTCAGCGGCCTCATCGAGGAGCGGCTGAGCCTGGACGTGCCGATCTACCTCGACAATTCCCTCAAGACCGCCGCGGTCGGCGAGCTGTGGTTCGGCGACGGGCGCGGCGTCGAGCGCCTCGCCGTGGTCGTGCTCGGCACCGGCGTGGGCGTCGGCCTCGCAGTCGACGGCAAGCTCTACCGCGGCGCCACGAACTCCGCCGGCGAGTGGGGGCACACCACCATCCACTCCGACGGCCGCCGGTGCCGCTGCGGCCGCAAGGGCTGCATCGAGGCCTACATCGGCGCTCCGGGAATCCTCAGGCGCTGGAGCGAGTTCGGTGGGGACGCGGACGTCGAGGCCCAGACCGAGTCGATGACGGCGCTGGCGGCGGCGTGGAAGGCCGGCGAGGAGGCGGCGCTGCGGACCGTCGAGGACGTCGCGGGCGAACTGGCGGTCGGCATGGCCAACCTGGTCAACATCCTCAACCCGGATCTGGTGGTGGTCATCGGATGGGTCGCCGACCTGCTGGGGGAGGCGCTGCTGCCCGAGCTGGAGCGCAGCCTGCCCGAGCACGGCATGGAGGCGACGCTGAAGGCCTTGCAGCTCAAAGTGAATCATCAGCCGCGCAACATGGTGAGCCTGGGAGCGGCAGCGCTCGCCCTGGAAGGACACCTCACCAGGATCAACACCGTGGGAGCCCGTTCGCGTCGTTGAGGCGACTGCCTGCGGAGACGCAGATGGGAGCGTGTCCGCTGAAGAAACTTAATTCAACCCATTGACAAAGGGCCCAACCTCCGGCAAGACTGGGGGATGAAAATCGACGGAAGCCCATTCCTCTCAGCGGCATCGCCGAAGGCGTTGGGCCGCAGGGGAAACTTCTGACCTCTCAAAGCAGCGAGGAGCACGACATGGTTGCTTCAGGCAACAACGACCCTTCGAAGAAAGCGTTCGCCCAGTTCATGATGAACCGGCGCCGCATGCTCGCGCTCGGCGGCATGACCGCCGGTGCCGGTGCCCTGGCCGCCTGCGGCGGCAACACCGGACGCGAGGAAGGCGGCGACGGGATCTCCCTGTCGCAGTGGTACCACGAATACGGCGAGGCGGGAACCCAGCAGGCGGCCCAGGGATACGCCGAGGCGTACCCCGACGCCAACGTCTCGATCGAATGGATCCCGGGCGACTACGACTCGGCGCTGTCCTCGGGCCTTCTGACCGACGACGGTCCGGACGTGTTCGAGAGCCACCTCAACCGCGGCATGGTCGAAGCCGGCCAGCTCGAACCGCTCGACGACATCGTGGCGGACGTCTTGGACGACATCCCCGAGAACGACATCGCGCGCAACACCATCGACGGCACGATCTACGGCATCCGGATGATCGACGACCCCCAGTACATCGTCTACCGGCCCAGCATGTTCGAGGCCGCTGGCATCAGCGCGCCGCCTACCACTTTCGACGAGCTGGTCGAAGTCGCGATCGAACTGACCAACGGCGACGTCAAGGGCATCGACTTCACCGATGACGGCGGCACCTCCCGCCTGGGCCAGCACATGATCAAGGGCCTCGGGCTCTCGTTCATCGGGGACGACATGCAGGCCGGCTTCGACGACCCCCGCATTCTGGAGGGCGCCGAGTCGGTCAAGCGGCTCCAGGACTCCGACGCGCTCCTGCTGGGCGCCCCCACCTCCTGGTGGGACCCGTCCTCGATGATCCAGGGCCTGACCGCCATGTCGTGGACCGGCCTGTGGACGATGCCTGCACTGCTGGAGAACCTCGGTGACGACGTGGGGGTCTTCCCCTGCCCGGCTTTCGCCGGCGGTTCGCCGACGGTCTACAACGGCGGCTGGTCCACCTTCGTCAACGCCAACGGCCCCAACGTGGAGGCGGCCAAAGCCTTCACCAAGTGGCTGTGGGTCGACAACGAGGAGTACATCCTGGACTGGTGTCTCAGCTACGGCTTCCACATTCCGTCCCGGAAGTCGCTGCGGGCCAAGGCCGACCAGCTGACCTCGGGACCGGCCGCGGACGCCGTCGCCATCTCGGAGGAGTACGGCTGGGCTGACGACCCCAACTGGACCCCAGCGATGAACACCGCCGTCAACGACATGATGAGCAACATCGTCGTCGAGGGCAACGACCCCGAATCCGAACTCACCAAGGCCATCGAGACGGTCAACAGCGAGCTCGACGGCATCTTCGGCTAGGAGAATCACGTGGCCGTCCCCCAACAGACGGCCGAACCGGCATCGGCGGCAGCGGAGGCGTCTCGGCGCCCTCGCCGCCGCCGATCGTTCGGCGGCCGCAACCTCGCATTCTGGTACTTCGTCGGGCCGTTCCTGCTCGGCCTGCTCATCTTCACCTACATCCCGGTCGGCTGGTCGACCTACCTGTCGTTCTTCGACGCGCGCAACACAGTCACACCTGCCGCCGAAGACTTCGTAGGGTTCGACAACTTCGTCACGATGTTCTCCGACGCGAACTTCCGGCGCAGCCTGATCACCTTCACGGTGTTCTCGGCGATCATCGTTCCGCTGACCTTCGCGGGCTCGCTCGGACTTGCGTTGGCGGTCAACAAGGTCCCGATCATGCAGGCGTTCTTCCGCTCGGTGTTCTTCCTGCCGTTCGCCTGCTCCTATGTGGTGGCTTCACTGGTTTGGAAGATGTCGATCTTCACCGGTGTGCGCTACGGCATGGTCAACACCGTCCTCGGATGGTTCGGGATCGAGTCGATCCCGTGGCTGTTCGGAAACAGCCCGCCCTGGTTCTGGCTGGTCATCGCGACGCTTCGCCTGTGGATCCAGTGCGGCTTCTACATGATCCTGTTCATCGCGGCGCTCCAGCAGATACCGGTCCACCTCTACGAGGCCGCCTACGTCGACGGGGCCAAGCCCGGCTGGCAGACCTTCTGGCACATCACCCTGCCGCAGCTGCGGGCCACCTCGGTGGCGGTGCTGATGCTGGTCCTCATCCAGGCCTACCAGGCCTTCGACGAGTTCTACAACCTGTTGCCCAACAACGGCAATGTGCCGTATGCCCGTACGCCCCTGATCTACCTCTACAACACCGCGCTGGGGACGGTCCAGGACATGGGCCGCGGTTCGGCCGGGGCGCTCATCCTGGCCCTGCTCATCGCGATCGTGACGCTGCTCCAGGGCAAGATCCTCGGCTTCGGCAAACCGGAAGGACGGTGACCGACATGGTGTCGACTCAGAAGCGGCTGAAACGGGCCGTCTACAAGCCGGGAGAGAGCACGCCTGCCGCGCGCTGGTTCAACTTCGCGGGACTGTGCCTGCTCGCGGTGGTGTTCCTGATCCCGTTCTACCTGATCGTGCGCAACGCCCTGGCCACCACGCAGGACATCACCTCGCCGGGATGGATGTGGTTTCCCACCGACATCCAGTGGGGCGCCATCCCCGAGCTGTTCAACAACCCGATGGTCCCGATGGCGCGAAGCGTGTGGAACTCCACGGTGGTCGCCGTGCTCACCACGATCGGAACACTGTTCCTGTGCACGACGGCCGGATACGGCCTCGCCCGGATCCCGAACCGGCACGCCGACAAGGTCTTCTACGCGATCCTGGCCACGCTGATGGTCCCGAGCGCGATCACGTTCGTGCCCAGCTTCGTGATGGTCTCCAGCCTCGGCTGGGTCTCGGACCTTCGTGGCCTGATCATCCCGACCCTGTTCAACGGCTTCGTCGCGTTCCTGTGCCGCCAGTACTTCCTGAGCTTCCCCAAGGAGCTCGAGGAGGCCGCCCGAGTCGACGGGCTGGGCTACTGGGGCGCGTTCTGGCGCATCGTGATCCCGAACTCGAAGGGCTTCCTGGCAGCGATCGCGGTGATCACGTTCGTGACGTCGTGGAACTCCTTCCTGTGGCCGCTGGTCATCGGGCGCTCACCGGACTCCTGGACTGTTCAGGTGGCGCTGTCGACCTTCCTCACGGCCCAGACGGTGAACCTGCCGCAGTTGTTCCTGGCCGCCGCGGTCGCGATCTTGCCGCTGATCTTCGTCTTCCTGTTCCTCCAGCGCTTCCTGGTGCAGGGAGTGGCGCAGACCGGTCTGAAAGGCTGAATTGCGGCCGACTACCCCCGGCCACCGGTCGGGGGTAGTCGGCACGCCGACCGGATAGGCTTGCGGGCGTGGATCTGACCGACTATGTGCCCGTCGTGCCCGACTTCCCCGAACCGGGAGTCGGATTCCGCGACATCACGCCGCTGCTGGCCTCCCCCGAGGCGTTCCGCGCCTCGATCGACGACCTCGAGTCGGCGTGCGGGGCCCACCCGTACGACGCGATCGCCGCTTTCGACGCCCGAGGGTTCCTCTGGGCCGCGCCGCTGGCCGATCGCACCGCCAAGCCGCTGATCCCCATACGCAAGGCCGGCAAACTCCCGCGCTCGGCCGCCGTCGAGACCTACCGCGGCGAGTACGCCGCGGTCAGCGTCGAGATGCACGCCGACGCCGTCGCGCCCGGCGACCGCATCCTCCTCGTCGACGACGTCATCGCCACCGGCGAGTCCATGGCCGCCGGCGTCCGCCTGGTCGAGGGACTCGGCGGCACCGTCGCCGCCTGCGCCGCACTGCTGGAGATAGGGGCGCTGTCGGGACGCGACCGCCTCGACGGCCACCCCGTCATCTCACTGCTCGGCAAGGTCTAGTCCCCGGGCTGCTCCGCCAGTAGCGCCAGCTGCTCCGGGTCGGCCAGCGCCGACCCGATCCCGCAGACAGAGGCACCGGCTCGCAGGTACGTGCCCACCTCACTCACTGCGACGCCGCCGGTGGCCACGAACCGCATGTCCGGGAACGGCCCTCCCATGGCTTTGAACCAGCCCGGACCCAGAGCGGAGGCCGGGAAGACCTTCACCCAGCGGCAGCCGAGCCTCGCGGCCCTCTGGAGCTCGGAGGCGGTCGCCACGCCGGGCAGGTGCTGCAGTCCGGCGTACCGCGAGGCCTCCAGGACCGTCTCGTCGAGCCCCGGCGCGACGGTGTAAGCCGCCCCGGCCTCGTGGGCGCGGGCCACGTGGTCGGTCGAGACGACCGTCCCGGCGCCGACGAGGTGCCCGCGCTTCGCACCGGCCTCGACGGCGGCCGCGAGAGCCGCCTCCTGGCCCTTCTGGCCGATCGGAACCTCGACGAGTTCGACGCCGCCGTCCCATGCGGTCTCGGCCAGTGCGACGGTCTCCTCGGGCGGCAGCCCGCGCAGGATGGCCATCACGCGCTGGCCGGCGAAGAGGGAGTCGAAGTCGGTTCGAGTCATATCTGCTGCTCCAGGATGGATTTGACGGTCTGCGGTGGTGGGGGCGCGGCGAGGTCGCCGATGGTCTGGAGGGCTCCGGCGGCGAGCCGATGGCCCAGGCGCATGCACCCGTCGGGGGAGGCGCCCTTGAGGCGGCCGTGGAGGAACCCGGAGGCGAAGGCGTCGCCGGCGCCGACCGGTTCGATGACCTCGACCGGCTCGGCGGGGGAGTAGAAGCGTCGGTCTCCTTGGAAGCAGGTCACCCCGATGCCGCCGTCCTTGACCACCAGGGTCTCCACTCCCGGGAGCCGCTCGCGGACCTCGTCGGCGCTCTTGCAGCCCCAGAGGGTCTCGGCCTCGTCGAGGCCGACGAAGGTGAGGTCGGCGGCGTCGGCCAGCGGCGCCAGGACCGGCGCCGCGACCTCGACCGGCCACAGCGCGGGCCGGTAGTTGACGTCGAAGCTTACTTCGGCGGGGGCGAGGGCGCGGTCGATGACGAGCTCGCGGATGAGTTCGGCGCAGCCGTCCGACAATGCCGGGGTGATGCCGGAGAGATGCAGGAGCCTCGGGGGCTCGACGTCGGTGAGGAGGCCGGGCGCCATTGTGGAGGCGGCCGAGCCGGCCCGGTAGTAGTGGACCTTCGTGCCCTCGGGGGAGGGGTCCTTGAAGTAGATGCCGGTGGGGTGGTCGACCTCGACCTCGACGCCGTCGCAGTCGACGTCGGAGGCGCGCAGCACGTCGAGGATGCGGCGGCCGAAGGGGTCGTCGCCGACCTTGCCCCGCCAGCCGGCGTGGACGCCGAGCAGGGCGAGGCTGATCGCGACGTTGGACTCGGCTCCGGCGACGCCCGCGCGCAGGTCGGCGGCGTGGCGCAGGGAGGCTGCGGCGGTGGGGGCGAGCACGACCATCGACTCGCCGAGGCACAGTACTTCCATTGGCGACTCCATCACGGTGGGGAGGCCCAGACTACCGGGGGATCCCGTCCCGCGCATCCGCACCGATCGATATCCGCGTTAGACTCGAAACCGGGCCTCCGTGGTACGAACGTCCGGCTCGCGAGCTTCCGCGGAATCGGGTTCGGCTCGCAAGTTTCGTGGGGAGGGAGTCGGGGGAACCATGACCGGTGTGCTCCTCACAAAGATCTTCGCCTGGGTGATCGGCGTACTGGCGCTGCTGTGGCTGCTGGCCGAGTGCGTCGGCGGCCCGGACCCTGCCGATGATCCGAGCGAGCAGGAGATCCAGCGGGACGCGGAGCAGTACGCCCAGGACTGCCAGAACACGTGGGAGGCGCTGGCGCTCACGGGCGAGGCGGACCACGAGAGCGCGGAGTTCGTGGTCGACGAGATAGAGACGATCGCCTCCGACATCGAGGATCCCGAGCTCTCCGCGATGGCGTACTCCTTCGCCGGCCGCGTCGAGGACGTCGTCGCGGGCACTGAGACCGGCGACACCGAGGAGCTCCAAGAGAGCCTCCAGCTGTACCGCGGCCTGGTGGAGGTCGACCTGTCGCTGCGGTGCGCGGGCACGGGAGTCGATTGACACATTGACATTGGCCAACGGTGGTGCAGCCCGGGTCGACCATCGCCCGGTGGGACGGCCTGGGCCGCGTCAACCAGCAGTTGGACCCGCCCGTTCACGGGCCCTGCACCGGGGTCGACGTGGGGTGGGTCTCCGGGCTCGCCTCGTTTCGTGATAAAGCACGCAAATACCACCCAAACGACCTCTGTGAGTTTGGGTTAGGGACTCGACCTGTGGCAAAATGGCTCGTCTGCCGCGAACCCGTAGGAGCCTCGTTGCCAAGCCACCTGCACGCCACCTTCCTCCCCGACCACGCCTCACCGGCAGATGGGCGGCTGTTGTTCTACGGCGGCGAGCATCCACAGGCCGCCGCCGGCGAACTCGGCCTCCCACCGGGCGACCCGGTCGCCACCGAGCTCTACATNGCGGCGAGCATCCACAGGCCGCCGCCGGCGAACTCGGCCTCTTTTTTGACGGCGAACTCACCGACGTCGAAGGCCTCGCCGTTCCGGTCCGCCCGGTCCTGACCGCGCTCACCCGCGTGGCCTCGCGCCCCGACATCACCGAGTCCGTCGCCGTCTGGGCCCGCATCGCGGGCGCCGTCGACGACGACAAGTTCGACGACCTCGACCGCATCGCCGCCGAACTGCCCGCCGAAGGCCACGCCGCCCCGCACTCCGAGGGCCACGTGTGGACCGCCGTGGCCGCCGTCGGCGCCTTCGTCGAGTCCTACACCGAGCTCCTCCGCTCCGACTCCGGCCTCAACCTGCGACTCATCACCGCCCAACACTCCGACCCCGGCAACGTCCGCGTCAACGCCGACCTGCGCCGCTACCAGTCCCACGGCATCGCCTGGCTGGAGGCCGCCGCCGACGGCGGCGCCGGCGTCATCCTCGCCGACGACATGGGCCTCGGCAAGACCCTCCAGTCCATCGGACTGCTCGTCCGCCGCGCCGGATACGCCCCCCACCTCGTGGTCTGCCCGACCTCCCTGGTCGGCAACTGGCAGCGCGAGATCGCCCGCTTCGCCCCGCAGCTCACCGTCCACCTCCACCACGGGCCGCAGCGCACCAAGCACGCCGAGCCCTTCCTCGACGCCGACGTCGTCGTGACCTCCTACTCGATCGCGCTGCGCGACATCAAACTCCTGCGCTCCATCGCCTTCGACACCATCGTCATCGACGAGGCCCAGGCCATCAAGAACCACCGATCCCGCACCGCCGGGGCCGTCCGCGACCTCACCGGAAGAGTGCGAGTGGCGCTCACCGGCACACCGGTAGAGAACCACCTCGCCGAGCTGTGGTCGATCTCCGAATTCGTCAACCCCGGTCTCCTCGGCGGCCAGGCCGACTTCAAGCGCCGCTTCGCCGACCCCATCGAGATCGGCCGCGATCCGAGCGCCGCCGCGCTCCTGCGCGCCCGCATCGACCCGGTCGTGCTGCGCCGCCTGAAAGAGGAGGTCGCCGCCGACCTGCCGCCGAAGATCGAGTCCACCGTCGCCTGCACCATGACCGACGAGCAGGCCGGCCTCTACAAGGAGGCCATCAGGGACGCCTTCGACGAGGGCCTGGGCGACGGCATCACCCGCCGCGGCCGCGTCCTCAAGCTCCTCACCAAACTCAAACAGGTGTGCAACCACCCCGCGCAGGCCGTCGGACTCGGCGACAGCTCCGCCCTCGCCGAGCGCTCCGGGAAGCTCGACCGCGTCACCGAGATGCTCACCGAGGTCGTCGACGAGGGCGCCAAGGCACTCGTCTTCACCCAGTACCGGCAGATGGGCGAGCTGCTGTCCAGCCACCTGGCCGCCGAGGCCGGCGTCGCCGCCCCGTTCCTGCACGGCGGCCTCGACCAGATCGCCCGGGACAAGCTCGTCGACCACTTCCAGACCGTCGAGGGACCGGCGATCCTCCTGATCTCCCTGCGCGCCGGCGGCACCGGTCTCAACCTCACCGGCGCCTCCCACGTCGTCCACTACGACCGGTGGTGGAACCCCGCCGTCGAGGACCAGGCCACCGACCGGGCCCACCGCATCGGGCAGACCCAGACCGTCCACGTCCACAAACTCGTCACCGCCGGCACGCTCGAAGAACGCGTCGACGAGCTGCTCAACCGAAAGCGGGCGATCGCCGACGCCGTCGTCGGCAACGGCGAGGACTGGCTGGGCGAGCTCGACGACTCCCAGCTGCGCAAACTCATCGAACTCGACGAGGACGGAATCCACGCATGAGCGACCCGTACGGCAAGACCTGGTGGGGCCGCAAATGGTGGCGCGCCCTGGAGACCATCGGCCTGAACTACCCCGACCAGCGCATCGTCAAAGGCCGCGCGCTGGCCGGGCACGCCGCCGTCCGGGACCTCGCGATCGAGCCGGGCGTCGTCTCCGGAAGGGTCGCCGACACCAACGGCACCTTCGCGGCCTCGATCCGCATCCCCGTCTACGACGGCCCGACGTGGACCGAGGGCATGACTGCGCTGTCGCTGTCGCCCTCGTGCGTGGCCGGGCTGCTCGCAGGGCGACTGCCCAAACGCATCGACGAGGTCCTGGCGGACGCGGGCATGCGCCTGCTGCCCAAGAAGTACGTCGCCGAACCCCACAACCGGATCACCACCACGTGCGAATGCGCCGACACCCGCGAGGTGTGCGGCCACATCATGGCCGTCGCTCTGGTGAGCGCCGCGAGGATGGACGACGACCCGTGGTTGGTGCTGCTGCTGCGCGGCGGACCGACCCGCGACCTCGCCGGGCGCCTGCGCGCAGCCAGGGTCGCCAGCATGGACGCCGCCCAACCGGTCGGTCAGCCGACCAAGACGTCGTAACGCGAACCGCTCGCGCGGACCCCGACCGACCGCAGGTCTGCCGCGCGCGGCAGACCCGCGGCGGCGTCACCGGCGTGGCCGCCGACCACGACCGTGGACGCGCCGCTGGCACGCGCCGCCAGAAGCCCGGCCTCGGCGTCCTCGAACGCGACCGCCGAAGCCGGGTCGAAACCGAGCGCCTCGGCCGCCATCCGGTAGCCTTGCGGGCTCGGCTTGCCCTCGGTGACCTCGTTCGCCGACACCAGCACCCGCGGCTGCGGCAACCCCGCCACGGCCAGTCGCTTGACCGTCAGCTCCCGCGTCGCCGACGTCACCACCGCCCACCGCCCGGGATCGAGCGACTCGAGCAGCTTCGCCGCCCCCGGCACCTCGGCGATGCCCACGGTCCGGTCGACCTCCTCGGACTCGATCCGCGCGGCCTCCGCTGCCACGTCCATGCCCGCAGGCGCGAACATCGCTATCACCTCGACCGTGGGACGCCCGTGCGCCACGGCGAGGATCGCCCCGGCGTCCATCCCATGCCGATCGGCGAATCGGGTCCAGGCCCCCACCACCGACTCGGTCGAGTCGACGATCGTCCCGTCCATGTCGAACAGCAGTACCTCAGCGGGCAACACGACCGCAGCATCCATGAGCAACACCTGACCTTCCGATCCGCCACGCTACCAACAAAAGGTGAACCAGACCATCGCGAAATGCGGTTGAATCGGGCGGGAGCCTCGCCTAGCGTCGTAGGCATGACCGAACTCATCGCGCCGACCGAGCGCCTCGCCGCCTCCCTGGTCGAGGCCGTGCACGAATTCATGGACGAAGGACGCGGTGGGCACGACGACGAATCGCTCACCGGGTACTTGATCCGCAGGTTCGCAGCTCGCGCAGGCGTCGACTGGGTACACGATTACCTGGCGGAGGAGCGCCGCTGGGTCACCGACCCGCCGCCAGGCCTCGTCCCCATGACCATGCTGTGGTGGGCCGACGGCGACACCTACCTGGGCCGCATCTCGATCCGCCACCACCTCAACGAGCGGCTCCGCGACGTCGGCGGGCACATCGGCTACGACATCCGGCCCTCGGCGCGCCGCCGTGGCCACGCCACCGCAATGCTCGCCGCGGCCCTGCCCCGCGTCGCCGCCCTCGGTATCGACAAGGCCCTCATCACCTGCGACTTCGACAATGTCGCCTCCCGCAAGGTCATCCAGCGCAACGGCGGCGTCTACGAAGACCAGCGGGGCAAGAAGCTCCGCTACTGGGTGCCGACGACCCCGGCCAACACGGCCGAAGGCGGAGGACGGCCGAACGCGGCCTGCCGGTCTTGACGCGACGCTAGGAGTGATTGCTGTCCGGCGACACCAGCCCGGCATTGTAGGCGAAGATGACCGCCTGGACGCGGTCCCGCGCGCCGACCTTCGCGAGGATGCGGCCCACATGGGTCTTCACCGTCGACTCGGCCAGGTGGAACCGCTCGGCGATCTCGGTGTTGTTCCAGCCCCGCCCGATCGCGGTGAGGACCTCCCTCTCGCGCTCGGTGAGCGCATCCAGCTGTTGCGAGGCCATCGTGCCGTCGTCCTCGCCCTCGATGGGGAACTGGTCGGCGAACCGGTCGAGCAGGCGCCGAGTCAGCTTCGGCGCCACCACCGCGTCCCCGGCGGCAACGACCCTGATCCCCGCGAGCAACTCCTCGGGCTGCGCGTCCTTCACCAGGAAGCCGCTCGCCCCGGCGCGCAGCGCCGCGTACGCGTACTCGTCGAGGTCGAACGTGGTCAGCACCAGCACCCGGCTGCGCCCACCGGAGGCGATGATCCGCTTGGTCGCCTCGATCCCGTCCATCCCCGGCATGCGCACGTCCATGAGCACCACGTCCGGGCCGAGATCGGCGGTCTTTCGGACCGCGTCGGCGCCGTTGTCGGCCTCGCCCAGGACCGTCAGGTCAGACTGGCTCTCCACCAGCATGCGAAATCCCATCCGCTGCAGCGCATGGTCATCGACGATGAGCAGTGTCGTCACGTTCGATCCTTCTCTTTGGGCAGCCACAGGGCCACTCGCCAGCCTCCGGCCGGCTGCGGCCCGGCCTCCATTGTGCCGCCGAACGCCATCGCCCGCTCGCGCAGTCCCAGCAGGCCACGCGGCGCCCCGCTGTCCTCGACGAGCGACCCGGAGTTGGCGACGACGACGCTGAGCCCGTCCTCGCGGTAATCCAGTTCCACTCGCGCCCGACGCGGCCCCGACGCGTGCTTGAGCACATTGGTCAGCGCCTCCTGAACGGTCCGGTAGATCGTCAGCTCTTGGTTCTCCGACAGCTCGCAAGGCGCGCCGGTGATCTTGAACGTCAGCGGCAGCCCGGCCTCGCGGACCCGCTCGACCAGTGGCTCGAGCTCCGACATGCCCGGCTGCGGCGCCAGCTCGGCGACCTGGTCGACGTCCTCGGCCTGGAGCACCGACAGGACCCTGCGCAGCTCGCTGAGGGCCTGCCTGCTGGTCGCGCCGATCGCAGTGAGCGCCTCCTTGGCCCGTTCGGGGGAGGCCGCCGCCGCGTAGGCGCCGCCGTCGGCCAGCGCGTTGATGACCGCCAGGTTGTGGCCGATGATGTCGTGCATCTCCCGGGCGATCCGCGCCCGTTCCTCCTGGACCGCCTCGCGCGCCGCCAGGTGCCTCGTCGAGGCCTGGTAGTTCCGCCTGGTCCTCACCAGCAGCGCCACCATCGCGATGAACCCGAAGACCAGCGCGCTCTCGAAGAAGTAGCCCAGGAAACTCGGCACCGATCGAGTGGGGGAGTTCAGGGCGAAGTCGACCACGACCGGTATCAGCACGAGGAGCGCGGCCCACCAGAGCATCACCGGGCGGCAGCGCAGCACGAGGTTGAACAGGGCGAGGATGAACGCGATACCGGCCGCGGAATCGACGATTCCGGAGCTGCCCTCGGCGCCGACGAGGTCGTAGGCGTAGCCGATCATCAGCGGGACCAACTGGCTCAGCAGCACCGCGAACGGATACCGCCGCCGCCACACCACCGGCACCATGAACGCCGCGGCCAGCACCAGCTGCAGCCACGGGAAGCGCAGCTGCACGGAGGCGACGAAGATCGCCGGTATGAGGAGCAGCGCGTACACCAGGACCGGGGCCAGATTCCACAGCAGCGGACGCCGGGAGTCGAACTCCGACATCCGCTGCCACAGTCCTCGCCTGTGCGGGGCGGTCACGGCTTCGGTCACTCCGGCATTCTCACACGTCGCGTCGCTTGAGCAGCACCGCGGCGAGCCCGAATGAGAACACCGTCCAGATGCCCATCCACAGCCACGCCTGGCCGACCGACAAGGCGGTGCCCGCGGTGTCGAAGGTCGAGAGGACGTTGGCGACGTTGCCCGGTGCGTACGGGGTGATGTCGCCGACCCATTCCCACGGCAGGAGCCCTGCCAGGTTCGGCAGGATGATGATCACCCCGATGTAGAAACCGATCGCGCCCGCCGAGTTGCGCAGGATCGCGCCGACCGCCAGGCCGAGCAGGCCCAGGTAGACGGTGGCGGCGACGTACCCGCCGGCGAGCACCCGGAGCACGTCCGGGTCGGAAAGGGACACTCCGCCCATGTCGGTTCCGTCCAGGAGCACCTGGGTGACGAGGAAGGTCGCCCCGACCACGGTGGCGTACATCGCGAACACGATCGCGCCGAACACCGCGGCCTTCGCCCACAGCACCCCGGTGCGCTTGGGCGCGGCGGCCATGGTGGATCGGATCGAGCCGGTCGAGTACTCGCCGGTGATGAACAGGACGCCCAGGATGGCAATGAAGACCGCGCTCAGTCCCACGCCGACCATCGTGAAGTCGATCGGATGCAGGCCCGCCTCCGGCGGGATGCCGCCGTCGTACGTGGCGGCCACCGCGACGGCGATGCCGGCACCGAAGACCGCCGCGCACACCAGGACGATCCAGCTCGAACGCAGCGACCAGAACTTGGTCCACTCGCCGCGGAGCAGCCCGGCCGCGCTCAGCTTGTACTGCGCCGGTGGCGTGTAGACCGCCGGGTTCTCTGTCATGAGCGCGGTGGTCATCACGCGGACACCCCTTCCTTGGACTGGTGGTACTCGACGGAGTCGGCGGTGATCTCCATGAACGCGTCCTCAAGCGAGCCCCGATCGGTGCGCAGCTCGTGGAGGACGATCCCGTGCGCGGCGGCGGCCTGGCCGACGGCGGCGGCCTCGGTCCCCTGGATCTCCAGGACCCCGGACTGCGGGCTGGTGATGGAGACGCCCGGCCCCCGAAGGCACTCGGCCAGGGCCGCCGCGTCGGGGGAGGAAACCCGGACGCGCCCGGCGCCGCGGCCGTCGATGAAGTCCTCGACGGTGGTGTCGGCCAGCAGCCTGCCCTGGCCGACCACGACGAGGTGCTCGGCGGTCTGGGCCAGCTCGCTCATCAGGTGCGAGGACAGGAAAACGGTGCGGCCCTCGGCGGCGAGGCCCTTGAGCAGCTCGCGGATCCAGCGGACCCCGTCGGGGTCGAGGCCGTTGACCGGCTCGTCGAGGATGAGTACGGCCGGGTCGCCCAGGAGGGCGACGGCGATGCCCAGGCGCTGGCCCATGCCGAGGCTGAAGCCGCCGACGCGCTTGCCGGCGACGTCGGACAGGCCGACGACGTCGATGACCTCGCTGACGCGCCGCTTCGGGATGGCGTGGGTGTGGGCCAGGGCCAGCAGGTGCTTGTAGGCGCTGCGTCCGGCGTGGACGGACTTGGCCTCCAGCAGGGCGCCGACCTCGGTCAGCGGGGAGCGGAACTGCGAGTAGTGCTTGCCGCCCACGCGTGCGACGCCGCTGGTGGGGGCGTCGAGGCCGACGATGGCGCGCATCGTGGTGGACTTCCCGGCGCCGTTGGGGCCGAGGAAGCCGGTCACGGCGCCCGGCTTGACGGTGAAACTGAGGTCGTCCACGGCGGTCTTCTTGCCGTACCTCTTGGTGAGGTGCTCGATTTCGATCATGTCCACGACGCTACGGCCGCGAAGGGCCGGATTCATCGGGCTCGGGCCTGAACTTGCCTGGCGCCGTTGGTACTGCGGTACTACTACCGGCGTCGCTCCGGCCTCATCCCCCGGGGCCGCTACTTCGCTTCGGCGTAGCTTCCGACCACCTTGGGGCGCAGCGGGATGCGCACCGGCATCTCGCCGAACAGGGTCCGTGTGGCCTCGGAGGCCGAGGCCTCCACCGCCTCGCACACCGCCGGGGCGTGCTCGGCCGGGCAGTGGACCATGACCTCGTCGTGGAGGTAGAACACCAGTTCCCCGAGGCCGCCCTGGTGGAGCCTGCGGCGCAGCAGCGCGAGGACGACGAGGGCCCATTCGGCGGCCGTCCCCTGCACGATGAAGTTGCGGGTGAACCGGCCCCTGCCGCGTGCGATCTGGGTGCCCTCCTCCGAGTTGAGCTGCGACCACCACTTCGCCGACGGCGCCGGGGCGGTGCGACCCAGCCAAGTGCGGACGATACCGCCGCGCTCCCCGGTGCGCGCCGCCCGCTCCACGCGGTCGAACGCGGCGGGGAAGCGCTCGCGCATGAGCGCGACCAGCGCCGCGGCCTCGCCTGCGGTGCCGCCGTACATCGCGGAGATGAGGGCGATCTTCGCCTTGGATCGCTCGCCGCCGAGGTTCGGGGACAGCTCGGTGTAGAGGTCGTCGGCGGCCGTGGCCGCGATCATGCCCTCGTCGCCGCTGATGGCCGCGAGCAGCCGCGGCTCCAGCTGCGCGGCGTCGGCGACCACGAGCTTCCAGCCCGGCTCGGGCCGGATGGCCTCGCGGACGGCGTGGGGCAGTTGCAGCGCACCGCCGCCGTCGGTGCCCCACCGGCCGGTGTCGGCGCCGCCGACGGTGTACACGGGTCTGAACCGCCCGTCCGTCACCCACTGGTCGGCCCAGTTCCACCCGAACGCCGTCCACACGCGGGCGTGCTCGCGGTAGACCTTGAGCGCCTCCACCGCCGGGTGGTCGACCTTGGACAGTTCCCAGTGGTGGGTGGTCTTGACCTCGAGACCCGCGGCGTGGAAAGCCGCGAGGACCTGCTTGGTCGAATCGGGGTTCAGCTGGTGCCCGAACGCCTCGACGACCTTGTCGCCGAGCGCCTGGAGCCTGCGCGGCCGCATGCCCTTGGCGGGGCGCGGACCCAGCAGCTCGCGCAGGAGCCGGTCGTGGACCTCGACGTCGAACGGCATGCCGGCCCGGCTCATCTCGGCGGCGACGAGGCCGCCGGCGGATTCGGCGGCGAGCAGCATCCCCAGCCCGTCGATGTCGGCCTCGCGCAGGCGCCTCTGCTGGTCGAGCCAGGTCGCCTGGAGTCTCGTCAGCAGCGCCGGGCCGTCGACCGGCTCGGGCTCGCGTTCGAACAGCGTGCCCGCGTCGGGGTCGGTCTCCACGACGTACGCGGGCGGCTCGCGGCCCTCGATACGTGAGAGGATCCGCTCCGCCAGCCGCAGGTCGCGGCACCGGTCCAGTCGTGCTCGGGCCGCCAGCAGGGGCGGGTAGTCGCGGGCGGCGTCGGCCAGGACCCACCTGGGCGCCCGCTCGGCTTCGATCCCGGCGACCGCCGCCGCGAGATCCTCATGGTACGCAGCGCCGCCGGGCAGGGGCATTGTCCACCCTTCGGCGCCTCGACCAGGCACTATCGCGACCGTCACCGTTCAAGCGAAGCACGCGCCTGCGACATTCCGGGGACGTGTCGGCCCGGACGGACATAGTTCCGCGGCGAAGGGGTAGCCCTCAGGCATGGAGTTCATTCTTTGGATACTTGCGGTCATCCTGGTCGCCTACGGCATTTACGTCATCTTCCGCGGTCGTGTGTTGATGGGCATCCTGTTCATCATCGTCGGCCTCCTCGTGGGGCCGGGAGGCGTCAGCCTCTTCACCTGACCGGTCAGGCCGATTCGCGCACCACCAGTTCGGTGGGGAGGATCGTCGTGGCCTCGACGTCCTCCCCGTCCAGCAGCGCGAGCATGCGGCGCGCCAGCGTCCGGCCTATCTCGGTGATCGGCTGCCGCACCGTGGTGAGCGGCGGCTCGCAGTAGGAGGCCAGTGCGATGTCGTCGAAGCCGACCACCGCCACGTCCTCGGGCACTCTGCGGCCGACCTGGCGCAGGGCGCTCAGCGCCCCGTGCGCCATGAGGTCGGAGGCGACGAACACTGCGTCCAGGTCCGGTTCGTCGGCCAGGAGCCGGCGCATCGCGGCGGCGCCCGACGGAGCGGTGAAGTCGCCGATCGCGGTGACGCCGCGCCGTCCGGACGCCTCCAGCGATCGCCGGTAGCCCTCCAGGCGCGCCCGCCCGGCGGACATGTCCTGCGGCCCCGCGATGGTCGCTATCGTGCTGCGGCCCTGCGCGATGAGATGACCGACGGCGGCCCTGACGCCGCCGACGTGGTCGACGTCGATGCACGGCGCCGACGTATGCGGTGGGGACCCGTTGCACACCACCGGGACGCCGCGCTCCCGGACCAGTTCGGGCAGCGGATCGGCGTCGTGCAGGGAGGCGAACACGACCCCGTCGACATGCCCGCCGACGGCGTAGCGCTCAACGCGCGCGCGAGCGTCCCTGGACCCGGTCGTGATGAGCACCAGGAGCTTCCCGGCCGCGTCCAGCTCGGTCGCGACGCCGCGGATGACGCTCGGGAAGAACTGGTCGTCGGAGAACACCCGGGTGGGCGACTCGGGCACGATGAGCGCGATCGAATCGGTCCGCCGGGTCGCCAGGCTGCGCGCTGCGGCGTGCGGCACGTAGCCCAGCTCCGAGGCGGCGGCCTCGACCGCCCTGCGCAGGTGCGGGGCCACGCTCGTCCGCCCGTTGACGACCCTGGAGACCGTCGCCCTGGAGACGCCCGCCCGCTCGGCGACCGCTTCGAGGGTCGGTCGCCCCGGGTTCAGGCCGTTCGTGACCACCGGGCTCCCCCTATCGGCGGAAGTGGAACCGGTCGACCGACGCGAACGGGTCCGGCTGGCCCGAGGTGAAGGTCAGGTAGACGTCGTGGACGCCGGTGACCGACGAGACGTTGCCGGGGACGTCCCTCCAGGACTCCCAGCCGCCGGTGTTCGCGATCGCGAACGTTCCGATGGGCGGGGACGTCGACGAGCCGATGCGGACCTCGACCAGGCCGCTGACGCCGCCGCCGGCACCGGAGGCGACTCGGGCCGTGAAGTCCAGCGGGGAGCTCGATCCGAAGTCGACGTCGTCGAAGCGGACCCATTCGCCGTCGCCGAGCGGCCCGATCGCCGAGCCGCGGACCGGCACGCCCGAGGAGGCGTCGAAGGCGGCGGCGTCGATGGGTGCGTAGGCGTCGTGGCCCTGTCCCGGCTCGCCGGGCTCGGAGGCGGTGGGGTCGGGGTCGGGTCCCGAACCGCCGCGCGAGTAGACGCGCACGTAGTCGACGAGCATCGGGTGCCCGGGTTCGGTGGCGGCGGTCGGGGTGGTGGTGCCTGAGACACCGTCGGGGAAGGCGCCGCCGACGGCGAGGTTGAGCAGGATGAAGTATCCGGCGTGCTCGCTCATCTGCGCCCAGGTGTCGGCGGGCAGGTCGGCCTCGCTGACCGAGTGGTAGAGCTGCCCGTCCGAGTACCAGCGCAGCTGGGCGGGCGAGGAAGTCTCGTCCCATTCGAAGGCGTATTCGTGGAAGCCGTCCTGGCAGGATCCGCCGCAGTGGGTCTCGCCGGAGATGCCGTTGAACTCGTTGCAGGGGCCGCCGGGGGCGGTGCCGCAGTGGAGGGTGCCGAAGGCCCAGTCGAGGCCGTTGACGTTCTCGAGGAAGTCGAGTTCGCCGATGCCCGGCCAGTTCCAGTAGTCGCCGCGGTAGGGCGAGCCGAGCGCCCAGAAGGCGGGCCAGTAGCCGAGGGCGGCCTCGCCGTCGACCTGGGGGGTCTGGACGCTGCCTTCGATGCGGAGGGTTCCGCCCTCGGGCGGTTTGAAGTCGCCGCGTCTGGTCTCGATGCGGGCGGAGGTCCAGTTCCCGTCGGCGTCGCGCAGGGGCGTGATGGCGAGGTTGCCCTCGCCGTCGAGTGAGATGTTCGCGGGATCGTCGGTGTGGTAGGCGATCTCGCCGGTTCCCCAGTTTTCGGGGCCGCCCGGGTAGGAGTGTCCGATGTCGATCTGCCAGTCTTCGGAGGAGGGCAGCTGCCCTGCGGCGCCCTCGAACTCGTCGGACCAGACCAGGTCCCATTGCTGGTCGGCCTGGAGCGGGGGAGCGTCGGCGCCCGCCGTGCCGATGGCGACGGCGGCGGTGAAGGCGGCCGCCGCGGTGACGGCGGCGATGCGGACGGCGGGGCGGTGGCGGATCGGGCTGCGGGGGTCGGGGGTCTGAGCGGAGGTCATGGCGGCTCCTGTTCTCGGCGCTCATGCCGATGGATTGAGAAACCGCTCTCCGGTGTGAACGACACGCTGGGAACCGTGAGAGAGCGCTCTCTCATTGAGGTATGACCCAGTTGTACCCTATGAAATTGAGATATGTCAATATGTCGCAGCGCAGCTGTCGGCCGCGAATCAAGGGACTCAGGGAAACCACGCCGCCGGCGCGGCTCACAGTCCGGTGTCGTCGGACTCCGGACGACGCTCCTGGTGTTCTCTGCTGTGCTCCCGCAGATCGTTCAACCGGTCCCGGCGCTCGGACCGCAGCCGGTCCAGCCGCTGCTGCCGCGCCCGCAGCTCCTCGGGCGACTCCGTCCCGCCCAGCATCCGCTTCTCCAGCCACTCCACGTGCTCGGCGTGCGCGGCGGCGTTGATGGCCCGCACGTCCTGATAGGTGTCGCGCAGCGACTCCATCCGGTGCAGCGCGTCATGGCACTGCGCCAGCAGGATCTCGATGTCGGCGTTCTCGGCCGACGTGGCGTCCAGGCGGCGCGCCTCCAGCCAGGCGATCCCCTCGCGGAGCTTCTCGCGGGCCTTCAGATTGTGCAAGGCCAGGTCCTCCACGATCTGGTCGGTCAGTTCGAGGAAGTTCAGATGTGGATCGGGGCGGTCGTCGGTGCCCATCGGGGCTGTCCTTCCGTGTCGAGGAAGTGCCGTCACCTCTACCATACGGGCGAGCGTTCGGTATCCTTCACCGCGCGTCCCACCCCGAGAGCCGAGGCCCAGTGGAAATCATCGACCCCTTCATCGACCGCCTGACCCAGACGCAGGAGACCCCTCCCGTCGGCATCATGCTGGCCTGCCTGGCCGCCGCGGGCGCGATGGTCCTCTACACGCCCGTCTGGCGCTGGAGCCGCGGCCTGGTGACCATCGCGCACGAAGGCGGCCACGCCCTCATGGCCGTGCTCATGCGCCGCCGCCTCACCGGCATCCGGCTCCACGCCGACACCTCCGGGCTGACCTTCTCACGCGGCAAGCCGACCGGCTTCGGCGCCGCAATGACGCTTCTGGCCGGCTACATAGCACCCGCCGCCATCGGCCTCGGCGCGGCCGCCCTGACCGGCGCGGGCTATATCGTCGCACTGCTGTGGGTGACGCTGGTGCTCCTGGCGGTCATGCTCGTGTTCATCCGAAACTGGTACGGCGCTCTGGCCCTGCTCGTCGTCGGAGCGGGCGTCTTCGCCGCCACCTGGTACGGCAACGCGATCGTCCAGACCGTCGCCGCCTACCTCGGGGCGTGGCTGCTGCTGCTCGGCTCGGTCAAGCCCGTGCTGGAGCTCGGCGCGCGACGCCGCCGGGGGAGGAGCTCGGGCGCCTCGGACGCCGACCAGCTCGCCGGGATCACCCCGCTCCCCGCGGGCGCGTGGATCTTCTTCTTCTCGGTGCTCACCATCGCCGCCGCGGCCTGGGGGACCTGGATGCTGCTGCCCGTGGAGGAGTGGACATGGCTCTCCGCCGCGTAGCGGCACCGAGTTCGGGCGGCCGGCGGGCGAGGGGCGCGAGGTTCACCGAAGGCGTCGCTTCGTCTTGGCGGTCGCCGGCACCGAATACGGATCCTCGGGCCACGGGTGCTTGGGGTAGCGTCCGCGCATCTCCTTGCGCACCTGCTGGTACGGGCCCTCCCAGAACGACCTGAGGTCGGCCGTGACGGCGAGGGGCCGCCCGGCCGGGCTCAGCAGGTGCAGCGTGACCGGAACCCCGGAGACCGTGGGCGTGTCCACCGCGCCGAACATCTCCTGAAGCTTGACCGCCAGCACCGGCGTCTCGCCCGAGTAGTCGAGGCGTGCGCTCCGCCCGCTCGGGACGGGCAGCGCCTCCGGCGCGTCCTCGTCGAGGTTCGCCTGCCACGGCAGCAGGTTCCGCAGCGCTTGCGCCACCGGGATCGCCTCGACGTCGCCGCGCCTGCGCGATCGCGACCACCACGGCTCCAGCCAGTCCGTGCCGGCCACGAGCGCCGCGTCGCCAACGTCCGCCCACGGCTCACCGATCCGGCGGTGGCAGAACGCCATCCGCTCCCGCAGCCGCTTCGACTCCTCCGACCAGCGCAGCAGCCCCAGTCCCTCCGAGCGCAGGCCCTCCGCCAGGGCCGCGCCGATGAGCGCGGGGTCGGCCCGGCGCAGCGGCTTCGCGGACACCTCGATCGCGCCGAGCGCGCGGACCTCGCGCGCGACCACGTCCCGCCGCTGCCGATCCCACTCGACACGCTCCTCGACGCGGTCGCCGATGAGTTCGCAGGCCAGCTCCCCGTCGATCGGCACGGCCGCGCGGACGATCGCCGCCGCGCGGCCGGGAGAGCGGTCGGCGTCGGCGATGGCGAGCCATTCGCTCCCCGCCAGCGACGACCCGTCGGCGGTCACCGCGCCGGTCCCCGCCACGGTCCGCCACTGCCCGCCGCTCCGCTTGGCCACGCGTTCGGGGAACGCCAGGGCGACGACTGTCGCGGCCGCCTCGTCATCGCTCACCCGGCGGTCGATCTCGGGCGCACTCGACGTCAGCCTGCGGACCTCGCTCAGCCACGGGCGGTCCCGGCTCGATCGCAGGCTCCGCCACTGGGTGAGCAGGTCGTCGACCCTCCCGCGCCGGTCGAGCCCTAGCACGGCGGCCACCTCCGCGGCCTTGGCGGTGCCGACCCGTTCCGCGCCGTCGACGAGAGCCCTGGCCAGGCGCGGGTGGAGGCCCACCTTCGCGAGAGTCCTGCCCCGCGCGGTCGCGGCGCCGTCGGCGTCGATCGCTCCGAGCGAGGTCAGCGCGGACTCGGCCGCCTCCAATGCCCCGGCGGCGGGCTGCGCGGGCAGCGCCAGCTCGGCGACCGGCGTCCCCCAGCAGGCCGCCTGGAGCGCGAAGGAGGTCAGATCGGAGGAGTCGACGTCCGGGGTCGGCTGCGCCGGTCGGCGGGCGTGCTCGGTCTCGCTCCAGCACCGCCACACCGCGCCCGGGCCTTCGCGTCCGGCCCGCCCGGCGCGCTGGTCGCACGAGGCCCGTGAGGCGGCGACCGTCGTCAGGCCCGGCAGTCCCCGCGAGTGGTCGATGATCGGCCGCCGCGCCAGCCCGGCGTCGACGACGACGCGCACTCCGGGAACGGTCAGGCTCGACTCGGCGATGTCGGTCGACAGCACCACCCTGCGCCGCCGCGGGTTCCGGCGCATCGAAGCGTCCTGCTCGGCCGACGACACCGACCCGTGCAATTGATATATATCGACATCGAGGTAGTCGAGTGTCTCGGCGACACGCCGGATCTCACCTGCACCGGGAAGGAAGCACAGCACGTCGCCGTCGTCGGCGGCCAGCGCCCGGTCGATCACGTGCGCGACATGCGTCAGGAACCGTGGATCGACCCGCAGGCCGTCGGGCGGAGTGATCCGCTCCCTCGGCGGCAGCCAGTGCATCTCGACCGGATGGCGCATCGGTTCGGACTCCACGACCGGCGCGCCGTCGAGCAGCCCGGTCCAAAGCCTCACGTCCGCGGTCGCCGAGGCGGCGACCAGAGCCAGCTCCGGCCTGAGCACCTGGCGGGTCTCGATGAGGAACGCGCAGGCGGTGTCGGTCTCCAGGTGCCGCTCGTGGCACTCGTCGAGCATGACCACGTCGACGCCTGGCAGCTCCGGGTCGGCCAGCAGCCTGTTGAGCAGCACGCCGGTCGTCACCACCTCGACGCGCGTCGCCGCCGACCGGCGCGATTCGCCCCGGATCCGGTATCCCACGCGCTCGCCGACCCGCTCGCCCAGGATCGCCGCCATCCGCTTAGCCGCCGCCCGAGCGGCGAGCCGCCGCGGTTCGGCCACCAGCACCCGACGAGCCGGCGCGGCGTCGTCAAGCAGCCCCGCCAGCGCCAGCGGCGCGAGCGTGGTCTTGCCGGTGCCCGGGGGAGCGGCGAGCACCGCGGTCCCGGTGGCGTCGACGGCGCGCAGCAGTTCGGGCAGGGACGACCGGATCGGCAAGTCGGGTAGGACGGGCATGCCGACCATTGTCGCCTGAGCCGATTTCCATGACATCGAGGGCGAGCGCATATAGCGTCACCGACATGGAGATCGAGACGAAGTACCGCGGCCTCGCCGCCGCCACCGCAATGCTCGTCGCAGGGCTGGCACTGGCCGGCTGCGGCGACGACGACAACGACTCCGGTTCGGATGGCGACCCTGGCTACGGCGCGCCTGAGACCGAGGAGACCGACGGCGCGGCCGAGGGCGTCGAGCTCGCCTTGGCGGACACGACGCTCGGCCAGGTGATCGCCGATGCCGACGGCATGACGCTCTACCTGTTCACCCCGGATGAGGGAGGGGAGTCGACCTGCTACGACGAGTGCGCCGAGGCCTGGCCGCCGCTGACCGGCGAGGGGGACGCCTCGGTCGCAGAGGGACTCGACGAATCGCTGGTCGGCTCGGTCGAACGCGACGACGGCTCCATGCAGGTGACCTACAACAGCCACCCGCTGTACTACTGGGCCAACGACGTCGCGCCCGGCGATGTGACCGGCCAGGGCGTCAACGACGTCTGGTACGTCCTCGACGCCGAGGGCAACGCCGTCACCGAGATGCCTTGACCGCGGTCAGACGCCGCAGCCTGCCACCGGGTCGTTCCAGTACCGCAGGGTGATCTCGGTGTTGTAGGGGTACCCGGCGTCGGTCTCGCCCGGCGGGCTCTGGGTGTCGACCCGGCACAGTTCGTCCTCGGCGATCTCCTCGGCGCCGCCCTGCGACACCGGCTCGGTCACCACGTTCCCGAAGCCCTCGTCATTGAGTTCGGCGATCGCGTCCTCGACCAGGTCGCCGGTCACGTCCGGCAGCTCGGCCAGCTCGGGTCCGGTCTCGGCGGGTTCGGAGGTCTCCTCGGCGATCTCCTCCGACTCGTCGTCGGACTCGTCGTCCTCCTCGTCCTCCTGATCGGAGCCCTGCTGCTCCTGTTCGGCGGTGGACTCGTCGGCGGCGGGGGAGTCCTCCGCGTCCGCCGGAGTCGCGGCGGCGTTGTTGCCGTCGCCGACGTCGCCGGTGTCGTCGGCGCCGCGCGACCACGGTTGCAGCATCACCAGCGCGACGATGAGCACCAGCACCCCGGTCACTGTGATGAGGAGCGGGACGGTCTTGCTGCGCTGAGGCTCCTCGAAGTCTCGCGGCGGCGGCAGGTCGCGGCCCGGCGGCGGTGACTGGTCACCGGGGCTCATCGCCTGCGTCATGGCCCCGGTCGAGGCCGGGACCGCGCCGTGGGCCATCGGCCGGGTCGCGGGCGAGGTCTCTCCGGGCGGTGCGGGGGTCAGCATCGCCGTGGTGCCCGAGCCGGGGCGGCCGGTACGGCAGGCCTGGGCGAGCTCGCCCGCCGAGCCGAAGCGTTGGCGCGGGTCCTTGGCGAGGCATCGCATCACGATCTGCGCGACCGGCTGCGGGACGTCGGGCGGCAGCGGCGCGGGCTGGCCGGTCATGTGCGCGGTGATGACCGCGGCGGGGTCGTTGCCTGGGAACGGGGTGCGGCCACAGAGGCACTCGTAGGCGACGATGCCGAGCGAGTAGAGGTCGGTGGCGCCGGACAGGTCGCCGCCGGCGAGCTGCTCGGGCGAGGCGTACGAGAGCGTCCCCATGACCGTGCCGGTCTCGGTGAGTCCGGCCTGGCCCCGAGCCGAGGCGATGCCGAAGTCGACGATCTTGACCGCGCCCTCCTCGTTCACGAGCAGGTTCGCGGGCTTGACGTCGCGGTGGATGATGTGCGCCCGGTGGGCGACGTCGAGCGCCTCGGCGGCGGTGGCCATGATCTTCATCGTCTCGGCCGGCGAGAGTCGTCCACGCTGGTGGATGAGGGCGGCGAGGGACTGGCCCTGGACGAGCTCCATGATGAGGTAGGAGACGAGTCCTTCGGGGCTGTGCTCCTCGCCGTAGTCGTAGAGGGCGACGATCCCGGGGGACTGCAGGGCGGCGACGGCCTGCGCCTCCTGGTGGAACCTGGCGCGGAACCGGTCGTTGCCCGACAGTCCGGAGTGCAGGAGCTTGATGGCGACGACGCGGTTGAGGCGCGTGTCGGTTCCCCGCCACACCTCGCCCATGCCGCCGGCGGCGAGTCGGTCGTCCAGGCGGTAGCGGCCCGCGATCAGTGTCCCGAGTTGCACCTCGGCCCTCTCTTCAGCGTCGGGGAAGTGTTTCGAGGTGAGCTTAGTCGGGGCCGTTTCGGGTTCAGACGTCCGGTTCGAGCGTGAGGCTGACGGAGTTGATGCAGAAGCGGGCGTCCTCGGGGAGGTCCCAGCCTTCGCCGTAGAAGACGTGGCCCAGGTGCGATCCGCAGTCGGCGCAGCGGACCTCGGTTCGGACCGTGCCCAAGCTGCGGTCTTCGAGCAGTTCGACGCGGTCGCCGGCCATCGGGGTCCAGAAGGACGGCCAGCCGCATCGGGAGTCGAACTTGGTGTCGGAGGAGAACAGCTCGGCGTCGCAGGCGCGGCAGCGGTAGACGCCCTTGCGCTTCTCGTCGACGTACTCTCCGGTCCACGGCGCCTCGGTGCCGCCCTCGCGCAGCACGCGGTATTCGGCCTCGCTCAGCTTCTCGCGCCACTTGTCGTCGGTCATGGCATCGAGTCTAATCCGAGGGATCTGCCAGAGCCGCTTCGCGACCATTAAGATCGGCTCAATGCGGTACCTCCTTGGCGACTACACGACCGATGGCGGCCCCGGGCTGGTAGTCGCCGGCCCCGACGGCCTCGCGACGCCCGCGCCGGCGGTGAATCCCTCTTGGGTGGCGACCGGCGGCCCGGACGGGACCGTCTACACCGTCACCGAGACCGAGCCGGGCTTCGCAGCGGCCTGGCGCCTCGGTGAGACGTTCGTCCCGCGGGAGGTCGGCACCGCGCAGGCCACCGGAGGGGCGAACCCGTGCCACGCGGCCGTGCACCCGTCCGGTGAGTGGCTGCTGGTCGCCAACTACGGCAACGCCGCCGGCGGCGGTTCTGTCGCGGTCCTGCCGATCGGTCCCGACGGTTCACTGGACGCGCCCTCGGACGTGTTCCCACTGGTCGGCACCGGTCCCGACCCCGACCGCCAAGCAGGCCCGCACGCCCACCAGATCGTCTGCCGCTCAGGCCGCGTCCTCGTGGTCGACCTCGGCTCCGACCGGGTCCACGTCTTCAGGCTCAACGCGGCCGGGGAACTGGAGGCGGACGGGTTCACCGCCTTCGAGCCCGGCTTCGGTCCCCGCCACCTCGCCTTCGTGGGCGACCGGGCGGTCATCGCCGGGGAACTGGCGAACGCCGTCGTCATCGGCTCTTTCGACGCCTCGTCCGGGACGTTCGAGCTCGGCCCGAGGCTGCCGCTGCCGGGCACCGACCCGGCCGACCTGGCGGCACTGCCGGACATCGGACTGCCCGAGGACGTGCCGCGGCCCTATCCGGGTGCGGTGGTGCCCGACGAGGAACGCGGCCTGGCGTACGTCACCGTCCGCGGCACCGACCAGGTCGCCGTCATCGACCCGGCCGCTCCGGCCCTGATCCGCTCGGTGCCCGCCGGCGCCTCGTGGCCGCGCGACGCGACGCTCAGATCCGACGGGAAACTGCTGGTGGCCTGTCAGTTCGGCGGCGTCGTCACCCTCGTCGATCCGACCGGAGGGGAAGTCCCGGTCACCGCCTGGGACTGCCTCGGCGTCTCGTGTGTGACGCCTCTCACTTAGAAAACTTGCGCCTTCTGCAAAATTTCATTGAGTGAATCTTGTGAACGGCGGAAACTCATATTAGTGTTGCACTCATGGCAGAACCGACCGGGCTCCGCGAGCGCAAGAAGGCCGCCACCAAGGCCGCGCTCAGCCAGGCGGCGTTCCGCCTCGCCATGGAGAAGGACGGCATCGAGGCCGTCAGTCCCGACGAGATCGCCGCAGCGGCGGGCGTGTCCACGCGCACCTTCCACAACTACTTCCGCGGCAAGGAGGAAGCGCTCCTCTACGACTTCAGTGAGATGACGCGCAAGCTCCTCGACGATCTCCGCGAGCGCTCCCGGCACCAGCCGATCTGGGACGCGCTGCGCGACGCGTGCATCAGCCTCCACCTCAGCGACGCGTACGACGTGCAGCTGCTTCAGTGCAGGGAGGCGATAGTGCGGAATTCACCCACCCTGATCACCCATCAGGCGGGCCAGTTCATGGAGCTGTTCCAGGACGCCGTCGGCATCGTCGCCCAGGCCACCGGAACCGAGCCGACCGACCTGTATCCGCGTCTCGTGCTCGGCAGCGCGCTCATCTCGATGAAGATCGCGAACGAGCAGTGGATCGCCGACCCCGATGCCGAACCGCTCGAAGCGGTCATAGCGAAGTCGTTCGCGCAGTTCGAAGCCGGGATCACCAGACCTATAACCGAATAAGGGCAATACCAGGAAACCCGCCGTCGAACACGTCGGTGAAGAACACCGCTCACCCGGCCCCGCCGCCACACCCAACACCAGGCGGGGCCGGGTACTGAACCGCGAACGGAGCACCCACCAGTGGCTACCTTCCTCTACCGTCTGGGCAGGGGATCCTATCGATTGCGATGGCTCGTCCTCGCCGTCTGGATCCTCATCGTCGGCGGCGTCGGCGCCGCCGCGGCGACACTCCAGCAGGAGACCGACCCCGAATTCAGGCTTCCCGGCACCGAATCGCAGGAGGCGTTCGACCTCCTCGAAGAACGCTTCCCCGACCAGAGCGCCGACGGCGCGACCGCGCAGATCGTCTTCGCCTCCGAAGACGGCGGACCTCTCACCGACGGAGACGAAGCCGCGACCATCGTCGAGGCGGTCGAGGTGATGCGGGAGTCGCCGCAGGTCTCCAATGTGACCGGACCGTTCGACACCGACCCCGAGGGCGATCCGATCGGCATGATCGCGCCCGAAGGGCAGAACATAGCGGTCCTCCAGGTCACCTACGCCGAACCCTCGATGGAGCTCGACGAGACCACCGTCGATTACCTTGAGGACACCGTCGAGACCGCCCGCGGCGCCGGGCTGACCGTCGAGATCGGCGGCGACGTCCTGCAGGAGATCCCGATCGGCGGCCTCACCGAGCTCATCGGCATCGGCGTGGCCCTGGTGGTCCTCGTCGTCACCTTCGGCGCGCTCCTGGCGGCCGGGCTGCCGATCGTCACGGCGGTCCTGGGCGTCATGCTCACCACCGCCGGAATCCTGGCGGCCACCTCCTTCATGGACGTCTCTGAGGACACCGGCACCCTCGCGACCATGATCGGACTGGCCGTGGGCATCGACTACGCCCTGTTCATCCTCTCGCGCTACCGCAACGAACTGGCCGCCGACGGCCGCGTCGAAGACCGGGCCGCCCGCGCCGACGCGATGGGGCGCGCGGTCGGCACCGCCGGATCGGCGGTCTTCTTCGCCGGGCTGACGGTGATCGTCGCGCTGCTGGGCCTGTCGGTCGTGAACATCCCGTTCCTCACCGAGATGGCCGCCGCCGCGGCCGTCACCGTCCTCATCGCCGTGTTCATCGCCGTGACCCTGCTGCCGGCCCTGGCCGGCTTCACCGGCAAGCGCGTCTTCACCAGCCGCCAGAGGGACCGCATCGCCGCGGGCCGCCACGACGAGAAGCCGAACGGCGGACGCCGCTGGGGCGGGTTCGTCACCCGCCACCCGGTCCTGGTCGGGCTGGTCGGCATCATCGGCCTCGGCGCGATCGCGGTGCCCGCCATGGACCTCGAGCTCGGCATGCCGGACGCCGGGTCGTCCTCCGAGGACAACACCGCGCGGCGCGCCTACGACCTCGTCAGCGAGGGCTTCGGCGCGGGCTTCAACGGCCAGCTGTTCATCGTCGGCGACCTGGGCGGGGACGCCGACCCGATCGCCGCGGCCCAGAACGTCACCGACGACCTGAACTCGGTCGACGGCATCGCCGTGGTCGGCCAGGCGTTCCCGAACGAGGCCCGGGACACCGTCCTGGTCACCGTCATCCCCGAGACCGCGCCGGCAGACGAGGCGACGAACGACCTCGTGCACCAGATCCGCGACGTCCTCGCCGGAAGCGGCGACGCCGACTGGGCGGTCACGGGCCAGACGGCGATCAACATCGACATCTCCGACAGTCTCAACGACGCGCTGGTGCCTTACATGCTCGTCGTGGTCGGACTGGCGACGCTGATCCTGCTGCTGGTGTTCCGCTCGATCATGGTGCCGATCACGGCGACGCTCGGATTCGTCCTCAGCGTCTTCGCGTCTCTCGGTGCTCTTGTGGCGGTGTTCCAGTGGGGCTGGATGGGCGGCCTGTTCGGCGTCGAGCAGCCCGGGCCGATCATGTCGATGATGCCGATCATCATGATCGGGCTCGTGTTCGGTCTGGCGATGGACTACCAGATCTTCCTGTTCACGAGGGTCCGCGAGGCCTACGTCGGCGGCGAGGCGTCGAAGCAGGCCATCCAGGACGGATACGCCCACTCCTCGCGGGTGGTCGTGGCCGCGGCGCTCATCATGATCAGCGTGTTCGCCGCGTTCATCTTCAGCGGCGAGGTGTTCATCGCCGCCATGGGCTTCGGTCTGGCCGCGGCGGTCGCCTTCGACGCGTTCGTGGTCCGCATGGCGATCATCCCGGCGGTCATGGCCCTGCTCGGCCGCGGCGGCTGGTGGATCCCGAAGTGGTTGGACCGGATCCTGCCGAACGTCGACGTCGAAGGCGAGAAGCTGCAGCGGCATCTCGCCGAGACCGAGCGCGCCGACGAGCCCGAGCTCGTCGGGGCGACGGCGAAATAGCAGCGGAGTGGGGCGCGCCGGAGGCCCGCCCCACTCCCCGAAGTGAATACGAGAATGCAATGAGTCTCAGTCTGCCGGTCGTGGCCCTGCTGCTGGCCGCGCTGGTCATCGCTGATTTCTTCGTGCCGATGATCCCGAGCGCGACCACGGTCGCGACCATCGCCGGCTTCCTCGTCGGCGACACGCTCCTGATAGTCACCCTGATCGCGTGGGCGGCCTTGGCGTCCTGGATCGGGGACGTGCTGGGCTTCCACGCCCTGCGGCACGCGCGCGCGAGGATGCGTCGGCCGATCTTCAACTCGGCCAAGATCACCCACCTGGAGATCAAGCTGCGAGGCACGCTCAGGCGCCGACCGCGCCGGACGACGGTCGTCGCCAGATTCCTGCCCGCGGGCAGGACCGCCCTGGCATGGGCCGCCGTCGCCACACCCGACTACCCGCACGGCCGCATGGCGGCGATCGCCGGAGCGGCCTGGGCGTCCTACATGGTCGGCGTCGGCCTGCTCATCGGCTGGCTCTTCGGCGCTGGGCTGCTGGCCGCGACCACGACCGTGACGTCCGTGGTCGCCTTGAGCCTGGTCCTGGGATGGTGGTTCGAGACCGCGCCGGTCGAAAGCTGAAGGGCGGCCCCGCGGGGCCGCCCTTCACCTCTTGCTAGTCCTGCTCGAAACCGCCCGGGACCCAAGGATCGTCGGGGTCGGGCGCGTGCTCGCGGCCTTCGGTCCCCGCCGGGATCTGGCCCATGCGCCCGGACTGGAAGTCCTCGACGGCCTGGAGGATCTCCGCCTTGGAGTTCATGACGAACGGGCCGTAGCGGGCGACCGGCTCGTTGATCGGCTCGCCGCCGATGAGCAGGACCTCCATCTGCCCGGTGGTGTGGTGCTGCTCGGGCCCGGCGCCGACGGTGATGTAGTCGCCGGTCCCCGCGAACAGCCCCAGTTGCGACTCCCGCAGCGGGCGCCGCTCGTCGCCGACGTGGCCGTCGCCGTGAAGGCTGAAGGCCATCGCCGAGTACGAGTGCTGCCAGGGGACGCGGACCTGGGCGCCCGGCGACAGGGACGCGTGGACCATTGTGATCGGCGTGTACGTGCGCCCGGGGCCGGCGTGCCCGGCGACCTCGCCGGCGATGACTCGTACCAGGGCGCCGCCGTCGGTCGAGGCGACGAGCGTGAGGCCCTGGCCCTTGATGTCCTGGTAGTTCGGCGGGTTCCACTTGGCCGACTTCGGCAGGTTCACCCACAGCTGCACGCCGTCGAAGACACCGCCGGTCATGACGAGCTTCTCCGAGGGCAGCTCGTCGTGCAGCAGCCCCGACCCCGCCGTCATCCACTGCGTGTCGCCGCCGCGGATCACGCCGCCTCCCCCGTGCGAGTCGGTGTGGACGAACGTCCCGTCCATCAGGTAGGTGACGGTCTCGAAGCCGCGGTGCGGGTGCCAGGGGGCGCCCTTGGCCTCGCGCGGCTCGTAGGCGGCGACCATGTGGTCGAACAGCAGGAACGGGTCGGTCCCGTCGATGAGGCTCTGGGTGGGGAACGGACGGCGGACCGGGAAGCCCCCGCCTTCCAGGGTGCGGATCGAGTCGACGACCTTCGCGACCGCCCGCGGCCGAGCCTCCAGTCCGGGAGCGTCGATGCGCGCAAGCGCGAGGATGTCGGGCGCGGTCACTGCCGGCATGAGGGCCTCCTCCGGTCGTCCAGCCGTAAAAACCTTGGCCAGCCAACAATATCATTGGCCGGCCAATGATTGCTACCCTTGGACGCACGAGAGGAGGGAGCCGCCATGAAGGTCCCCGGAAGCGACATCTGCGACTCCGAAGCACGCGTGGGCGGAGTCGGCCACGCGCTCTTCCGCGTCGCCCGTGCGCACCGCGCCGCCGCCGCGCGGCTCCTGCGCGAGATCGGCCTCCACCCCGGCCAGGAGATCATGCTCGGACACCTCGCCGACAACGGCGAGACCCGCCAGTCCCGCCTCGTCGCCGAACTGGGCATCGACCCCTCCACGGTCACCAAGATGCTCCAGCGCCTCGAACGCACCGGCCTGGTCGAACGCCGCTCCGACCCCGCCGACAAGCGCGTGACCGTCGTGGCCGTCACCGACGAGGGCAAGGACCTCCTCGGTCAGATCGAGGACCGTTGGCGCCGCCTCGACGCGATCACCTGCGCCGGCTTCACCCCCGAAGACCGCGACGACCTCCGACGCATCCTCTCCCGCCTCGAAGCCAACCTCGCCACCTGCGAAACCGACTGACGGCGCGCCCGGAGGGTTGCCGTCGGCCGAACGCGTTGATAGCGTGTGCCGTTGTGACGTCCCCATTGCGAACACACGGACCACTGGAACAGACCTACGCCGGCTGGCAGGCCGCGGCTCTGGCGATCGGCCGCCCCGCAGCCGAGCTCGCCGGCGAGGGCCCCGAGGCGATGCCGGTGACGATGTCGAACCATTCCCACGCCGAGGACTGGTTCGAGCTGCTCACCCGGCCGTTGTGGGGCCTCGCGGCCGCCAAGGACGCCGTCGGGGACGACGTGTGGGGCGGCCTCTCCGAGAGCCTCGTCCGCGCGCTCGACCCTGAGGACGCCTGGTACATCGGCGACGTGAGGCTGGGGGGGCAGCGCTGCGTCGAGGCCGCAGCCGTCGGGTGGAGCCTGGCACTGGCCCCCGACAAGCTCTGGGAACCCATGGAGCCCAAAGCCAAAGACAAGGTCGCCGCTTGGCTGAGCGACGCGTACGCGGCCGACGTGTGCGACACCAACTGGCACTACTTCCCGGTCTTCGCCGGGCACGGGCTCGACGGCATCGGCGTCGAGCGCGACAGGAGCGTCGCGACCGCGCACTTGGAGCGCATGGGGGAGTTCCTCCTCGGCGACGCCGTGTTCGAGGACGGCCCCGGCGGACGGGTCGACTACTACAACCCCTTCGCCTTCCACACCTACGCGCTGCTGCACTACCGGCTGAGCGGCGACGACCGGTACGTCGAGACCGCGGCCGCGTTCGCCCGCAGGTTCCGGTCCTGGTTCGCAGGCGACGGCGCCGCCGTCCCCTACGGGCGCAGCCTCGGCTACCGCTTCGCCCAGGGCTCGATGTGGGGCGCGCTGGCCGCCGCCGATGTGGAGGCCGTTCCGTGGGCCGAGGCCGCCGGGTTCGCGCGCAGGCACCTCGAATGGTGGTGGGACAAGCCGATCCTCGATCCCGAGGGGCGGTTGACGGTCGGCTACGCCTACCCGAACCACGCACTCGTGGAGCAGTACCTGACCGGCGGCTCCCCCTGGTGGGCCACGAAGATCTTCGCGGGGCTCCTGGCCGAGCCGACGCATCCCTTCTGGACTGTGGAGGCCGCCGAGCCGGGGCCGGGGATCGAGCCGCACCGGGCCGCGCGCGCCGTCCACGTGCGCGACCAGGGTGGGAACGTCACGCGATTGAACGGCCAGGCCTGGCACCCGTGGGCGCGCGGCGGGCAGGAGACCTACGGGAAGCTCGCCTACTCCACGCTCGGCGGGTTCTCGCACTCGGTCGCCGGGCCGGGGCTCGAGTGCGCCGTCCCCGACGGCGCCCTGATGCTGTCCGAGGACGGCCGCCACTGGCGGGGCCGCGAAGACTCCGAGGAAGGCGCGATCGACGACAAGGGCGTCCTCACGGTCAGCTGGCAGCCCTGGGAGGACGTCTCGGTCACGACGTCCCTGGAGGCGTCCCTCGACGGCTGGCACGCCCGCGTGCACATCATCGAGACCGGCCGCACCCTCCACACCGGTGAGGGCGGCTGGTGCGTCCCGCGCGACGGCCACGTCGCCGACGTCTCCGAGAACAAGGTCGTCGTGACCAGCCAGGGCATCCGCAGCGAGATCATCGACGGCAGCTCCAACCGCGAGGCCGCACTGATCCAGCCGATGCCGGGCACGCACTTGTACTGGCCGAGCACGTGGCTGCCGGTGCTCAGGGGCCTGCTCGAACCGGGCCGCCACGTCCTGAAGTCACTGATATATATCGGCCAAGAGTTATTGGTCATCGGCCGGAACTGAAAACCCGGCCACAACGGTACAACGCGGCGACGTCGACCCGGTCAATTCCGATCGACCGGGTCGATCCAGTCGGGATCGTGGTGGTGGCATTCGCCGCTGAAGATGTCGGCCAGGCTCGCGCGCAGGATCTCCACTGCGGCGGAGTGGAGTGGCCGGTCTCCCACGGGCCGTTCCGGTTCTCGGTAGAGCTGGTCGGCCAGGCCGTCCACGACCGCCGAGAGGCGGACGGCCGCCAGCTCGGTGTCGGTGCCGGGTTCGACCTCGCCGCAGTGCTTGCCGTTGTCCACCGCGGTGGCGATCTGGGTCCGCAGCGTCGCGGCGGTCTCGCGCGCAACCGCCGCGACGGTCGGGTTGTCGAGCGAGCGGGCGTGGAAGGCGCGGCCGACCCGGTGCTCGCCGCGGCGCGGCTCGTCGAGTGGCCACAGTTCCTGGAGACAGGTCAGCATGACCGCCGCGATCGACTCCTTCGCCGCCTCGCCCTCGGCGACGTGCCTCGCCACGCGCTCCAGCAGATCGGACGTCGTGCGCCGGTAGGCGAACAGCAGCAGGTCGTCCTTGGAGTGGAAGTAGTGCTGCACGAGGCCCACCGAGATCCCGGCCTCGCGCGCCACCGCGGCCATCGTCGCCGAGTCGAGCCCCGCGTGGGCGATGAGGCGGTGGACGGCCGCCGCGATCTGGGAGCGGCGGAGGTCGTGGTCTGCGGTCCTCGGCATCTCATAATCATATATATGTATGGTTATTTCATAGCCATATGAGCGTATGGTTATCGACCTCCCCGCCGACACCCCGAGGAGACCATGCACACCACCGCATTCACCGGCATCGCCGTCGCCGCGTCGCTCCTGGCCGGGACCGCCGCCCACCACCAAGGCGCGGACCCGGACACGCACGCCCGCATCGACGACTATCTCCAGGCCCGGCTGGAGGCGACCGACGTCCCCGGCGCCTCCTGGGCGGTCGTCACCCCGGACGAGATCGAGCACGTCGTCGCCTGGGGCGAGGACGGCGACGGCGAACCGGTCACCGAGTCGACCCCGTTCCTGTGGGGCTCGGTCGCCAAACCCGTCACCGCCACCGCCGTCATGACCCTCGTCGAGGACGGCGCGATCGACCTCGACGAGCCGGTCACCGCATACCTGCCCGGGTTCCGCCTCGCGGACGAGGACCACTCCGACCGCATCACCGTGCGGCACCTGCTCCAGCAGACCGGCGGCATCCCCGAGGGCACGGGGATCACCGACCGGTTCGAGGACCGCGCCGACCCCTACGGCGACGCGGTCGCCGACCTAGCCGGCGTCCGGCCGCTCGCCGGGCCCGGCGAAGCGTTCGGATACGCGAGCGCCAACTACCTCGTACTCGGCGCCGTCGTCGAATCCGCGAGCGGCATGCCGTATGCGGAGTACCTGCGCGAAGCAGTGCTCGACCCGCTCGACATGGACGGCGCCGTCGCCACGCGCGAAGACGCCGCCGCGGTGCCCGACGGGCACTCCTACGCATTCGGGCGGCCCGTCGGCATCGACGTCTCCTTCGACCAGACCGGTCCGAGCTACGGCTACCTCGGCGGCAGCGTCACCGACCTGGCCCACTTCGGCATGGCCCAACTCGGCGAAGGTGTCTTCGGTGAGACCCGCGTCCTGGAGCCGTCCTCTGTGGCCGAGACTCACACGGGCGCCGCCCCGATGAACGAGACCGTCTCCTACGGACTCGGCTGGAGGGTCGACGACCGCAACGCCGACCTGGGAACCTCGACCGTCTGGCACACCGGCGCGGCCCCCGGCTACCTCGCCGGCGTGATCCTGCTGCCCGAGATCGACCGCGCGGTGGTCATGGTGCAGAACCTGTACGGGTTCTTCCAGGACGGCGCGCTCGTCGGCGCGATGCTGAACGCGGCCCGCGTCCTCGCCGGAGGAGAAGCCGCCGTGCCCGCAAGCGACCCGACGTACCCGGCGATCCTCGCCGTCCTGCTCGCCCTCTTGTCGGCCGCGGCGCTGGTACTGGTGTGGACGCTGCGCCGGATCCGGCGGGGCGGGTGGCGCTCGGCACCGCGCCGACGGGTGGCGGCCGGCATGGCCTGCTGGACGATCGGCGGCCTGGCGGTCGCGTATGCCGCGGGCGTGGCCGTGCCGGGACTGTTCCCGAACCGCTCCCTGCTGGTCCTGTTGCTCCCGGACATGGGCTGGTCCCTGTACGCGCTCGCGCTGGCCGCGCTCCTAGTGGCGGCCGTGCGGTTGTGGGCCGGGTTCCGGCGGCTCGCCGCGAGTCGATGACCGGCGGGATCGGCCTCTCGATCCGATTCAGCGGTTGTGCGGGCTTGTTTACGGCGAAGAAACCACAGTTCACCGGCCTGTACTTGACAGGCATTGCGGCGAAACATCGCGGCCCTAGCTTTTACGGATAGCGGATACGCCGTTGTATACGCACTTGTACACCGCCGCGACCTGCGGCGGTGCCCCCTGCAGGCCCTGCCGCCCCCGGCGTCGGGAGACTCCTCTGCGAAAGGTCGACACCGCATGCCACACCGCTTCAAACGCCGCTCCGGCCCGACGGCCCGCGCCCTCGTCGCATCAGCGGCCGTAGTGTTCACCGCCGCGGCCACCGCCGCCTGCGGCGCCCGCGCCGGCGAAGAGGCCGCCGCCGCCGAATCCTGCTTGGACACCTCCGGCGACACGATCAAGGTCGGCGCCCTCAACTCCCTGTCCGGCACCATGGCCATCTCCGAGACGACCGTCCGCGACTCCATCTACCTCGCCGTCGAGGAGATCAACGCCGCCGGCGGCGTCCTCGACAAGGAGATCGAGATCGTCGCCGAGGACGGCGCCTCCGAACCGGTCGTGTTCGCCGAGAAGGCCGAGAAGCTCATCCGCGAGGACTGCGTCGCCGCCGTCTTCGGCGGCTGGACCTCTGCCTCCCGCAAGGCGATGCTGCCGGTCTTCGAGGACAACGACTCCCTGCTGTACTACCCCGTCCAGTACGAGGGCCTCGAAGCCAGCGAGAACATCTTCTACACCGGCGCCACCACCAACCAGCAGATCATCCCCGCCCTCGACTACCTCGCCGAGACCGGCGTCGAATCGCTCTACCTGGTCGGCAGCGACTACGTCTTCCCCCGCACCGCCAACGCGATCATCAACGCCTACGCCGAAGCCCACGGCATCGAGGTCCTCGGCGAGGACTACGTCACCCTCGGCTCCACCGAGTTCTCCACCATCGTCCAGCAGGTCAACGCCGCCGGAGCCGACGCGGTCTTCAACACCCTCAACGGCGACTCCAACGTCGCCTTCTTCCGCGAGTACACCAACGTCGGCCTGACGCCCGAGGACATGCCAGTCATGAGCGTCTCCATCGCCGAGGAAGAGGTGGGCGGCATCGGCATCGAGAACATCGAAGGCCAGCTCGCCGCCTGGAACTACTACCAGACAGTCGAATCCGAGACCAACACCGCGTTCGTCGACGCGTTCAAGGCCGAATACGGCTCCGAGCGCGTCACCTCCGACCCGATGGAGGCCGCGTACAACTCCGTCCACCTGTGGGCCGCCACCGTCGAGGCCGCCGAGTCGTTCGCAGTGGACGACGTCCAGGAGGCCGCCGGAGGCATCGCCTTCGACGGACCCGAGGGCACCGTGGTCATCGACGGCGACAACAACCACGTCTCCAAGACCGCCCGCATCGGTGAGATCTCCGCCGACGGCCTGCTCTACACCGTCTGGGAGTCCGAAGGGCCCATCGAGCCCGACCCGTTCCTCGACGGCTACGACTGGGCCGCCGACCTCAAGGTAACCGACTAGCCCGAGCGCGATCAGGAAGGAGACCACGCGTGGACCTCATAGTCGGACAGCTGTTCACCGGACTCAGCACCGGATCGATCCTGCTGCTCGCGGCCCTGGGCCTGTCGCTGACATTCGGGCAGATGGGCGTCATCAACATGGCGCACGGCGAATTCATCATGGCCGGGTGCTACACCGCGTACGTCGTCCAACAGGCCGTAGGGGACGCCGGAGTCTCCCTCCTGATCGCCCTCCCGCTCGGCTTCGCCGTCGGCGGCGCGATGGGCCTCGTCCTGGAGACGCTGCTCATCCGCCACCTCTACCACCGGCCCCTCGACACCCTCCTGGTGACCTTCGGCGTCGGGCTCATCCTCCAGCAGGTCGCCCGCGATGTCTTCGGGGCGCCGGCTGTCAACGTCACCGTCCCGGAGTTCCTTCGCGGCGGCGTCGACCTCCTCGGCACGACCGTCCCCAAGACGCGGCTGTTCATCATGGCGCTGGCCGTCGTAGCCGTGGCGGCCGTGACGCTGGTCCTGAGGCTCACCCCGGCGGGGCGGAGAATCCGCGCCGTCGTAGGCAACCGGGACCTGGCCGAGACCGCCGGGATCTCCTCGCGGACCGTGGACGCCGGGACGTTCTTCATCGGCTCCGGGCTCGCCGGCGTCGCCGGGGTCGCCCTGACGCTCATCGGGTCCACGAGCCCGACCACCGGCCAGTCCTACCTGGTAGACGCGTTCCTCGTCGTCGTCGCCGGAGGCCTGGGCCGCATCAAGGGCGCCGTGGTCGCCGCGGTCGCCCTCGGCACGCTCCAAGCGGTCTTCGAGACCTATTCGACGGCGTCGCTGGCGAAGGTCGGCGTGTTCATCGTCATCGTCGTCTTCCTCCAGCTGCGTCCCCAAGGCCTGTTCACGTTGCGGACAAGGAGTCTGGCATGAGGCCCGCGCCCGTCGCCCCGCCCAACCTGCTCGTTTCGCTCGCCTCTGCCCGAACCGGAGTGAACGCTGATGAGTAAATTCCTCCAATCGAGACTCGGCGCCTGGACCGGGTTCGCCGCGGCCGCGATCGGCCTGTTCGCCGTCGCCCCGCTCATCATGTCCGGCTTCAGGCTCGGCCTGTTCGCCCAGTTCATCTGCTACGCGATCGTCGCCGTCGGCATCGGACTGGCCTGGGGCAGGGGCGGCATGCTCACCCTCGGACAGGGCGTCTACTTCGGCATGGGCGCCTACCTCATGGCGATGCACCTCAAGATGGCCGACGCCGAATTCAGGAACGGCCCCGGCGCCGTCCCCGACTTCATGGAGCTCGCGGGAGTCCGGGAACTGCCGGCCTACTGGGTCCCGTTCGCCTCCCCGGCGTTCACCGTCGCCGCGATCCTGGTGCTGCCCACCGCCGTCGCAGTCCTACTCGGCCTGGCGGTGTTCAAACGCCGTGTCAAGGGCGCCTACTTCGCGATCCTCTCCCAGGCCCTCGCGGGAGCCTTCGCGATCTTCCTCATCGGACAGCAGACCCTCGGCGGCTTCAACGGGCTGAGCTACTTCCGCTACTTCTTCGGCTTCGCCATCAACGACCCGGTCAACCAGCAGATGCTGTACTTCATCGCCGCGGGCGTCCTCCTGGCGGTCGTCGCAGTCTCCCTCCAACTGCGGCGCTCGCGCTACGGCGAGCTGCTCGTGGCCGTCCGCGACTCCGAGGAGCGCGTCCGCTTCCTGGGCTACGACTCGGCCAACATCAAGGTCGTGGCCTACGCGGTCGCGGCCCTGTTCGCCTCCGTCGCTGGGGCCCTGTTCGTGCCGGTCGTCGGGATCATCTCCCCGGCCAGCATCGGCATCGTCCCCTCGATCATGTTCATCCTCGGCGTCGCCATCGGCGGCAGAGGCACCCTCCTCGGCCCGGTCATCGGCGCGCTCGCCGTCGCCTGGGCCCAGACCACCCTGTCCGAGCAGTTCCCCTCGGCGTGGACCTACGCCCAGGGCCTGCTGTTCGTCGTCGTCATCGCGCTCCTGCCCGGCGGGATCTCATCGATCCCGGCGCTGGCCAGGCGCATCCGAGTCAAGAACCGCCCCGAACCCGTGGAGGCGACAGCATGAACGACATCGCACTGACCTGCAAGAACATCGAAGTCGACTTCGAGGGCTTCAAGGCCGTCGGCGGCGTCGACCTGGAACTGCGCCGCGGCGAGGTCCACTTCCTCATCGGACCCAACGGCGCGGGCAAGACCACCCTCGTCGACGCCGTCACCGGCCTGGTCGGCTACACCGGATCGGTCCTCAAGGACGGCGAGGAACTGCGCGGCAAGAAGGTCCACCACATCGCCCGCAAGGGCATCGGCCGGACCTTCCAGACCGCCACGGTCTTCGAGAACCTCACCGTCGCGCAGAACCTCGACATCGCCGCCGGATCCGGGCGAGGCCCCTGGAGCCTCCTGCGCCGCCGCAGAGCACTCCCGGCCGCGGTCACCGACACCATGGAACGCATCGGCCTGGCCGACCACGCCGACACCCTCGCCGGGATCCTGGCCCACGGCCAGAAGCAGTGGCTGGAGATCGGCATGCTCCTGGTCGGCGACGCCGACGTCCTCCTCCTCGACGAACCGATCGCGGGCATGGGCCACGACGAGCGCGAGACCACCGGCCGGCTCCTGCACGACATCGCCGCCGAGCGGGCGGTCGCCGTCGTCGAGCACGACATGGACTTCATGCGCGCCAACGCCTCCCGCGTGACCGTCCTCCACGGCGGCACCATCCTCGCCGCCGGATCGGTAGACGAGGTCTCGGCCGACCCCAAGGTTCAAGAGGTCTACCTCGGCACCAGCGACCACAAGGAGGCCGCCGATGCTGCGGCTGCGTAACCTCACCTGCGGCTACGGCCGCTCCGCCGTCGTCCACGGCATCGACCTCGAAGTCGGGCCGGACGAGGTCGTGTCCGTCATGGGCCACAACGGCGCCGGCAAGACCACCCTCCTGCGCGCCGTAGTCGGCCTCATCGGCGCCATGGACGGCACCGTCTCCTTCGACGGCGCCGACGTCACCGGCAGGGCAACCAACAAACGCGTCAAGGCCGGCATGGCCTACGTCCCCCAAGGACAGCAGTGCTTCGCGCACCTGACGACCGCCGAGAACCTGCGACTGGTCGCCGACGGCCGCAAACGGGGCAAGGCCCTCGTCGACGAGCAGCTCGACCTGTTCCCGGCCCTGCGCGGTCTCCTCGGCCGCCAGGCCGGGCTGCTCTCCGGAGGCCAGCGCCAGCAGCTCGCGATCGCCCGCGCGCTCATCACCGAGCCGCGCCTGCTCATCCTCGACGAGCCCACCGAGGGCATCCAGCCGACAGTCGTCGCCGAGATCGAATCCACCATCGTGGGCCTGGCGAAGCGCGGCGGGCTCTCGGTGCTCCTGGTCGAGCAGCACCTCGGCTTCGCTCTCCAGGCCGCGCAGCGCTACTACGTGCTCAAGTCGGGCCGGATCGCCTCCGAAGGCGAGACCGGGGCCGACGCAGACACCCGCGTCAGAGAGGCCATGGCGATATGAGTGCGGAGTTCACTGCCCTGCCGGAGTCGGACGAGCCGCTCGCCGCGCGCGTCTACATGGCCCTGCGCGCCGACCTCATGGCCGGGCGCTACGAGCCCGGCCGTCGCCTCGGCGAGGAGCGCCTGGCGGGCAACTACGGCGTCTCGCGCACTCCGGTGCGCGAGGCCCTGTCCCGTCTGGTCGCCGACGGCCTGGTCGCCCGTGAACCCGAAGGGCTCTACCCGTACCGGCCCCGCATCGACCAGCTCAACGACCTCTACGAGGTCCGCCTCGTCCTCGAAATGCGCGGCCTCGAGCGCGCCGAGGCCGATCCCGGGATCGTCCACGACCGGGACCTCCTCGGCCCCGAACTGGACCGCTGGTACCGGCTCCGCGATGCCCCGCCCGGCCCCGACGCCGGCTTCGTCGACGCCGACGAGCGCTACCACGTCACCCTGCTGGCCTCCTCCGGCAACCCGCAGCTGGCCGAGGCGCTCAAGGCCGTCAACAACCGCATCCGGCCCGCCCGCATGTTCGACTACTTCACCGACGAGCGCATGGCCACGACCATCGCCGAGCACATCGCCATCGCCGAAGGCGCCCTCGAAGGACGCTATGAGGAGTCGACGACGATCCTCACCCGCCACATCGAGACCTCCAGATCCATAGTGGTCACCCGAGCGGAGGCGGCCCTGTCTTGGGCGCACCTCGCCAACGCCGTCCTGCCCTGACGTCTGCCTGAGAGAGAGCAAACCGTGTTCGACCGCATCCTCATCGCCAACCGGGGCGAGATCTCCCGTCGGATCACCCGCACCGCCCACCGCCTGGGCGTAGCCACCGTCGCCGTCTACTCCGAGGCCGACGCCGCCTCCCTGCACGTCAGGGACGCAGACGAAGCCGTCTGCGTCGGCGCCGCAGCCCCAGCGCAGTCCTACCTCAACGTCGACGCGATCCTGTCGGCCGCCAAGGACACCGGCGCGCAGGCCGTGCACCCCGGCTACGGCTTCCTCGCGGAGAACGCCGAGTTCGCCCGCCGCTGCGCCGAGGCCGGGCTCGTGTTCATCGGCCCCGAACCCGAACAGCTCGAACTGTTCGGTGACAAGGTGACCGCCCGGGGCGCCGCCACTCGCGCGGGCGTGCCGCTCGCCGCCGGCACCGAGGCCCTCCCCGATGTGAACGAGGCCGTGGCCGCCGCGGAGGCGATCGGTTACCCCGTGATCGTCAAGGCCTCCGCCGGAGGCGGCGGCATCGGCATGCGCATCGCCGAGGACCCGGCCGAACTCGCCGAGGTCTTCGCCTCCGTCAAGCGCCTCGCCGCCGACAATTTCGGCGATGACGCGGTCTACCTCGAACGCTACGTGCGCCGCGCCCGCCACGTCGAGGTCCAGGTCTTCGGCGACGGCGACGGCCGTGTCGTGAGCCTCTCGGACCGCGACTGCACGCTCCAGCGGCGCCACCAGAAGGTCATCGAGGAGGCGCCCGCGCCCGGCCTGAGCGACGCCGTCCGCGAGCAGATGCACACCGCCGCCCGCGCCCTCGCCGCCTCGGCCGCCTACCGGTCGGCCGGGACCGTCGAGTTCATCTACGACGCCGAGCGCGACGAGGCCTCCTTCCTGGAGTTCAACACCCGCCTCCAGGTCGAGCACCCGGTCACCGAACAGATCCTGGGCATCGACCTGGTGGAGTGGATGATTCGCGCCGCCGCAGGCGACACCGGCTTCCTCGACGACGTCCCCGACGCGGGGCCGCCGGTCGACGGCTGCGCCGTCGAGGCCCGCGTCTACGCCGAAGACCCCGTGCGCGACCACCTGCCGAGCGCCGGACTCCTCACCTGCGCCGAATTCTCGCCCTCGGCCCGCGTGGACACGTGGATCGAACGCGGCATCGAGGTCCCGGCCGCCTACGACCCGATGCTCGCCAAGGTCGTCACCGCCGGAGCCGACCGTGCCGCCGCCTGGGCGGCCCTCGCCGAAGCGCTGGCCGACACCAGGATCGAGGGTGTCCACACCAACCTCGGGCAGTTGCGCGCCGCCGCCGTCGACGAGCGCGTCGCGGCCGCCGAGCACACCACCGGCACTGTCGCGACCATCGCCGACTCCTCCCCGCGCATCGACGTGATCGCGCCCGGCGTCCTCACCACCGTCCAGGACTTCCCCGGGCGCGTCGGCTACTGGCAGGTGGGCGTCCCGCCTTCGGGCCCGATGGACGACTACTCCTTCCGGCTCGGCAACCGCGCCTTGGGCAACGACGAGGGCGTCCCCGGCCTCGAATGCACGATCGCCGGGCCGACCCTGCGGTTCGGCACGGCGGTGACCGTCTGCGTCACCGGCGCGCCCGCCGCGGTGACGCTCGACGGCGAACCGGTCGAGCAGTGGACGCCGATCGAGGTCCCCGTGGGCGGCGAGCTGGCGGTGGGCCAGATCGCCGACGCCGGGGCCCGCGCCTACATCCTCTTCCAAGGCGGCCTGGACGTCCCGACGTTCCTCGGTTCGGCCTCGACCTTCCCTCCCGGCCGCATCGGCGGCTACACGGGCGACCAGCTGCGGGTCGGCGACCGGCTCGTCCCCGGGGAGCCGGTCGGCAACGCCGTTCCCGTCCCCGCCGAAGAGCGGCCGGCCTTCGCGCACGAGTGGACGCTCGCCGTCACACCCGGGCCGCAGCCGGCGCCGCACTACTTCACCCGCGAGGACATGGAGACCGTCTTCGACGCGTCGTGGACCGTCCAGGTCCACGCCGGTCGAAGCGGCGTCCGTCTCGACGGGCCCCGTCCTAAGTGGGCGCGCACCGACGGCGGCGAGGCGGGGCTGCACCCTTCGAACCTGCACGACAACCCGTACTCGGTGGGCACCGTCAACTTCACCGGCGACACGCCCGCGCTGCTGGGTCCCGACGGGCCGAGCCTGGGCGGCTTCGCCTGCCCGTTCACCGTCACCACCTCCGACCGGTGGAAGCTCGGCCAGCTGCGGCCGGGCGACACCGTCCGATTCCTGCCGGTGACCGAGGCGGAGGCCGACCGGCTCAGGGCCGCACCGGTATCGGCTCCCGTCCCGCTCGTCGGGGCCGCCGACGACACCGCCACGCTCGCCGCGATCGAGGGCGACGACCAGCGCCCCGCGGTCGCCTACCGCCGCGCCGGCGACGACGCGATCCTCCTCGAATACGGACCCATGCAACTGGACCTGGGGCTGCGCATGCGCGTCGGCGCGCTCATGGACGCTCTCGCCGATGCCGCCCCGGCCGGACTCATCGACACCACTCCGGGGGTGCGGTCCCTCCACCTTCACGTCGACCCCGACGTGCTGCCGATTCGGACCCTCACCGGGCTGCTGGTCGAGCTCGAGGCCGACCTGCCCGCGGTCGACGACATGACCGTGCCCTCCCGCGAGGTGCGCATGCCGATCTCCTGGAACGACTCCGTGGTCGACGAGGCCATCGCCCGCTACGCCACCAACGTCCGCGACGACGCCCTCTACAACCCGTCCAACATCGAGTTCATCCGCCGCATCAACGGCCTCGACTCGGTCGAGGACGTCGCCCGGATCGCCACCGCCGCCGAATGGCTCGTCCTCGGCCTCGGCGACGTCTACCTCGGCGCGCCCGCGGCCGTCCCGGTCGACCCGCGCCACCGGCTCGTGACCACCAAGTACAACCCCGCCCGCACCTGGACCGCCGAGGGCACCGTCGGCATCGGCGGGTCCTACATGTGCATCTACGGAATGGACTCGCCCGGCGGGTACCAGCTCGTCGGCCGCACCGCCCCCATCTGGGCCGGCCTGCGCGACCTCGCCTCCTTCAAGGACGGCCTGCCGTGGCTGCTGCGCTTCTTCGACCGCGTCGTCTTCGAACCGGTCTCCGAAGAGGAACTGGCCGAGATCCGGCGCGAACTCGCCGCCGGAAGGCGCGAGATCGACATCCGCGAAGGCACCTTCGCCTACGCCGACTACCGGCGCCTGTTGGCCGACAACGCCGATTCCATCGGCGCGTTCACCTCCCGGCAGGCTGCCGCGTTCGAGGCAGAGCGGCAGCGCTGGGCCGACGCCGGTGAATTCGACCGCGACCTGACCGAACCCGATCCCGGCGCCTCGTCGGTGGAACTCGCGCCGGGGGAGACACTGGTGGAAGCGCCGATGGCCGCGAGCGTCTGGCGCGTGGACGTCGCCGAAGGCGAACGCGTCGAAGCCGGGCAGACCGTGGTCGTGCTCGAAGCGATGAAACTCGAGATGCCCGTCGCCGCAACGGTGTCGGGAACCGTCACCCGTGTCCTCGCCCGCCCGGGCGACCAGGCCGCGCCGGGATCGCCGCTGCTGATCGTCAGCGAATAGAAGAACTGGAGACAGGGACCCAAGTGAACGCCATCGAACGTGTCGAGGCCGCCTTCGCCCGCATCGCCGAGACCGACCGCCCCGAAGCATGGATCACGTTGCGCGACAAGGCCGACGTCCTCGCCGAAGCCGCACGCGTCGACGCCGCCGCGGCGGCAGGGGAGCGGCTGCCGCTCGCCGGGACGGTCTTCGCCGTCAAGGACAACATCGACGTGGCCGGACTGCCGACCACCGCGGGATGCCCGTCCTACGCCTACGAGCCCGCCGCCGACGCCGCAGCCGTCGCCAGACTCCGCGAAGCGGGCGCGATCTGCCTGGGCAAGACCAACCTCGACCAGTTCGCGACCGGCCTGGTCGGCACCCGCAGCCCCTACGGGGCCGTCCGCAGCGCCGCCGACCCGGCGCTCATCTCCGGCGGATCCTCCTCGGGCTCGGCCGTCGCGGTCGCGGTCGGCATCGCCGACTTCGCGCTCGGCACCGACACCGCCGGATCCGGCCGGGTCCCCGCCGCGCTCAACGGCATCGTCGGCATCAAGGCCAGCCTCGGTCTCGTGCCCGTCGACGGCGTCGTCCCCGCCTGCTTCTCCTACGACTGCGTCACCGTCTTCGCCCCCGACCTCCCCGGTGCGGTCGCAGCGGCCGAGGTCATGACCGGCCCGCACACCGACCCCGCCTCCCGCGACTGGCCCGACCACGTCAGGCTCGCCGCGCCGCCCGCGCCGCGCGTCGCGATCCCCCGCGAAGCCGACCTCGAACCACTCGACCCCGACTTCGGTCCCCTGTGGGCCGACACCGTCGCGCGTATCGAGGCCGCCGGCATCGCCGTCGCCGAGATCGACGTCCAGCCCCTCCTCAAGGCCGCGCTGCTGCTCTACGAAGGCGCCCTCGTCGCCGAGCGCTTCGCCGCCTTCGGCGAGTACATCGACGCCTGGCCCGACCAGGTCGATCCGACCGTCGCCGAGATCGTCACCGGCGCCAAGAAGTTCTCCGGCGCCGACCTCGCCCTCGACCAGCAGATGCTCCGCAGCGCCCGATCCGGCGCCCGCGAGCTCCTCGACGGCTTCGACGCCCTCGTCCTGCCCACCGCGCCCCTGCACCCGAGCATCGCCGAAGTCCAGGCCGACCCCATAGGCGTCAACGCCAAGATGGGCACCTACACCAACTTCGTCAACCTGCTCGACTTGGCCGCCGTCGCCGTCCCCGCCGGCAGTGCCGGCACGAAGGGCTTCGGCGTCAGCGTCATCGTCCCGGCCTTCGACGACCAGGTCGCGATCGACCTCGCCGCCCGCATCGACGGCACCGAGGCGCCCCTGTACGCCCCGGCCGAGGCCGAGATCGTCGTGTTCGGAGCCCACCTGTCCGGCATGCCGCTCAACGGCCAGCTCACCGACCTCGGCGCCCGCCTCGCCGGGGAAGTGACCACCGCGCCGCGATACCGGATGTACGAGTTGGACACCGCACCGCCAAAGCCGCTCGTCGTCCGCACCGAGGACGGCGCGAGCCTGCCCGGCGAGCGCTGGCTGCTCAGCCCGACCGCTCTGGGCCGCTTCCTGACAGACCTGCCCGCTCCGATGAGCCTGGGGAAGGTCGAACTGTCCGACGGCACCTGGGCCACCGGCTTCGTCGCGAGCGAACCGTCGGGCGCCGACATCACCGCCGCCGGCGGCTGGCGCGCGCATCGGGGTTGACAGGGACCTCACCGCAGCAGTCGGCGCAGACGACCGGCCCCGGCACCGATGTGGAGCAGCGCGCCTACGGCCAGGCCCGCTCGTCCGACTCCTAGGGCGGTGCCGAGCGCTGTTCACCGCGCTCGGCACCGAGAACCGCGTGCAGGCGAGGCTCATCGCCTACGAGGCGGGACTCAAGGATCGGTGACCGGGACCGGCCGGAGCGCCCCCAGATAGACCCCGACGAGGATCAGGGGGGCACCCAGCAGCAGCGACCAGGTCAGCGGCTCGCCGTCCAGCCAGGCCGACAGCATGATCGTCACCACCGGGATCACCACGAACACATAGGCGGCGCGCGAGGCGCCCCAACGGCGGATCAGCACCAGATAGCAGATGAACGTGAGGACCGACCCGGCCACGACGAGATAGGCCAGCGCCCACCACGTCGCGGCCAGATGCGGCGCCTCCCATCGGTCGCCGACCGCGAACGAGGCCGTGAACAGCGCCAGCGCGGCCGCCGTCATGCCCACCGCGTTCATCGTCACCGGGTCCACCTTCGGCAGCCGGCGCACCAGCACGGCCGCCTGCGCGAACGCGAGCACGGATCCGAGGATCGCCAGCAGTGCCACGAGCGGCACCGACTCCTGCAGCGGCGCCTGGGACACCACCGCCACACCGGCGACCGCGAACGCGGCCCCGGCCGCCATCGCCCACCGGAAGCGCTCCTGGTGTTGAGCGACGGACAGCAGCAGCGCCGCCAACGGCACCAGAGAGAGGATCGTCTGCCCCAGACCGGCGTGGAGGTGGACGAGCGCGTAGTACGCGAGCGCGAACGTCACCCCGAAGTTCAGCAGCCCGAACAGCGCCGCGCCCGCCAGCGCCCGGCCGTGCGGCATCTGCCGCCGCAGTGAGGCCATGATCGCGAGCATGAGGACCGCGGCGGCGCCGAACCGCAGGGACGCGCCCCACAGCGGGTCGAGTTCGCGATTGCTGAACCTGATGCCGACCGCGTTGCCTCCGGCGAACACGGACACCGCGAGGAACAGAAGGAGTGTCGTTCGGTCGCCGACTTGCCGCATCGCCACACCATAGGCGCGGCGGCGGGGCCGGGTGGGCCGATCGGCCCACCCGCCGCCGGATCTTGTGCGCGGGACGCGACATGACGGTCCCGCCTTGCGAGGCAGGGGCGGTGACGGCGCACCGGTGTCGCAGCGCTGCGCTACGGTGCGGTGATGACGGATACTCAGGAGCTCTCCGCGCTGGCCGACCAGCACCTGCCGCCCGAGGTGGCCGCGAGGTGGAAGGGCCTGCTCAAGCCCGCGGTCCAGTTCGACTGGGCCGCCGGGAGCGACCCTGTCGCGGCCCGGCTCGGCGGCGAGCCCGAGCTGCCCATCGGACAAGCCTGGCCCCAGTGGGACGGCCACGGCCCGCTGACGTTCATCGCCGCTTTCGAATGCGCGCAGATCGCGATCGAAGGCTTCCCACTGCCCGAGGACGGGCGGCTGCTGTTCTTCTACTTCGACGGTCAGGTCGACGACGGTGAGGAGACGGTCGGCGCCTTCGAACCCGGCACCCGAGGCGGCGCCCGCGTCCTGTACGTCCCGGCCGACGTCGAAGTCGAATGCCGCCAGGCCCCGGCGCCTCTCAAGCCGTACCAGCGTCAGCTTCTGCGCGCCGGGTCGGTGACCACTGCACCCGAGCCCGGCGGTGCACGCATCGCCGCGGTCTTCGGCGACCGTGCCGCCCGCGGCGCGGGCCATCCTCTCGACGCCGCCGCGTTCACCGAGGCGGTCTACGACGAGCTGTCGGTCAGCGTCTGCCACCAGGTCGGCGGCTATCCCTCGTCGGTGCAGCGGCCGGTCGAGTACGAGGCCGTCGCGGCCGAGGTCCCCGGCGGGTCGGGACGGGTCGAGTACCGCGATGCCGACCGGTGGCTCCTGCTCGCCCAGATCGACTCGGATGAGGCCTCCGGCATGATGTGGGGCGACGTCGGCACCCTGTACTGGCTCATACAGGAGCCCGATCTGGCGGCCGGGCGGTTCGATCGGGCCGTGTTCACTTGGCAGTGCTGCTGATCGGCGAAGCCGTTTGCGCGCGTGTGGAAGGATCGCAGCATGGAATCATCCACCCTCCGGGCCCATCTCATCGACGAGGCCGACCTCCTCAAGCGCGCCGTCGCCGTCGCCGGCCCCGCCGCCCGAGTCCCCACCTGCCCTGATTGGACTGTCGCTGATCTGCTCGACCATGTCACCGAGGTCTACGACGACAAGCTCCAGTGCGTGCGGCTGCTGCGCGAGCCCGGTGACGCCGATGTGCTGGTGCGCAAGGGAAGCCCCACTGAGCGGTTCGAGGCGGCCTTGGCCGAGCTGCTCACCGAGTTCGACGGCCGGGGCCCCGACAGCCTGGCCTACACCTGGTACGGGCCCGATCAGACTGTGGGATTCTGGATCCGGAGGATGGCTTGCGAGACGGTCGTCCACCGTGCCGACGCCGAATTGGCCGCCGGGCGGGCGATCGGGCCGGTCGAGGACGATTTCGGCCTCGACGCCGTCGACGAGTTCCTCACGGTCATGCTCGCCTGGGGGAGCAGGGCCAACCGGCAGTGGGTCGCCGAGTCGCTGGCCGCGAACGCGGGGCTCGTCGTCGCGATCGACGCCGGCGAGCGCGCCTGGACCGTCCGTGTCACTGCGGACGGGATCGATCTGGTCGACGGCGTCGCCGAGGACGCGCAGGCCGCCGTGTCGGGAACGCCGGGCGAGGTCCTCATGTGGCTGTGGCGGCGCCTGCCCGCAGACGCCCTGGTCGAAGGTGACCGGGCGAAGGCCGACGCCTTCCACGACTTGATCGGGCAGTTCGCCGACTGACGGTGACGGGCCCGGACGAGACGCGTCCGGGCCCGCACTGCGTTTCGTCCTACCGGGGGCGGATGCGGATCGTGTTCCAGCTCATCGCCGGCAGTTCCACGGTGACCTTGCCTTCGGCGAGGGCCACGCTCTTGTTCTCCACCGGCGTGACCCGCTCGGGATCGTCCAGGGTGTTCTTCGCGTTCGGGTCCGAGTCCGACAGCGTCGAGCAGGTGACCTCGCCGTGGCCGCCGAGCGCTGCCGTGTCGACCTCGAGCGACAGCGGTGATTCGAGGTCCCGGTTGACCGCGAACACCGTCACCGAGCCGTCGGCGTTCGCCACCGCCACCGAGTGCAGGGCGTCGACCTCCCCGTACTTCGTGGTGTCGAACCTCGGCGAGTCGGCGTTGACGTGCAGGACCTGGCCGCGGCCGAAACTGCTTGCCTCGGCGAACGGGAAGAACGTGGTCTGGCGCCAGGCCGGGCCGCCCGGCTCGGTCATGATCGGCCCGATCACGTTGACCAGCTGCGCCAGGCACGCCGCGGTCACCCGGTCGCAGCGGCGCAGCAGCGTGATCAGCAGGGACCCGAACACCACCGCGTCCATCGCCGAGTAGTGGTCCTCCAGCTGGCGCGGCGCCTCGACCCACTCGGCGTGCGCGGACGCCTCCCATTCCTCCTGGTACCAGACGTTCCACTCGTCGAAGGAGATGTCGATCTTCTTGTCGGTCTTGAGCTTCGCTCCGACGGCGTCGGCGGTGGCGATGACGCCGGAGATGAACAGCTCCATGTCCTGGGCGCTGGCCATGAAGCTGGGGATGTCGCCGTCGCCGGGGTGGTAGTAGGCGTGCGCCGAGATGTAGTCGACCGACTTGTACGAGTTGGCCAGCACCTCGGCCTCCCATTCGCCGAAGGTCGGCATGCCTCGGCTGGAGGAGCCGCAGGCGACCAGGTCGAGGCCGGGATCGATCATGCGCATCGCTCGGGCGGTCTGGTCGGCGATTCTGCCGTACTCGGCGGCGGTGCGCTGGCCGATCTGCCAGGGGCCGTCCATCTCGTTGCCCAGGCACCACAGCTTGATCCCGTAGGGGTCCTCGTCGCCGTGGGAGCGGCGCAGGTCCGACCAGTAGGTGCCACCGGGGTGGTTGGCGTACTCGAGCAGGTCGAGGGCCTCCTGGACGCCGCGGGTGCCGAGGTTGACGGCCATGTTCGGCTCGACTCCGACGGCTCGGCAGAACTTCATGAACTCGCCGAGGCCGAACTGGTTGGTCTCGGTGGTGCCCCAGGCGAGGTCGAGGCGGCGGGGCCGGTCCTCCTTGGGGCCGACGCCGTCTTCCCAGCGGTAGCCGGAGACGAAGTTGCCGCCGGGGTAGCGGATCATCGTCGGGCCCAGCTCGGCGACGAGGTCGAGGACGTCGCCGCGCAGGCCGTCGGCGTTCGCGGTGGGGTGGCCGGGCTCGTAGATGCCGGTGTAGACGCAGCGGCCCAGGTGCTCGACGAAGGAGCCGAAGAGCCGGTCGGGCACCTCGGCGACGGTGAAGCGGGGGTCGAATTCGATGCGTGCGTGAAGGTGTTCGGCCATGGGTGCCTCTCAGGGGGTCGAAAACGTCGCGAGTGCAGGGGCCCACCGATTGCTTTATCGGTAAACCAACGGCGCAATCCTACATCTCCACGGCCGTCGACGCTCGAGCCACCAGCTCGGGCTGGAACACCACGTTGCGGTGTGTGTGGCCTTTGCCCTCGGCGATCTCGTCGAACAGCAGCTGCGCCGCGGTGCGCCCCAGCTGGGCCCGCGGCTGGCGGATCGAGGACAGCGGGACCGCCGCGGCGGCGGCGAAGTCGATGTCGTCGTAGCCGACGATCGCGCACTCCTCGGGCACCTTCACCCCGTGCATCGTCAGGCCTTGGAGCGCCCCGAGCGCGACCAGGTCGTTGGCGCAGAAGACCGCCGTGGGCACCTGGGGCAGCCGCAGCATCTGCTCGATCGCCTCCCGGCCGCCGGCCACGTTCAGGCTCACCGAAGTGAACGTCTCCAGGCCGACCCCGGCCTCCTCGCTCACCTCGCGGCACCCGGCCAGGCGGTCGCGGACCTGCGGGATCGACATCGGACCGCCGATGAACGCGATCGAGTGGTGCCCCCGGTCCACCAGATGCCTCGCGGCCAGCCGGCCGCCGTGGACGTCGTCGACGGCTACCGAGCAGTGGGGGTGGAGCCCGGCGCCGCGGTCGACCAGGACCACCGGGATGTCATGGGCGGTCAGCCGCTCCAGCCGCTCGGCCGAGGAGTCGTCGACCGGCGTGATGAGCAGGCCCAGGACCCGCTGCTCCTCCAGGATCTCCAGCTGGCGCTGCTCGCGGCGCACGTCCTCGCCGGAGTCGCAGACGGTGACCACGCCGCCGGCCGAGTCGACCAGCGGCTCGGCGCCGCGCACCACGTCGGTGAAGAACGGGTTGGCCACGTCGAGGACCACGATCGCGACGCTGCGGCTGCGCCCGGCGCGCAACTGCCGGGCCGAGTCGTTGCGGACGTATCCGAGCTTGGCGATCGCCGCCAGGACCCGGCGCTTGGTCTCCTCCGCGACCGCCTCGGGCCGGTTGAGCACGTTCGAGACCGTGCCGACCGATACGCCCGCCGTCCTCGCGACGTCTTTCATGCTGCTAGTGGTCATCGTCACCTCATTGAGTCTAAGCAGCGCCGATTCATGGCTTGCAAGCTGCGCCAGGCCTGCGCTCTGCGGCAACCGGGGTCCTGCCGGCGGATGGGGCCGGAGGCGTTGAAACGACTCAACGCCAGGCCGAGAGCACGGCGAAGCATATCGCGACCCGGTCACAGAAATGTCTCCGGACGAACCTTGACAGCGCTGGCCAGTGCGTTCTATGTTAACGGGACCCCCACGTGAAACGATTCAATCATTCCGATGTAATAATCGTGACCACGACCTCAAGGAGGCACCCCTGTGACGCGACGAGTGTGTTTCACCCTAAAAGTGCGCCGCGAGCGCCTCGCGGAATACCGCGAGCGGCATGCGGCCGTGTGGCCCGACATGCTCCGGGCACTGGCCGAGACCGGCTGGGGCAACTACTCGCTGTTCTTGTCCGACGACGGACTCCTCGTCGGCTATCTCGAGACCGAGGACTTCGACGCCGCCCGCGAGGCCATGGCCGAGCGCGACGTCAACGCCCGCTGGCAAGCCGAGATGGCCCCCTTCTTCGAAGGAACCGACGGAGCCGCCGACGACGAGTCGTTCAACGTGCTCACAGAGGTGTTCAACCTAGAGGACCAGATTGCGGTGGCAGAGGCGGCTGCAGCTCACGGCCAGCAGGCCTCGCCGAAGAATGGAGCCGGGAAATGAGCGACCGAGTCACGCACGCGAAGTCGGTGCTGACGAGTCAGAACATCGAGACCCCCTCCTGGGCGTTCGGCAACTCCGGCACCAGGTTCAAGGTGTTCTCCCAGCAGGGAGTCCCGCGCGACCCCTACGAGAAGATCGCCGACGCGGCGACGGTCCACCGGTTCACCGGCGCGGCCGGCTCGGTCGCCCTGCACATCCCCTGGGACAAGGTCGAGGACTACACCCGGCTCGCCGCCTACGCGGCCGACCACGGTGTGCGCGTCGGGACGATCAACTCCAACACCTTCCAAGACGACGACTACATGCTCGGCAGCGTCTGCCACCCCGACCCCGGCATCAGACGCAAGGCCACCGACCACCTCCTCGAATGCATCGAGATCATGGAGGCGGTCGGCTCGAACGACCTCAAGCTGTGGTTCGCCGACGGCACCAACTACCCCGGCCAGGACTCGATCGCCGCCCGCCAGGACCGCCTCGCCGAGGTCCTCGCCGAGGTCTACGCCCGCCTCGGCGACGACCAGCGGATGCTGCTCGAATACAAGCTGTTCGAGCCGTCGTTCTACCACACCGACGTCCCCGACTGGGGCACCTCGTACGCCCACTGCGTCGAGCTGGGTCCCAAGGCGCAGGTCGTCATCGACACCGGCCACCACGCCCCGGGCACCAACATCGAGTTCATCGTCGCGTTCCTGCTGCGCCAGGGCAAGCTCGGCGGCTTCGACTTCAACTCGCGCTTCTACGCCGACGACGACCTCATGGTCGGCGCAGCCGACCCCTTCCAACTGTTCCGCATCATGCACGAGCTCGCGCTTCGCGGCGCGGTCGGCACCGACTCCGGCATCGCCTACATGCTCGACCAGTGCCACAACATCGAGCCGAAGATCCCCGCGGTCATCCGCTCGGTCATGAACGCCCAGGAGGCCACCGCGAAGGCCCTCCTGGTCGACCACGACGCGCTCGAAGCCGCGCAGGCCGCCGGCGATGTGCTGGGCGCCAACGCGGTCCTGATGGACGCCTACAACACCGACGTGCGCCCGCTGCTGGCCGAACTCCGCGAGGAGCAGGGCCTCGCCACCGACCCGGTCGCGGCCTTCGCCGCCTCGGGATACACCGCGAAGGTCCAAGCCGAGCGCCAAGGCGGCCAGGCCGCCGGATGGGGGGCCTGACGTGAGCAACCCCGTAGCAGACCTCATCGCCCGCTCCAACCGCCTCGGCGCCGACAAGCGCAACACGAACTTCGCCGGCGGCAACACCTCCGCCAAAGGCACCGAGACCGACCCGGTCACCGGCGCCGACGTCGACCTGCTGTGGGTCAAGGGCTCCGGCGGCGACCTCGGCACCCTCAAGGCCGCAGGTCTGGCCGTGCTCCGCCTCGACCGGCTGCGCGCCATGGTCGACACCTACCCCGGCATCGAGGCCGAGGACGAGATGGTCGCCCGCTTCGACTACTGCCTCCACGGCAGGGGAGGAGCCGCCCCCTCCATCGACACCGCGATGCACGGCCTGGTCGACGCCGACCACGTCGACCACCTCCACCCCGACTCCGGGATCGCCTTCGCCACCGCGGCCGACGGCCCGGCCCTGACCAAGGAATGCTTTGCGGACCGCGTCGTGTGGGTCCCGTGGCGCCGCCCCGGCTTCCAGCTCGGGCTCGACATCGCCGAGATCAAGCGGGCCAACCCCCAGGCCATCGGCTGCATCCTCGGCGGCCACGGCATCACCGCCTGGGGCGACACCGCAGCCGAATGCGAAGCCAACTCCCTGGAGATCATCCGCGGCTGCGAGACCTTCATCGCCGAACGCGGCAAGACCGAGCCCTTCGGGGCCCGCGTCGCCAAGTGGGCGCCGCTCGAGGACGCCGCCCGCCTCGAGCGCGCCGCCGCCCTCGCACCCGTCGTCCGCGGCCTGGCCTCCACCGACCGCCGCCAGGTCGGGCACTTCTGCGACGACGACGCCGTCCTCGAGTTCCTCTCCACTGAGAAGATGCCCGACCTGGCGGCGCTCGGGACCTCCTGCCCCGACCACTTCCTGCGCACCAAGGTCCGCCCGCTCGTGGTCGAGACCGCCGCCGACGCGCCCCTCGAAGAGGTCGTCGAGCACCTCAAGGAGCGTCACGCGGCCTACCGCGAGGACTACCGCGCCTACTACGAGCGCCACGCCGAGCCCGATTCGCCGGCGATGCGCGGGGCCGACCCCGCGATCGTCCTCGTCCCCGGCGTCGGCATGTTCTCCTTCGGCGCCGACAAGAAGACCGCGAGGGTCGCCGGCGAGTTCTACATCAACGCCGTCAACGTCATGCGCGGCGCCGAGGCCCTGTCGAGCTACAAGCCCATCGACGAGTCCGAGAAGTTCCGCATCGAGTACTGGGCCCTCGAAGAGGCAAAACTCAAGCGCCTCCCGGAGCCGAAACCGCTGGCCGGCCGCGTCGCCCTGATCACCGGCGCCGCCAGCGGCATCGGCAAGGCCACCGCCGCCCGACTCGCCGGCGAGGGCGCCTGCGTCGTCATCGCCGACCTCGACGAGGCCAAGGCGATCGAGGCCGCCGCGGAGATCGGCAGCGCCGACGTCGCGATCGGCCTGGCCGCCAACGTGACCGACGAAGCGGCCATCGAGACCGCGATGGCGAAGGCCGCGCTCGCGTTCGGCGGCGTCGACCTGGTCGTCAACAACGCCGGCCTGTCCCAGTCCAAGCCCCTGGTCGAGACGACCGCCGCCGACTGGGACCTCCAGCACGACGTCATGGCCAAGGGCTCGTTCCTGGTCAGCCGCGAGGCCGCGAAACTCATGATCGCCCAGCGCATGGGCGGCGACATCGTCTACATCGTCTCCAAGAACGCCGTGTTCGCCGGCCCCAAGAACATCGCCTACTCGGCCACCAAGGCCGACCAGGCCCACCAGGTGCGCCTGCTCGCCGCCGAACTCGGCGAGCACGGCATCCGCGTCAACGGCGTCAACCCCGACGGCGTCGTCCGCGGCTCGGGCATCTTCGCCGGCGGCTGGGGCGCCAAACGCGCCGCCGTCTACGGCGTCAAAGAGGAGGAACTCGGCAAGTACTACGCCGGACGCACGCTCCTGCGCCGCGAGGTCCTCCCCGAATCGGTCGCCGACGCCGTCTACGCCCTCGTCGGCCCCGACCTCGGCCTGACCACCGGCGTCCACATCCCCGTCGACTCGGGCAACCCCCAGGGATTCCTGCGATGACACGAGTGCTGGCCGCGGTCGACCTCGGCGCGTCCTCAGGACGGGTCATGGCCGCCGCAGTGGAAGGGAACCGGATCGGCCTGACCGAGGCCGCCCGGTTCCCCAACCGCGCCGTCGAAACCGCCGGACGCCTCTACTGGGACGTGTTCGGGCTCTGGAGCGGCGTCCTCGAAGGACTCCGCGCGCTCGACGGCGCCGAGGCGATCGGCGTCGACTCCTGGGCGGTCGACTACGCCCTCCTCGACGCGGACGGCGACCTCCTCGGCACCCCCGTCTGCTACCGCGACGGCCGCACCCGCGGCCCCCGCGAGAGGGTCCTGGAATCCGCAGGCGCCGAAACCCTCTACGCCCGCACCGGCATCCAGCACCAGCCGTTCAACACCGTCTTCCAGCTCGCCGCCGAGCGGAACGAGACACTCCAGGCGGCCGACCGGCTCCTGCTGATCCCGGACCTGTTCTGCTACTGGCTCTCCGGCGCCTACGCCTGCGAAGCCACCAACGCCTCCACGACCGGCCTGATCGACCAGGCCACCGGCACCTGGGCGCACGAGATCTGCACCGCCGCGGGCGTCCGCACCGACCTGCTCGGCCCCGTCACCCCCACCGGGACCGTCCTCGGCGGGCTCACCGACGCCGTCGCCGCCGACACCGGCCTCGGCTCCGGCACCAAGGTCATCGCCACCGCCAGCCACGACACCGCCTCCGCCGTCGCCGCCGTCCCCTACGAGACCGACAACGCCGCCTACATCTCCTGCGGCACCTGGTCCCTGGTCGGCACCGAACGCCCCACCCCCGTCCTCACCGCCGAAGCCCGCGACGCCGGCTTCACCAACGAACGCGGCGCGGACGGCTCGATCAGGTTCCTGCGCAACGTCGCCGGCCTGTGGCTCCTCCAAGAGTCCATGCGGGCCTGGCACCGAAGCGGCACCGGACCCGACCTCGGCGACCTCCTCAAGGAAGCCGCCGAAGCACCCCGCCTGCGCTCGCTCCTCGACCCCGACGACCCGGTCTTCGCCGAACCCGGCGACATGCCCGCGCGCGTGCGCGACTACTGCCGTCGGACCGGCCAGGCCGTCCCCGACACGCCCGCCGAGATCGCCGCCTGCATCCTCGACTCGCTCGCGCTGGCCCACCGCCGCGCCATCGAAGGGCTCGAGGCCGCCGGCGACACCGAGATCGACCTCATCCACATCGTCGGCGGCGGCTCGAACAACGAACTGCTGTGCCAGCTTACCGCCGACGCCACCGGCCGCACCGTCCTGGCCGGACCCGACGAGGCGACCGCTCTCGGCAACGCACTGGTCCAAGCCCAGGCGCTCGGCCTCATCGCCCCGGGCCCGGTCGCCCGACGCGAGGCCGCAAGAGCCTCCGCGAACCCGCGACGGCACACCCCGCGCGGCACCGAAGGGCAGTGGCGAGACGCAGCGGCCCGACTCCGAGACTTCCCCGGCTGAGTAAACCGGCCGGGGAACAACTGAATAGATCCTGATGGCCCGCGAGAGCGGGACCCCTCTGTAAGAAGGAGAACAACGACGATGAATCGCTACCCGTATCGCGCCCGCCGCCGCACCCTGCTGGGAGGCGCCGGCGCGGCCGCCGCCCTCGGCATGACCGCCGCATGCGGCGACGACGGCCCGGCCGGCACCGCCGACGACCCCATCGAACTGAGCTTCGAATGGTGGGGCAACGACGACCGCGCCGAGATCACCCGTCAGGCCGTCGACCTGTTCGAGGAGAAGAACGAGGGCATCACGGTCACCACCAACTTCGCCGACTTCCCCGACTACTGGCAGACGATGACCACCCGGATGGCCGGGCAGGACCTGCCCGACGTGTTCCAGATGGACTACTCGCGGCTGCTCCAGTTCGGCGGCAACGGCATGCTGCTGCCGCTCGACGGCCTGGTCGACACCTCGGACTTCATCGAGGGCTTCCTCGACACCGGGTACGTCAACGGTGAACTGGTGGCCGTCCCGGTCGCCGGCAACACCCTCGGCCTGGTCTACCGCGCCGACTGGTTCGAGGCCGCCGGCGTCACCCTCGAGCCCGGCTACACCTGGGCGGACTACCAGAAGGCGATGCGCGAGGTCACCGAGAACCTCGCGGAGGACGGCAAGTGGGGCGGCGGCGACTTCGCCGGGCAGTACCACTTCATGGAGCTGTGGCTCCGCCAGGCGGGCGGCAGCTTCTACACCGAGGACGGCACGGCCCTGAACTTCGACAAGGCCCAGCTCGTCGAGTGGTGGTCGATGAACCAAGACCTGGCCGCGGACGGGGTCGTCCCCGACATCGGCACCACCAGCCAGTGGGAAGAGGGCGGCCTCGTCCTCGACGCGCTCGGCTCGGAGATCGGCTGGGACAACTTCATGCCGTGGTTCGCCCCGGCCGTCGCCGAGAACGGCGGAACACTGGCCCTGGCCGCGCCGCCTTCGCAGGACCCGAACAACATCGGCCTGTACCTCAAGCCGTCGATGCAGTTCGTGGTCGGCGCCAACACCGAACACCCGGACGAGTCGGCCAAGCTGATCGACTTCCTGCTGACCGACCCCGAGGCCATCGCCATCCTCGGCACCAACCGAGGCGTCCCGGCCACCAACGTCGGTCGCGACAACGTCGAGGTCGACGAGGTCTCCCAGCAGGTCCTCGACTACGAGGCCAGCGTCGAGCAGTACCTGGCCTCGCCTCCGCCGCCCCCGCCGGCGGCGACCGGCTCGATCGAGCAGAAGTTCGCCGAAGTCTACGAGCAGGTCCTGTTCGAGGAGCTCTCGGCCGAAGACGGCGCCGACACCTTCTTCACTGAGGCCGAGACCCTGCTGGCGTCCGAGCAGTAATCAACCCGAGGGAATCCACCGTGTCTGCTTCACCTTCCACCGCCGCCGAGCCGGAGTCCGGCACGGCCGGTGAGCCTGGAGCGCCGCCGGATCGCGGGGCCCGGGGAGCGGCAAAGCGCCGCTCCCCGGGCATCCGGGGCGGCGAGCGTCTGGCCGGCTATACATTCATGATCCCCTGGCTCATCGGCACCGCGGTCCTCACCGTCGGCCCGATGGCCTGGTCGCTGTACCTGTCGTTCACCGACTACCACCTCATCCGAGGCGGCGACTGGATCGGATTCGCCAACTACACGGCCATGTTCGACGACCCGATGTTCGCCCGCGCCGTGCGCGTGACCATCATCTACGTCGTCCTGGCCGTCCCGGTCAAGCTCGTCGCGTCCCTGGCCGTGGCGATGCTCCTGTCCCAGAAGCGGCGCGGCATGGGCTTCTACCGAGCCGCGTTCTACATGCCCAGCCTCATCGCCATGAGCGTCGGCATCGCACTGATCTGGAAGGCCCTGTTCTCCAACGACGGCGTCCAGGACAGCATCATGAGCTCCTTCGGTTGGGACGGCGGCGGGTTCCTCGGCAATCCGTCCGTGTCGATCCTGATGCTCGTCATCCTGGCGGTGTGGAGCTTCGGCGCCCCCATGGTCATCTTCTTGGCCGGGCTGATGCAGGTCCCCCAGGAGCTGTACGAGGCCGCCGACGTCGACGGCGCCGGCAAGTGGAAGAAATTCGTCCACATCACGCTGCCGATGCTCTCCCCGGTGATCTTCTTCAACGTCCTGATGGAGACCGTCGGCGCCTTCCAGGTGTTCGGTCCCGCCTACATCATCGGCGGCGAGGCCGGATCCCCGGCCTGGTCGACCCTGTTCTACACGGTGCGGATCTACACCCTCGCGTTCACCGACTTCCGGATGGGCTACGCCTCGGCCTACGCCTGGCTGCTGGTCGTCGCGGTCGGGATCGTCACCCTGATCATGTTCCGGGCCGCCAAGCAGCTCGTCTTCTACGCCGCGGAGGACAAATGACGGCCAAGACCGCATCCGGACGCGAGATCGTCCGCAACACCGAGCCCGCCTCCGAACGGGCCAAGTCCTGGGCCTGGCACCTGATCATGATCGCCGTCCTGGCGATCGTGCTCTACCCGCTGGTATGGGTCATCGCCGCCAGTCTCAAGGGCAACACCGACATCATCACCGACACCGGGCTGTGGCCCGAGACGGTGACCTGGGAGCACTTCGCCTCCGCCTTCGACGGACTGGCCGGGATCCCGCTGTGGAAGTTCTTCTGGAACTCCTTCGTCATCGCGGGCCTGTCGGTGATCGGAGTGGTCGCCTCGTGCGCTATGACCGCCTACGCTCTGGGCCGGCTCCGTTTCCCCGGACGCACGCTCATGCTCGGGATCGTCATCGCGACACTGCTGCTGCCCGGACAGGTCATGCTGATCCCGCAGTACCTGATCTTCTCCGAGCTGCAGCTGACCAACTCGTACGTGCCCTTGGTGATCGGCAAGTTCCTGGCGCTGGACGCGTTCTTCGTGTTCCTGTACATCCAGTTCATGCGGGGAATCCCGAGGGAACTCGACCAGGCGGCCACGATCGACGGGGCCGGGCACTTCAGGGTGTTCTTCTCGATCCTGCTGCCCCTGCTGCGCCCGGCGGTCATCACCTCGTCGATCTTCACCTTCATCTGGTCGTGGAACGACTTCCTCGGGCCGTTGATCTACCTGTACGACATGGAGAAGTTCCCGCTGCCGCGCCTGCTGCAGTCGTACTCGAACTCCGAGGGCGTCACCAACTGGGGCGGCATGATGGCCATGACCCTGCTGTCGCTGATCCCGGTGGTGCTGTTCTTCCTGGTGTTCCAGCGCTTCCTCATCCGGGGCATAGCGACCTCCGGCGTGAAGGGGTAGGCGACGATGAAGGCGGCCGGGACGACGCGCACAAGCTACACCTACGGGACGAGACCGTTCGCGCTGTTCGCCGAGTGCATCCTCACCGGCGTGTGGTTCACGGTCGCGGCACTGCCGCTCGTGACGATCCCGGCCGCGCTCGCCGCCTCGAGCCGCCACCTGGCGGGATTCCTCGACGGCACCTCCTCCTCGCTGGGCGACTTCGTCCGCGACTGCCGATCGGCCTGGCGCGGCGGCTGGATCGTCGGCCTGGCCGCCGTCGGCGCCGCGCTCGCGCTCGGGCTCAACCTCGCCCTGCTCACCATCGAGGGCGTCCCCGGACGGTCCTGGACGGCCCTGCTGACGATGGCGATCGCCGCCACGGCGGCGTCGGTGCTGCTGCGGGCGGCGACCGCGTGGGGTCCGGGCGCCTCATGGAAGGCCCTCTTCGCCGGCGCCGCCGACGAGGCCAAAGAGGATTTCAGCGGCACCGGAATCCTCCTGGGTGGGCTGCTGGTCCTGGTCGTCTCCACATGGGCACTGTGGATCCTCTTCGTCCCCATGAGCGGCTGCGTGATCGGCGCGGCGCTGGCCGTGCGCCGACGCCGCGCGAACACGCCCTCCTAGGCGACTAGACGCGAGTCATACTCAAGTAGGACGGAGATTCCTTCCAGCGAAGGTTTTCGATGCTTGGTACGTTGTGGGCATCGATCATTGGAGGAACAATGTCCACAACACCCCAGCCCATGGAGAAGAAGCCCCGCCCCGGCTCGGTGACCGTCGCCGTCTGGTTGCAGCTCCTGCTCGCCGCCGCGCTGGCGGTCTCCGCCGTCGTCGGCTTCGTATACGGCTCGAAGGCCAATGACGCGTTCGAGGCCGAGCTCGCCGATCAGGGCTTCGACATCGCCGAGATCCCCGGCAACACCGCGAACTTCGGCGGCGGCGCGGGGGACCTCGTGTTCGCCCTCGTCATCGTGGCGCTGCTGGTGGTGCTGGCGATGCTCAACGCAGCGGGCAACCGCGTCGGGCGCATCCTGACGTGGATCTTCCAACCCCTGGTGCTCATCTGCGGCGCCTTCCTGTTCGCCGGGCAGCTCTTCTTGGCGCAGTTCCTGCAGTTCGCCTTCGACAGCTCCCCGAACGAAGACCTCCAGGAGGTCGACGTGGAAGCCCTCGTCGACGCCGTGTACGGCGTCTACCCGGGCTGGAGCGTCCTCGTCGACTGGGTCGTGGTCGCCCTGGCCACGCTCGGCTCGATTCTGGTGATCATCCTGCTCGCCGTGCCCAGCGCGAACGCCTACTTCCGCAAGGAGGCGCCGACGACGTACATCCCGGGCGCCCCCACCGAGTAAGACGAACGACGCAACCCGGGCCGAACCTCGGTCCGGGTTGTTTCCTATCACGTTTTCTTCTAGATATATATCGACTCCGAGGCTTAACCGCCTCTCCTCCAAAACGGGTCCGCCCACTTCAAGACCCTCCAAAGGTCGGGCTTCGCCCGGCAGCGACACATCAACGGCCTCGATTTTCCGGAATACAGTGTCGGACCGCTGACGCTAGAATCGGCCTACACCCACCGAGCACTTGTGACAACACCGACCGGCAGGCCGCCGGTCGGAAGGAGACCCACGGCCCCTCGGGGCCGTCGAGAGGACAGCCTTGAGCAATTCGACAGCGCCGACCGGCTGGGGGGTTTGGACGTGGCCGAACCTGGTCACGGCCGTGCGCCTGGCGGGGATCCCGCTGTTCTGCTACCTGCTGCTGGCCACTGAGTACTACTGGCAGGCCGCGGTCGTCCTGGCCGTCGGCGGCGGCACCGACTGGGTCGACGGGCAGCTGGCGCGGCGCCTCAACCAGGTCTCCAAGCTCGGCCGGCTCCTCGACCCCTTCGTCGACCGCCTCTACATCCTCACAGCGCTGCTCGCGCTGACTTACATAGGCCTGCTGCCGTGGCTGTTCACGATTGCCGTGCTGCTGCGCGAGGCGACGCTGGTGACCATGGTCATCGTGCTGCGCTGGCACGGCTTCGCCCCTCCCGAAGTGCATTTCCTCGGGAAGTGCGCCACGTCGGTGGTGTTCATGTCCTTCCCGGTGCTCGTCATCGCGGGCCTGGTCGACAGCGCCGAGGCCTGGGCGGCCCCGGTGGGTTGGGCGCTCGCCTGGTGGGGCCTGGGCCTGTACTGGCTGGCCGCGTTCGTCTACCTCAGGCAGGCGGCCGGTCTCATCCGTTCGAAGCACGCCCGCGCGCACGTCGCCGCTTGAGGTCCTACGCGGCGGAAGGGGCGGGAGGATGCACGACTGACCGATTCGATCGCCATGATCACGCAGGCGCGGCCCCGCCGTCGGCGCTGCGCGGCTGGGCGATACGGTCATGTGCGTCCGACCCGCCTCTCGGCGGGGTTCTCAGAGGGGAGCACCAGGTGATTCCGGATCAGCTGCGTTACACCGCGGAGCACGAGTGGGTCGAGCGGCGCGACGGCGACGTCGCGCGTGTCGGCATCACCGACTTCGCGCAGAACGCACTGGGCGACGTCGTGTTCGTCCAGCTCCCGGAGGCAGGTACCCAGGTGCGGGCGGGGGACGTGGTCGGCGAAGTCGAGTCGACCAAGAGCGTCTCCGACGTGTACGCTCCGTTGACCGGTAAGATTCAGGCGCGTAATGACGAATTGTCGGAATCCCCGGAATTGGTGAACAGCGACCCCTATCAGGCGGGCTGGATGTTCGACATCGAAGTCGAAGATTCCGGCGCGCTCACTGCTTTGCTCGACGCCGGTGCGTATGCGAAGCTTACTGAGTGACCAGAGGGTCCAGACTTGTAGAAGGTGGCAATCCATGACGCGTTCGAATGATGAGTTCCCTCCGCCCGATGTGACGGCCACGATGAACCTCTCCGCTCTGCAGGAGAGCGGCGAGGTCGACGCGGAGCTGAACTCTGCTCGGCTGGCAGACTCACTGCCGGCGGGAACCGCGCTGCTGGTAGTCCGCCGTGGACCGAACGCCGGCGCACGCTTCCTGCTGAACACGGAGGTGACGACGTCCGGCCGCCATCCCGACTCAGACATCTTCCTCGACGACGTGACGGTCTCGCGGCGCCACGCCGAGTTCCACCGCGACACGTCCGGTTTCACGGTTCGCGACGTCGGCAGCCTCAACGGCACCTATGTCAACCGCGAGCGCGTGGAGACCGCGACGCTCGGCAACGGCGACGAGGTCCAGATCGGGAAGTTCCGCCTGGTCTTCATCAGTGGTCCGAAGCCGGCCGCGGCCTGACCGGGTAGCCCGCAGGGCGTCCGGTCAGATCAACCCGGCGTTTGTGCGGGTAGGCTGACAGACAAGGGGCCCGCCCGGGTCGCACCCGCGGCGGGTCCGGCATCAGCGATGACGGCACCCGTTGGAGGCGAACCGGTGCGGATGATGACCGTAGTCGGGGTCCGCGTGGAACTCCCGAGCAACCAACCGGTGGTCCTGCTGAAGGAGGCCGACGGCAACCGCTATCTGCCGATCTGGATCGGCACCGTCGAGGCCGCCGCCATCGCCTACCAGCAGCAGGACGTCCAGCTGTCCAGGCCGCTCACCCACGACCTCATGCGCGACCTGCTCGATTCGTTGGACGTCACGCTCTCGGCTGTGGAGATCACCGAGCTGCGCGACACGGTCTACTACGCCGAGCTGGTCCTGGACGGCAAGACGCGGGTCTCCTCCCGCTCGTCCGACGCGATCGCGCTCGCTCTGCGGGCCGACGCCCCGATCTGGTGCGCCGACGAGGTCCTCGAAGAGGCGGGCGTGGTCCTCCCGGACACCCAGGAGGATGAAGTGGAGAAGTTCCGCGAGTTCCTCGAAGAGGTCAGCCCCGAGGACTTCGGCTGACGCGGAGGCGTTCAGGCGTCCCACCCGCGCTGACCTGCCGAGCAATATTCCGGTTCAGCCCATTGTGCTCGATTCCAGCGCTACTCTCACCTTCGAGGAGCCTCATGGTGCGGAGGATGCGATGGTCGACCACAGTGAATCGAACGGGCGCGGACTCGTCCCGCCCTCGCAGATCCGCGGCTGGCGCGGCACCGCCGCCTGCCGTGTCGTCGGCATCACCTACCGGCAGCTCGACTACTGGGCCCGCACCGGGCTCGTCGAGCCCAGCGTGAGGCGTGCCAACGGGTCGGGGTCGAACCGGCTCTACTCATTCAGGGACATCATCGTCCTCAAGGTCATCAAGCGGCTCCTCGACGCGGGGGTCTCCCTCCAGAACATCCGCAAGGCCGTCGAGGCCCTGCGCAGCCGCGGAGTCAAGGACCTCGCTGAGATCACACTCATGTCCGACGGCTCCACGGTCTACGAGTGCCGCTCGGCCGGCGAGGTCATCGATCTCCTGCGCGGCGGCCAGGGCGTGTTCGGCATCGCCGTGCGGTCCACCGTCACCGAGGTCATGGGCCGCCTCGCCACCCTTCCCGGCGCCGAGCCCGCCGAACTTCCCAAGGTCGCCGAGCGGGTGAACCCGCCCGAGCAGATCCACGCGCACCCCGTGGTGCCGAATCGACGACGCACCGCCTCCTGACATACGATGTGCGCAGAGCTGGAAATCCGGGCGGGAGAGATCGTGGGCCACAGCGGCCGCACGGCACCGAAGGGGCAAGTCCCTCGCTAGAAACTCTCAGGTACCAGGACTGTCCGGGATTGGCCGCTCTGGAACCGGCCTGGCGCCGGTGACAGACGAGGGGACTGCAACCGCCGTCGACTGTCACCGGAGGACCCCGTGATCGACCGTTCCTTCTCCGATCGCCACATCGGCACCAGCGCCGCCGACCGCGACGCGATGCTCAAGGTCGTCGGCCTGCCGAGCCTCGAAGCGCTCATGGACGCCTGCATGCCCGACCTCATCCGCACCGGCGAAGCGCTCGCGCTCCCGAGCGCCGTGACCGAGACCGAGGCGCAGGCCGAACTTCGCGCGATCGCCGAGACCAACAGGCCGATGCGCTCGATGATCGGCCTGGGCTACTACGGCACCCGCACCCCGGCGGTCATCCGCCGGAACGTCCTGGAGAACCCTTCCTGGTACACCGCCTACACGCCCTACCAGGCCGAGATCAGCCAAGGCCGGCTCGAGGCGCTGCTCAACTTCCAGACGATGGTCGCGGACCTCACCGGGCTGCCCGTCGCCGGAGCGAGCCTGCTCGATGAGTCCAGCGCCGCCGCCGAGGCCATGCTCTTGTCCCGCCGCGCCGCCGGGCGGGGCGCCTCCGACGTGTTCGTCGTCGACACCCGCGTCCTTCCCCAGACCCTCGCGGTCCTCGCCACCCGCGCCGAGCCGGTCGGGATCGAACTGGTCGTCGCCGACTGCGCCGACCCGGGCGACCTGCCCGAGCGCATGTTCGGGCTGCTGCTCCAGTACCCGGCCGCCGACGGCGCCGTCCTGGACTGGAGCGACACCGTTCGGGCCGCGCACGAGCGCGGCGCGGCCGTCACCGTCGCCGCCGACCTCCTCGCGTTGGCGTTGCTGAAGGCGCCGGGCGAACTCGGCGCCGACATCGCCGTCGGCTCGACCCAGCGGTTCGGCATGCCGATGGGATTCGGCGGCCCCCACGCGGGCTACATGTCCGTGCGCGACGACCTCAAACGCCAACTGCCGGGCCGGCTCGTCGGCGTGTCGCGAGACGCGAACGGCGCCCCGGCGCTGCGACTGGCGCTCCAGACGCGCGAGCAGCACATCCGCCGTGAGAAGGCCACCAGCAATATCTGCACCGCCCAGGTGCTCCCCGCCGTCGTCGCCGCCTCCTACGCCGTCTGGCACGGCCCCGAGGGCCTGCGGCGCATCGCCGAGGGCACCGCCGCGTGCGCCGCGCGCCTCGCGGCCTCGCTGCGCGGCGCGGGCATCGACATCGTCCACGAATCGTGCTTCGACACCGTCGTTGCCGCGACCCCCGGACGCGCCGACACGGTCGTCGCCTCGGCCGCCGCGTACGGCGTGAACCTGCGCCGCGTCGACGCCGACTACGTAGCCGTCGCCTGCGACGAGACCACCGGCGAGGCCGACCTGCGGATCGTGTGCGACGCCTTCGGCGCTCAACTCCTCGGCGCCCGGCCCGCCGCGATCCCCGCCGAGCTGCGACGCGAGAGCCCCTACCTGACACACCCGGTGTTCTCCGCCCACCACTCCGAGACCGCGATGATGCGCTACCTCAAGCGCCTCGCCGACGCCGACTACGGCCTCGACCGCGGCATGATCCCGCTCGGCTCGTGCACCATGAAGCTCAACGCCGCCGCGGAGATGGAGCCCATCTCCTGGCCCGAGTTCGCCGACGTCCACCCCCTCGCCCCCGACGACCAGACGGCCGGGTGGCGGCGCCTGATCGACCAGCTCGAAGGCTGGCTGGCCGACGTGTGCGGCTACGCCGCCGTGTCGGTCCAGCCCAACGCGGGCTCCCAGGGCGAGCTCGCCGGACTCCTGGCCATCAAGGCCTGGCAGGAGGACCGCGGCGAAGGCGGCCGGGACGTGTGCCTGATCCCCGCCAGCGCGCACGGCACGAACGCGGCGTCGGCGGTGCTCGCCGGGATGCGTGTGGTCGTGGTGGCCTGTGATGCGGACGGGAACGTCGACGTGGCCGATCTGGATGCGAAGATCGCGGCGAATGCGGGTGTCTTGGCGGCGTTGATGGTCACGTATCCGTCGACGCATGGGGTGTTCGAGTCGTCGATCGTGGAGGTGTGCGGGAAGGTCCACGATGCGGGTGGTCAGGTGTACGTCGACGGGGCGAACTTGAATGCGTTGTTGGGTTGGGCGAAGCCGGGTCGGTTCGGTGCGGACGTGTCGCATTTGAATTTGCATAAGACGTTCTGTATTCCGCATGGTGGCGGGGGGCCTGGGGTGGGGCCGGTGGCGGTTGCGGAGCATTTGGTGTCGTATCTGCCGTCGGATCCGTTGGCTGCTGGGCCGGGTCGGGTGGGTCCGGTGTCGCAGGCTCGGTGGGGGTCGGCGGGGATTTTGCAGATTCCGTGGATGTACTTGCGGATGATGGGTCCGGAGGGGGTGAGGGCGGCGACGGCGTCGGCGGTGTTGGCGGCGAATTATGTGGCTGCGCGTTTGCGGGGGTCGTTCCCGGTGTTGTATGCCGGTGAGCATGATCTGGTGGCGCATGAGTGCGTCTTGGATCTGCGTGGGTTGACCAGGGTGACGGGTGTGACGGTCGAGGATGTGGCGAAGCGGTTGATCGATTACGGGTTTCATGCTCCGACGATGTCGTTTCCGGTGGCGGGGACGTTGATGGTGGAGCCGACCGAGTCGGAGGATTTGGCTGAGCTCGACCGGTTCTGCGAGGCGATGATCGCGATTCGGGGGGAGATCGATGCGATCGCGGCGGGTGAGGTCGGGGTCGGGGATTCGGCGTTGCGCGGCTCGCCGCACACTGCTGAGGCGGTGACGGGCGAGGTTTGGGGTCGGGCGTATTCGCGGGCGGCGGCGGTGTGGCCGGTCGGGGTTGTGGGGGCGAAGTATTGGCCGCCGGTGGGTCGGGTCGACAATGCGTGGGGGGATAGGAACCTCGCGTGTACGTGTGCGCCGGTCGAGGCTTACGGGGGTTAGGGCCTGGGGTTCGTCTGTGTCGGTGGTCGGGCCTGGCTTTACACTGGCTGCCGACGGTTCGTCCAGGAGAGAAGCTGATGGTTTTCGGTCACACGCGGGCAGTGAGGTCCCACCGCACGGGACGGCGGCGGAAGCGGGGCGGTTCGAAGCTGCCGGTGGCGCCTTGGATCTTGATCACGCTGGTGTGCGTGTTGGTGGCGTCGGCGTTGACGGCCGGGTTCGTGACGTTGTTGCGGGCCGGTTGCGGTGGGGACGTGTACAAGATTCCGGTGGCGGTGGCGGGGAACGCCGTGGGGACTTTGGAGGATTTGGCGCGGGAGTGGGAGGCGCAGGATCCGGAGGTCGATGGCTCTTGTGTGGGTGTGTCGATCCGGGAGGTGTCGGCGGTGGCGGCGTCTCGCGGTTTGACCGGGCAGTGGGACGAGGTGTCGCATGGTCGGGCGCCGATCGCGTGGGTGCCTGATTCGGATGTTTGGCCTGAGTGGGTGACCGGTACGGAGGCGACGGCGGATTACTTCTCGTCTGATCCGGTGGTGCTGGGGGAGTCGAAGACGGTGTTGGCGGTGCCTGAGCCGACGGCGGAGGAGTTGGGGTGGCTCGGTGGTGAGCCGCCGTCGTGGAGTGCGGTGTTGGATGCGGCGTTGGATGGTGAGGTGCGGTTGGCGGGGGCGAATCCTCGGTCTTCGACCGAGGGCTTGCAGTCGTTGCTGAACGCGGTGAGTGATGGTGCGGGCGGTGTGGATGCGGGTGAGATGAGCCGGTATGTTGCTGCGCTCGATGCCGGTGTGATGGGTGAGAACGCCGAGGAGCTGTTCGCCTTGTCGTTGAAGGCTGATGACCCGTTGGCGTTCGCGGATGTGTTCACTGCGCTGGATTATCAGGTTGAGGATTTCAATGAGCGGGCTGAGTTGGATTATCGGTTGGTGCCGATTACGCCGGCCGGTGCGGATTTGAATGCGGTGTATCCGTATGTGGTGTTCGACGGTGCGGGTTGGGTGTCGGATGCCGATGAGCGGATCGCGGCGATGTTCGGGGCGTTCTTGCAGAGGTCGGCGGCGCGGTCGGCGTTCGAGGCGGCGGGGATCTCGCCGGTGGATGCGGCTTCGTTGGCGGACAGTGCGATCACTGGTGAGACGGTGCGGAGTGTGGTGCGGGATTGGCAGGGTTTGCGGCGGGAGGTGAATCTGTTGATCGTGGTGGATCGGTCGTCGGGTGTCGGCGGGGAGACGGTCGAGTATGGCGGGGAGTCTGTTTCGGCGTCGGATGCGGAGATCGGGGTGGCGTTGGATCTGGTCAATGAGTTGGGGTCGACGTCGCGGGCTGAGTTGTGGGAGTTCGGTGTCTGGGCCGGTGGTGATGTGCCGTATCGGAGTGTGGTCGGTCCGGAGCAGTTGTCGTCGGAGTATCGCGGGGCTTTGGTCGATGAGTTGTGGGGTTTGTCGGGCGATGTGTTGTATGAGGGTGGTTCGCCGCTGTTCGATACGGTGATGGCGGCGTACGAGCATCTGGGGTCGAGCACGGTCGATGGCGCTGACAATGTGATCGTGGTGTTGACCAACGATGGGACCGATTCGGTGAGTGCGCCGACGATTGAGCAGACTGAGGAGCGTTTGGCGGATTTGGCGGGGGCGCAGGCGGTGCCGGTGTCGGTGTACACGGTCGGGTTCGGTGAGGTGAACGAGGAGTATCTGCAGCGTATTGCTGGTGCGACGCAGGGTGGGTATGTTCGGGCGCCGGATGCGGGGGGACTGTTGGAGTCGCTGCGGGCGAACCCGGTGAACTGATCCACTGGCGGTGTGGTTCGTGTGGCGCTTGGGTTGAGTGGCGCTCACACTTGATCGATGTCGTTGTTCTCCGAGGTGCGTCCGGCTCCGCCCGGGGTGGCGAGCGCGTGTCTCGACCGGTTGGTCGAGGTCGATCGTGTGGAGTGGCGGCTGGGTGATGCGGGCGATCCGGCGCGGATCGTCGCTGATTTCTGTGCTCGGCACGAGGCGGCGCACACTGGGGCGGTCGGTTCGCCGTGCGGTGTGGCGGTGATGGTGTCGGCTGCGGCGGGTGCGGCGATGATCGGTGGGGCGAGGGGTGCGGCCAGTCCGGTGCCGGCGGTGCCGGATGTGGCGTTGGTCGCTTACGTGCACGGGCGTGTCCGGTCGGGGTCTGCGCACGGTTCGTTCGCGGCGGGTCCGTGGCGGCGTTCGTGGTCGGCGGCCGATCACGCCGAGGCGGTCGCCGCGGTGCAGGAGGCGATCGGGCGCGGGGAGGTCTATCAGGCGTGTGTGGTCGGGCATCGGCGTGCGGTGTGGTCGGGTGATCCGGCGGCGGCCGCGGCCGCGCTGCGGCGGGTTGGCGGGGCCGCTTGGGGCGGGGTGATCGCGGGGGAGGACTGGATGGTCGCGTCCGGTTCGCCGGAGTGTTTCTTGGAGGCTGATCGGGTCAGTGCCGTGACGCGGCCGATCAAGGGGACGGCGCCTGCGACGGGGGCCGGTCGGGATGATCTGGTGTCGTCGGTGAAGGAGCGGGCCGAGCATGTGATGATCGTCGATCTTGAACGCAATGATCTGGCGCGGGTCGCCGTGCCCGGTTCGGTCGCGGTGGAGGGGTTGTTCACCGTTCGCCGTTGGGATGATCTGTGGCAGGCGGAGTCGACGGTGCGCGCGCGGCTCGATGCGGGTGTGGGTGCGGCCGAGTTGCTGCGGGCGATGTGTCCGCCCGGGTCGGTCACGGGCACGCCGAAGTTGGCGATGCTTGATCTGGTCGGTGGTCTGGAGCCGGTCGGGCGGGGCCCGGCGATGGGTGCTCTGGGGTTCTATTCGGATGGGCGCTGGCGTTTGGGTCTGACGATCCGTACGGTCGCGTTGGACGCCGAGTCGGTGCATGTGTGGGCGGGCGGGGGCATCACGTGGCGTTCGGTGCCGTCGGCGGAGGTGGCCGAGGCCGAGTCGAAGGCGGCCGGTGTGGTGCGGGCGTTGGCGTCAGGGCCGGCGTGAGGCTGTCCAGACTTCGATGGTGTGTACTTTGGCTTGGTCGCGGAGGTGGTCGGGCCATTCGGCCCGGTAGAGGCGCAGGCGCGGGGTCGGGGTGTCGAGTTCGACTACGCAGCCGAGTGCCATGGGCGGGTCGGGGTGGACTCGCCGGAGCCACACGGTGCCGCCGTGGTCGTCGCCGCTGACTTGGATCGTGCGGTGTTCCAGTTGGAACTGTCCCAGGATTTTCGGCTCGTTCATATGCGAGTCCTCACCGTTCGTCTCCCACCGATGTGGCGCGTCCGCTGAGTTGGTGTCAGCACCTCCACGGCTCGTGCCCGTGTTTCATCTTGACTGCGAGCTGTAGGGATGTCAATACCCGCTTTGCCGTCTCGGCGGGTGAACCTGCTGGACAGGCCGCTTGGAGGCGGTGTTGTGTCCGGTATCCGTTAGCTGCGATGCGTCTGTCGTGCCGGTGGGGCTGTGTCAAGCTTTCGGGCATGAATGATGATGCCGAATTCCGACAGATCGCCGATGCCGCTTTCGACCTGGCACGGACCGGTGAGACGGCCCGGTTGCTGAGGTTCGTCGATTCTGGACTGCCGGTCGACTTGGTGAACGGTTCGGGTGATTCGCTGTTGATGCTCGCGGCCTATCACGGGCACGCCGATACGGTCCGGGCGCTGATCGGGCGGGGTGCTGATGTGGAGCGGCGCAACGACCGCGGCCAGTCGCCGCTGGCCGGCGCCGTGTTCAAGGATTTCGGGGAGGTCGTCACGGTCTTGTTGGCGGCGGGCGCCGATCCGGATGCGGGCACGCCTTCGGCGCGGCAGATCGCGGCGATGTTCGACCGGGACTCGTTCGGTGCGTTAGACGGTGCGCATGCCTTGGGGCAGGCGCCCCCAGGCGTGGAGGTCGGTCAGGTGCGCTTCGAGGGTCCCGGCGAACGCTTTGGCGGCCTTGGTCAGGGGTGTGTCGGCGCGTGAGGCCAGCGCGATGGTGCGGGAGGCGCCGGGTGGGGCGATGGGGGTGGCGCGGAGGTCGGGTGTCCGGGCGGCGATCATCGCGGGTAGCAGGGCGATGCCGAGGCCGGCTTGGACGAGGCTGGCGACGGCGTCGGTGGCGCCGCCGTCGACGGCGACGATGGGGGTGAATCCGGCTTGTTCGCAGGTGGTGATGGTGATGTTGCGGAGGTCGTAGCCGTGGGCGGGGAGGACGAAGGGTTGTTCTCTGAGTTGGGGGAGTCCGATGTAGGCCTGGCGGGTGAGGGGTGGCTGGGTGGCGGCGGAGGCGACGACGAGGGCTTCGGCGAGGAGGGGTTGGACGGCGAGGCCGGGTTCGGTGTCGGCGGTGCCGATGGTGAAGGCGAGGTCGAGGTCGCCGGCGGTGAGGCGTTCGGTGAGGGGGCCGGAGCCGTCTTCGGTGAGGGTGACGGCGACGCCGGGGTGGGTTTCGTGGTAGCGGACGAGGAGGGGGGCGATGAGCCAGGAGCAGAGGCTGGGGGTGGCGCCGAGGCGGAGGCGGCCGGTGCGGACGGCGAGGATGTCGTCGATGTCGTTGTGGGCGGCTTCGTGGGCGGCGGTGATGCGGCGGGCGTGGGCGATGAGGGTGCGGCCGATGTCGGTGAGTTCGATGCGGCCGCGGGTGCGGGTGAGCAGTGGGGCGCCGAGTTCGTGTTCGAGGGCTTGGATCTGTTTGCTCAATGATGGTTGTGTCACACCGAGGTTTTCCGCTGCTTGAGTGAAATGACGGGTTTCTGCGACGGTGATGAAGGCTTTGAGTTGCTGTGGGCGCATGTTCATAACGTATCGGCATGAAAGATGCTCGGTCCATGAATTGGACTCGTGACATGGGTCGCGTCTAGCGTGGGTCTTCGTGTCTACGGAATTGAAATCGCGCAGTGGCGCGCCCGCGTCGAAGGCGCCGGCCCTGCCCGGGCGCGCCCCTCGGCTGCGGTCGTCGATCGGCTTGAAGCTCGTCATGGCCGCCTCCGGCGTGCTGCTGGTGCTGTTCATCATCGCCCATATGGCAGGCAATCTTCACGTGTTCGAGGGGCGGGAGTCGATGAACGACTACGCCCATGGTCTGCGGACGTTCGGGGCTCCTTTGCTGCCGCACGAGTCGCTGCTGTGGGTGATGCGCATCGGTCTGATCGCGGCGGCGGCGGCGCACATCGCCTCGTCGGTCGTGCTGACGCGCCGCGCCGTGGAGGCGCGCCCGGTCCGCTACGTCTCCCGCAAGCCCGCCAAGGGCGAGTCGCGGCATGCGGCGGCGACGATGCGGTGGGGCGCTCTGGTCGTGCTGCTGTTCGTCGTCTGGCACCTGCTCGACTTGACCTTCAGGACGGTCAACCCGGTCAAGGACCTCCCCGACGCCTACGGGGCGGTCGTGGAGGGCTTCGCGCCCGAGCGTTGGCCGGTCACGGTGTTCTACCTGATCGCGGTCCTCGCCCTCGGATTCCACCTGCGTCACGGCGTGTGGTCGGCCGTGCAGACCATCGCCGGGCCCAACAACAAGTGGCGCAAGCGGACGCAGGTCATCGCGCTCGCTGTCGCCGTCATCGTCACCGCCGGGTTCGCGATCGTTCCCTTGGCGGTCACCTTCGGACTGGTGAGCTGAACATGAGCGCAAACGAGTACTACACCGACGGCGACCCGGTCGCCGACACCAAGGCTCCGGCCGGGCCGATCAGCGAACGCTGGGAGCAGCGGCGCTTCTCCGGGCGGCTGGTGAACCCGTCCAACCGCAGGAAGCTGCGGGTCATCGTCGTCGGCACCGGTCTGGCCGGCGCCAGCGCGGCGGCGACGCTCGGTGAACTGGGCTACCGGGTGTCGAACTACTGCTTCCAGGACTCGCCGCGGCGGGCGCATTCGATCGCCGCGCAGGGCGGGATCAATGCCGCCAAGAACTACCGCAATGACGGCGACAGTGTGCACCGTCTGTTCTACGACACGGTCAAGGGCGGTGACTTCCGTTCGAGGGAGTCGAACGTGCACCGTTTGGCGGAGGTCTCCACCGAGATCATCGATCAGTGTGTGGCGCAGGGTGTGCCGTTCGCGCGCGAGTACGGCGGTCTGCTCGACAACCGGTCGTTCGGGGGCGCGCAGGTCTCGCGTACGTTCTATGCGCGCGGTCAGACCGGGCAGCAGCTGCTGCTGGGCGCCTATCAGGCGTTGGAGCGGCAGGTCGCGGCCGGGACGGTCGAGCTGCACACGCGTCACGAGATGCTGGAGCTGGTCGTGGTCGACGGCCGTGCGCGCGGGATCGTGGTGCGCGACCTGGTGACCGGTGAGACGACGACGGAGATCGCCGACGCGGTCGTGCTGGCGACCGGCGGGTACGGCAATGTGTTCTTCTTGTCGACCAACGCCAAGGGCTGCAATGTCACCGCGTCGTGGCGGGCGCACCGGCAGGGCGCCTACTTCGCGAACCCGTGCTACACGCAGATCCACCCGACCTGTATTCCGCAGTCCGGTGACCACCAGTCGAAGCTGACGCTCATGTCGGAGTCGCTGCGCAACGACGGGCGAGTGTGGGTGCCGACCGAGCGCGGTGACGAGCGCGCCCCGGGCGACATCCCCGAGGCCGAACGCGACTACTACCTGGAGCGGCGTTACCCGGCGTTCGGGAACCTGGTGCCGCGTGACATCGCTTCGCGGGCGGCCAAGGCCGTGTGCGACGAGGGCCGCGGCGTCGGCCCCGGCGGGCTGGGCGTGTACCTCGACTTCGCGGACGCGATCGCCAGGCTCGGCGAGGACGCGGTCAAGGCGCGGTACGGGAACCTGTTCGACATGTACGAGCGGATCACCGGTGAGAACCCGTACGAGCGGCCCATGCGGATCTACCCGGCCGTGCACTACACGATGGGCGGGCTGTGGGTCGACTACGACCTGCAGTCGAACATCCCGGGCCTGTTCGTGACCGGTGAGGCGAACTTCTCCGACCACGGTGCCAACCGGCTCGGCGCCTCGGCGCTCATGCAGGGGCTGTCGGACGGGTACTTCGTGTTGCCGAACACGATCTCCGACTACCTCGCCGACGGCCCGTTCGAGGCCGTGGCCGACGACCATGAGGCCGTGGCCGCCGCGCGGGCGTCGGTGAACGAGCGCGTCGAGTTCTTCTTGAACAACGACGGTGACCGCACCGTCGACTCCTTCCACCGTGAACTGGGCAAGATCATGTGGGAGTACTGCGGTATGGAGCGCACCGACGAGGGCCTGCGCAAGGCCATCGGCCTCATCCGCGACCTCAAGGACGAGTTCTACGAGCGCGTCAAGGTGCCCGGGACCGGTGCCGAGCTCAATCAGCAGTTGGAGAAGGCCGGCCGGGTGGCCGACTTCTTCGAGCTGGGCGAGCTGATGTGCATCGACGCGCTGCACCGCGCCGAGTCGTGCGGCGGGCACTTCCGCGCCGAGTCCCAGACCGAGGACGGCGAGGCTCGCCGCGACGACGAGCGCTTCTCGTACGTCGCCGCGTGGGAGTTCGCCGGTGAAGCGCCCGTCTTGCACAAGGAAGACCTGGAATTCGAATACGTCAAGCCCACCCAACGGAGCTACAAGTGAAACTCAAGCTGCGAATCTGGCGTCAGCCGAACCCTGAGGCCAAGGGCAAGATGGTGTCCTACGTGCTCGACGACGTCTCCGAGGACGCCTCGTTCCTGGAGATGCTCGATGTGCTCAACGAGCAGCTCATCGCCGACGGCGAGGACCCGGTCGCGTTCGACCACGACTGCCGTGAAGGCATCTGCGGGGCCTGTTCGCTGGTCATCGACGGCCAGCCGCACGGCCCGCAGGCCGCGACGACGACCTGCCAGCTGCACATGCGCAAGTTCCGCGACGGCGACATCATCGACATCGAGCCGTGGCGGGCCGGGGCGTTCCCGGTGGTCAAGGACCTCGTGGTCGACCGGACCGCGTTCGACCGGATCATCGCCGCCGGCGGGTACATCTCCGCGCCGACCGGGACGGCACCGGACGCGCACGCCGCCCCGATCCCCAAGCAGGACGCCGACGCGGCGTTCTCCGCTGCCGCGTGCATCGGCTGCGGCGCCTGTGTCGCGGCCTGCCCCAACGGGTCGGGGATGCTGTTCATGGCCGCGAAGGTCACGCATCTGGGTCTGATGCCCCAATGCCAGCCCGAGCGGGCCACGCGTGTGCTCGGCATGGTCGCCGAGCATGACGCCGCCGGCTTCGGCGGCTGCACCAACACCGGCGAGTGCGCGAGCGCGTGCCCCAAGGAGATCGGGCTCGACGTGATCGGCCGGCTGAACCGGGACTTCCGCAAGGCCGCCGCCCGCGCCGCCTAGAACAACGAGCGCCAGTCGAAACATGTGTGGCCCCCGGCGAAGCCGGGGGCCACACATGTTCACCAACCCCGCGTGAGCGGGGAGCACATCCGCTCGAGCTTGTCGAACGACTTGCCGTACGGCTCACCCCCACCAGCGTGGGGAACATCCAATTCGAATAACGATCGTGACCCTCCCGAGTCGCGGCCGGGTGCTATGAGGCGCGTCTCTCGGACGCAGCGTTGCGCAGGTAGTGACCGTTGATTCAGTGACCGGTATTCGAGCCTCGTCCCCTTGGTTCGTGACTATGTGTGATCGCCTGGGGCGTAGGAATTCCGCCTCCGACCTCATTGTTGATCCGAGCCGTGGCCCCGACGTGTATGCGGATCCTGCCGACCTGGTCGTCGGCGTGATCGAACAGCGCGATCAGCTCGTCGCGGGATCACCTGCACTGGAGCCGCACCGAACCGGTCCATGAACTTCTTGCTCCAGCCGTAGGCCGGGTCGATGAGGAAGGAGCAGAGGTCCGGACCGCCTCCTGGTAGCCGCGCAACGTGGTCCGCATTGTCTCTCAGGGGCGACCGATCGCGAACAGGAGTGGTCTGGGTAGGTCCCCGATCCGTGAGCACACGAGATGTCTTCTCTGAGGCCGAGCTTGAACAGCTGCGCCGTTTCCCCTCGATCAACAGTGCTGAGTTGATCAAGTACTTCACGTTGACTGCTGCGGACGGCGCGTTCCTGAGCCAGTTCCGGCACCGTACATTGTCCGAAGCTACCGCAGCTGATGGCAATGGTCGTGCCTGCCTTGGCGCGATCGTCGACTCGGGTTGGATTGAACCGCAGCCGGGGTCAGGCAAGTGAAGTCGCGCCTTGGGCCGGCTCCAGATGGCACAACGGCCCCGGAGGACGTATGGACGCAATGAACGACACCGCCCTCGCGTTCGAGGAGCTCGAATCGCTCCGCGCTCCGCTGACGCGCTACTGCTACCGCTTGCTAGGATCGGCCGCGGACACCGACGACGCGGTGCAGGAGACCCTCATCCGCGCGGCCCACAACGCCGACCGCTACGACCCGGCCCGCGCCCGGCTGACCACTTGGGTCCATCGGATCGCCACCAACATCTGCATCGACCTGCTCCGCAGCGCCCAGCGCCGGGCCCTCGCGGTCGACCTCGGCCCGGCCTCCGAAGGCGGCGATCTCGGTGCGCCGCTGCCGCCCGAGCGATTCGTCGAGCCGATGCCCGACCGGCGCTTGTTCGGTGCGGAGGATCCCGGTGAGGTCGCCGTGGAGCGCGAGACGGTCCGCCTGGCGTTCATCGCCCTGCTCCAGACACTGCCTCCCCGCCAGCGCGCGGCCCTGGTGCTGCGCGAAATCCTCTCGTTCTCGGCCCGCGAGACCGCTGAGATCCTCGATACCACGGTCGCGGCGGTCAACAGTTCGCTGCAGCGCGCCCGCGTCGCACTCCAGACCGATCGTCCCGAGCCGGCCGACGTCTTCGACCCGGCTGACGCCGATCAGCGGGAGCTGCTGCGGCGCTATGTCACCGCCTTCGAATCGCATGATGTGGCGGGCCTGACGGCGCTGCTGCGCGAGGACGCGGCGACCTCGATGCCGCCGTTCGCCTGGTGGATCCGCGGCGGGAAGCGGATCGCCGCGCTGATCGGAGACAGCGAGGCGTGCGCCGGAGACCGGCTGGTTCCGACCGCCGTCAACGGATCGGCCGGATTCGGGCAGTACCGCCCCGACAACGAGGGTCGCCTGGCCCCGTTCGCCGTCATCCTGGTCGAGCTGCGGGACAGGCGGATATCCGAGTCAGTCACCTTCCTGGGATCGGGTGAGCGATTCGCAGAATTCGGGCTTCCGGATCACCCCGACCGATGAGTCCGAGCCGGTCCGGTCGTATAAGCGGTGAAGCGCGACCGAACCAGGAAGGACACAGCCATGGAACGCAACGATCCCCGGCTCGCCGAGCAGACCCGCGCCGAGCGCGAACGGCTCTCGACGATCTTCGACGACTTGAATCCCGCCCAGTGGTCGGCAGTCTCGCTATGCGAGGGCTGGCGCATCCGCGAGGTACTGGCGCACCTGACGATGCCGTTCCGCCTCTCCGGGCCCAGGTTCTTCGGCGGGATGGTACGGGCGCGGTTCCGGTTCGACGCCTTCGCCGACCGTGACGCCCGGCGGGCGACTGCGGCGATGGCAGACCGGGAGCTGGCCGCACTCTACCGGTCCAACATCGAGCATCCGTGGCGTCCGCCAGGGGGCGGGCGGGCCGGCGCGCTCTCGCACGAGGTCGTCCACGGGCTCGACATCACCGAGCCGTTGGGGCTACCCGCGCCTCCGGCCGAGCGGATCGGCCTGGTCCTGAGCGCGGCCGGGTCGCGCAGCTTCGCCTACTTCGGCGTCGACCTCGCCGGTCGCCGCCTGGTGGCCACCGATGCGGACGCGGCGGTCGGGGACGGCGCGGAGCTGCGCCTGCCCGCCAAGGACCTGCTGCTGGTCGTGACCGGCCGCCGGTCGCTCGCCGAGGCGACCGAAGGAATGTAGGCGGAACAGATGACCACTCGCAACCAGTTGCGGAAGGCGGTGCTCGCGCTGCCGGAGACCGAGGAGGCCGCTCATGCTGCGATGCCGGCGTTCTCGGTTCGCGGCAAGGGATTCGCCTCGCTCCCCGAGGACGGCTGGGTGCAGCTCCGGCTGCCGCCGGAGCGGGTGGTCGCAGCGGTCGATCAGGCCGAGGCCACCGAGCCCGGCGAAGGGGACCTGCCGGCGGGGATCGGGCGACCGGCGACGCGGGCGCTGCGCGGGGCGGGCCTGGCGACCTTGGATCTCGTCGCGGCCAAATCCGAGGCCGAGCTGCTGGAGCTGCACAGTGTGGGCCCGAAGACAGTGCGGATCCTCAAGCAGGCCCTCGCCGAGCAGGAAAGGTCGCTGCGGCGTTAGTCGCTCACGTCCGCTCGGCCGGGACCTCCGTCCCGGCCGGGCGCGGCTTTCAGCCCCTGCCGGAGCGCATCCTCGGGCCATAACGTGGGAACTCCCAGAGAGAGGAGACCACCATGAAACGTTCCCACCAGGCCGTGTGGGCCATCGCGACTCTCACCGCGCTACTGCTGCTGTACGGCGTCGGCTTCTCCACCGACGCGCTGCTGCTCGCGATGCTCGTCATCGCCACCGGCATCGTGCTGCTCGGCATGCACTTCGACGCCAAGGACGCCGAGCGCCGCCGCGGCGGGCGCCCTACGAACGCCGGTGGTGCGCCTCGATGAACCGCACGGCCGCTCCAACCAGCGGACCCTCGGCCGCATGCCGCGACCGCAGCCGCTCCAGCAGGTCCGCCAGCACCCGCGCCAGATCCGAGGCCAGTTCCGAACGCCGCGCGGCCGTGTCCGTCAACGCCATGAGCATCCCCAGCCACACCGGACCGTGATCGCGGAAGTTCAACCGCAGGTTCCGCTCACCTTGCCGGTCGGCCGCCGTCAGCAGATAATGGATCTCCGTGGCCATCCGCCACGCCACAGGCGCATGCGATCCCCGCAGCGACTCCACTGCCGGGCCCACAGCGTGCAGCGCCACCGGCGCCAGACCCGGGTCGCAGCGCGCCGAGATCGCCGGCGGCGCCGCATGCGAGGCCGGGTCCGGGCACAGACGGTCGACCAGGTTCGCGTCGGTGAACACCCCGAGACGCCCGGCCGCGACCAACGCCGCCCGCAGCGTCAACCCCTCAGCGCCCGACCCGGCCTCGGCGGCCGGGTCGGCGCCGGGGAAATACGTGCCGAACAACCGCGCCGCACTGCGCGCATACGCAGCGCGCCCCGCTGCGGAATGCAACTCGACGGCCAGACCCAGGACGCCCCGCAGATACTCCAGGCGCCGCGCGTCCGCCCCCACACCCGGTATCGCCAACAGCATCCGGGCGGCCTGGTCGGCGGCGCCGACCGCCAGATCCGGGTCGGACGCATGATGCAGGATCCGGGCATTGCGGGCCAGCGCGGCGGCCAGTTCCGCGAAGCCGGCGCTGTCGGGTGCGAGGGTGTCGCGGCGGTCGTAGGAGCGGACGGCATTGTCGGCGCAGGTCGCGGCGCTCAGCAGGTGCCCGGCGGCCAGGCGGGCTTCTGCGAGGTCGAGTTCGACCTCGGCGAGCAGGCGGCGGGGGGCGTCGAGTTCACGGAGGTGGCCGAGGCGTTCGGTCAGGGCGTCGGCGGCGCGGGCGGGGGCGGCGAGGTCGGTGTGGGAGGCGGCGATGAGGGCGAGCAGGTCGGCCAGTTCGGTGCGGGCCGCGGCGTCGTCGCCGCGGCCGTCGAGGTGGGCGCGGTATTCGGCGGCGGCGCGGGCGAGTCCGGTCAGCGCGGTCCGGTGGTTTCCGGCGGAGGCCTGCCGTGCCGCGTCCCGGTACATCTTGCGGGCGTGACGCTTGTTGGGCATGACTGCTCCTCGACAGAGAGGGGATCTCAGGGGCTTCCAGGTTGTCATGTGACGCTTGGTGCGCGTCACCCGACCCGTCGTGATGCGCCGGTGTGGACGGCCGGGAGAGGCACTATAGTGCGGTTTCGTTTTGCCACGCCCCAGGGGGGTGCGTGTCAGGAGCCGTCGATGACGACCTGGAGCGGCCTCGGGTGGTCGAGGAAGCGGTCGTGGGAGATCTCCCAGCCGTAGGCGCCGGCGTCGGCGAACACGAGCCGGTCGCCGACGGCGACCGAGGCGACCCTCTGGCCGGCGTTGAGCACGTCCCTGGGGGTGCACAGTTCACCGCAGACGCGCAAGTCGACCTCGTCGAAGCGGGGGCGGGGCCAACGGTGGGCCCAACGGTCGACTGCGACGACGGTGAACGGGTGGGAGTAGCCCCAGGCGGCGGGGAGTCGGAGGTGGTGGGTGCCGCCGCGCACGAGCGCGAAAGCCTGTCCTGCGACGGTCTTGAGATCGACGATCTCGGTGAGATACCAGCCGGCGGCGGCCGCGAGGTAGCGGCCGGGTTCGAAGACGAGTTCGGCGCCGCCGGTGTCGAGGCCCTCGAGCGCGCGTGCGAGGGCGCCCAGGTCGATGACCTCGCCTCTGGGGTCGGCGCCGAGGCCGCCGCCGACGTTGACGTAGCGCAGGTCGATGCCGAGCTGGCGTGCGGCCTGGTGGGACCAGGCGAGGCAGGCGTGGACGTGGCCGGCGTAGGCGTCGGCGTCGAGGCAGTTGGAGACGGCGTGCATGTGGAAGCCGGTGACGTCCAGGCCGAGGTCGGCCGCGTGCGCGGCGGCGGCGGGGACGTCGCGGGGGTCGAGGCCGAAGGCGGTGGCCTCGCCGGTCATGCGGTGGGTGCCGGGCAGGGCCGGTCCGCGGTTGACTCGCAGGGCGACCGGCCCGGTGTATCCGGCCTCGGCGAGGCCGTCGAGTTCGCGCACTGATTCGATGTGGACGCACATCGGCGCCTCGGTGTTCGCGGCCCGTTCGAATTCCCTGGTGGTCTTGGCGGGGCCGGACAGGGCCAGGCGGGAGGCTCCGGCTTCGGCGGCGGTGGCCAGCTCGTTCGCCGAAGCGCATTCGATGCCGTCGGCGGCTTCGACGGCGGCGGCCAGGACGGCCGGGTTCGCGCAGGCTTTCATCGCGTACAGGATCGTGTGTCCGGCGAGCGCTTCGCGCAGATGCTCGAGCCGGTCGGCCAGGCGTGCCGGGGAGTAGATCCAGGCGCACGCCGGTGTCGGGAGACTGGCGGCGAAGTCGGTCACCGCCGTCATCGCCGGCCCGCGCCGAGCGGATTGTCCACCCATGTTTCGACCTCGCTTCCCGGGTTGAGCCGCATCGTCAGCAGCGCTTTGGTCGCCATCCGGTCGCCCAGGTAGGCGTCGCGGTCGGCCGCTCGCAGGTCGAGGTCGGCGACCAGGTCGGCCAGATCGGCCCAGAACGCGGACCGGTCGAGGCCGCAGTCGCGGGCCAGGACGTCGGCGAGTGCCGCCAACTGGTTCTGAAACAGCGTATAGGCGACCTTGTCGCGGACGGCGCCCCGACTCGGAGCGGCGACCGGACTGGTCTCGGGCACCTCGAGGGTGAACGGCAGGGCCGGGCGGTACAGGCGCACCCCGCCGAGGTCGCGGGTGATGAGCCGGACCGGCCAGGGCCCGTCGAAGGCGATGAGGGTGTTCTGCAGGTGCGCTTCGAGGCCGATGCCGTGGCGTGAGGCCAATCGGAGCACCGGTGGGACGACCAGGGCCGCGTAGTCGCGGATCCAGGTCTCGGCTCCTGCGGCCCAGTCCGCGTATTCGGCCGCGAGGGAGCGGCCGGTCACCGGGGAGGGGGCGCACAGTGCCGAGGCGGGGACGACGACGGTGCCGGGCGGTGCTGCGTCGGTCAGGCCGGCGCGGGCGATCGCCGTCAGGTCCCGGGTGCCGGGCAGCCACGCCCCGGACTGGTCGGCCGCGATCGCATGCGCCGGGTCGTCGGCGACGAGGGCGGTGATCTTCTCGGTGAGGACTGGCGCGAGCCGCGCGGTCGCCGGCGAGATGTCTCGGCGGGTGGAGGTGATGTGGATGCCGAGCGCGAGCTTGAGGTGTCCGGGCCGGTCGCGGCCGCAGACGGTGCGGATCGCGGCGGTCGGCCAGGCCGGGATCGTCTGGTCGAGTTCGACCAGGCGGCCGGTGTCGAACAGGTCGCGGTGGGCCGGGCGGATCCGGTGCTCCAGCTGCCATGGGTGGACGGGGACGACCGGGTCGGGCAGGTCGAGGCCGGCGAGCATCGGGTGGTCGCGGAAGTCGGCGCCGGAGCGGGCGAGGAGCCCGGCCGGGTCGGCCAGGAGCCGCACCCGGATCGGGCGGGGCGTCTCCAGGTCGTAGCGGGCGATGTCGTCCGCGTTCCAGCCCAGGCGGGTGCGTGCGCACGGGTGGAGCTGGTGGCCGTCGGTCGCGAGGGTCTCCAGCAGTCGCGCGGCCTGGTCGGCGCCGCGCCCGCACCGGGCCAGGAGGTGGGCGAGGCTGGGGGCTCCGGCTCGTGCGGCCAGGCCCGCCAGGTGCGAGCGGCGCGCGGTCGCGCGGGCGGCGGCGATCTCGTGTCCGGTTTCGGCGCTGGCGAGTTCGGCGGCCAGGTGGGCGGGCACGGGTCCGCCGAGGATCGTCTCGAGCAGGACGGTCGGGGGTACTGCGGGGGCGGTGGTGACGGCGAGCTGGTTGAACGCGCCTTCGGTGCCGGTGAAGTCGATGCGGCCGGGATCGTCGCGGAGGTTCGCGAGGTTCTCGCGCCAGGCGGCGGCGAGGGTCTTCTCGGTGAGGTTCACGCGGTCGCCAGGCGGTTGTCGACGCTCACCCACAGGTCGGCGATCGGGTCATCGGCCAGGCGCATCGCGGTGGTGGCCTTGATCGGCCAGGTGGGGCCGGACAGGGCCGCGGTGAGGGCTTTCGAGCCTGCGGCGGCTTCGGGTGCGGCGTCGGCGACGGTCTTCCACCAGCGGCCGGGGTCGGTGCCGGTCCATGCCGCGAGCGCGTCTACCAGGGCGGTGAGGGTGGTGGGGAACAGTGCGGCGAGGAGTTTGCGGATCCGTTCGTCCTCCTCGTCGCACGCCAGGTCGCCTTCGAGGTGGGGCCAGTCGGCGGCGGGGACGCGGACGCCGCCGAGGTCGCGGTAGACGCAGCGGGCGGGGCGGTCGCCGTCGAAGGCGATGAGGGTGTTCTGGCCGTGGGCTTCCAAGGCGACGCCGGTGGCGGCGAACAGCCGCAGCGGCGCGAGCGCGACACCGACCAGGTCGGTCCACCAGGCGTCGAGGTCGGGCCCGGCCAGGGCGGCGGCGATGGGCCGGCCGGTGGCCGGGCACGGTTCGGCCAGCGCGGCGAGGGGGACGCAGCGGTCGAGGCCGAGGGTGTGGGGGGCGGGTCGGATGATCGCGGCCAGGTGCGGTTGCGGTCGGTCTGCCGCGTCGCGGGTGATGGCCGAGGTTTCTCCCAGCACGGTGATGCCGCAGCGCCTGGCCGGGTCGGTGAGTCGCCGCGAGAGGATCGGGCCGTTGTGGGCGGCGGCGGCCGAGACGTGGCGGACGGCCGAGGTCAGTTGGAGGTCGACGGCGCATTTGATGTGGAGGTCGCCGACCGAGACGGTGCGCAGGCTCATCAGCGGTGCGGCGTCGGTCCAGGTCTGGGCGGCCTGGCCGAGGCCGTTCCGGTCGGCTTGCCAGGGGTGGACCGGCAGGAGCGGGCCGGTGCCGGTGCGTGCGGGCCAGTCGCGTCGGGTGGTCAGCGGGGCGATGGGGTAGAGGGGGAGGTCGATGCGGGGCCGGTGTTCGGGGGCGTAGGCGAGGGTCTGGGCGGCGGTCAGGCGGTCTCGGGTTCGGGCCAGGGGGTGGGTGGGGTGTCCGAGGACGGCGGCCTGTTCGAACCAGACGGTCGGGTCGCGGTGGTCGGCGGCGGCGTGGGTCCACAGGTCGGGCGGGTGGGGTCGGGCGGCGGCGAGGGCGAGTGCGGTTCCGGTGACGGCGGCGGCGATTTCGGTGCGGAAGCGGGCCGCGTGGGGTGATCCGGCGGCGAGGGAGGCGGCAAGTTCGGCTGCCGTGTGCCCTTCAGGGGTGCCGGGGAGCGGTTCGCGGGAGGCGGCCAGGCGCAGACGGTCGGCGACGACGGTGTCGGCGCGGAGGGTCGGGTTCATCGCCTTGCACTGTACTCAGTTCGGGCCGGGTGTGGCGGGGTGCGTTTTCTCACGCGCGCACGGCAGGTGTGCGGGCGGTGTCCCTTTGGGCGGGGACGGCGGCCAGGCGCATCCGGAGTTTTTGGAGGACGGGGAGGTCGTAGTAGGTGCCTCCGGCGGCGAGCCACAGGCCGATGTCGGCGGCGGCGATGGAGACGGCGACGTTGTCGATGCCGGCGTCGAGTGTGGTGGGGCCTTCTTCGGGGAGGGTGGGCCACAGGACCCAGCCGTGGACGTGTGCTTCGGGGAGTGCGGCGGCGATGGTTTCTACGGCGGCGGCGAGGTTGTCGGCGTCGGCGTCGCCGGTGTCGCGTCCGACCGGTGCGCACAGCAGCGCGAGTCGGTCGCCGCAGACGATGGTGTGGGGGATGCGGACCGATTCGGTGGCCGGGAGGGCGACGAACAGGCGGGAGGCGGGCAGGTTGGTGAGGACTTCGCGCAGGAGTTTGCCGGTGGGGCGGTCGGCTTTGGGGCGGGTGCCGGCCGGGCCGAAGGCGTTGAACTCGCGCAGGGCGGCGCCGACCGAGCGGCGCAGCGCCGAGGCCCAGCGGACGCGGCGGATCGGCCAGTTCAGTGCGGCGCCGGTCAGTGCGAACGCGGCGAGCCACCAGCCGAGTGTCGAGGTGGGGCCGGCCGACCAGACGGCGGCGGCGCCGAAGGCGACTGCGGTGGCGATGCGGGCTTTGGGCACCGGCGGGGGCCGGTGTTCGGGTTTGCGTCTGGTGCGGGCGGCCTGGGAGAGGACGAGGATCGCTCCGGCGAGGGCGAGGGGGATGGACAGGGCCCGGATCGGCAGTGGTGCGGCGGTGGCCATGGCGGTGGCGCAGAACGCGATGCCGGTGGCGGCCCAGATTGTGAGCAGTGCCGCGAAAGCGGCCAGTTCGATCCACAGTGCAGGTTTGGAGGCGACTCGTCGGCGTTGCAGGCGGGCGTGCCATGGGACGGTGACGAGCGCGCCGGTCGTGTCCAGGTTCGCCGCCGGGGAGGCGGGTTGGACGTTCCAGCTGCGGACTTTGCGGTGGGAGGGGCGGGCCGCGGCGCGTCCGTATTTGCGGGCGGCGCGGCGCCCGAATTTCAGCAGGTCGTATTCGCGGCGCAGCGCGGGCTGGGAGAGGGTCTCCCAGGCGGTCTGCACTTCGTGGAAGGCGTGCTCGTCGCCGCCGTGGTCGGGGTGGGTCTCGCGCAGGCGCCGCCGGTAGGCGGCTTGGAGCTCGCCTTTGGAGGCCTCCGGGCTCACCCTGAGGATGCGGTAGTGGTCTGGTTCGTTCACCACACGGCTCCCGGTCGGTCGTACGGGGATGGGTCGGCGCGTTCGAGGGGATGGTCGCGCCGAATCGACGGTAATGGAGCCAATCTACCGCCGGTTGGCCGCTGTTGGTGCCGCACGGTCCGAGAAATTCACGTCACGGTGATCGTGACATTGTGGAGGCCGGTCGCTCCGGAGGGTTTGACCGGTGCGCGCTCCTCGGTTTGCACGGTGCCGTCGCCGTCGGTGGCGCGGACGGCGAGGTCGTGTTCGCCGCTGCCGAGTTCGACGTCGGTCCTCCATTGGCGCCAGGTGTCGTCGGTGGCGGCGTCGGCGAGGTCGCACGGTGTCCATTCACCGTCGTCGACGCGCAGTTCGACGGCGCTGATGCCGCGGTGCTGGGCCCAGGCGACGCCGGCGACGGTGACGGTGCCCGCGGCAGCGCCCGAGTGCGGCGTGTCGATGCGGGAGGCGGTGTGGACGGGGGCGGGCAGGCCCCAGCCGCGTTGGATCCAGTAGGGGTCGTACGAGTCGAAGGTGGTCAGTTCGAGTTCGGTGAGCCACTTGGTGGCCGAGACGTACCCGTACAGGCCGGGGATGACCAGTCGGGCGGGCCAGCCGTGCTCGACGGGCAGGGGCTGTCCGTTCATGCCGACGGCGATGAGGGCGTCGCGGCCGTCGAAGACCGCCGCGGTGGGGGTGCCCGCGGTCCAGCCGTCGGAGGAGCGGGACACGAGCTGGTCGGCGTGCGGGTCGGGGTCGGCTTCGGCGAGCAGGTCGGCGAGGGACACGCCGGTCCAGCGGGCGTTGTCGACCAGGTCGCCGCCGATCGGGTTGGACACGCAGCACAGGGTGATGTCGCGTTCGATCAGTTCGCGGCCGAGCAGGTCGTCGAAGGTGTAGGTGCGCTCGGTGCCGACCCGGCCTTTGACGAGCAGCCGCCAGGTGTCGACCTCGACGTTGGGGGGTGTGATGGCCGTGTCGATGCGGTAGAAGTCGGCGTTGGGGGTGCGCCACGGGCCGAGTCCTTCGACGTCGAGTTCGGCGCCCGGGCCCGGGTCGGCGGCTGGCAGGTCGGGTTCGGGGACGGTGAAGGCGTCCCTGTCGGCTTCGGCCGAACCGGGCCCGAACCGGCGCGCCGCCAGTGAGGCGGCGAAGGCGGCGGCGCCGATGCCGGCGGTGACGATGAGGAACCGGCGCCGGTCGGTCGCGGTCCGGGCGGTGCCGCGCGTCGCCCACCAGTGGAGGCTGCCGGCGGCCCAGGCCCCGGCGGCCAGGGACGGGACCGCGGCGGTGGCGCCGAGGTCGGGACGGGTCAGGGCCGCGGCGGCGCCCGCGGCGGCCAGGAGGGCGACGAGGGCCAGGCCCGGCCACGGGCTGCGGCGCCACACCAGCCCGGCGGCGGCGCCGAAGGCGAGGAGGGCGGCGACGATCCCGGCTTGCAGGAGCGGTTTGTCGGCGGTGCCGAACGTCGCGATGGCCCATTCGGTGGCATCGGGCGGTGAGGCGGCGATGACGACGTCGCTGATCGCCGACAGCGGTGATGCGCGCGGTACGAACAGGGCGGCGACCAGGTGGCCTACGGCCAGGGCGGTGAGGGCCGCGATGATGCCGGCGAGGGCCCATGCGCGGGTGCCCGCCTGGTTGGGAGCGGATGGTTCGGTCACCGTTCCATCTTCCACCCGGCCGGTCGGACCGGGCGATGGATCGCGCTTACAGTTCGCTTACATTCACCGTTCCCAGAACCGGGACAGGGCCTCGGAGGCGACGTCGTCGACGTCGGCGGCGGCGAAGTCGGAGGACTCGGCGGTGTTGACCCACGGTTCGGCCTCGGCCCGGCCGAGGACGTCGAGGTCGACCCACGGATAGCCGTCGACCGGTTCGGGGACGTCGAGGTCGAGCTCGGGCGGGAACGCGGCGGGGTTGTCGGCGTCGGCGACGAGCATGTCCTCATAGGTCGAGGCGTATGCCGTCTCATCGGACTCGGACTCGGACTCGGAGTCGGTCGCCTCGCCGAAGTCGAACGCGTCGTCCAGACCATCGGCGAACTCGGGCTCGGGCTCGAAGTCGAACGCTTCGAGTTCGGCCTCGCCGGGAACCGATCCGTCGTCGAATTCGTCGAATTCGTCGAGAGCGGCGGAGGGGTCCTCGTCTCCCAGCTCGGCGTCGCCGAAGTCGCCCTCGCCCGGGGCGTCGAACTCGTCGAACTCATCCATCGGATTCCTCCTCGCCTGGCACGAGCGTGCGGGCCTTGGCCAGCACCTCGTCGAGTTGTTTCACTTTCTGCACCATGGAGTCCCGGCGCTGCTTGAGGGCGTCCTTCTTCTTCGCGCGGGCGGCCTGGTCGGCTTTCGCGGCCGATTCGGCGGCCTGGATGCGGGCGTCGTACTCGGCGCCGCGGCGCTCCAGGGCGTCGTCGAGGGTGGAGTTGAACACGAACTCGACTTCGGTGAAGCGGAAGCCGATCTCCTCGTTCAGGTTCGCGCGGGCCTCGGCGATGACGCGCTGGACCCACTGCTTGGCGGCCTGGCGGTCGCCTTGGATCTTGCGACGGTAGAGCACGAACCCGCCGGCGGCGACCGCGATGCCGATGCCCGAGGCCATGGCCGCGACCGAGATGGCCGCGCCGAGCGCGCCCGAGACGCCGAGCAGCGCCGCACCGCCCGAGGCCGCGCCCATGACGCCGCGCCCGGCCATCATCGCCATGCCGGCGCTGGAGGCGACCAGGAGGGCGCTGTCGGCGTTGGCGTCGCGGCGGGCGCGCCCCGAGGCGGCGGCCCGCAGGCCCGCCGAGATCGAGTTGGTCGCCTGCCGCAGCTCGTCGTCGTTGAACACCTGGCGCAAGACCCGTTCGGCCAAGAGCACGAACCGCTGGTGCAGCTCGTGCGACAACCTGGCGGCGATGGACTGGAGGCCGATGTCGACGCGCTGGGGGAGCGACTCGAGCGAGGACTTGTTGGCCTTCTCCAACTCGTCCAGCAGAGCCTCTTCGAGCTGCTGCAAGTGGGCCCTCAGGCGGCCCTGCACCTCGATCTTCGCCCGCTGGGTCTCCACGCGCAGCGCCAGGTTCGCCTTCTTCGTCTCCGAACGCTTCGCGGTCAGCGCCTGCTTCTTCTCCTCCTTGAGCCGTGCCGCCGACGCCGGGTCGGGGTCGTAGGCCTTCATGTCGGCCTGCGCCGAGGCGGCCAGGCGCGCGAACTCGGTGCGCGCCGCCCGCACGACGTTCGCCGCGACCAGTGCTTTCCCCGCGGTCGCGATGCGCACCAGGGACCGCTGGAGCTTGCCGACGCCCGATTCCTTCGCCAGGGCCTGGCGGGTGGGCCCGGCCGAGGCCAGGGCGTGCTCGGCGAGCATCGCCGAGACCGGGAAATGCGGGGCGTGCCGGAACCTGGGCGCGTGCGCCTCGATGAGCGCCCGGTTCTCTTCGAGGACGGTCCGCCAGCCCGGGTAGGTGTCGGTCTTGGTGAGCGCGAACACCACGAAGTTGACCCGTTTGGACGCCTCGGACAGGAAGTCCAGTTCGGTCTTGGCCATCGGCGAGGACGCGTCGGTGACCATGATGAGGCAGGTTGCCCTGCTGACCGCTTCGAGCGCGATCTGGGCGTGGTCGGGGTCGAGCCCGCCGGTGCCCGGCGTGTCCACGATCGACAGGTGTTTGAGCAGCGGCGCCGGATGGCCGACGAGCATGCGCCGCGGCGGCACCATCCCGTCGGGCATGGTGCCCAGGCGCGTCGCCCAGTTGCGCAGGTCGCCGACGCCCAGCAGCATCGGATCGGCGGCCCCGGGCTGCCAGGCCCGCACCGACGCCTCCTCGGCGTGCGAGAACTCGAGATAAGCGGTGGTCGCGACCGCCGCGTCCACCGGGGACAGTCCCGGGGTGCCGAGCATGGCGTTCACCAGTGAGGACTTGCCGCGTTTGGTTTCGCCGACGACCACTGCGACGGGCCTGTCGGGCTGCCAGCGGGCGACGTCGTCGACTTCGGCGGCGGCCTTGGCATCCACTGACCGCAGCGACGCGGTGCCGGCCTTCGCGGCCTTGACGCACAGTTTGTGGATCTGCGCGGCCGGGTTCGGCTTCGGTTTCGCCTTGGTCTCGGTCTCGACGCTCATGCGCGCACCTGCCCGCGGTAGACGGTCACCACCGGGTGGCGCAGCAGCCGGCCGCGGTCGGTGTAGCCGACCGATTCGGTGCCGGCGATGATGCCGTCCTCGGCCGGGCCCGGCGCGGCGACCGTGGAGCCGGCCTCGTGGACAGCCGGGTCGAACCGCTGACCGGTCGCATCGACCGCGGCGACACCGACGCGCCCGAACGTCTGGTCCAACTGCGCGGCCAGCGCCGGAGAGGTGGCGCGGTCCCGCATCCAGATGCACGCCTCGACCAACGCGGCGCGGTCGGCGATGGCCTGGGCGGCGCGGGCCGGCTCGGCCAGCTGGTTCACCGGAATCGGCCCGGAGTTCGCCGGCCCGGCCATGGGGGCGACCGGGGCGGGTCGGGGGGTGATGGTCCGGCCGGTCGCCGCGGCGACGGCGGCCGCGATCAGGACCGGCCCGCAGGCGACGGCCAAGGTCCGCCAGTCGGGTCCGCCGGCGATGAACACGGCGCCGAGGCCGGCGGCCGCAAGGCCGACCAGCGCCCCGATCAGGGGCCCGCCGAGTCGAAACGTCACAATGTGCTCCTTAGGTACGAGTCTCAGCCGAGGCGTTGGGCCAGCAGATGGAAACCACGATGCACCACGTTCGCCACCCGGGCCTGCGCGGGCGTGGCGCCGCCGTTGGCGAACGCCCGCCAGCGCGCGGCGGCCTCGATCGCGGATCGGCGCAGCTGGGGCCGGGCCGCGTCGGGCAGGCCCAGGACGACGCCGGGGTCGTCGGTCAGGGCGAGCCGGGCGACTTCGGCCTCCATGTCCTCGGGCAGGGCGACCTGCCCGGTGGTGACCGACGCGGCGGCCTCCAGCAGCGGCAGCCGGTGGTACTCGGGGCGGGCCACGATCGATTCGACCGCGCCGCGCAGCAGATCGCGGTCGGCGGCGGGACCCGCGGCGGCGGCGGCCTCGAGGCGGCCCAGGGCCCAACCGGCCTTGATGACGTCGGCGCGAACCCCGAAGACCTGGTGGAGGGTAGTGCGCAGGCGCGGGAACCCGGAGGCGGCGAACAGCAGCCGCACGAGTTCACCGGTGGCCAGGTGGGGGTTGGCCTGCAGGTGCGCGATCGCGAAGTGGATGCCGTACAGGTCGAGGCGTTCGAGCAGCCGGTGCCGCTGTTCGGCGCCGACCGGACCGTCGGTGGAGGTGAACAGGCCCGCGCTGGCGAGCATGAGCGCGCGTTTCTCCTCGTCGAGGCCGGCGAGGGTGCGCAGTGCTTCGCAGTCGGCGGCGGTGAGCAGTCCGGCCTCGGCGGTCTCGGCGAGGAGGCCGACGACCGGCACGACGTCGCACACGGCGCGGCGCAGGATCGCGGCCTGCTCCTCGGCGATCGGCCCGGCCACCGGCCAGGGGTCCCGCCCGGGCCCGGGGGAGAGCTTGTCGGCTTTGTTGTAGAGCGCCAGGGAGTTCATGGGGGAACTCGACAGCTGCTGCGAGGCCTTCGCGAACGCCTCCAGGGCGTCGACGTCGTCGGATCGGACCTGCTGGGTGAACACGTAGATGATCGCCTCGGCGCCGGCGACGGCCTCGCGCGAGTCGTCGTCGACGTCGTCGGCCATGGGGGCGGCGAACAGCATTTCACGGGCCGTCTCGGAGATGTCGGTGTTGATCGACTGCAGGCCGGGCGTGTCGACCACCATCAAGTCCCGCAGCCGGTCCGAAGACAGCTGGACGTCGATCATCGCCGCGTCCTCGGCCGCGATCGGCAGTGTCGTGGGGATCATCCCGGTCGCGTCCAACGGCACCGCGTGCTTCCTGCCGGCGCGGTCGATCACGTCGACACGGTCGGCCGGGCCGTAGCGGAACTGGGTCACCACGCGGGTGCATTCGCCGGCTGCGGTGGGGGCGACGCGACGGCCGATGAGCGCGTTCACCAATGTCGACTTTCCGGCTTTCAATCGTCCGGCGACGGCGACCCGCAGCGGCTGCCCCAGCCGGGCCGCCACCTCCTGGACGACGGCGCGCGAGGGGTCGCTGACCTTGCCGGACAGCTCCTCGCACATGCTCGCCACGCTCGTGGTGAGTTGCCCTGCCACCATGCTTTCGCGTCCGCCCTCTCCTCGGTTCGGCCTCGACGGCCGGCGACGCCGGTCTGCGGCATCGAAGCTTCCGCAATATCATGAAAGGCGTCGGCGGTCCGTCGACTGACATTGACGATACAAACCGCAAGGCGCACGCCGCCTCCCCCATTCGTGCCAGAGCGTTAGGAGCCCCCTTGGCCGCCCCGTCGTCTCCCACCCCCGGCCTCGAGCGACCACGGTCCGCCACCGCCGAGAACCAGGCGGCAGCGAGCCCTGCCAGCCGAGACGACGCGCTGCGCCTGGCCGCCGACGCCTTGACCGACACCGGTCTGGCCGTGTTCTGCGGCCCGCCCGGTTCCGGCCGCACCCGTCTGCTGGAACGCTTGGCCGCGTCCTCGACCCGACCTGTCCACATAGGCGGCGGATTGGCGATGCTCTCCGGCTCACCCGCTCTGGCACTGGAGCGGGCGACGCGGGCCCGCATGCCCGCAGGCGATCTGCCGCTGCTGGCCGAGGCGGTGTACTCGCGCACCCGCGGCGGCGTCCTGGTCATCGACGATCTGCAATGGTGCGACGCGGCCACGCTCGCGGTCTTGCCGCTGCTGTCCGAACGCCTCCCGGTCGCCGCCGCCCTGCGCGTCCCCAACCGCCTGCCCGCCCCGGCCCTGGAGCGTCTGCTCGACGCGGCGACGGTCATCGAGGTACCGGAGCTGACCGACGCCGAAGCAGAGGCGCTCATCCGCGAATGCGCTCCGGCGCTGGCCGGGCACCGCATCGCCGCGCTGTGCGCCAGGGGCGGGCGCAATCCGCTGGCATTGACGGCGCTGGCGCGGCGCGCGAACGACCCCGACGCCGAGCTCGACCTCGGCGAGGTCGCCGACCCCGCCGCCGCCGCCGCGGCGGCGATCGCCGACCTGCCCCGACCCGGACGCACCGCCTTGGCCGCGCTCGGGCTGCTCGGCCGCCCGGCCCACCCGAGCCTGCTCGGCGAAGGCGCCGCGCTCCTGGTCGAGGCCGGCCTCGCCGTGTACGAAGGCCAGTTCCTGCGCCCGGCCAGCCCGTGGATGGCCGAGATCGCCGCCGGCATCCTCGACTCGGGCGCCCGCACCGCCATGCACGTCCACCTCGCCGAGGCCACCGGCGGACTCGAATCGGCCCGACACGCTCGGGCGGCCGGACTCGACCAGCGGGCCCTGGCCGCCGCGCTCGAGGCCGCCGCCGAGGCGGCGGGCCCGTCGGTGCGGGCCGAGTCGCTGCTGCTGGCCGCCGAGATCGAACCCGCGCACGCGATCGCGGCCGCACGCGCCGCGGTCGAAGCCGGCCGGCCCCGCGCCGCACTCGAAGTCCTCACAGGAGCCACGGGCGGCGAGGCGGCTCTGGCGCGGTCCTGGGCGCACCTGGCGACCGGTGACGGGCCGGCCGCCGCCGCATCACTCGAGGCCGCACCGGAGGGGGCCGAGACCGATCAGCTGCGGCTGCTGTGCGCCCCCGCCGAGGCCCGCGCGGCCTTCGCCGAGCAACTGCGTCTCACCTGGGGTGAGGCGGTCGACCATCCGGGTCTTGCCGCGGCACTGGCCGGGGACGACCCCGCGGCGCTCGCCGCCGCCGAAGCGCTCGCGCGGGCCGCCGGGGACGCGACCACCGCCGCCTGGTGCGCCTGGTCGCGAGTCATCGCCCTTGCCGACGCCGCCCGGCTCCAGGAGGCCGAGGCCGTCGCCCGCCAAGCCGCGGCCCGCTGCGCCGAGGCCGGCGCCTACTCGTGGCAGACGCGGTTCCTCGCCGCCGCCGCGTGGTGCCTCGTCCTGTCCGGCACCGGGCTCGACCATCTGATCGCCACCGCGCAGACCCTCGCCGACCACACGCTCCCGGCCGTGGCCGACACGCTCATCGTCGCCGCGATCGCGCTGGCCGAGGCCGACACGGGTGCGCTCGGCACCGCTCGTGCCCGCCTGGCGCGCCTGACCGACCCTCCGGCGGCGCTCGGCGCGCTCGTCACCTGGCTCGAACACGAGACCGCCTGGCTCGACGGTCAGCCCGACCCCGATCCGGGCGCCCCGGCTTCAGGCCTGATGGGCGGGCTCGCCCACATCACCGGCCGCTGGATCGCCTACGACACCGGCACCGATCCGGTCGAGACCGGCCCGGACGCCTGGCCCGCGCCCGTGGCCTCCACGCTGCGCGCCTGGGACGAGGCACGAGGTGCCGCGTTCAAGGACGCCGCCGACGCCTGGGACGGCCTGGCCGCGCGCGAACAGGTCAGGTGCCTGCTCGCCCTCGCGGCCCACACCTCCGAGGCAGCCGGCGCCATCGCGGCGCTCGAAGCGGCCGAGCAGGTCGCCGAGCACCACGGACTGACCGTCCTGGCCGGGCGCGCGAGACGGTCGCTGCGGCGCCACGACGTGCGGCGCGACCGGCGGTCGGCGCGCGGCACCGGCGGCCTGACCGACCGGGAGGTCGAAGTGCTCCGCCACGTCGCGGCCGGGCACCCCTCCCGCCGCATCGCCGAGGTCCTCGGCATCACCGCCGAGACCGTCGAGACCCACATCCGCTCGGGCATGCGCAAACTCGGCGCCAAGACCCGCACCGAGGCGGCGGTCCTGCTCGACGCCCACGGCGGTGCGGCATGAGCGAACCGGTCCCGCTGCACGTCGTGGCGTCCAGTCAGGACGCCGAGGCGATCGTGCGCCGCTGCACCGCCGCAGGCTGGAAGGCCCACCGCGGTTTCGCGCTGCTGGAACCGGCCTGGGACCTGGCCGAGCGGCGCATGGTCGCACACGGCACCGTCGCCGACGACCACACCGCCTCCCAAGCCGTCCTCGCCGCGGCGCGCGGCAGCGCGATCGTCGCCGTCGCCTCCGGGCAGATCGCTCTCGCGCTCGCCTCGGACCTGCGCCGCGTCGGGCCCCTCGGACACACGCCCGGTCGGCCCGAACCCGAAGACGGCCTCGATCTCGACACCGAGCAGCGGGCCCTGCTCAACCGGCTCGCCGCCGGCTCCACCATCGCCGCCGCGGCCGAAGCCGAATTCGTGTCCCTGCGGACCGCGAACCGCCGCATCGCCGCCGCACGCAAGACCTTCGGAGTGAAGACCACCCGCGAGGCGGTGATGATCTACATCAAACACGCCCGCGGGTGAACGTCGAACCGGTATGCAGTTGTCAGCGGGTCCCTACTGGAGGGAACCGAGCTCGGCAAGGCGCGCCTCGGCCTCTTCAAGGCGCTTGCGCAACGCCTCGGCCTCCTCGGCGGCCTCCGAACGGATCTTGTCGACCACCTCGGTGACGATGTCGGTCACGTCGGCCGACTCGGTCGCCACGCACATCGCCAGCGCCGCCGCGTGGCTCACCTGCACGCCCTTGACGAGGGTGCGGGCGCCCTTGGCGGCGGCGACGGCCCAGTCGCCGTCCTCATAGGTGAGCGTTACCGTCAGCTCCGGGTGCTTCTCCTTCGCGGTGCGCTGGCGCGGGGCCTTCTTGCGCGGCGCGGCCTCGGTCTTGGCCTCGGGGGCGGTCTCGGGCACGTTCGGGGTATTCCTCTCAGTGGGCTTCGGTTTCGGTGCTTCGGGCAACAGACCCGGACCGGGCGGTGCCGCCGGTTCGGGTGCCCGCTGGCGGGGCGTCTTGGCGCGGGTCGTCTCGCCGCGCTCGGGAAGGCGCAGTTCGGCGGGGGAGAACGGCAGCTGGTCTGACCCGAACGCGACCTGGACGAAATCGCCGTCCCTGGCCTCGTCGAGGGCGACGACCTTGCCGGACTTGCCGGCGACCTGCCCTGCGGCGTCGGTGAACATCACCTTCGGTTTCTTCCCTTGCGCCAGCACCGATTCCAGATGGGTGACGTCGGCACTAGACAGTGACATCCAAGGCTCCTTCCGGGTAGTGCGAGCAGCTTCGGCTCGGCCTGGCTTCGTGCATCCTCCAATACCTATCGCACGCCTGTGACACCGCCCCGCACGTCAGAGGCCCGGGCCCGGTTCCTGGAGCGTCGCCGCCGGTTCAAGACCAGGCCATGTCGCATTCGGCCTGTGTCCCCGCTGAGCCCATACGCTGCAGGTATGAAAGTCGCCCTGGTCACCGAGTCGTTCCCGCCGCAGGTGAACGGCGTCGCCCGGTCGGTCGCCCGCACCGCCGAGCACCTGTGTGCGCGCGGCCTCGACGCCGTCGTCATCGCCCCCGCACCCGGCCCGGCCGCGGTGCCCGACTTCCCGTGCCCGATCGTCCACGTCCGGTCGGTGCCGGTCCCGGCCTACCGGAACTTCCGCGCCGGCCTCGCGACCCGCGCCCTGGACGCCGCCCTGGACGCGCACGCCCCGGACGTCATCCACCTGGCCTCCCCGTTCGGCTACACCGCCCGCGCCGCCGAGTACGCCGAACGCCACGCGATCCCGGCGATCGCGGTCTGGCAGACCGACCTGCCGGCCTACGCCCGCGCCTACCACCTGACCGCGTTCGAACAGCTCGTGTGGCGGCGCCTGCGGCGCATCCACTCCCGCGCCAGCGTCAACCTCGCCCTCTCCCGATGCACCGCCGACGCCCTGGCCTCCCAAGGCATCGGCGGCGTCACGGTCGTGCCCCACGGGGTCGACACCGAACGGTTCAGCCCCGCCTGGAGGGACCAGGGCCTCCACGACGCGCTCGCGCCCGACGGCGCACTCCTGGTCGGCTACGTCGGACGCCTGGCCCGCGAGAAGCACCTTCACCTCGCCCGGGCGCTGTCCGAGACGCCCGGGGTGCGCCTGGTCGTCGCCGGCGACGGTCCCCGCCGCCGCGCCCTGGAGCGGCTGATGCCCTCCGCGGCGTTCCTGGGGAACCTGCACGGCGCCGACCTGTCGCGCCTGTACGCGTCCTTGGACGTGTTCGTCCACACCGGCCCGTTCGAGACGTTCGGGCAGACCATCCAGGAGGCCCACGCCTCCGGCGTCGGCGTGGTGTGCGTGGACGCCGGAGGCGCGGCCGAACTGGTCGACCCCGGCGTCGACGGCGCCCACTTCCCGAGCGGCGAGGCCGACACGCTCGCACGCACCGTCGCGGACCTGCGCGACCGGCGCGCGCTGCTGCGCGCCTGGGGCGCCGAGGGCCGATCGAAGGTCCTGGGCCGCACCTGGGAGGCCGAGGGCGACGCCATCATCGGCCACTACCGGCGGGCTGTGGCACTGACTCGCCGACCGGTCGCCTCGTAGGGCTAAGCCCACCGCGGGAAGGGGACCCAACGACACTACCGACAGGTAACAACAGGGCGTATCGTCGAACCCATGGACACCGCCCCCCACGAGGCCAAACCCCGCCTGCGCGGCTGGCTCCACCTCGCCGCCTTCCCGGCCGCGATCATCGCCGGACTCGCCCTGGTCGCCACCGGCCCCACCGAGCCGGCCCGGCTGTCCGCCGCCGTCTACGTCGCCACCTCCGCGGCCCTGTTCGGCGTCTCGGCCGCCTACCACCGCGCCCGACTCACCACCGCCGCCGCCGCCGCCTGGCTCAAACGAGCCGACCACGCCAACATCTACCTCATCATCGCCGGCACCTACACGCCCGTCGCCGTCCTCGCCCTCGACGGCGCCGCCCAGGCCGTCCTCCTCGCCGTCATCTGGACCGGAGCCGCCGCCGGCGTCGCCTTCCGCACCCTGTGGATCGGCGCCCCGCGCTGGCTCTACACCGGCCTGTACATCGTCCTCGGCTGGGTCGCCGTCTTCGTTCTTCCGCAACTGGCCGCCGGCGCGGGGACCGGCCCGACCGTCCTCATCCTCGCCGGCGGCGTCCTCTACACCGCCGGTGGCGTCATCTACGCGCTCAAACGCCCCAACCCCAGCACCGCCTGGTTCGGCTTCCACGAGGTCTTCCACTCCTTCACCCTCGCCGCCTACATCACCCAGTTCATCGCCGTCGCGCTGGTCGTCCACAACGCTTGATTCCGATACCATTGGCCCGGTAAGGAGGCGACCATGAGCGACCGACAGGCCCGCGGCGTCGAACGGGCAATGCGCGAAGCCGAAGCACGAGGCGAATTCACAAACCTCCCCGGAGCTGGGAAACCGCTCCCGGGCATCGGACAGCCCGCAGCCGATGACTGGTGGCTGCGCCAGAAGGCCACCCGCGAGAACATCGGTGCCGACGCACTTCCGACCGCGCTCAAACTCCGCAAGGAAGTCGACGACCTGCCCGAGACCCTCGACGCGCTCACCGACGAGGTCGCAGTCGAGAGCGCCGTCGAGGACCTCAACGGACGCATCCGCAAAGCCCTCATCGGACCACCGGACGGCCCGCCGCTGAACTTCGGCCCCATCGACACCGAGGCGGCCCTCGCCGCCTGGCGAGCCCGACGCACCTGAATTCCCGCCCGCCGCACTGGGCACGGGCACTCGCCGGCGAAGAAACCATGTTGGCCGACAAGCTGGTCCACCTGTGCCAGAGCCCCTCTACACCGGGGAGGCCACCGACCTCCTCGGCACCGTGAGGAGCCACCAGGCCGACTGGATCCCACCCTCGGACGCCTCGGCGCAGGCTTCTTCGTCCTGCGCACCGGCGACGCTGTGCGCTCTTCGGTACGCCGGCGCGGCCGGCACCGGTGGCTCATCGCCGACCTCGACGCGCCGGCAGAGCGCCTCGCCTCAGGCGACTGGCCGACCGAGCGTCAGATAGGCGAAGCCGAGCAGGTTCCGGTGGCCGCGCAGCCACCAGTTCCGGTTCTGGTCGGCCAGGGCGCGGATCTGGGCGGCCTGCGGTGCGCCCGGGTTGGCGAGCAGCCAGTTCTCCTTGTCGGCTCCGGCTCCGGATTCGAAGTCGTCCCATTCGGACCGTTCGACCGTCTCGATGCGCAGCGGCCGGAAACCGGCGCTGATCCCGACGTCGACGAGGTCGGCCAGTTCAAGGCATTCTTCTGTGGTCGTTCCGGGCCACATGTGTTCGAGCTGGGCGTCGGTCGGCACCCGCTCCCAGAAACCGTCGCCGAATACGAGCCGCCCGCCCGGTCTGACGATCCGGTACAGCTCGGTCAGAGCCTTCGCGCTGCCGCCGAAGGCGTGGGAGGCGCCGATGCACACGACCAGGTCGGCCGTCTCGGTCCATTCCCGGCCCCGGCACTCCGCGAACGTCACCCGGCCGTCCAGGCCGCGGGCCGCGGCTTTGGCGCGGCCGCGTTCGAGCAGTTCGGCATCGGGGTCGATCCCGGTCGCCTTCGCCGCGGGGATCGCTTCGGCCAGGCGCAGGAGCAGCTCGCCCCAGCCGCAACCGATGTCGACGATCGTCCCCGGTCCGGCCTCGGCCAGGCCCGCGACGAGCCGGTCGGCCCGCCAAGGGGCGATGGGGGAGTTGAAGTCGAGGTGGCCGTACCGTGCGGGCCCGCGGTTCGCAGTCATCGTCCGTACCCTAGGCGGTCGGCTCCCCGCGAGGCAAACGATAACCACTCAAATTAGGTGGCCCACATCACCGGCCGCTGGATCGCCTACGACACCCATAGGCGGCCGGGTCCCGTACGGGACCCGGCCGCCGCGGGAAGAGGCGGCACCTCGGCGTCGCCTTCTTCTCACGGCGTCGCGTCGGGTTATGCGGTGTCGCCCCAGTCCTCGGCGAAGAGGCCGTAGAGCTTCTCGTGTGCGGTGTCCTTGTCGGGGAACATCACCTGCACTTGCACGTGCAACTCATTCCCGGCGAAGATGACGTGCTTGCCCTCTTCGGGCGGCGGGGAGCCGAGGAGGATCGTGCCGTCGGCGCCGTCCTTGATGACCACGCCCCAGAACGTGTCGGTGAACGTCTTGGGCAGGTGCGTCCCCGCGGGGAGCTGCTTGAATCCCAGCCGCCATTGTTGAACGGACTTGGTGTCGGCGGTCAGGAGGATGTTGTAGGAATACACGTGCTCTTCGACGCCGCTGCTGCTGTCCGACCAGCTTCCGGAGAACTCGTAGGAGACATCGAGGTTCGGCTTCTCCACGGTGAATGTGGCCTGGGCCTCGGTGGACCGGATGCCGCCGGAGACGGCTGTGGCGTGGACGGTGTGCTCTCCGACCGCCCATCCCTCGGTGTGGGCGTACGCCCAATTGTTGCTGATGACCGGCACGGTGCCGAGGTCATTGCCTCCGTCTTTGAGTTCGACGGTCCCGGCGTTGAACGCGTGCCCCTCGATGCGCGCCGAGGCGGCGACGTGCGCGCCGCTCTTCGGGTTGGTGATCTGCACGGACGCCGAAGGCTTCACCAGGTAGAAGTTGCGGTAGGCGCGGCCGGACTTCGCCGAGCCGTGCATGGCGAGGACAGCGAGTTCGTGTTTGCCGTCGCTCCAGTCGATGCTCGGCGTGTAGGTCCAAGCGCCGTTGGCGACGGGAGCGGTACCGATGGGCTTGAGCCCGTCATAGATCTCGACCTTGTCGACCGCTCCGCTAGCGATCCCCGAGACGCGCTGCCTGGCGTTGTCGACTTGGGCGTCGGGGCGCGGCTCGTCGATGACCGGCACCGGTACGACCTCCATGTACGCCAGGGCGGACTGCGGCTGGTCGTTCCAGGTGCCGGTGCGGCTTCCTGGCAGATTGTACTTCGTGAGGTCGGCGATGTCGCTGTTCGCCGCCACGGGGAGGCGTGCGCCGCCCTGGTCGACCTTGGTGAACAGGGCGTTTTCCTGAGCGGTGCCGTTGACGACCGAGGAGACACCTTCGGCCGACTGGTCGAAGCCGTGTTCCGAAAAGTTGTTCGAAGTCGATCCGGCCGGGATGACGAGGATCGTCTCCCGGGGGCCGCCGACATTGAAGTTGACGTCGGCGAACAGGCAGAACGTGTTGGGAGGGCACTGCTCTTTGCCCCTGCCACGGATAACGTACGGCTCGGTCACGTCGATTCCCTTCCGATTGTCTGAATTGTTCTATATATTACTGTTAATGATGTTATAGACAGCAACAAGACAATACTACATTAGGTCACCATATAGTCACATTTGGTAGATCTGACGCCTGGTGCAGAAGGCGAAGGCGCATCCGAAATCGGAGGATGTCCGCTTGCGCCGCAAGGCTGGCCGGTTCCAGGCCGCGAGTCGCAGGCAGCCGACCGCAAAGGGGGCAGGCCGAAGGCCCCTCCAGGGGCGGCAACGCCGCAACGTCCCGCCCTTGGCCACCATCGAAGTCAAGAAAAATTGACATGATGTCAAACATGCTTTACGCTCGAAGGAGTAAAACAACTTTGACATGGGAGACGCCGATGTCCTTCGAGGAAAAACTCACCTGGCTCTGGGCCGCCATCCTCACCGCCACCCCCATCGCCTACTACGCCACCGTCCTGCCCCAGACCGGCAACGGAACCATCACCGACACCCCCTACCGAGCACCCATGATCATCAGCATCGCCGCGGCGACCCTCGCCTTCGGCATCGGCTACACCGCCACCCGACTCCTCACCGACCCACGAAGCGACGAACGCGACGCCGACATCGACCGCAAAGGCCAAGTCGCCGGCAGCAGCTGGATCGCCCTCGGCGCCACCACCGCACTCACACTCGCCCTACTCGACATCGACCAATTCTGGATCGCCAACGCCCTCTACCTCGCCTTCGCAATCTCCGGAATCGCCTTCTCCGCAGCGAAGATCACCGGCTACCGGGGAGGAGCCCGCTCATGACACCATCCGACAACGACCGCGCCACCATCCCCTACGGCGAGCGCTACACCTGGGGCTACCTCACCACCACCATCACCGTCCCCGTCGTCTACACCGTCTACATCCTGAACCGACTCGCCGACACCACCGCAGCCGACATCGCCTACCAACGACCCCTGCTCATCGCCATCGGCGCCTCGATCCTCATGAACATGTTCGTCGCCCCACCACCCCGCAAAGGCCGCGACCGCCGAGACGAACGCGACAAGGACATCCACCGCCGCGGCGAACACATCGGCTTCTACATCCTCGCCTTCGCCATGATCGGCCCCTTCGCACTGGCCATGCTCGAAGCCGAGTACTTCTGGATCGCAAGCGCCATGTACCTGGCATACGTCCTCAACGCCATCACCGCATCGGTGACCAAACTCGTCCTCTACCACCGGGGATGGTGACCGTGGGCAAACCGACCAAAGTCACCAACAACATCAAGGCGCTCCGCTTCGCCAACGGCGGCATGACCCAAGCCGAACTCGCCGACCGCATCAACGTCACCCGCCAGACCGTCATCGCAATCGAACAGGGCCGCTACTCACCCTCCCTCGAAGTCGCCTTCCAGATCGCCCGCGTATTCCAAACACCGCTCGACGAAGTCTTCGGCTACGCCGACACCGACGAATAACCCGACCGGCACCACCCCTCACCGAAAAGAGGAGAACACACCCATGCGCGCCATAACCCAAGACCGGTACGGACCCCCCGAAGTCCTGCACCCGGCCGACATCCCCGAACCCGTCCCCGGCGACGACGAGGTCCTCGTCCGCGTACACGCCGCCGGCCTCGGCGCCGAAGTCTGGCACCTGACCACCGGCCTGCCCTACCCCGTGCGCCTCATGACCGGCACCCGAAGCCCCAAACAACCGGTGCCCGGCATCGACTTCGCAGGCGTCGTCGAAGCCGTCGGCCCCGCGGTCACCGGCATCGAACCAGGGGAGGAGGTCTACGGGATCGGCTCGGGCACCTTCGCCGAACACACCGTCGCCAAGGCCGCCAAGATCGCCCGCAAACCGGCGAACCTCACCTTCGAACAGGCCGCGGTCGTCCCCGTCTCCGGCATGACCGCACTCCAAACCATCCGCGACACCGCGAAAATCAAACCAGGCCAGCGCGTACTGGTGATCGGCGCCGGGGGAGGAGTCGGCACCTTCGCCGTCCAGATCGCGAAAGCCGCAGGCGCCGAAGTCACCGGCGTCTGCTCAAAAACGAAGACCGACACAGTCACCGAGATAGGCGCCGACCACGTCATCGACTACACCCGCACCGAACCGACCGACCGGCCCGAACGCTACGACGCGATCATCGACACCGCCGGGCACCGCCCGCTGCACCGGCTCCGCCGCATCCTCGCCGAACGCGGCACCCTCGTGATCGTCGGATCCGAGACGCCCGGGAACTGGCTGGGCGGCCTCGACCGCCAGATGCGCGCCGCCCTGGTCTCGCCGTTCACCAGGCAGAGCCTCACCACCCAGATCGGATCCGAACGCGCCGCCCACCTTGAACACCTCGCCCGGATGCTCACCGACGGCACCCTGACCCCGGTCATCGGCCGAACCCACCCACTCACCGAAGTCCCCGAGGCCTTGCGCCACTTCCACGAAGGCCACGCCCTCGGCAAGACCGCCATCACGATCTGACACCAGGAAACACCGAACGGCCCGGGGGACCAGCGCCCCGGGCCTACCCTCGCTTCACGACCTCCCGGCGTCCAAACGCGCTTCGGCGGCCAGCGCGCGCTGGCGCCAGGACTCGACTTCGCCCCGCAACCCGGTCTGGGCGGCGTCCGCGGCCTCCAGCTGCGCCGACAGCACCCGCTTATCGGAGGCCAACGCCTCGACCTCACGGTGCCTGTGCGCCAATGACTCCCGAGCCTCGGCGGCCTCTGAAGCCGACCGTTCCGCATCGCGCCTGGCAACGGCCAGATCGGCCACGAGCGCCTCGACACGGCCGCGCTCGGCATCACGCTCGGCCACCAGAGCGGCCGAGCGCTCATCGGACCGACGCAGCGCCTCCTCAGCGGCCCTGACCGCCGAAGCGGCCTCAGCGGTGACCTCATCGGCCCGGGCCCGAGCCGAGTCCGCCTCACCCCGCGCCTGCGCGGCAGCGGATTCGGCCTCTGCCTGCGAGTCGAACGCACGATCCCGCTCGCCGCGAGCCGCCGCGGCCTGCCCTCGCGCGGCCTCCGCCTCGCTGCGGGCCCCATCCCTTTCGACGACCGCCTCCAACACCTCAGCCTTCGCCGCCGCCGCGGCCTCGCCGGCAAGCTCCGCAGCGCGGACGGCCTCCAACCGCGCTTCGACCGCCTCCTTGGCCCGCGCCTCGGCCTCGGCCTTGCCCGCGGCATGCTGATCGGCCTCGGCCCGGACCGCTGCGAGCTCCTCGCTGAGCGCCTCGGCACGCCCGGTGACCTCGTCCCGTTCGGCCCGCGCGGCGGCGACCGCGCCGGCGGCCTCGGAGCGGACCTCGGCGAGCCGGGCCTCGACCTCGGCCGGGTCGGTCTCGGCCCGCAGCGCCTCGGCCAGGGGCGCCAGCGCCGTGGACATGGACTGCTCGATCTGTTCGTAGAGTTCCTCGGCGCGGGCCAGCGCGCCTTCGAGTCCGGGTGTGGCGCGGCGCAGCTCGCGCTGGCGCTTGGCCTGGGACGCGCAGTCGCCTTCGGCGCAGTACAGGCGCGGCCTCCCGCGCCCGCCCGCCTGAGGAACCGGCTTGCCGCACCGCTTGCACAACGTAGCTGTTTTCGTCATGCCCACATCATACCATTATTATTTTCCGGCTTTTATAATAAATAAAGATAAAATAAAACCTGTCGCGAGCCAACACATAACTCACGAGAAGTGCCGTTCCCGCAAGTTATATGTCCACGGGCCTGTCACCGAATACCTGCACTGGTGTGTCCAGTGCAAGTTGATCGTGCCCTTTCCGCGACAACCGTGCCTGGGATCGTGCGCGTTCTTGAAGGGGGTGTCAGCGCCCCGCCGGCCGACGGCTTCGAAGTCGTCTACGTCGCTGACTCCGGGGCCGAGCACCGGGTCTCGCTGGAACAGGCGCGGTCGGTCCGGTTCGAGGAGGCCCTGCCGGTGCGGCGGATCCCGTCGTACAAGGGGCAGCGGAACCTGCCTGGCTTGTGGTGGTCGGCGACGCTCGGCACACATGTGGGGTTCGAGTCTTGGCTGGAACGCGATCACGCGATGGTGCTGGACTTCGACCCGGCCGTGGTGGGGTTGTCCTCGCAGCCGTTGTGGCTGTGCTGGGCGAACGCGGCTGGCCGACCGGTCTCGCACGCGCCAGACTACTTCGCGCGCTGCGCGGACGGCTCGGGGATTGTCGTGGACTGCCGGCCACTGGAGCGGCGCAAACCGCGGGACCTGGCGAAGTTCGAAGCGACGCGAGTGGCTTGCGACGAAGTCGGCTGGGAGTACCGGCTGGTCGGCGCGCCCGACGCGATCGTGACGGCGAACGTCCGCTGGTTGGCCGGGTACCGTCACCCGCGCTACTGGCGGGAGCCCGTGGCGGCCGAGCTGCGGGAGGTCTTCTCGCGGCCGCGCGGGCTGGTCGAGGGAGCCGGGGCGGTCGGCGACTTGATCGCGGTCATGCCGGTGCTGTTCCACCTGCTTTGGAACCAGGTCCTACAGGTGGACCTGTCGGTCCCCTTCCACGCCGCGTCCGTGGTCCACACCGGTCGGGAGTCGTGATGGGGCGGCCGAGAGCGGTGCTGGAGCTGGGCGACTGGGTCGCCTACGACGGCGAGGAGTTCCAGGTCGCGGCCCTGGCAGGCACCTCGGTCCGACTGCGGTCGGCAAACGGGGCCGACCGAGTCGTCCTGGCCGCGTTCTTGATGGGCGCACCCGACTTCGAGATCCTCGGGGCGGGCAAGCGGGTGCTTCCTGCGGTCGAACCGTTCGGAGTCCTGGACGGTCTGGGCCCGGAAGTGCTTGCGGCAGCGAAGGAGCTGGAGCGGCACCTCATTGAGCTGGAGACCGGCCTGCCGCCCGACTCCCCCAAGGGCGCGCTGCCGCGGCCGCAGTTCGACCCCGGGGTCCGCGGGATAGGCCAGAGGATCGAGGCGAAGGCCGCCGAGCTGGGCCTGGCGGAACGGACGCTGCGGAAGAAGCGAGCCAACTATGCGGCGCAGGGACTCTGGGGCCTGGTCGACGGGCGGCTGGTCCGCGAGTGGTACTCGACCGGGCGGGTCGATGCGCGGGTGGTCGCGGTCGCCCGACAGATCGTCGACGACCAGGAGCACGCCTCGACCGGGACGCGGTCGCGCCTGATCCGCGCGGTCACCAAGGAGGTCGAGGCTGTCTACGGCAAGGGCGTGGTCCCCCTGCCGGGCAAGACGACGTTCTACAAGCTGCTGAACACCCTCGCGTCGGGGAAGCACACGTTCGGGCCGGCGGCTACCCGCAGGCAGGCGGCCAACCGCCCGGAAGGCCAGTTCACGCCGACGTTCGCCGCCCGCCCCGGCGAGCAGGTCCAGATCGACTCGACACCGATCGACGTGATGGTGATGCTCGATACGGGCGAGACGGTCCGCGCCGACTTGACCATCGCCGTCGACGTCGCCACCAGGACGATCTGCGCGGCCGCGCTCCGGCCGGTCGGCACCAAGGCCGTCGACGCGGCGCTGCTGTTGGCGCGGATGCTGGTCCCCGAACCCATGCGGCCCGGCTGGGCCGAGACGATGCGGATGTCGGCATCGCTGCTGCCGCACGACCGGCTGGCCGCGGTCGACGAGCGGATGCGGGCCGCGGCCGCGCGCCCGGTCATCGTCCCCGAGACCATCGTCATCGACGGCGGGAAGGTGTTCCTGTCCGAGACGTTCACCCGCGCCTGCGCCAAGCTGGGGATCTCGATCCAGCGGGCCCGGCCTCGGACCCCGACCGACAAGGCCATCGTCGAGCGCACATTCGGCTCGATCAACGACCTGTTCTGCCAGTACGTCGCCGGATACACCGGTCCCAACGTCACGCGCCGCGGCGACCGCATCGACAACGACCGGCTCTGGACCGTCCCCGAGCTCCAGGACCTGTTCGAGGAATGGGCTCTCATCTGGCAGGAACGTCCCCACGACAGCCTCCGCGACCCCTACCGGCCCAAGCGGCCCATGTCCCCCAACGAAAAGTACGCCTCGCTGGTCGCGATCTGCGGCTACCTGCCGCTGCTGCTGCCCAGCGAGGACTACCTGGAGTTGCTGCCGGTCGCACGCCGCCAGATCAACCAATGGGGCATTCGCATCGACTACCGCACCTACGACTCCCCCGACCTCGGCCCCTGGCGGCGGCAGCACTCGGGCAACGGGGCACAGGAAGGCCGCTGGGAGGTCCACTACGACCCCTACGACGTCTCGCGCGTCTTCTTGCGCACCAAGGACGGCTGGATCACCGTCCCCTGGATCCACCTGCCGCTCGTCTCCGCCCCGTTCGCCGAGTTCACCTGGCAGCACGCCCGCCGCCTCGCTGCCGAGGTCGGCGAGGACCCCACGCACGAGGCCGCCGTCGCCCGGGTCCTGGACGACCTGCTCACCCGCGCCGAGGACGGCCCGATCGACAAGCGCACCGACCGGATCCTCGGGCGCGGCAAGGCCGCCCCGGCCGCCCTCCCCGACCACGTCGAAACACCGCCGCCCGCCGAGCGGACACCGCCGCCGGCCCGCATCAAGACCGACACGGTCTTCGAAGTCCTCGATGTCCATGCCGAAGCCGAAAGATGGATATGACCGCCTCCGTGAACCGCCGCACCCCGAACGACCAGTCCGACGAGGTCCCGCCTGACCACCCCCTGACGACCAAGGAAGGCTGGCGGGCCTTCGTCGAACTCGACCCCGCGCCGCCCGAGCTGCTCCCCGATGGCGAACTCGCTGCCCTGCACCGCAACACCCGCGCGAAATACAACCGGGTCCGGATGGGCTACCACTCTGAGCTGCCACTGGTCAGCACCCCTGCGATCCGCAAGGCCGCCGCCACGGCCCGACTCCTGCTGCAACTGAACAAGCACCAGATCTCCGCCCGGAGGGGCGGCATCATCAGCGGCTACTCCGGCACCGGGAAGACCACCGCGCTCACCTACCTGGGCCGCGCGCATGAACTGGCCGTCCGCAAGCAGCATCCCGAGCAAGGCAGGCGGCTGCCGGTCGTCTACGTGACCGTTCCGCCGGCGGCGACGCCGAAGATGCTCGCGGTCGAGTTCGCCCGGTTCTTCGGCCTGAGCTTCGTCGCGCGCGCGAACATCACCGACATCGTCGACGCCGTCTGCGCCACCGCCTCGCACGTCGGCGTCGACCTCGTCCTGGTCGACGAGCTGCACAACCTCACCGCTGCCCGCTCAGGCGCCGAGGCGAGCGACCAGTTGAAGTACTTCGCCGAGCGGCTGCGGGCCACATTCGTCTACGCGGGCATCGACATCGAGAGCAACGGCCTGTTCTCCGGCGTCCGCGGTCGCCAGCTCGCCGGGCGTTTCACCCTCATCCCCACCCAGGCCTTCGACTACGCGACCGAGCAGGAGATCGCCGACTGGCACACCCTGGTCGCGACGATGGAGTCCATGCTGCGCCTCCACCAGCATGAGAAGGGCGCGCTTCCGGACCTGGGCGAATACCTCTTCGAACGGACCGGAGGCATGATCGGCAGCCTCTCCCAGCTCATCCGAGGGGCCGCGATTCTCGCGATCGAGGACGGCAGCGAGCAGATCACTCGCGACCTCCTCGACATCGTCCCGATCGACTACGCCGCCGAACTCGCCGCCAGAAAGCGGGCCGCCGCCAAGAAGACCAGATCAGGCACCACCAGTAAGAAGGCCGCCTGATGCTGCCGCGAGAACTGCCCGACCCCGTCCCCCCGGCTCGGCACGAACTCATCGCCTCCTACCTGGACCGTTTGGCCGCCCTCCACGGCGTCTCCTCCTACAGCCTCTGGAAGCAGGTCACCGACCCGGCCGAGCCGAACCCCGCAGACCTTCCCGCCATCCCCGAACGACTCGCCGCGCTGACCGGACGATCGGCGCACGCCCTCGCCGGGGCGCTTCCGGAACTGCGCGACCCGCAACCGGACTGGGCGATGTTCCGCCACCTCCCCCAGGTCGGCTGCCACCGATGCGACGCCCGACATCCGGGCGGCCGAGTCGTTCGGCTCCTCCCACACCACCGATACGCCTGCATCCGCCACCAGGTCTGGATCGGACCGCTCGACATCGACCGGCCCGCCGACGTCCACAAGATCCCCGAGATCACCAAGGCTCAACAGCGGCACCTGCGCACCGTCCACCGGTTCGGCTGGAACGCCGCCCACGATGGGCTGCTCACCGCGTTCGTCTTCTGCGCCCAGCTCTGGGCCGAGATTCACCGCATGTCCGACCAGCGTCATGTCGGACGGCTCTGGGACTCGCGCACGGACCTGCTCATTCCACCCGACAACATCTGGGCGACCTACAGCACCTCGAAACTCTTCGCAGTCGTCTTTCCCGAAGCCGTTCGCATCGCCCCGCTCTTCGCTTCCCCCTACTGGCGACAGACCGCCGGAAGCTCCGAGGTCGAGCGATCCAGGTTCCATTCCGAGCTGATCGACCGCATCGGCTACCTCCGAGAGAACGACCAGGCCGTCGAGCTGATCGACCGATGGGCGACCGGCCGAGCACTCCAGCCGCTGCGCGAGCCGAGGCTGACCTACACCCCCGGCCGAAAGCGCATCACCACCGCCCACCTCACACTCAACCGCGGCCGCCGACACGGCAAGAGCGCACACTGGTTCGCGAAGAAACGCCAAGCCGGAATCACCATCCTCTGGCACAGCCACATCAAGAATGCGTTCCTGTTGGGCTGGATTGTCAGCGGCCGCCAAGAAGTCCCCACTGGCGGCCAGTAATGTTTGCCGAGAGTTACGAACTTCGGCATCGCCCCTCATCGAAGTTGTCGCTCATCAAACCGGTTGCGTTCCAACGACAAACTGGCTAGCGTCCGCTCAGACCCAGTCGACCATTCAAGGTCGGCTGCCGTGGACGAGGGACACCAATGCATCTGGGAGCCGATTACCGCCGGATCTGGTTCGGCAATGCGTCAGCGAACCTGGCCGATGGCATCACGTTCATCGCGCTGCCGCTGCTGGCTACCACCGTCACGGACGACCCGATCGCGATCGCCGGCCTGGCGGTCGCGTACTCGCTGTCACGCATCTGTTCGGTGCTCGGCATCGGTGTGCTCATCGATCGTGTTGACCGACGCCGCCTCGCCTACCTCGCGAACTTCTCCCGCGCCGGGATGTTCGCCCTCCTGACCGGCCTCGTGCTGCTGGACGCCGCACCGATCGCCACGCTGTACCTCGTCTACGCCGTCATGGGCGTCATCGAGACGATGGCGGACGGCGCCGCGCGCGCCGTCCTGCCTCAGGCGGTCTCCCCGGAGGGACTCGACAAGGCGAACTCACAGATCGCCGGAACACAACTGGTGATCGACGAATTCATCGGCCCGCCCCTGGGCGGGCTCCTGTTCGCCATGGCCGCCTTCGCCCCCACCGCTCTCAACGCCGTCGCCTTCCTAGCAGCGGGTTTCGCCTTCTGGCAGCTGCGCGGAACCTACATCGTCACGCCGGTCGAGACGGACAAGCCTCGCGCCAGTGTCCGCGCCGACCTCCGCGAAGGCGCCCAATGGGCCATGCGGCACCGAGTCGTGCGACTGCTCATCGCCCTCAGTGGCATCACCTGCGTCGCCTACATGATCCCGTTCTCCTACCTTGTTCTCTATGCCCAGGAGGAACTCGGCCTCGACGGTACCGGCTACGGCCTCCTGCTCGCCTTCTCCGCCCTCGGAGGATTGGCGGGGACGTTCGTCGCGACCAGATTGCGCAAGCGGATCGGCTACGGGTGGTCGATGGTCGCGGCGCTCGTCACCGGCGCCTTCTCGTTCGCCGTGATCTCGCTGACGACCAACATCGTGGTCGTGGCGATCGCACTGGCCATCTACATCGCACACGCGGTCGTCTGGAGCATCATGGCCACCACGGTCCGACAGCGGGCTACCCCCAACGCGATGATGGGGCGAGTGGGGTCGCTGGACGGCTTTGCCGGCCTGATCGGCCTCGCCGTCGGCGCGGGCGTGGGCGGCTTCCTCGCCTCCGCGCTCGGTTATCGAACACCGTTCGCGATCGCCGGCGCGGTCTTCGCTGCCGCTGCGATGCTCTGCCTCATCTCGATCCGCAGCCTCCGCGAGTGGGAAGACAACGAAACACACGCAGCGATGTCAGACGTCAACTAGCTCCTGGGGATAGCCCAGATACGGGGCGGCAGTTCGGCATGAACCCCGTCTCTGGCCGACGCGCCAAGCCGCATCCTGAGTTGGTTACCACCGATTTCTGGCTCACGCAGCGTGACCGTTGGCCGGGGAATTTTCAAGGCCGCCATCGGGGCGAAAAATGGCCGCTGACACTGGATCCAGTCGTCGAGCCGGGACTTCGCCGCGCCGAGCCCGTCCAGAAATGCACGATTACTCCGAACAGATCGACCGAAGACCGTTCGGGTCAACCGTTCAACTACCTGTTTACACAGTTCAACGCGGGCAAGATCAATCTGAAATGGACACCTGCACTGGTGTGTCCAGTGCAAGTTGATCGTGCCCTTTCCGCGACAACCGTGCCTGGGGTCGTGCGCTGTTCGCAGTAACCGTGCCCCTGGACGGGCTAGGGCCAGAGGCGCGGACTCCCCCGAGGGCGCGCTGCCGCGGCCGCAGTTCGATCCGGCCGTCCACCGGATGAGCGGGTCGAGCGCTACCAATGGCAGCTCGGGCGCGAGCTCGCGCCGCGGTAATCTTGAACGTTCGGTGTTGGCGAGGGAGACGCTGTGGTGGGAGCACACGAGGGCATCGAGCATGGCAACGGCCATGTCTTGTCCCAGCGCTTGGGTAGCTGTCATGAGCCGCAAAGCTTCGGCGGTCCCGGCCGGTGACGCATCCGTTGGCCTTTGAGGGGCTGCCCGATACGGTGGTGGCATGGTTAAGAAGAAGACCTCCGGCAAGGCAGCATCCACATCGGCAGTGTTGCGGCCGAATGGGTTGCGGCACGGCCTCGCCGCTGGTGGCGGCTACCGGATCCGGCTTGCTCGCCCGGGGGAATCGATGGTCGCCCGAGAGCTGCTGGTGATGTCCGGGGAACTTCCCGAGGAGGACAACCTCGCCGCTATCGAGGCCGCTGAGATCGGCAACAACCTGTTCAAGGGGCTGGCCGCTCGCGATCCCTTCGAGACACTCGCCCTGGCCCTCACGACGGAGGCCGCGGCCGGGAACCTGGTGGGCGCGTTGGTGAAGCTCTCGGTGGTCCTGGTCGTCGTTGACCGGGACAGGAACCTAGTCGGTGCGGCGGAGGCGGTCCCGCCCGGTTCGATCATCGCAAAGGCGACCGAGGCGGGTGTGGACCGGACTCACGCACTACTCGCTGCGCTGGTCCTGGTGAAGGTACGTCGACTCGCCGTACTCCCCGACCACCGCGGCCGCGGGTTGGCAACCGCGCTGCTGCGCTGCTGCACCCGGTTGTACTTCCAGTTGGGTTACCAACTCGCGTACGGCCAGTTCGACGCCGACTCGGCGCATCTGACCGACTTCTACGGGGCCAACGGGTTCGAGGTCCTTCCCTCCGAGCAGGCGATCTCGCTCGAAGCGCGACTGACTCTGCCGATCCACCTGGGCGCCAACCGAGGTGAGCATCTGTTCTACCAGTGGGCGCGCTGAACCGTTGTCAGTCGTAGATGATCTTCTTGGTGACTGGGTCGAGCAGTTCTAGGCGCATCGTGACGGTCCGGCGGACGCCCTGCATCATCGCCAGGGCGCGGTGGCGGCCACCGACGTAGTAGGGATGCTGGTAAGAAGCGTGCGATGAGCCGCAAAGCAGCGTGTTTGCGCTGGTCCTTCCGTTGCGGTCGTGGAGTCGTTCAGGCCGAGGGCGATGTTCCGGCACCTCCCCCAGGTCGGCTGCCACCACTGCGACGCTCTTCATCCGGGAGGCAGAGTCATCCGGCTCCTGCCGCACCACCGATACGCCTGCATCCGCCACCAGGTCTGGATCGGACCGCTCGACATCGACAAGCCCGCCGACGTCCGCAAGCTCCCCGAGATCGTCAAAGCCCAGCAGCGGCACCTATGCATCGTCCGCAGTCAAGCGGGCCTGACTCTCATCTGGCACAGCCACATCAAGCACGTCTACTTGTTGGGATGGGTCCCGCCCACCGACGAGTCGGTTCACGTTACACCTGTCGCAGGCGCGGCCGCAGAGCGAGTGATGGGTCGACACTAGGGGAAAGCATTTGACGGGACTCCTACGATCGATAGACGTGACACTTGATATTCGGTCCGTCGCCCCCGGAGACCAGGATCAAGTCGCCGAGCTGTCGCTGCGGGCATGGGAACCGGTCTTTGCTTCCTTCGCCGAGATTCTGGGGAAGCGGCTGTTCGCCGCCGCCTACCCTGATTGGCGAGAGAGCCAGGCGAAGGAGGTTCGCGCTTGCTGTCTTCGGGAGGATGCAGGGCGCTGGGTTGCCGTCCTCGATCAGCAAGTCGTCGGCTTCATCGTCGTGATCTACCAAGATGATCCGAAGTTGGCCGCAATCGAACTGCTGGCAGTCGACACTGACCAGCAGAACCAGGGAATCGGAACCGCGCTCATCGACTTCGCCATGGATCAAATTCGTGAAGCCGGATACTCCCGGGTCGAAGTCTGGACCGGCGGCGATGTTGGGCACGCGCCAGCCCGACGGACGTATGAGAAGGCCGGTTTCACCGGTCTCCCCGTCACTGAGGTTTTCCCGGCAACTTATGTGGCACTCTGAGTGATCG
>NZ_JAKZEW010000021.1:36547-70475 GCF_022548875.1 Glycomyces sp. L485 | reverse complement strand
TCCTTACTCGAATGCCCAACTTTGCAGTTCCGCCTTAATAGTGTCTCGAACCAAACTGCACTTGACACTGACCGCCGCCGGTGCTCGACGTCGAGGACACGTTCTTCTCCCGCCAAGATCTCAGTCTTCTCATACCCCCTGGAATGCCCGGGCCGAGACCGGGTCCGTTCTGAGAGGAGCCGACGGGCCAGCTCCATGAGCGGGCCGGGGATCGCGTCGTCGCTTTCCGTCATGGCGACGAATTGTAGAGAGCGTGAGCAGTTCGCTACAAGATCATCCCGCGTGTCGCACCCGTGTCGGACTGTGCCAGATTTCCGACTGTCTACCAGAGTCCCTGCGCCGGTGAAGCTCTCCGATTCAGCGAGTTCGCGGCTTTCTTCCGCCTGCAAGGAATCCGCCGTCTGACTTCACCTGTGCACCGATTTGGTTGACGCGGCTCGGCAATTTCTGCGTCAGAAAGCTCCGGGGAGAGGATCGCCGTCGTATGAGGATCGACGATGAGCGGTTCGTCCGGGTTGTCTCTGCGGCTCGCTGAGTCCAATCCCACCGGTGGGTACCATGAGCGTCTCTCGGAAGCGAATCCTCAACGCTTGCGGCGAACTCACCTCCGATGGCGACACGCAAACCGGCTCCACCCCCACCTTGCCCAAACCGTCCGGAATCGAAGGGACGCCAATTGAAAGCAGACGCGCTCAGCCCCCGCCAACTGTTCGACGGAAAGATGCACTACGAGGTCCCGCCGTTCCAGCGACCCTATGTCTGGAACGAGGAGGACCAGTGGGCTCCACTATGGGCCGACATCCTCCGCGTGGCAGAGAGCCATGTCGCCGCAGACGGCGAAGAGCCCGCCGTCCCGCACCACTTCCTCGGCGCCGTCGTCTACGAATCCAGGCCGCCGAGGGTCGGCGACGTCACCCGGCACAAGATCATCGACGGGCAGCAGCGCACCACCACCCTACAACTGATCATCGGCGCGGTCCGCGCAGTGCTCGCCGAACGAGGCCACGAACTGCTCGCCGAAGACCTCGAAGAGTTGATCGTCAACCGTTCGTCGGCGTTCCGCGGCAGGCCGGAGCGGTTCAAACTCTGGCCGTCCAAACACGACCGGGACGCCTTCGCGCAGGCGCTCGACCCCGATCCGGACTGGGCGGGCGAACACCGCATCACGACCGCCCACGAGTTCTTCACCAATGAAGCCCGGACCTGGCTGACCGGGGAAGCGGACGACGACGGCGACATGCCGCCGGGCACGGAGGAGCAGCGGGCCCAGGCGCTGTCCGCGACACTGCGCGACCGCCTCTACATCGTGGCGATCAACCTCGCCGGCCACGACGACTCGCAGCTGATCTTCGAGACGCTCAACGACCGGGGCACGCCGCTGCTCAAAGCCGACCTCATCAAGAACTGGGTGTTCCAGCAGGGAGAGCGCGCCAGCGCCGACGTCGAACGCTGGTCGGAGACACACTGGGTCGACTTCGACGACGACTGGTGGCGAACCGAGATCACCCAGGGCCGCCAGCAGCGCTCCCGCATCGACATCTTCGTCCAGTACTGGCTCACCATGCGCCGCAACGACGAGGTCAAGACCGAGCAGGTCTTCAGAATCTTCACCGAATACGCCAAACCCCACATGTCCCAGCCCGAACACGCCGAACGCCTCCTCAGCGAGTTCCGCAAGGACGCCGACACCTACCGGGCGCTGGCGAACCTCCCCGAGCACTCAGTCCAAGGCGCCTTCTACCACCGCGTCATCGAGACCATGGGGCTGGCCGCGACCAGCCCGCTCCTACTCTGGCTCCTCTCGGACAACCACCGAGTCCCCGAGCCCCAGATCGAGACCGCGCTCCGCTCCCTGGAGAGCTGGATCATCCGACGCACACTGCTGCGGATGACCATGAAAGACGTCAACAAGACGATGGTCTCGATCCTGAAGATGCTCGACCAGGTGCCGGTCGATGAAGCGGGCGACGCGGTCCGCGAATTCCTGGCCGCACAGAGCGCCGACGCTCGGATCTGGCCGACTGACACCGTGCTGAAGTCGCAGCTGCCGTCGCTCAAGCTGTACGGCAACGTCGCCCAGTACCGGCTTCGCATAGTGCTCTCCGCCATCGAACGGAAGCTGCGAACACGTTTCCATGAAGACGTCTCCCTGCCGGACAGCTTGGAGATCGAGCACGTCATGCCGCAGACGTGGCAGATCTACTGGAACCCCGAGCCGCGGTTGACGCCTGAGGAGTCCGCCGAACGCGACTACCGAGTACACACGCTCGGCAACCTCACGCTCGTGGCCAAGAGCCTCAACGGCTCACTGTCCAACCGGCCCTGGACCGACGACGAAGCCGCGGGGATGAAGCTGGGCGGCGAGTCCGGTCTCGGCAAGCGAAGCCTGCTCGACAAGTACAGCCTCCTCGCGCTCTCCAAGGACCTGATCGTCGACCACCCCCACGCGTGGACCGACGCCGACATCGAGAAACGGTCGCAGCGGCTCACGGACCTCGTCTGCGAGATCTGGCCGGGCCCGCCGGCGGGGGCCTAGCGGCCGGGGCGATTGAGGCCCTCGTCAGCTGAGCATCCTGGCCGACTTCGCGGCAGAACGCTAGAGAAACCAGCGGCAAAGTGCAACAACCAGTGGTGGCAAAATGCCAGCAAATTGGAAACGGGCGGCGTTACCTGCGCTGATAGTGAGCGTAGATCGCACTGAGCTGGTCGGTCACGAACGAACGCTTCGTCTGTTCATCATCGGTGGGGGGCAGGAGCCGCAGGTTCCCGGCCAGTTCGAAGAACCCTGCGCCACGCATCTGAGTGTCGCCCCTGTGGACGAGCGCGGAGATCATGAACGGCAGGCCCGTCGTGGCGTCGTGGTGGGCGTTGACGTCGTCGCAGAGCCGTCCGATCTGGCCGGGGAAGTTGCCGCCGTGCTTGAACGGGCTCCCGAGTTCGCGGTTCAGGGCCCCGTAGGTGAGCGTCTCGCCGCGGGCCGCGTATTCGCGGAGAACGGCCAGGCCGCGCTCTGTGAGTTCAAGGGGTGTGGACATGAACGGCATTGTCGCAGAGCGTGTTCGATTCCACCAGGTTCATTCCCCTTCCGTTTCAGACGGAACGGCCGACCGGCCCCTGTGGCATGACGCGAACCGTCGTTGAAGGTAGGATTCGCGTTACTCTGCGTATCCCTCCGGAAGGATCACCCCATGGATGCGGATTCGGCCGAGTCGGCCCGCGAGGGGGTCGACCGGGCGGTCAAGCAGTCCCCGTCGCTGCTGCGACGGGGGAGTGCCACCGCCGTGCTGACGTTGCTCGCATCGGCCGCGCTCGCCCCCGCCGTTGTCGCCATAGCCGGCGGAGGGGCGGTCGTGACCGCGGTCGGCGGCATAGCGGGCGGGATCGGCGCCGGTCAACTGACGGCTCTCACGCAGCGATGCGCCGAGCGCATTCGCGGTAAGCCGAAGGAGGAGCTGCGCTCTGCCGCCGAGGCGGCCTTGGTCTCGGACTTGACCGAACTGCTCGAGCGTGGAGATGCGAACGCGCTCCAGGTGCAAGCCGGACTGGTCCGGTTGCTCGATCGGTTCGACGCCTTCGATACCGCGCTCGAAAGCGCGGCCGACGATCTGCGCGAGCGATTGGACCTGGTCTTCCGGCACCTCGCCGACACGACGAGTGAGACATTGGATCGCCTCGAGAACCTGGGAGTCGGGCAGGCCGGCCTCATCGACATGGTCGAGTCGATGCGCTCTGAACAGGCGGAGGGCTTCCGGCGTCTGCGCGGCGCTGGACCGATCGGCCAATCGGTAGACCACCTCGAACCGGGCTCGGAAGACCTAGGATTCGTCCTGGCCGAGCCGGTACCCGCGCCACCTCGCCATGACACGTGGGCGCCCGGAACCGAGGTCGCTCTCGGCCGCGGCCGCTTCCTGCTCTATGACCTCCTCGTCGACGAACGGCGTTCACCGGACGGCACCGCCGTCCTTCGTCGCGCTGTTGCTATGCGCCGCGATGCGAGCGGTGGCCGCGGTGGCCGATTCGTCTGGCTACGCCAGGTCCGTTGTCCGCATCCGGGCCCCGTCGCGGACGCCACCCGGGAGGCGCTGCGCCGCGAACACCGGTTGCTGGACGCAATCGGCTCGGTTCGAGGGCTGCCCGCCGTCGATCAGCTCGATTCCACCGGCGACACGGTCACTTCGGTGCTGATCTGGCCCGCGGCCGGGCGTGAACGCGTCCCCTGTGAGACGCTCGGCGTCCTTGCGACCGATGACGGGCGGCCGCTCGATCCTTGGGCGGCGGCCGGGTCGTACCTGGGCCTCTCCGGACTGTGCCGGACCCTGTCAGCCCTGCACCGGTCCCGCACGAGCCACCGTGACCTGGCGCTCGATGGCATCGTGATGGCTGATGCGCAGACGTTGGTGCTCCGCGATCTCGGCAACGCCGGACGCCCACCACGGCACGGGGAGACCTCCTGCATCTACACCGCGCCCGAACAGCGGCGGCGCGGGCCGACCCCGCCCGGGCCCGCGACTGACGTGTACCAGATCGCCGCGATCGCCTACCACCTCACTGCCGGGCACCCGCCGCCCCGGATGCCCGCGCCGCCGCTTCGAACCCGGAACCCGGACTGCCCGGCCGTACTCGAAGCCGCTCTTACGTCGGCGCTGTCGCACGAGCCCGATGAACGTCCGCCCATCCAGACGCTCGCCGATGCCCTCCAATCCGCCACCGACGCTCTCAAATGAGGAGACGATGTGAACTCTGTCCTCCTGAACGGGCCGATCATCATGGTCCCGAACAAGAACCTTGAGGCCAGACTCCGCGCGGCGCACCGCGAGAATCCCAACGTTCCACGCGACCCCGGACAGATCCAAGACCGGCTGAGCGAGCTCGCCCGGACGGCCGGAATCCCGGTCACCGTCCCTCTCCAGAAAGAAGGCGACAGCCCGAACTGGTACGCCTACACCCCGGAATTCAAGATCCGGCTCTACCTCACTTCCCGGCGCGACGCCTACCGGATCGGCTTCGTCGGCCCGCTCGACGACCGGGATCACCGGCAGCTGGCGGAGTCGTGCCTCATCGTGAAAACCCGCGCATGGAGGGTGGTTCGCACCTTCGCCGATATTCCACCCGGCGCGCAGTCGTTCACCGAGGAGGTCATGTCCGCTTGGCGACGCCTGCAGGACAGCCAGGCCGCCGAGCGCGGCAGGAGGCCGCTGACCGACAGGCAGACCGACTTCCTCGACGACTTGGACTCCATGATCGATGCGGCCGAAAGGATCCGTCGCCGTCAAGTCGAGTCCTCCGGCGCGAGCGACTACACGGCCAAGCGCTCCACCGGCGAAGAGCGCCACGGCAAACGCTCGGTCTACCTGTTCGAATTGGCGGACGACCACCAGCTCGGCGAAGGGATGTTCGTCGACATCGTCGGCGACGGCGAAGTGCGCGGCCGAGTCACCCGGCTCGCCGGAAAGACCGCCACGGTCAAGTTCGACCGGCCGATCGACTGGGACGCGCTCCCGGCCGTGGGCGCACTCCGCGAAGCCGCCAATGACACCGTCTTCCGCAGCGAACGCGAAGCGGTCGCGCTGCTGCGCGACCGCGAGTCGCGGAACCCGCACCTGCTCGACGCCGTCGTCGAGAACAAGGTGCGCAAGATCCCCGAGACCCACGCCGAACCGCGGAGACCGCTCAATCCCGAACAGCGCCGGGCGTTCGAGAGAGCCATGACCGTGGAGGACCTACTGCTCGTCCACGGTCCGCCCGGCACCGGCAAGACCCGCACGATCAGTGAGATGGCCCGCGCCGCGGTCGTCGACTTCCAGCAGAAGGTGCTGATCTCCTCGCATTCGAACCGCGCGGTCGACAATGTGCTCGGCGGCCTGCCGCGCGACCTGGAGGTCCTCCGAGTCGGCTACCGCGACTCGGTCACCCCCGAAGGACTCCCGTACCTGCTCGAAGAACGCGTGAGCGAACTGCGCGAACGGATCCAGGCCGCCACCGCGCGATCCATGGGACAGTACGGCGACCTGGCCACCGCCGAAAGCTGGCACCGGGAGCTTGGCACCCGGATCGGTCGATACGCCAGGGCAGCGGACGAGCTCGCCGGCGCCGAACTGGATCTCGAACGGGCGACGTCGGCCGCTGCCGAGCCTTTCGAGTCCCGCCTCGCCGACCTTGCCCGAAGCCTCGAACGGATATCGGCGGGCCTTGAACGCCGGAGGAGCGTCGAGCGGCGCCGTCGCGCCTTGTCGGCCGGTGCGCGGGCGCGCACCGCGATCCCTCTGCTGGGACTGGTCTTCGCATTCGTACACGCGGTGCTGGCCCGTTTCGCGGACCAGGCTGGGAGCCGCCGGAGGCGCATCGAAGCCGAGTTGGCAGTCCTGGCCGAGGAACACCGCGCGACGACCGCCGAACGCGATCGAGAGGTCGAGTCCGATCCCGCCGTGAAACGGTCGCGGGAGCAGAGCCGAGCGTCGAGAAGCGGGGCCGAGTCGGCGTTCACTGCCGCCTCCGAGGCCGCCGACAACCTCGGCACGGCACTCCGCGGCCTGCTGACCGTCCACGCGCCGAGCCTGAGGGACGCCGCAGACGACCCCAGCGGTGCGCTCGCCGCCCTCGAACGCGAGCACGCCCGAATCGCGCGGGAGCTTCCGCTGCTCATGAAGCGCGGGAACCTGCTCGGCCGCTGGCACACTGCCGTCGCCTCGGCCACGGATCAGCTTCGCAATGAGTTCGTCAGGTACGCCGACGTCATCGCCGCCACGTGCATCGGATCGGCGTCCCGCCCCGAACTGTCGGGCATCGATTTCGACCTCGCGGTCATCGACGAAGCCGGCCAGATCGGTATCAACGACGTCTTGGTCCCGCTCACCCGGGCCCGACGCGGCGTGCTGGTCGGCGACGCGCAGCAATTGCCCCCGTTCCTCGACAGCGAAGTGCGGCAATGGGGCGCCGCCGTCGACGACTCGCAGGTCCGCGAGATGCTCGCGAAGAGCGCCCTGGAGATCCTGAGCGCACGACTGCCCCAGAGCCACCAGGTGGCGCTCGCCGAGCAGCGGCGCATGCCGGCCACCATCGCCGATTTCGTGTCGGACCAGTTCTACGGCTCAACACTGCGAACCGTCCATAAGGGCCGCCACCGTGACTCGCTCATGCACACGCCGATGACCCTCATCGACACGTCCGGACTTCCTCCACGGCGGCGCATGGAGCGCGGCGGGTCGACCGCCGAGCGGTGGTCCCTGCCCGGGTACGTGAACCGTGCCGAGGCCGAACTGCTCGCACAGCTCGCCGCGCACTACCACCACCTTCCCGGGGAAGGGGACTGGTGCCTCATCGTGCCCTACCGCGCCCAGCTCCAACTGGTCAGAAGCCTCCTGCGCCGACGCATCGCCGACCCCGGGACCATCGAGCTGAACGCCGGAACCGTCGACTCGTTTCAAGGCGGCGAACGCGACGTCGTGCTCTACGGATTCACCAGGAGCAACCGCGCGGGAAAGGTCGGGTTCCTCTCGGAGCTGCGACGCCTCAATGTCGCGTTCACGCGCGCCCGATTCCGACTGGTGATGGTCGGCGACCGCTCCACGCTGACCGCGAGCAGCGACGAGTCCTTCCGCAGCCTGATGGCAGACCTGGAGGCGCACCTGACCGCCCGCGGCGAGGTCCGGTCCTTCGAGGAGATCCAGGCCTTGCTCGACCGTGTCGAAAAGGAAGGGTGAGCGCGTGTCCCGACCTGACCAGCTATTCCCCTATCCGCGCGAGCGGGTCGTCGACAACGCCAGACACGAGATGGGACTGATGCCGACCCGCATCGTCGCCTGCTTGCTTCCATTGTGGCGCATCGAGGTCGAAGCGACCGTCACCGAGGGCCGCCCGTACGAGCTCCTCGACCGCTTCCTCGAAGCGGCGATCGCCGACGCCGGCTTCGACACCGTCAGAGAACTCGCGCTCTTCCTCTCACTCGATGAGACCCTCGTGGACCGGGTGCTGCGCTTCCTCGCCCGGACCGGGCATCTGGTCGAATCCGGCGGACACTACAGTCTGACCGCGCTCGGAAGGCGCTCGGTCGAGAACGGCAAACGCTTCGAGGTGATCAAGGCCGACCGACGGGTGCTCTACTTCGAGGCCCTCGGCTCCCAGCCTCTGACGCGCATTTACTACGACTCCAAGACCGTTACGATCCTCGGTGAATTCGACGCGGTGCGCCTGCTCGGCCAGAAGAGCGGGGTGCGCTTCCGGCGAATCGGCGTCCCCATAGGCAGAGCGGCGAACGCGCTGCAGGATCTGATGAACCGCCGCGACCGTGACCGCTTCAACCTGCCCGAGGGCATCGAGGACCTCCGCCCGCTCGGCTCGGACCGTCCCGCGTACCTGCCGGTGTACCTGGTCCGCGCCGAACCCTCCGCCGGGCCGGCTCGCTACCTGGCCTACACCCAGGCGAGCGCCGGCCATGACCCGGAGTTGAGCGAGGTCTTCGAACAGCACCCGTACGTCCGCGCCCACATGGAGCAACTGGAAACCGAGGGCCTCGGGGGCGGCGACGAGCAGAACATCGCCGCGTGGGCCGAGTTCAAGGATCTGGGGCAGCGGCCGGACGTGCGGCAGGTCGATCGGACCTGGCGGGTACTCCTCCCCGAGCGGGAGTTCACCCGTGAAGGCGGCCTGACGATTTCGCAGATCGGGCAGTACAAAGTCTCCAGGAACACCGTGTTCCAACTCTGGTGCGCCTCGGCTCACGCCCGGACCAGGGCCCTGCTCGACCGCGCCGCCGGCTATCTGGGCGCGGCCCGCAACCCCGAACCGGACCTGGTAGAGGCCCGCCTCCACCAGTTCGCCCGCCAGCTCGAATTCGAGCCGATGAGCCTGGACTCCCTCGCCGCACTCGCGGCCAACGCCGGGAACCATCACCTGGCCGGTCAGCTCGAAGAACTCACCTGACAACCGCAGGGGACGCCGCAGGCGGTTCCACAGTGCCCTCCCAGGGGCATTACACCGCTGGTAACCTCGGATGTCACCGCCAAGACGCGATCGATCGTCGGCACCTGCCGACTAATGGGAGGCCCTCATGCCCGCAAGCTCGACCGCCGACCGCTCCGAGGTCCCGTCGGTCGGCGACCGAGTGGAGGTGCGCGACTCCCGCTGGATCGTCGCCGACGTCGACGCCTCCGGCAACGACACGCTCGTCGAGCTCAACAGCATCGCCGACGACGCCTTCGGCGAGACGCTCCGAGTGGTGTGGGAGCTCGAACCGGGCCGTCGGCTCCTGCCCGCCTCCGGACTGCCGGAGGTCACCCGCGACGGCTTCGACCGTCCCGGCCAACTGGCCGCGTTCCTCGACGCGATGCGCTGGTCGGCGCTCACCAGCGCCGACACCCGATCCCTCCAGGCTCCGTTCCGCTCCGGCGCCGACATCAAGCACTACCAGCTCGAACCGGTGTGGCGTTCGCTGCGGGCCCCTCGCGTGAACCAGCTGCTCGCCGACGACGTCGGCCTGGGCAAGACCGTAGAGGCCGGGCTGGTCGCCAGCGAGCTGATCCTGCGCCACCGCGCCAAGCGGGTCATGATCGTCTGCCCTGCCGGCCTGACCACCAAGTGGGAAGACGAGATGTTCCGCCTGTTCGGCCTGCGGTTCACCATCGTCAACGCCCAGACCTACACGGATCTGCGCCGCGAGCGCGGCAACGGCGCCAACCCCTTCGACATCTACCGCCACACCATCGTGAGTCTGCCGTGGCTGCGCGGACCCAAAGCCGAGCGGTTGCTCTTCGGCGAGCTGCTGCGCGGCGCAGCCGAGGACACCAAGCCGTTCTTCGACCTGCTCATCCTCGACGAGGCGCACCACATCGCCCCGGCCGCCCCCAAGCAGCGCTACGCGGTCGACTCGCAGCAGACCAAGACGATGCGCGAGTTGTCCAAGCACTTCACTCACCGGCTGTTCCTGTCGGCCACCCCGCACAACGGCTACCCCGAGTCGTTCACGGCGCTGCTGGAGATCCTCGACCCGGCCCGCTTCGCTCGCGGTGTGGAGCCGTCCCCGGCCGCCCAGCAGGAGGTGGTGATCAGGCGCCTCAAGTCCTCGATCGTCGGCTCCGACGGCGAACCCGAGTTCCCCTCTCGCCAGGTGCGAGACCTGCAACTGGAATACGGCGACGACGAACTGGAAGTCCACCGCCTCTTCAGCGAGTTCACCCAGGCCCGCCGCTCCCGAAGAGCCAAGGGCCGCCGAGGACGCGCCGCCGCCGACCTGATCACGCTGCTGCTCAAGAAGCGACTGCTGTCCAGCCCGCAGGCGTTCGCCAACACCTACGCCACCTATGCGGGCTCGCTCCCGCAGGAAGCGGCGGCGGTCAGTGACGCGGTCCCCGGCTACTACGACGAGTTCTGGGACGAGTCGGCCGTACTCGACGACGAAGAGCTGTACGAACTCGAAGAGGACGGCCTCCGCCGCTCGGCGGGCCAGCAGGAGCGCCTCGACCCCGCCGAACAGGCCCTGCTCGGCCAGATCAACGACTGGGCCCTCAAACACCTCGCCGTCCCCGACACCAAGGCCGCCAGGCTCCTCGAGTTCCTCCGAGCGACCTGCAAAGCCGACGGCCGATGGGGGAACGACCGGGTCGTCGTCTTCACCGAATACCGCGACACCCTGCACTGGCTGCACGACCTGCTCGACTCCCAGGGATTCGGCGGCGACCGGGTGGCACTCCTGCACGGCGGCATGGACATCGACGAACGCGAAGAGATCCGCCTGGCCTTCCAGGCCGACCCCTCCGGACACCCGCTGCGCATCCTCCTGGCCACCGACGCCGCCGGTGAGGGCATCGACCTCCAGAACCACTGCAACCGCCTGGTCAACTACGACATCCCGTTCAACCCCAACAAGCTCGAACAGCGCGCCGGGCGCATCGACCGGTACGGCCAGCGCCGCAGCCCCGAGATCTACAACTTCGTGCCCTCCCAGACCGCGGGCGACTCGGCGTTCAAAGGCGAGATCGACTTCCTCGCCCGCGTCGCCGCGAAGGTCAGCCGGATGCAGACCGACCTCGGCTCGGTCAACCCGGTCCTCGCCGAAGCCCTCCAGAAACGCCTCGCCGGCGACAGCTCCGTACCCGATGTCGACGCGCTGGCCGAACGCGGCACCGCCAAGGGCCGCAAGTCCGGCGAGGTCGCGGCTACGACCGACGTGTCCGAACAGGTCGAACGCCTCGGCAAGCACTACGACGACAGCGTCGCCGAACTCCATCTCCACCCCGAGCGGATCCGCCGGGTCGTCGACACCGCCCTCGACCTGGCCCACCAGATGCCGCTGAAGCCGCGTCCGACCGCTCAGGGCGACCCGCCGTCGGAGTTCGAGGTGCCGGTCATGACCGGCGAATGGGTGCGCGCCACCGACGGCCTGCTGACCCCGTTCGTGCCCGAAGGCGAGGAGAAGTATCAGCGCCCGGTGAGCTTCGATCCGCTCGTCGCCTCCGGGCGCGACGATGTGGTGCTCGCCCACCTGTCGCACCCGCTGGTCGACATGTCGGCGCGGCTGCTGCGGGCCGCCGCCGACACCGACCGGGTCGACCTCAAGCGGGTGACCGCCGTGGTCGGCCCTGACGAGCTGGAGGACGTGTTCGTCGCCGCCTACGCCAAGTACACGCTCACCGGTGGCGAGTCGACGCAGCTGCACCAGGAGATCATGGCCGTCGGCGGCTGGCTCGACTCCCGGACCGGCCGCTTCCGTCGCCTGGAGAACCTCGGGCGCACCGCGAAGATCCTCGACGACGCGCTCGACGGCGGCGTCGAGGCCGGGCCGGGCGCGAAGCTCCGGCTCGCCGAGCGCTGGCCCGAGGCCGACCGCGGCCTGCGCGCCGCCCTCGACTGGCGCACCGCCACCCGCGAGGACTTCCTGCACCGGCTCCTGGACAACCGGGTCGCCGAGGACCAAGAGCGCGTGCGCGACCAGTACGAGCAGTTCCGCGCCTCCCTCGAACAGGCCATCCAGGGCCGCCAGACCGACGAGCATGAACTGGCCGGCCTGGCCGAACTGGAGCTGCAGCAGGCCCGCCGCGACGAGGGGCACTGGGCCGAGCGCCTGGAGCAGATCGACGCCGAACGCGACCGCGCGCTCGAAGCGGTCACCGCCCGCTACGCCGACCCGGTCGGCCACCGCAGCCCGCTCGCGATCGTCTGCGTCGTACCGGAAAGGGAGAACCGTTGAGCCGCCCGAAGAACGCCAGGTTCAAGCGCCGCAGGACCGGCTCGGACCGCACCCGCAGCCACCAGGACTGGATCGAACTCATCGAGACCGACGGCCCGTGGCTGTCGCTGCCGGTGCTCACGGACACCTGGCCTGACCTCGACGCCGTCCCGAAGGACCGACGTGACGAGCTGCGGGCGGCCCACGGCGACTGGGCCGAGGACACCGGCGACCCGAAACGCTGCCGGATCTGGATCGAGGCCCTCCTCGGCGACTTCCTCGGCTGGGGGACCGGGCTGCACTTCCCGGCCGAGCCCGGCCAGGCGGTCGACGGCATCGAACCGGTCCACATCGGCCAGCACGACACCACCGTCAGTCCCGACTTCACCCTGCACGACGGCGACGACCCCCGCATGGTCGGCCTGATCGTCCCGCCCCGCCACCATCCCGCCAAACGGATCAGCGGCGAGACCTGGACGGCCGCGCCGATCGACCGCCTGCTGCGGCTGTGCGCGGCGAACAAGACCGAACTGGGCATCGCCACCGACGGCCGCTTCCTCGCCCTCGTCTACGCCCCCGCCGACGGCGCGAGCGCCTACGGCGTCTTCGACACCATGACCATCGTCGAAAGCGGCGACCAGCTCGTACTGCGCGCGCTGTTCAGCCTCCTGAACCGCCGCCGCTTCACCGACTACGAACCCGAGCAGCAGCTCCCGGCGTTGTTCCGACGATCGGCCGAGAAGGAGGAGGAACTCACCGAGACGCTCGGCGTCCAGGTCCGCCGCGCCGTCGAGCTCCTGGTCGAGGCGATCGGCCGAGCCCACAAGGCCAAGAAGGCCCGCGACGGCGTCGGCATCACCGTCGCGACCCCGGACGGCACCCGCCGCCTGGTCGAGGCCGACGAGGTCTACCGCGGCGCGGTCACGATCATGATGCGCCTGGTGTTCCTGCTCTTCGCCGAGGAACGCCGCCTCCTGCCCGCCGACAACCCGCTCTACGCCGAGTCCTATTCGGTGAGCGAAGCCGCCAGACTGCTGCGGGACATGGCCGACGCAGGCAGTGAAGCCCACCTGGAGCAGAGCCACCGGGCCTGGATGCGGCTGCTCGGGCTGTTCAACGCCGTCCACCGCGGCGTCGACACCGCCGAGCTGTCCATCCCCGCATACGGCGGCTCCCTGTTCGACCCCGACGCGCACCCGTGGCTGACCGACCCGCAGCAGCCGCTTCACATCGACAACCGGACCATCCACAACGTGCTGAAGTCCGTCACGACGGTCTGGATGAGCGCCGGACGGCAGCGGTCTCCCAGATCCCTCAACGGACTCCAGCTCGCCGACCCCAAGCGCCGCCCCAAGGGCGAGTATCGGACGGTGAACTTCGACCGTCTCGGCGTCGAGCAGATCGGCTACGTCTACGAAGGCCTGCTCGCCTGGGAAGGGCGCTGGTCGACCGAGGTCGTCGTGGGGCTCATCGGCACCGAGAGCAAGGAGGCCGAGGTCCCCCTGCGCGAGCTGGAGGCCATGCGCGAGAGAGTCGGCGACGATGTCGAAGCGCTGGCCTCGGCGCTGCACGAACGGTTCGAGAAGGACGACAAGACGGGGATCGGCACGGCCAAGGCCATCGCCAAACTGCTCGCGCCCATGGACGGCGAGCAGCGCGAGCGGGCCGAGCGGGACTTGCTCGCCGTCACGGACAACGACCCGGAGCTGACGGCGAAGCTGCTGCCGTTCTACGGGATCATCCGGGCCGACCTGCGCGGGCAGGCGACGGTGGTCCTGCCCGAGACGCTGTACATGACCGAGTCGGCGCTGCGCGGCAACACCGGCGCGCACTACACGCCGCGCAAGCTCGCCGACGAAGTCGTGAAAGGCGCTCTGGAACCGCTTGTGTATGAGCCGGGCCCGCTCCAGACTGCCGATGAGGATGCTTGGAAGCCCAAGGGCAGCAAGGACATCCTGAGCCTCAAAGTCGCCGACATCGCGATGGGATCGGCCGCGTTTCTCGTGGCCGCCTGCCGGTTCCTGGCCGAACATTTGCTGGAGGCGTGGCGGATCGAGGGCGACCCGCGCGGATCGGTCACCGAGGATAGCGACGAAGGTGGCTCGGCCGAGGACCCGAACCTGATCGAGGCTCGCAGGCTCATCATCGAGCACTGCCTGTACGGCGCCGACATTAACCCCGCCGCGGTCGAGATGGCGAAGCTGTCACTGTGGCTCGTATCCATGGACAAGGACCGGCCGTTCACCTTCCTGGACGACCGGCTCGTCTGCGGCGACAGCCTGCTCGGCATCACGACGGTCGAGCAGCTGGAGTACATGCACCTCAACCCGGCCGAAGGCCGGAAGCTGCACGAGGGAACCGTCCTGGACTTCACGGCTCGTATCCGCGAGATCAGGGCTGAAGCCGCGGAGAAGCGAAGGGCCATAGCCGAGATCGGCGACTCCAGCACGGCCGACCAGGAACGGAAGCGCGAGCTACTCACGCGGGCGAGAGAACTCACCGAAGAGGCGAGCCGCTACGCCGACCTCCTGACCGGAGCCGGACTCGCGGCGAGCGTCAAGCGATCCGGATCGAAGGACCCGAACCGCCGCGACGACATCGCGAGGGATGAGGACCGGCGTAAGGAGAACCTGTGGCTCATCGCCGCCGAGCTGGGGAACGATCAGAGCGAGTTCGGGCGCGAGAAGCTGGAACGCCAAGCGGCACAGTGGTTGCGAATCGACCAGCCGAAAGGGGCGTTCGACCGAGACCCGATCCACTGGCCCCTGGTTTTCCCAGAGGTGTTTGAGGCTGGCGGGTTTGACGCTATCGTCGGTAATCCGCCGTTCCTTGGGGGGAAGAAGATTACGGGGAACGTCGGGACTGCATATCGTGAGTATCTTGTCGAGTGCGTCGGGAGAGGAGTGAGGGGACATGCTGATCTGGTTGCATACTTCCTACTTCAATCTGCGGACCTTCTCTCTTCGACTGGTCACGCAGGTCTGATCGGGACAAATACGTTGGCGCAAGGTGACACTCGGGAAGTGGGGCTTGACAGGATTGTAGCAGAGGGCGCTACGATTCGATCGGCGGTTAAGAGCGAAAGGTGGCCATCAAGGTCCGCGGTTCTAGAGTATTGCATTGTATGGACCTCCAAGTCAAAGGTTGGCGCTGAGGGACTCCGGCTACTTGATGGACAGCACGTGACAGGTATTGGCTCAGCGCTGGATCGAATTTCTAGGGTTCGCGGTGATGTAAATCGACTGGTTGTTAATCAAGATCAATCGTTTATCGGTTCATACGTTCTAGGTATGGGATTTACTCTAGATCCTATAGATGCTCAAGCGTTGATCGAGAAGGATCAAAAGAATACCGGAATCCTCTTCCCCTATCTCAATGGTCAAGACCTGAATCAACGCCCTGATGGATCTGCGAGTCGCTGGGTGATCAATTTCCATGATTGGGAAGAGGAGCAAGCCCGAGGCTACCCAGAGTGCTACGCGCAGGTGGAGCGAGAGGTAAAATCAGAGCGGCTAGCCAAAGCTGACAGCGCCGTAGCCGAATTTCCTTGGTGGCGCTACTGGCGGTCGCGTGACAATCTGTATGAGACGATCTCAGGGTTGGATCGGGTGATTGTGCTTACCCGGGTGAGCAAGGTGGTCATGCCGATGATGGTTCCGACAGGGCAGGTGTTTTCAGAGAGGATTGTCGTCTTCGCTTCCGAGGACACTGGTTTTCTGGCATACCTTTCCAGTGCTCCGCATTATTGGTGGGCCATTACGCGCAGCTCGACGCTAGAGACTCGGACAAACTACACGCCATCCGATGTGTTCGAGACGCTCCCGCGGCCCGAGATATCTGAGGAGCTCCGCAGGGTCGGTGATCGGCTTGATTCGGAGCGCCGGGAGTTGATGCTGGCTCGGCAGGCTGGGCTCACCGACGCCTACAACATGGTTCATGACCGGGCCAACGCCGATGCCGACATCGCGAACCTTCGTGAGCTTCACCGGCTGATCGATGAGGAGGTGTGCCGGTGCTACGGCTGGGATGATCTGATCCCCGAACTCGCTCACGATCACTACGACACTCGTCAGGGCGTCCGGTACACGATCGCGCCCGGTCCCCGTCAAGAGATCTTGGATCGGTTGCTCGAAGAGAACCAGCGTCGCTATGCCATCGAAGTCGAGCAAGGACTCCACTCCAAGAAGACCCCGAAGAAGGCAGCAGGCAAGACGGCCAAGGCCAAACCTGAGTCTCCCGGGCAGGGCAGTCTGTTCTGATTCGGCGGAGCTGGCGCGAATACGTATCGGTAGCCCAGTAAGGAATCTTCCGGTCTGCAAGTCTGATACTGCCCAGACGAGCATGAAGTTCACGGGATCGCAGTAGTTCGGGGGTTCCGGACAGTGACCATCTGTGGGACCATCGACTCATGGCCAGCGAGCTGAAGATCTACCTGCCGGGTGCCCAGGCCTCGGGTGATGCTCGGCGCGCGCTGAAGATCATGGACGGCATCTTCGACGTTCTGGACAAACTCGACGCCTCAGAGCTCAGGGATCAGAGCGAACACGTCCAGTGGCGCTTCACTCAGCTCGGTGTCGGCAGCGTCAATGCCTGCACCGCGATCGAGGAACCCCGACCGAATCAGTCGCTGGAAGAGGCCGAATCGCTCCTTCCTCTATTCGTCTTGGGGCTGAAGTTCGCCCAGGAGAACGCGTCCATCCCGAAGGGCTGGGACTACGACGCCGCCAAGAAGGCTCGGACGGTGTTCAAGGCGCTCGGAGAGCTGCGCGTAGAGCTTCAGGTCATCGGTGATGATGCGACTGAGCCCTGCATCATCACCCGGGAAGCGGGCCTGAACCTCGACAAGGCGCTCCAGGCCAAGATGGAGACCATCGGCTCCTTGACCGGGAGACTCGAGTCGGTCAACTTCCACGACGGGAAACGCGAGGCCCGGCTGTGGCTGGAGGCTCCGAAGCGGGCGGTGACGGTGCAGTTCGAGGACGAGCAAGCGGACCAGGTCACGGCCGCGCTGCGCAAGCGTGTGCAGGTCAGCGGCGTGATTCAACGTGACCGGACGCGCCAGGCGCAATCGATCAAGCTGCGTTCCCTCCGGGTCATGAAGGGCCCCGAGCGCTCGACGCTGACGGCCCTCGACGGCGCATTCCCCGATCTCACTGGTGGGCAGACTGTGGACGAATACCTGGAGGAGCTGCGTGGCACGTCCTGACCCCCCGAATCGCATCTACCTTGACTCATGCATCCTGATCGCCTACCTCAACGGAGAACCCCACCCCGACGTCCCGCGCCTTATGAAGGCGCTGCTCAGCGGGAAGTACGAGGCGGCCGTGAGCGGCCTCCACTACGTTGAGGTGACCAAGCCGCGGGCCCGGCCGTTCGACCAGGAATTCGAGGACCGATCGATGGAAATGGTCGAAGCCTCCTGCTTCAAGATGATCGACCTGGGGCCCGATATCCAAATCCGCGCTCGCCGGTACGCGCTCCACGAATCCCTGAAGCCGGCCGACGCGATCCACCTTGCGGCGGCGGTGGTCGGTGAATGCGATGTCCTCATGACACTCGATGGGCGGCTGCAGAGTCGTTACGGCCAGACGAGATTCGTCGATGGCGTGTGGATCGACGAGGTGTACCTGCCCTGGCCGGAGACGGGCGCGCTTCCAGGGCTGTAATGAGTGGACCGGGCACCGGTATCGCACAGAGGGATCGCCGCGAAGCGGTCACCGGCCTCTGTCGGATTCTCGACAAGACGTGGGTTACGTAGGCGGGTTACGTCGATCCGGGTGTCGGAAACGCTGTTCAGAGGGTTGTGGTGGTTGTAGTCGATCTGCCACTATCCGTGTCATGAGCACGAAGGCCTTCCTGACCAACATCCAGATTGCACGGTTGCTCGTGCAGTACCGCCAGCGGTCGAGGTACACCCACAAACGCGCGGCCGATCAGCTCAAGATGAGCATCACGAAGATCCGGGACCTCGAGCACGCCCGCTCGCCCCAGGTCAGGTGGACCGACATGCTCGGCTTCGCGCGCCTCTACGGGCTCAGCCCGGAGGAGACCGAGAACCTGGTGCGGCTGGCCGAATCCTCCGAGACCCCTGACCTGTTCCACTCCTTCAAGATTCCCTCGGTGTTCTTCACCTTCCTCCAGATGGAGCTCACCGCGTCCAAGATCTTGATCTGCGAGTCCGAGCTCATCACCGGCCTGTTCCAGACCGAGGACTACAACGCGGCGATCCGCGACGACAACGCACCCGACCGCAAGGGACCTGCCGGAGCCGCCGGGTTCCGGCGTGACCGCCAGATCAGCTTCATGGAGCGCGACTGGCTCCCCGAGGTCGTCTACATGACCTCGGAAGCGGCCCTGCGGCGTCAGATCGACGGGCCCGAGGTGATGGCCGCCCAACTGGAGCACCTCAAGCAGCTCGACCGGGACTACTCGCTGTTCAAGTTCCTGGTGGTCCCCTTCGGGGCCGGCGCATTCCGATGCGCCGGGAGCGCGTTCGAGATCTTCGAGTTCGAGGGCGGGGAGTTCCCGAAGACGGCCTACCTAGAATCGTTCGAAGGGGCTCGTTACTTCGAGGTCGCCGAGACGGTCGCCTCGTTCCAGAACGCCTTCGACGAGTCCGTCAAGAAGGCCATACCGATTAAGGATTTCCAACTGCTATGACGACAACGAAGTGGCGCAAGTCCAGCCGCTCCGGCAACGGCGACGCTGGCAGCAACTGCGTTGAAGCCCGTGCCACCGGTGCCGGGTTCGAGGTCCGCGACTCCAAGCTGTCCGAGGACTCCCCGGTCTTCGGGCTGGCCCAGGGCGACTTCGTCGCCTTGCTGGCCAACGCGAAGCGCTGAGACCAGCGTCGAACCCATCGGCCCCGACACCTACTGGTGCTGACACACCTCCCAGGTGCCTGAGGCCAGGCAACCGGCGGTACAAGCCGAAGCGCCGACAAGTCCAGACAGATCCACTGCAACCCAGCCGGGGCCCGCGCCAGCAGGTCTCGGCTGCTATTTCGACGACAAGCCATCCGAAGATTCCGCACCTCCAGTGTCGACCATCGACACCTCCCGGCGAAGGCGCTCAACACAGGCCGCCACCTGAACCGAACTGTGCATAGTGTCCAACCGTGTCGAATTAAACCCCAGGTCAGAGGCTTGGAATCGGCAGTCGCCTCCCGTACGGTCGAGGAGTCGATGCGCGGTGGGGTGCGTCGGCGCGGTGAGGGGAGGCGGCTCGGCGCTGCCGTTGGTGGGGCCTCTCCTCACCGGTTTTCACCAGGATCAAACGGAGGCGCCATGACGCGACCACGGACACCGACCGGATTGCTGATCGATGTAGTCGGCGAGATCGACATCGCCGGTCACCCGGCGACGGTTTCCTGGCCCCGCGCCGGGGACGGCGTCGGCATCGACTTCATCGAGTTTGCCGAGGGGCCCGCGCGGTACGGCGTCGTCCTCGAACTCGACAGCGACCCGCGCCTGCGGGTCGAGCCCGATCACGCGGCGCTGCTCGACGTCGAAGAACGGCTGATCGTCCTCGAACAGGTCGCGGCCATCTGGTACCGGGTCAACCCGTTCCCCGAGGCCGCCTGGCGGAGAGGATTCCGACCGTGAGCGCCGAGTCCGAAGAACCGCAGCCCGCTCACCGCCTCGGCGGCTTTCGCTTCGCGAACTCGCTCACCTTCACCGTCTACGGCGATGACGAACACGACCCGAACTCGGTCCGCGTCATGCTCGACGACGGCTCGCAGGAGCCCTACCGCATCCTCACGGTCGAAGGGCTCGGCCGCCTCTTCCCGCCACCCGAGTCGAAGTGGCTCGAAGGCTGGATCGACGCAGGCGACTGCTGGGCCCGCATCATCTACAGCAACACGATCAGCATCGTCCGCAAGGCCAGATCCAGGCAAGGACGCCCCGGCGCGCACTGAGACTCGGGTGCGCCGGTGGGCCGGACCGTTGTCGTCGCTCGCGGTCGGCCGCAACGTTGCCGCGCCCGCCCCCTCCCTCGGCGCAGAGGCGTCTCCGGGCCGATGAGCACCTCCAGTCACATCGGTTCGAACCGCCCGGCGGGGTATCGGCTCCTTCTAGGAGATAGTCGCGTGGCAGGTCTTCCACGAGCGCTTCGTAGATGTCCGAACCCTCGAACAACTCCTTCGCATACGGAGGCGGAGACCCTGTGGGCTCACCGCCTTCGTCCTGGTCGGTGCGGGGCGGCGATCATCGCGACCGTCCACACGGCGAGGACGGCCATCCTCGGAGGCGCTCATTAATTCAGGTGCCCATCGTCTCCTCCGCAACGGCTCGGCATACCGAGTGATACTCGTACCCCTGTAGCGGTGCCGGTGCGGTAACCTGCTGTCGTCGGAAGAACACCCAGTTCATTGCAGGTGATGTGTATCAGCATGATCACGGGTTTTCCAGGATGCAACCCCCAGAACCGCCGATACACCGCGATCCAGCGGACACACACGCCCGAAGAGGAGGCCGCTATGTCGGGAATCATGGCCGACCCGGAGAAGATCCACCACGCAGGGCGCTACCTCAAAGAGCTTGCGGAGGATGTCGAGGCGGCCGCCGACATCCTCACGCAGTACGACGAGCCGGCCCTGTTCCGTTGCGGTGCAGCCGAGGAGTCTTCAATGCTGCATACCTGGCGAAACCTTCGGGACGGCTTCGGCAACGTCCTCGAGGCCTTCATCGAGAACCTCCAAGAGCACGGCGAGGCACTTCAGACCCAGGCAGATGCCTACGACGGCGCAGACGCCGCAAGCGCAAGCGAACTCGACAGGATCGCATACGACGAATTGCGAACCGAATTCGAGGAGAGCGAAGCCGACCGCGAGGACACCCGCGTAACAGAGATCGACGACACCGACAAGGCCACTGTCGTCGAGACCGAGGACGGCGACGTCCGAATCTACTGAGCTGCAACGATACAGGTGCCATGAGGAGCCCCAATGCCAGTACACAAGGTGGCGGACGCGCCGTCCCGCCCCTACCTTGACTCCGAATACTCGGAAGACAACATGGACTTGGCCTGGAGCGAGTTCTCCAAGGCGTTCGTGCATGCCTGCATCGCACAGGCGCTACGAAAGGCCAACGACACCATCGCCTCCAACTTCCACATCCCAGGGGTCTCGGACTTCCTGTTCAACCTCGTCGGCTCGGAGTACAACGGTGTCGGGTACCCGTATGTCGACTTCGAGGACGGGAAGACGATCGCCGGGGTGAACACCACCGACGGGAGCGCCGCCGCCTCGGGCGTCCACCGGGCGTTCCAGGAGTTCTCCGAGCAGGAAGAGGGGGATGTGGCAGCGACCCACGAGGCCGTCTTGAGATTCGTGCGCGCGCTCGACATGGAGGCGCCCGAGTCCTCGAACCGACGTGTCATCGACGATGTCAAGAGCGACCTCGATGAGGAGAACTGGGAGTCGGACCGGGCACGGCTCTTCCGCGAGATGGTGACGAACGAGATCGAAGGCGTCATCGCCCGAATCCACAACACGGCGGGCTTCCTCGCCGCCCACATGCAGATCTACGAGGACACTCTGCACACCGCGCGTTCGGACGTATACCGCCTCTTGGTAGAGGCGATCGGCGCTTGCCACGACCTCGCCGACAACGCCAAACCCGATGCCGGGATCACCTACTCGACCGTCGCGGGATTCGCCGCCCCCGCGATCGCTGCCGAGATGACCAAGGCGACCGTGGTGAGCCTGATCGGAACCGCCGCGGACCTGGTGAATAAGGAATCCGAGGAGGTCAACCTCGACTCGAATGATGTGCACGGCATCCTGGGCCAGATCGATTCGGGGATCGCGGGGATCATCGAGGCCGCTGATGACGCGTTCGCGTCCAGTCGGTCGGAGATCGATGAGTACTTCTCCGACTTCACGGGGCTACCGCTGTACAAGCTAACGCTTCCCGAACCCGGTTCGGTGTTCGGATGACCGGCAAATTCTCGATCACCAAGGTCGGCCTGCTCAAGCTCGGGCTCCTCGCCGGGGCACTGCTCATCGTCGCTGCCGTGCTCTACGAAGGTATTTCCTGGAGGCCACAGGGGCAGGAATCGCCGGACGATCGAGCGTTCGGCTCGACCGGCACCGAGTGCGAGGATCTCCAGCTCGACCAGTACAGCGACTTGATCGCACCGATTTATCTCCCCTGGGGGGAGCCGACCGAACGGCATACAAACGAGCGGCCAGGGTACGCGTCGGTCACCTGCTACTCACAGACCACCGTCACCGAAGACCTCTGCGCCGAAGTCCAGTCCGACGACTGCATCGACTGGTACAGCGAGCCGATCTCCATTCTGAACCAGTTGTACGTGAGGGTCGAGTACCACGAGAACGCCCGCGAAGCGGCCGACTCGCTAGACATCGGATACGAGCCGGTGACTCCTTCGAAGACCTGGGACGAGGTCTACGAATCGACCAGCGAACGCTCGTGGGGCGAACAGGTGGAGCTGGTCTCGATCTTCCGCGCCGACAACATGACCATCGAACTGCAAAGCATCATCGGGAAACCCATACAGACCGAAGCCATCATCGACGAGGTCTTCAAGGCCCACTCCTCGCTCGCCGAGTCGATCGCTCAGGCTGCCGAGCTGTGACCGTCCAGCCCGTCGGCCTAAGCCTCTCGCTCCCTTCGACAATGCTCAGCGCTAGTGCGGTTTCAGGTTGCACGGACCTGGCAGCGGCGTCTTTCGGCTCGGTGGCGTCCAGGCCCCGGACGCGGCTCCCAGACGGCGGCTCGCCCGAGGCCGAGAACAGTCTCCGATCCATGTGTCCACCTCCCGAGGTTTCGCATGGGCGACGAGCAGTGCCACCACATCGGCCGAGACTGAACGGCTGAACGGGGACCAGATTAAGCAGCCGTGTTCAGCAGTGCGACACAACCGAGCATCGCCATGTCGATCCGGGCCACGCATGTCGGACCGGTCGTGCAGAATGTTGAACGGTAGCCGTCGGCAATCGAGAACGGAGGGCCATGGCCAGCCCATCTCAGCCCCCAGATCCCAATCCGCAGCCCAGTCCGGCCGAGATGCTGCACGGCGCACAGCACTTCGAGGAGGCCACCTCGTTCGGCGTCCGCGACGGCCTGATCGAATACCTGAACCGCGACCTCCTCGGCCCCTGGGACGGCGACACCGAGACATTCCGCAACGAGACCCCGCGCGGACGCTACCTGGTCGGCCAACTCGGCCCCAAGACCCTCCGCGGCGAAGCCCCCACCGATGACGACGACCCCGCCAACGACCCCGACGAGCAAGACGACGGTGACAGCGGCACCGCCGGAACCGAGGACGCCGAGCTTCCCGACCGGACCCCTCCCGTCGACGCCGGACGCCTCTGGGCCTCCAGCATGGGCCTGTCGTTCAAGGTCTCCCGAGAGACCGACTCCGTCCACGTCACCGCCGACTGGGGACAGTACGAGAAGGTCACCGTAGAAGACGAGGACGGCAAAGGCAGGCGCACCTGGCAGCGCACCCCGGTCCGATACGAGCGCGAGATCCCGCTTGAACCGGGAACCCGGCGCCTGGCGCTGACCGGCTCGTCCCCGGACGAGGCCTGCGTGCTCCTCCACATCGAAACCCGCCACCGCGACGACTGCGCCGTGGTCGACGTCAGCCTCGTCAACGGCCGACGCGAACCCCGCCACAACGCCGACGAGGCCTGGCTGTTCCAGCCCCGATTGACCATCCGCGCCCGCGACGGCGCCGCGCCGATCTTCCTGCCGCTGGACGACCCGCTGGCCGACCAGGTGCCGGACGCGGCGACCGAGGACGCCGAAGAGATGCACCTGCGCCTGCTCTACCGCAACCGGCTCCAATACGTCATGGGCCGCAACGTGGCCGCCAGGGCCGAGACCGTCGAGAACGGCCGCCGGGCCCACCGGCTCGTCACCGAATGGGTCCCGGTGACCGACGTCCCCGGCACCTCGGCACCGTCCCCTGAGGAGTCCGAGCACCTGGCGGGCCTGGAGCTGTCCATGGCCGCCCTCGCCGAAGCCGACACCGCCGCCCTGAAGACAGGGCTCGCACCGCTGGCCGACGGGTACGCGGCATGGCTCGACGAGCAGGCCGACCGCCTCGACGCGCTGCCCGCACAGCTACGGCCACACGCCGAGGAGGCCCTGCTCAAGGCCCGGAAGATCGCGAAACGCATTGCCGCGGGCGTCCACCTGCTCACCGACGACGGTCTCGAACTGCACCACGACTCCCTGCGGGCGTTCAGGTTCGCACAGAAGGCCATGCTCGATCAGCGCATCCACACCCAGGTCGCCGCACGGCGGGCCGCCACCGGAGAGGACTTCCCGACCGCGCTGGCCGCCATCGAGGCGAAAGGCGCCCGAGCCGCCTCCTGGCGGCCCTTCCAGCTGGCGTTCCTGCTGCTGAACTTGGCCGGTCTGGCCGACCCGGGCCACAAAGAGCGGCAGGCCACCCGCCAGGGCCTGGTCGACCTGCTGTTCTTTCCGACCGGCGGCGGCAAGACCGAGGCCTATCTCGGCCTGGCGGCGTTCACCCTCGCCATGCGCCGCCTCCAGGGCGTCACCGGGTCGGGGGAGGACGCCCGCGACGCCGCCGCCGGGGTAGCGGTGTTCATGCGTTACACCCTGCGCCTGCTCACCTCTCAGCAGTTCCAACGGGCCTCGTCGCTCGTCTGCGCGGCAGAGCTGCAGCGCCGGTCCGAACCGGCGGTGTACGGCGAGGAGCCGTTCCGGATCGGCCTGTGGGTGGGCATGAAGGTCACGCCCAACACCTTCCAGGAAGCCGCCGACGACATCGCCGAAATGAAGGACACCGGCCGCACCACCGGGTCGAGGGTCCTCCAGTTGCAGGCGTGCCCCTGGTGCGGAGAGCCGTTCGACCCCAACACGATCGAAGTGGACCTGGTCCGCCAGCGAGTCCTGGTCTACTGCTCCCGCAACAACGGCAGCGCCGACCGCTGCCCGTTCTCGAGGCGGGACTCCCCTGGCGAAGGTGTCCCGGTGGTGAGCGTGGACGAGGAGATCTACCGGCTCCTGCCCGCGTTCATGATCGCCACGGTCGACAAGCTGGCGCAACTGCCGTGGAAGGGCGAGGCGGGGATGCTGTTCGGCCTGGTCGACAGCCGCTGCCCCCGCCACGGCTACCGGCATCCCGACCTCGACGGCAAGGTCGACTGCGGAGGCCGCCACAACGCCGCCGGAAGCCACCCGGCCGTGACCAGCGAACCGGTCGTGCGGCCTCGGCCGTGGGACCTGATCATCCAAGACGAGCTGCACCTCATCTCGGGGGCACTGGGCACCAGTGTCGCCCTGTTCGAGTCGGCCGTGGACTACCTGCTGCAATGGCCGCTTCCCGACGGCCGCACCGCGGGCCCGAAGATCGTCGCCTCCACCGCCACCACCAAACGATCGGCCTCGCAGGTGCGCGGCATATACAACCGGGACGTGGCGCTGTTCCCGCCCCCGGTGCTCGACATCGAGGACACGTTCTTCTCAAGACAAGATCCGGTCTCGGAGGAGACCCCCGGGCGCCGTTACCTCGGGCTGTGCGCTCACGGCGTGCGGCTCAAGCAGGCCGAGATCCGGCTGTGGGACACGCTTCTGATCGCCGGGCAGGCCCAGTTCGACCGCTACGGAGCGCCCGCCGACCCCTACATGACACCGGTCGGCTACTTCAACGCCACCCGCGAGCTGGCCGGCATGCGCCGCTACCTCGACGACGACGTGTCCATCAGGATCCACCGCTCCCGCGACGGCTTCCCGCAGCGACTGATCGGCTCCGAAACGCTCAAGGTCACCGAGCTGACCTCGCGCATCGCCTCCAAGGACATCGCCGCCACCCTCGCGGACCTGGAGGTCGGATTCGATCCCGAGTGCGACACCAGCGTTCGAAAACGCGGCTGGCGCTCGGAGCGGATGGAGGCCAGACGCCAACGCCGCGAGACCGACCCACGCGCCGTCGAGCTGAGCGAACGCGAACCGCGAACCGGCGCGGTACTGGCGACATCGATGCTGCAAGTGGGCGTCGACGTCTCCCGGTTCGGGCTCATGGTCGTCACCGGGCAGCCCAAGAACACCGCCGAGTACATCCAGGCGTCCTCCCGCGTCGGCCGCGACGCCGCCCGGCCCGGGCTCGTGGTGACCCTCTACAACTGGACCCGGCCGCGCGACCTCGACCACTTCGAGGACTTCTTCCACTACCACGCCGGCTTCTACCGGCAGGTCGAGGCGTTGTCGGTCACGCCGTTCACCCGCCGCTCGCTCGACCGCGGCGCCACCGGCACCCTGGTCGCGGCGATCCGCCAGAGCAGCCGCGACGCCTCGCCGAACCCGGCGGCGGCCGCCTTCGACCGCACCTCCCCGGAGGTGCGACTCGCAGTCGACCTCCTGGCCGAACGGGCCGAGGACGTGACCGGAGCCGCCGGGAGCTACCTGCGAGAGCGGGCCGAATTCCTGTTCAACGCCTGGGAAGAGGAGCGAAGCCGCGGCGGCCTGGTCTACCGCGCCGGACAGGGCCAGACCAACCGCAACGGCCTGCTCGAACCCGCCGACGGCTCCGAGTGGGGCCCTCGCACCGTCGCGAACTCGATGCGCGAAACCGAAGGAGAGGCGAAACTGGTGTTCCCCAGACCGGCAGAACTGCTCGCGCCGCCGACCGGGCTGCCGCAGTGGACGTACCCGCAGGCCGCCGGCCAGAGCAAGGACGGGGACTAGCACATGACCTCCAAAGCACCCATCCGCGAAGTCGGCTCGGCCCGGCCCAGCCACCTCATGTTCACCGGCGGGATCGGAGCGATCATCGACCTCCCGAACGTCGCCGCGCTCGTCGGCGGGCTCGAAGACTGGGAACCGCACTACCGCGACGACAACCGCGCGGTGATCGAACCGCGCCTGCTGGCCGAGACCCGGCGCCGTCTCGGCCGCAGCGTCAGAGAACTGCGACTCGTGCCGCTGTCCGACGAGGACGAGCGCAGCGCAGTCGGCGTGCCGGTGCAGCCGTTCCCGGCCTGGCTGCGCTGCACCAAATGCAACCGGCTCAACTCCCTTCACAGCAAGTTCTTCACCTACGTCAACAGCAAACGCGGCCGGCCCGATCTAGCCAGGTTCGTGCACCGGAACTGCGGCGGCAAGACCACCGCCAAGGCCGTCCCGGCCCGCTTCCTGCTCGCGTGCCGCTCGGGTCACCTCGACGAGTTCCCATACGAATGGTTCGTCCACAAAGGCGGATCCTGTCCGAAAGCGGAGCACCCGCACCTGCGAATGGACGACCGAGCGGGAAACCGCGCGGTCAACGTCCGCATCAAGTGCGAATCGTGCTCGGCAGAGAGGAACCTCCGCGAAGCCATGGGCGCCGCCGGCAGGGACCACCTACCCGCCTGCCGAGGCCGCCACCCCCACCTGCGCACCCCCGCGAACTGCCGCGAGGAGCTCCAGCCGCTCATCGTCGGCGCCTCCAACCTCTGGTTCCCCCAGACGGTCTCGGTGCTGTCCGTTCCTCCCGACGACACCGACCGTCTCAAAGGGCTCGTGGCCGAACACGCCGAGAGCCTCCAGATCGTCGAGAACTTCACCGCCGAACAGATCGCAGGGCTCATGCGCTCGCTGCCGGAGCTCAAGCCGTTCCGGGAATTCGACGCCGCCGACCTCCGCGCCGCCATGGACGCCCACACGCCGACCCCGTCGGCCGGCAACGAGATCCCCGACCTGCTCGAACCCGAGTGGAAGGCGTTCACCGCGGCCCGCCTGCCTGAGGACGCCTACTTCACCGCCGTCCGCGAACCCGGAGGCGTACCGGCCCGACTCAGGCCCTACTTCACCGACGTGGTCCGCGCCGAGCGACTCCGCGAAGTCCGCGCATTCCACGGCTTCACCCGCCTCGACGCCCCCGACCCCGAGCAACCCGACCTGGTGCCCACCGCACCCATCAGCCGCGGCGAACCCACCTGGGCCCCCGCGAGCGAAGTCTTCGGCGAAGGGATCTTCCTGCGCATCGACGCCGACGCCCTGAGCACATGGGAAAGCCGCATCGAATCCACTCCGGCCGTCCAAAGACTGCGGAGCGCGTGGGCCACCTTCCGCACCAAGCGATACTCCGGCCGCCTCCAGGCCGAATTCGACCCGTCCGCCGGATGGCCCGGCGCCGGCTACGTCGTACTGCACACCCTCTCGCACCTGCTCATACGCACCATCGCCCTCGAATGCGGCTACAACTCCGCCAGCCTGGCCGAACGCATTTACAGCAACGGCGACGACCGCGCCGGCATCCTCATCTACACCGCCGTCCCCGACGCCGAAGGCACACTCGGCGGCCTGGTCAGTCTCGCCGAACCCGACCGGCTCACCCGAATCGTCCGGCGAGCCCTCACCGACGCCCAACGGTGCTCGGGCGATCCGGTGTGCGCCGACCACCTGCCCGCCGAACCGTCGGACTCCCTCCACGGCGCTGCCTGCCACTCCTGCCTGTTCGTCTCCGAGACCACCTGCGAACGCGGGAACCGATTCCTGGACCGCCGCTTCACCGTCGATCTCGGCGACGGCCTGTCCTTCTTCACGCCATGGGACTGAGCGACCGCCAAGCACTCGCCGCCAGCGCCGGACGGGTGCGAGAACTCATCGGACCCGCGGCCCTCGCCGCCTGCGCCGCGGACATCGTCTCGGGCACCGAACCGGCGATCATCGCCGCCCGCATCGGCAGGCCCGAAGCCGCCCAGGCCATCGCGAAACTCGCAACGGCCGCGAACACCTGGGGACCCGGACGGGCCGAGGCCTACTTGTACGGGCTGTGCGACGCCGCCCAGGAAAGGAACCAGGCGGCCGAGATCGTACTGACCGGGCCCACCGAACGCAACGTCCCGTTCCGCACGACCCTCAGCGCACTGGTGCATGTCATCGACACCAGCAGACAAGAACTGTGGTTGTCGACTTACTCGGCGAGGCCGCACCGGCCGCTGCTCGAAGCGCTGACCCGAGCCTTGGACCGAAACGTGGCCGTCTCGATCGCGGTCGAGACCCTCGCGGGAGCCGGATCGGCCATCGCCGGATCCGAGCCCGCCCACGCCTTCGCCGAACTCGACGGCGCCCGCCTCTACAGCTGGCCGGCCCGCACCCGCCCCGAGGACGCCAAACTGCACGCGAAGCTCGCCCTCGCAGACGGCGACATTCTGCTGGTGACCAGCGCCAACTTCACCGCCTCGGGCCTGACGAACAATTTGGAGGCCGGTGTACTCCTCACCGGAGGGCCCGGCCCCACACGAGCGGCCGCGTATCTACGGTCCCTGGTCAGGCATGGCACCCTGGAACGGATCTGACCCCGCACCCCTGGCGAGCGGAGCCTCATCGAGGCTTTCCGCCTGCGGCATGGTCGGAGTCGAAGTCGGCCACGAAGCGCTGAATACTGGCTACACCGACGTGGAAGCATACCGTTGGAGTTGATGACGATGGCGAAATCCTTCCCGAACACGGAGCCCGGTCCCCGCACCGCATTGGAGATCCGCGGAGCGGTAGACATCAAGCGCTGTCGCACCACCCGCCGAGGATTGGGGCGCATAGCAAACCGAGGGCGACGGCGTGATCGGTGCCGGAGTGAGTCCTGAGCCGTTTACGAGTCACGTGTCAGCGAGGGAGGGGTTCTGGGTTGCGCTCAGCCTTCGAGACAATCGTGCGATGTCGAAGTACAAGATAGGTCAAACTGCGCTGGTGGCGGTAGTCGATGATGTCGAGCTGCTCGTAGATCGTTGGCGGCAGCGATTCAATTCATCTGCGGCAGCGGGTATGCCCGCCCACGTCACGGTGCTGGTGCCGTTCTTGGACCTCGATCGGATCGATGAGGTGGTGCTCGACGAGTTGACCGCGCTGTTCGCGCGGCAGAATCGGTTCAGCGTCGAATTCGACAGGATCGGGCGATTCCCTGACGTACGGTATCTCGTGCCGACGCCCGACCATCGATTCCGCGAACTGACCGAAGTGGTGTCGGCCAGGTGGCCCGAGGCACCGCCCTATGGTGGCCAGTTCGCGGAAGTGACCCCGCACCTGACGGTGGCCAACGGGCAGCAACCCGAAATCTTCGACGAGGTCGAGGCCGCCATGGAGACGCAGCTTCCTGTTTCGGCGGTGGTGTCGTCGATCAGCCTGTTCGTCAGTGACGGCAGCCGCTGGCATCGCCGCACCGAATTCCCTCTGGCTAGCAAATTACGGAAGGGGCAGAGGAAGCGGACGAGTGATTCCGAAACGGTTCTTTCTGCGCGGGATCCGTGATCCCAAGGCGGCGTTCGTCTTCGTCAACACGCTTGTGACGATGATTCCGGTTTCGATGGCGATCAACATCGTCCTCCTGTACTGGTCGGCGCCCGCCCCGGACTCGTACCATCACGCCACAGTGGTGTCGGTCGAGGTGTGCGAGCGGAGCCCGGAGGTCCTCTGGCTCGGAGCCGAAATTCACGGTGCTCCACCGGCTCCAGCACCGTTTTGACAACTTCGGGAAGAAACTGAGGAATTACCAGATGATCCGATACTGGGATAACCGGTATCGAGGCGGACGAAGGTAGTGAATCGCCTGCTGTGGTTCAATGCGCTCTGCCAGTTGTGGTCCAGCGCCAGAGCCGCAGCTGGCACTCACGATTTCTCGCACCGATACTCTTGTATCTCGTCAGCTCTTCGAGGCCGTGATCGGACTTGTTGAGGAGCCGACTCGGTATCCGTGTGTTTGAAGAGGCTGGGCAGGAGGATTACTGTGCCGAGCAAGGACCGGCGGCGAGAGTTGCGCTGGGCATTCAAGGAGCAGCAGCGGCTGGAACAGTGGGCGACCTTGGGCCTCGATCGGGAGCAGCTCGACCAGCTGTACGAGTTCGTCGATTCCCGGTTGAACACCAGCGGCTGTGACTATTCGCAGCGATTTGCAATCGAGTGGCTTGAAGGCCGGTATCAGGTCGACACGGAGGCGGTACTGGCAGGGTTGAGGGAGCTCGGCGGCTACTGCGACTGCGAGATCATGATGAACACGGATCCGGACCAGACGGTGTAGGACTCCGCTTTGGCCAAGTAGGAGGGCTGGGACCCAACACTGCTTCCTGAAGGGGGTTCGGTCTGGTGGTTCCTCTATATTCGTCAAGCCGCTAGTGTGATTGAGCGCTGGTGTTCTGCACCACGTTTCATGGTGCGGTAGATGACTCGGACCAGCAGGCGCTTGAGGCATCGCAGCGCTTCTCGGTGGGTTTTCCCTTCTTCGCGTTTCCTCAGGTAGGAGGTCCGGCCGGGGCCGTTATTGAGTCGTGATTGGACGATGGTGGCGATGTGCAGGGCGTATCGCATGCGGCGGTCGCCGTTGCGGTTGAGGCGTTGACGCTCGCTCTCTGCCGAGGCGATCTGCCTGGGTGCGGCTCCGGTGAAAGCGGCCAGAGCGTTGTGGGAGTCGAACTGGTCGATGTCGGCGACCGCGCCGATGATGGTGGCCGCGACGACCTGAGCAGGCGACCTACTGGTCACCGTGATCGGCGACCGCATCTAGGTCAGGCAGGCGGCCGAAAGCGATTTCGACACGGCACCGGCTTGGGGGACGGTCATCATCCACGACGGGCGAGACAGCTCCCTTCGTGATGTTCCCGAGGGCACACCTGTGATGGTTAGGGTGGTTTGATGAGCGACCAACGAGCTGATGCGCTCAGCAAGATCCAGCACAAGGTCGACCGGCTCCGACGTCTTGAGGGAGCGCAGGCCCCCGACGTTGTCGTATCCGCGGGCGAGAGGCTGCAACCGCTCGAAGGCGTGCCGGAAGACGTCACGGCCGTGTTCCGTCTGTTCCGGGTGCTCCAAGGCAGTTGTCTGCGATTCGTGCGGCCGGAGTCGATCGCCAGTGCTGAGGCATGGCAGGACCGCGAGGTCGACCCTGTATGTCCGCTGGGCAATCCGCTCGACATCGGGTTCATGCACCTGACTATGCAGGGCGGCTGCGTGTGTGGCTTTAGGTCGTTTTTGGGTTGATTCCCAGGAGATGTAGGGTCGCGGGCTCGTCGCGGTTGTAGCGGCGGGTGGCGGAGGCCAGGTTCGTCTCTCCGGCGCAGTGGAGCAGGCCGATGATCAGGTTGCGCAGGGCGGCCAGGGCCTGGGGTGCTGCGACGCTTCGGGTGGTGCAGGCGTCTTCGGCGAAGGTGCGATCGCGGACGTGGTGGCTGGAATTCTCCACCGCCCAGTGCCGTCTGATGTGGAAGGCCAGGGCGGCTGGAGTGGTGTCCGGGCAGGTCAGGTTGGTGGCGTAGTAGACCGTCTCGCGGGTGGTCTTGCCTTTGACGGTGCGGGTGCGGATGATGCGGATGGCGGTGGCCGCGTGCGGGAGGTGGAAGGATCCGACGGCCACGTCGAGTTCGATGGTGCGCATGCTGCGCAGTTCCCAACGGCCGTGGGCCGCTCGCCTGCGGCGGGAGCGGTCGGGGACGGCGGTCCAGTCCAGGGCTTTCATCTGGGCGAAGAGCGTCGGCTGGTCGGCTTTGACCGCGAAGAGGTAGTGGGCGCGCTTGTCCTCGACCAGCCAGCGGGCGTTGGCGGCGGTGGTGTGGGCGGCGTCGGCCGAGACGACGGTCCCTCTCAGGTCGAGCGGTGCGAGCAGGGGGCCGAAGCACGTGGTCTCGTTTGTACCCTCGGGAACCGGTACCTGAGCGAGGGTGATGCCGCGGGCAGGCTCGAACGCGGAGACGAGTTTCTCCTGTTCGGCGGCGCTGTTCCCGGTGCCGCGCAGGTACTTGCCGTCGACGCACAGCTGCGGCAGCGCTCCTGCGCAGCAGTCACGCTCGATCTGCTCGGCCGCCGAGTCGGCCAGATCGGGCTCGTCTGGGTCACAGGCGCATCCGATCGATCCGGCGGCCAGGGCCGCGTCGGCGGCGCGAGCGGCGACCAACGTTTCCAACGCCGCGACGTCGAGCCCGGTCAGTGCGCGGGCGATAGTGGTCGCGTCCGGGCGGCGCAACGCCCCGGTCACCGACCGGGAGGCCAGACCCAGGACCTCCAGCGTGACCTCGGCAGCGGTGGCGGCCCAATCGGCGATCGCCACCGGATGGGTGTTCCCGCCAGTCATCGCCGCCGCGCACACGCACAGCAGGCCGCTCAAGGGGTAGCGCCGCCCGAAGCGGGACCGGTGATCGGGGAGGTGTTCAAGGCAGGCGAGCAGGTCAGCGCCCAGCTCGGCATACAACGCCCCCAGCTGCTTCAACGCAGGAGGCTCGGGAGAAGATAGACAGGCGGGCATGTGCTCTCTCGATGATCAACTGGCTCAACACCTTCATGATCACCGACGGCACATGCCCGTCATGCATGCACCCGAACCGGTTGCAGCCCAGGCAAACCAAGCAACCGGGAACATCCACTCAATTCACACACACGCAGGCGCCCTGCCTGACTATGCCTGATGACATCCCGGGCTTCCTAGGCGAACCGGTGATTCGAGTCGACCAAGAGGACGGGGGTGTCTACTACCTCAACGGTGACGACTACGCCTTCTATTACTCCCATCCAGAGGAGATCGAAACCTGGGAGTTCGATATGGGCGCCGTCGAGTTCTTCAATGATTTCGTGCTCGGTAGGCGGTATCCGGAACTCATCGAGGTCGTCATGGGGCCGGACGCGTTCGACCGCAGGGACCGCAAGGGGCGCTATGTGGACACCTGGCGTAGATTGCTGGAGCAAGGGGGGCTGCTGTGAAGCACCGCGGGCCGCGAGCCTGATCCCGGTTCGTGTCCGCGAAGACGCTGTCAGTGACTGCCTCGATATGGTTGAGTACCCATCGATCCGAACTCCTCCTGCA
>NZ_JAKZEW010000021.1:36017-36425 GCF_022548875.1 Glycomyces sp. L485 | reverse complement strand
CAAGCCGCCGACTCCGAATTCGTGCTGCTCGACGTCGCCCCGCACGATGAAGCCTACCGGCGAATCGGCGTCATCAACTGGGGCGTGAATCAGACGTTCGCCAACTTCGAGGTCAGCTACCTCGACGAACTCGGGGCTGCCACTACGGACGGAATACCCGAACACCCCGCGCCACCCGCCGAGCCAGACCTTCCGCGCGTGCTCGACCCCTACAACGACACCCAGCTCACCGATCTCGGCATCCGGCCAGAACTATTGCCGGCCTTGCGGCCCTTGACTTCGGAGGACGAGGTCCTGGCGCTGGCCGAAGGGCTCGACGACCGCATCGCGCAGATCGTCGTCGATCTCGCTACCGGCGTCGACTACGACACGATCATGGACCAGATCACCCGCCCGGGCGCCTCTCGG
>NZ_JAKZEW010000021.1:35728-35941 GCF_022548875.1 Glycomyces sp. L485 | reverse complement strand
TCTGAGGACCGGATCCTCCTGACCACCTTCAACAAGCGACTCAAGTCAGATCTGGAGCACAGGCTCACCAAGCTTCTCGACGAAGCGGCGCGCTCGCGGGTGGACGTGGTCAACATCGACCGGCTCGCCCTCGACATCGCGAAGGAGCTGACCGGCGAGCGGCGCAAGCCGGTCTGGAACGATCATGAACTCCGCGACCACTGGCAGCAGGTT
>NZ_JAKZEW010000021.1:35374-35666 GCF_022548875.1 Glycomyces sp. L485 | reverse complement strand
CTGGGGCGGTCGCAGCGGGCCCGCGTCTGGGATCTGGTCGATCGCTACCAGGCTCGGCTGACGTCCGAGGGCATCTGGTCGGGAGAGCAGATCTGCATGGCCGCCGCACTCGCCGAGACCGCCCGCTCCTGGACCGGGCAGCGGCGCTACCGCCACATCGTCGTCGACGAAGCACAGGACCTGTCCGCGGTTCATTGGCGGCTGCTGCGGGCGCTCTGCCCCGAGACCACCGACGATCTGTTCATCGCAGGCGACAACTTCCAGCGCATCTACCGCCAGCCGCTGCGTATGT
>NZ_JAKZEW010000021.1:13318-35291 GCF_022548875.1 Glycomyces sp. L485 | reverse complement strand
GAGCCGCGCTTCGTGGCCCAGCCTGACGAGCAGTCGGAGGTGGAGGCGGTCGTCGATCAGGTCGTCGCCTGGGCGGAGGTAGGCAGCGAGCTGAACTCGATCGTCGTCTGCATGCCGAACGGCAAGGCGATCCGGCGGCATGTGGAGGCGATCGAGGCAGCCGGACTCCCCGCGCTCGCGGTGCGGGACGAGGTGCCGGAGGACGACGCCGTCCACGTCACCACCATCAACGGCCTCAAAGGCACCGAATACCACCGCGTGGTGATCGCCGGAGTCGGCGAGAAACGCTATCCGCGTCGCTTCGCCACCGATCTGGCCCAGACCGACCCGGTCGCGCACGCCCAGGCGATCGAACGCGAGCGGAACCTGCTGTTCGTCGCACTCACCCGGGCCTGTCGCGAGCTGACGGTCGTATGGTCAGGCGAACCCAGCCCGCTGCTCAACCAGGGCTGACCGGTTCGGCGTTATTCGTCTTCGGTGTCGTCGATGGCGTCGTCGACGTCCTCGGCGACCAGGACCTCGTCCCGGTAGCAGCGCTTCCCCGTGGCCTGCTCGATCAGTCCGAGCAGCATCTCCTTGCGGGCGCTCAGAAACCGCTCGAAGTCGTCGGCGCGCAGCAGCATCGGATCGACCAGGTGGCTTCTCAACGCAGTGTCGAGGACCTCCGCCTCACTCAACGTCGGCCTTGTGCGCGTTGAGGTTGTCCCAGACCAGGACGATCGGTGCGTCCAGGGCGCGGTGGGCGGCGTCGAGCATTTGGGCGAACTCGCGTTCGCGAAAGCCGGGCTTCTCGCCCTTGCGCCTGCGGTGGGGCATGGTCCGGTAGAAGAACCGGGAGGGCCCGCCGGGTCGGTAGGCGGTGAGTCCGGCGAGTGAGACCCGGCCCGAACCGCGTTTGCGGACCCGGATGACCGGGGTGCGTCCGCGACGGCCCCAGGTGCGGGACCGGGCTGGTATCAGCGTGTGCGAGGACTCGTCCATGAAGCAGATCCACGCGCCCAGCCTGCGCGCGATCCTTTTACCGTCGGCCAGGTCTTTTTGCGCCAGGCGGTGATCGCTTCCTCGTCGCGGTCCGAGGCTTTCGCGTCGGGGACCTGGACCGTCCAGTCCATGGCGTGGAGCACCAGCGCGACGCCCTTGAGGCTGTAGGAGACACCGAACTTCGATGCGATCAACTCGCGCACTCGCAGCAGCGTCCACCGCTGGTCATTTCCCAGCCCTGCGGCTTCGGGGCCGGCCTCCAGTGCCTGCTCCAGCGCCTGTCGCTGCGCATCGTCCAGCTGCGAGTCCGGGCCCGGTGGCCCCTTGGATGCCAACGCCTCCGGGCCACCGGCTTCCCATGCCCGATGCCATTGGTAGGCCGATTTGGTCGACACCTCCAGCGTCCGGGCTGCCTCGACCGCGCCGATGCCCCGCTCGAACAATCCTGCTGCCTCAAGGCGAACCGCCTCGCGCTTCGCCCGGCCTGCGGCGTTCACACCGCCACCGTCCCCGTATCGCACATCGTGTTCAACGACGACAAGGCAACAAGGAAACGCCCGAAGACCCTGTCACTTTAAAGTCAGTGGCGCCGCCTGAAGCCGAGTATCCACGCAGGCCGAACATCCTCCCAAGGCAGCGAAACCGAATCGCAGGGGTGCAGTGACACTCCGTCGAGTAGCCGCTGATAATGGACATACCCCAGCCCTTCGAACCAGCGCAGAGGACCATGAAGACCACGCCACCCCCGATCGACAGGCGCAAGATGGGCGAACACGCCAGAAAAGTCGTGGAGCAAGCACGCGTCATCTCGGCGAGTGGCCGATGGCTCCTAGCGGCGCCCGGACAACTCCAGCAGGCCGTCCGTAGCCAGATCGACGTCCTGAACCGGGAACAGACCGGGGCGAAACTTGCAAACGTCCCGACCGCCGACCTCCGCAAGATCGTGGGCAGGGACGTCAGGCTCGGCATATTGGAGCAGGCCGGCTACGACACCGTAGCCAAGATCCGCGGGGCCTCTCACCACCAGATGCTCGGCGTCCCCGGAGTCGGTGCCCGCACCATCGAAGAGGTCAAGGCCGCGGCAGACCTGCTCGCCCAGAAGATCGCGTCCGAGACTCGGTTCCGCTTCGATCCCGACAGAAAGGACTCCCGCCAGACCCGTCTACTCGCCACCCTCGCAGCCCAACGCAGTGCCGAAGCCGCCGCCGGGGCGCTGCGCGAGCCGGTACGGCGCTACGAGCATCAGATGTTCCCATTGCTGGCAGGAGCCGAGAACGCCGGCAGCCGCTGGACCATGTTCTGGTCGGGACGGCAGCGCAAGACCGAAGCCATGAGCGCGCTGGTGTCGCTTGAAGCCGTCGTCTACGGCTTCGAGACCCGCTCGCTCGTCCAAAGCATCGACGATGCCCTGGCGCGCTGCGATCCGGCCAGGCGCGACCCCGAGGAGCTGTGGCGTGAATTCAAGGCAGACGCGGCCGCCTATAACACCGCGGTCGCGAAGATCACCGGTTCCGATACCGCCGATGCCGAAGCGCTCGAAGACTTCATCAGTGCTGAGCTGCGCCAGAAGATCGAGGCGGTCCCTTTCGACGCCAGCCTCCTCAAGTCCACGCTGCGCATGTATCAGCTCTTCGGTGCCAAGTACGCCATCCATCAGGAGCGAGCCGTTCTCGGCGACGAAATGGGCTTGGGCAAGACCATCCAAGCGCTCGCGGTGTGCGCCCACCTGGCGGCCAAGGGCCAGCGACGCTTCCTGGTGGTGTGTCCGGCCAGCGTGCAGGCCAACTGGATCGCCGAGATCAAGCGCCACACCCACCTCAATTCCTTCAGTCTTCACGGGCCCGCCTCGGCGCGTGAGGCGCAGGCAAGGCAGTGGCTCAAGCGCGGGGGAGTGGCCGTCACGACATTCGACACGCTCATCCGACTCGAGGTGTTCAGGGCCCGTCCTGATGTGGAACCCGCACTCCTGGTCGTCGACGAGGCGCATTACGTCAAGAACCCTGTGGCGAAGCGGTCTGGGGCGGTATCCGAGATGAGCCGGCGCTCGCAGCGGACGCTGTTCCTCTCTGGTACGCCGATGGAGAACCGGGTGGAGGAATTCAAGAACCTGGTCTCCTACTTGCGGCCACGGCTTGCCGATCGGATCGACGCGGGAGAGACCATAGCCGGTGCCAAGGCGTTCCGCCGCCAGGTTGCGCCAGTGTACCTGCGGCGCAACCAAGAGGACGTCCTCACCGAGCTGCCGGATAAGATCGAAGTGGAGGACTGGGTCGGCCTGGACGAGACCTCCCAGGACCGATACCGCTCCGAGGTTCAGGCCCGCAATCTCATGGGGATGCGCCGCGCCGCCTCGGCAATGCCCGGCTCCGAGAAACTGGAGCGCCTGGCGGACCTGGTCGAGGAGGCCGGGGCCGAAGGGCGGAAGGTGATCGTCTTCTCGTACTTCTTGGACGTGCTGGAGGCTGCCGTGAAGCGCCTCGGCCCGGTTGCGGTGGGACCGATCACCGGCAAGGTCGCGGTCGGAGCACGGCAGGACCTCATCGACGAGTTCACCCGGGTCGACGGGCCGGCCGCGCTGCTGTCCCAGATCGATGCGGGCGGCGTCGGATTGAACATCCAGGCGGCCTCGGTGGTGGTCATCTGCGAGCCGCAGTGGAAGCCGAGCACCGAACAGCAGGCGATCGCCCGGGCGCACCGCATGGGGCAGGTCCGGAAGGTGCAGGTGCATCGACTGTTGGCGAAAGACTGCGTCGACGAGCGCATCCGCGAGATCCAGGAGGACAAGGTTCTCCTGTTCGAGCACTACGCTCGCCGCAGCGAAGCCAAAGACGTCGACAGCATGGCCATCGACACCGGGTACGCCAGGCCCGCTCCGCTCGACAACGATTCGATCCCTGTGGAGCAGCGCATCATCGTTGCCGAACGCATCCGGCTCGGACTCGACTGACGTGCGATGATGGTCGGTATCGTGGGTGCAAAGGACGCAAACAGACCCCTGGGCCACCTGCGAACTGAACGTCAGGCGTCAGACAGCGAATGACGCGGCCGAAGCGGCGGTCAGCGAACCGGTTTGCGCTGTGGCGTGGGATGTGGTTGCCGTCCAACGCATGGCTGCGCCACGGTTCTTGTAAACGATACTGAGGCCCGAAATTCAGCAAGACCGGAGGGCGCGTCGGTTGTCGCCCAACCTGACTGCGTCGACCGCGTTGATGACTTCAAAGGAGCCTGCGTCCGCTCGCTCGCCGTCAGCACTCGCACGGTTTGTGACCAGTGTCACATTAATTTGAGAAGGTTTGTGTCGAAGGGTCTCAGCTACTTCGCGGATTCCCACCCTGATCTGCGGTGTCATATCATTCTGTTCCGTCCCGATGGGACTCTTGTGGCCAATGCCCGATTTCTGTTCGGGGAAGTTTGTCTGAACTGTCTGATTCAATGGTTTTCAGGGGCTCCTGCATCTTGACACTCCAGAGTGGTTCCAATACCGTGACGCACGGTCAGGGTCCTTCATGGATTTGAGACCACCCCCGCTGTCTAACTGAATGCGATGCCCCGATGTCGAATTCCCCACTCCCCATCGATGTTCGCCGAACCCCTCGTCCGATGTTGGCCCGGTTGCGGCAGGGCGCCGCCTACGGCCTGATCCCGGTCGTGGCCGCCTCGCTGATGGTCGCCGATCCCATTGCAGCCCAAGAGCCACTATCTGGCGACAATGAATGTGCCGTCCTGTCCGACTCTGACGGGGCTGTCGATTCTGAAGCGACCGCTCTGGAGCTGGCCGGGGCCTGCGGACGTCCGATTGAAATCGACACGATGCGGGAGGCCTCGGCTCGCTTCATCGCCCAAGTAGATGGCAATGTCACCGCAGAGTTGTACGCGACTCCCCAGTGGACCATTGACGATTCCGGGTCCTGGGTCGATATCGACCCGACGCTTGCGGTCGACGAGAACGGCCTCATCACCGCTGCCGCGGTGCCGGGTGACGTGATGGTCTCGGGCGGCGGCCCGGCACAGCCGCTGGCCAGCATGACCACTGAGACGGGGGAGACGCTCGACCTTTGGTGGCCAACCGAACTGCCGGAGCCGACGCTCGAGGGCGCCGAAGCTCGGTACGTGAGCGTGTTCGACGGGGTCAACCTGATCGTCGAAGCCGGCCGCGCCGGTTTCTCGTACCGGCTCGAAGTCCTCACCGCCGAGGCCGCCGCCGACCCGGCGCTGGCCGAGATTGCGGTCGAACTGGGAGGGACGCTCGAGGTTTCCCAAGATCCCGAAACTGGTGCGGTGACGGCAGCGGATCCGGCGACGGGCGAAACCGTTCTGGCCGCCGGCCAGGCCCTGATGTGGGACTCCTCCAGACCCACCCCGCGGCCCGCGATCGCGGGCCCGACCCAGGCCTTCGCCGAGCAGCTCGAGGCGACCGCCTCCGGCTCTGATGAGACGCCTGGCGATCCGGGCAGGGTCGAGCGGATGCCGGTTGCGCTCGAGGGCGCCTCGCTCACCGTCGTGCCGGATGCCTCCATGCTCGCCGACCCGGCCACAGAGTTCCCGGTGGTGATCGACCCGTCGTTCGAGGCTCCGCAGTGGGCGTGGACTACCGTCGGCGACGGGCAGTACGCCGACTCGACTTGGTGGGACGATGCTGTCTGGCCCCGCTCGGGAGGCCTGCGCATGGGATTCAACGGCTGGGTTGCCCCCGGTGAAGAGGGCTACGGGACCTGGCGGTCCATGATCCGCTTCGACCTTCAAAAGCTCTCCCACTCGACGGTCACCTCCGCGACCATGTCGCTCGACATCCGCCACACCGGCGGCTGCCTGTCCTACCCGCTGGAACTGTGGCAGACCAACGTCATCTCGGCCGGAACGGTGCCAACCTCCTGGAACTCCACCGCGAGCAATTGGCTGCACGGAGCCCCGCTCGACACCCAGACCGTCGAGAGCGCCAACAGCGCCAGCGGCTGCCCCGAGGCCTTTCCGACCAGGCACGTGAGCTTCTCCTCGGCTGATCTCACCTACCACGTCGACCGGCACGCGAACGTTCCAAACAATTCGATCACCTTCGGGCTCAGGGCTGCGGTCGAGGACGACCGCGAGCACTGGTTCCGCGCCGACGCCGAGAGCGCGACCATGACAGTGACCTACGAACCAGAGATTTCGGTTCCGTCGGAGCTGGCCGTCGAAGGGACGAACTGCCTCGCTCCGGCTGAGGCCCGCCTCGCCGGAACGCAGCCGATGCTCTCGGCCGTCCCACACTCATCCGATGGCGAGGCCGTCGTGCGGTACTGGGTCCGCGACTCCTCGGGCACCCTGGTGGCCGAGCACGTCAGCGCACCCGCCCCCGCCGAGACACCATATGCGTGGGAGGTCGAGACGCCTCTGCCGGACGGGACGTACGAATTCCGGACCCGCGCGGGTACCGACGACGGCACCAACTCCATGTACACCTCCTGGTGCTCGTTCCAGGTCGACTCGACCCTGGATGCGATCGAGGAGGTCTCCGCGTACTCCCTGACCTGCCCTTATGACACGACCGGACTCGATCCCGCGGTCGACACCCTGGAATCGCCCACCGAGGGCGGTGCGCTCATGCTGGCCGAGGCGTGCTCCATCGGAGTCGAGGTCAGCGGACTCCAGGACTTCGACACCCGCGTGATCGCCGACCCCGAGGGCTTCCTGACCGCACAGGTCGAGACCGTCCCCGCATGGGCCCCCGACGCTTCCGGCGAGTGGGTCGAAGTAGACACCGGTTTCACCGTGGCGGCCGACGGGACCATCACCACCACCGCTGCGGTCTCCGAGATCACCGTCTCCGGTGGCGGGACCGACCCGTTCGTCACCGCGACCTCGCCTGAAGGCGGGGCAGTATCGCTGATCTGGCCCGATCCACTCCCCGCTCCGTTGGTCGCCGAGGACACCGTCACCTATTCGGAGGTGCTGCCGGACGTGGACCTGCAGGTGGTGTCCGGTATTGACGGCTTCTCCTATGCTCTGGTAGTCAAAACGCCTGAGGCGGCGGCCGACCCGGCGCTCGCAGCGATCGACATCGGCATCAGCTCCGACGGGTTGACCGTTACGCAGGACGAGGCCGGGGCGATCAGCGCAGTCGACGCCGCCGGCGAGGTCGTGTTCGCCGCCCCCGCGGCTTACATGTGGGACTCCTCACTCGATCCCGACGCCGAGGCCGAGCCCACGATGTCGACGTTCAGCTCTACAGAGGAAGAACCGGTCAGTGACCTGGGTGAGGACGACCCCATGCCGGGTCTCTACGCCGAGGTCGGCGTAGAACTCGAGGGCTCGACGCTGACCGTGACCCCCGATGCGGGCCTGCTGTCCGACCCCGAAGCCGAATTCCCCATCACCATCGACCCGCCGTTCTCCGGCAAGCGACTGGCCTGGGCGAACATCTTCAAGAGCCGACCGGGCAGCTCTTGGACCAATGACAAAGACTGGCCCCGCAAGGGCGGCATGCGAGTCGGCCGCAACACCTGGTCTGGCTGCTCGCCCGACGCGTGCGGTACATGGCGCTCGGCAGTCCGATTCGGCATCGGCGGCCTAAAGGGTAAGGACGTCCTAACCGCGCGGGTCTCCATGACTCAGACCCACTCGGGCGGCTGCGGCTCGACTGATCTGGCGCTGTACGAGGCCGATCGCAAGATGTCCAATGCCACCACCTGGAACTCGATCACGTCGGCGACCCTCGACCACTTGCAGACCAAGTCGGTGGCCTCCTCGAACAAGGGTGGGTGCGGGACGAGCTACCCCGACCGGGACGTCAACTTCACCGGCTCGGAGGTCAAGTCGAAACTGAATTCGAGGCTGAACTCGGGCCGGTCCTGGATGACGTTCATGGTCCGCTCCTCGGACGAATCCGACCCTTATGCCTGGCGACGCATCGACCACAAGTCGGTGGAGTTGATCGTCACCTACAACTCCCGGGCGCAGAACCCGATATCGCTGCGTACCAATGGGAAAGCCTGCGTCACCTCGGGCTACTCGAACTCGCCGTGGACTTCTGAGGTCCAGCCGACCCTCTCGGGCATCCCGCGCGACCCCGACGGCAAGGTGGGCGCCTACATACAGGTCCGGCAGAAGGGCTCGTCGAAGAACGTCCGCACCTGGTCGACCAGTCGCAATCAGAAGTCGGGCTCGCGCCAGTCCTGGACCGTGCCGTCGGGCAAGAAACTCCCCAGCGGCGAATATCGGTGGCGGATGCGATCGCTCGACGACTACAAGAGCGGGAGCGACAACTGGTTCGACGAATGGTGCTACTTCCGCATCGACTCGACTCCACCGACTCCGCCGAAGATCGAGTTGGTCAGCCCTGAGAACCCGCAGGCCGGAGACGAGGTGACTTTCAGGTTCACCTCCTCGGACGCCCACTCGGGAATGAGCGGCTTCTACTACGGCGTCAACGAAGAGGCCCAGCGTAATGAGGTCTCCTCGAGCGGCACGACCACCATCACCGTGACCGCGCCCAGTTCGGGTGGCTACACCTGGCTATACGTGTGGGCCCAGGACCAGGCCGGCAACACCTCCAAGCGGATGCAGGTCGACTTCTTCGCACCGCGCAAGGTGACGCCGATCGCAGCGGCGACCTGGCGTCTCGACGGCGACGGACTCGACGACGCCGCCGAACTCGGCGGCGTCGACACCGAAACCGGCACCGAAGGCGCCGGTGCCTCGCACGACCTGCATGTCGGTCGCACCTCCGGATACACCGGCTCCGGTTCGGCGACCCCGCCAGGTGAGGCGATGCTGTTCGACGGCACCGACTGCGTCGCGTCCGCAGGCGCCGCAATCCGAACAGACGTGCCGTACACAGTCTCCGCGTGGGTCCGGCTCGACACCACCGACCCCGACAGCATTCGCACCGTGCTCTCCCAGTCCGGCGAGAACAACACTGGATTCGCCCTGCGGTATCGCGGCGTCTCTTCGGAATGGGACTTGATGCTGACCGATCAGGACGCCCGTTCGCCGGGCAACTATGTTCGGGCGGCCTCGACCACCGTGCCGGCCGCCGGGGACTGGACGCACCTGGCCGCCACTGTCGACCCTGGATCAAAGGCGGCCCAACTCTGGGTCAACGGCACACCCGAGGCGACCAGCACGTTCACGCATGAAGCGTGGCACGCCGACGGGCCGGTCAACATCGGATGCTCTGGTCGGACGTCCCCATACGGTCAGTTCGGTCGCTTCCAAGGCGCTATCCAGCACGCGGGCATGTGGCAGGGGCTCCTGACTGATGCCGACGTGCAGGAGATCATGGCCGGAGACCTACCCGCTGGACTCTCTGGTGAGTGGCTGTTCCGCAAGGACTCGACCGACTCCTCGCTGCAGGGCAACGACATGACTCTGCCCGCCGCGGGAGGATCCTTCGTTGAGGACCAGTGGGGTCGCGGCGGGTCGGCGATCAAGCTCGACGGCACTTCGTGCGTCACCGCCGGGGATGTCACCCAGAACCGCTCTGACGGGTCGTTCTCGCTCAGCGCCTGGGCACGCGTCGACGAGGTGGATACCGGAACCGAACACACCGTCGCGGGTGAGACCTGGGAACTCGGCAGCAGGTTCAAACTCTTTCTCACCAGTAGCGGCGAATGGGCGTTCGCCGTCGTCGGTCAGAACGACACCGGCGACGCGTCATGGGACACCGCCCGAGACCCCGCATCGGCAACCGCACAACGGTGGACTCACCTCACCGGCGTCTACGATGTCGCCTCCAGCGAGGTCAGGCTCTACGTCGACGGACAGCTGGTGAGCACCAACTCGGCCGACGTCCCTCCTCTTCGGGGATTCGGCAAGGTCAATATCGGCTGCCGTGGCAGCGGTTCTGGAAACGAAGGCGGTGGCAAGTTCGCCGGAGCACTCTCCGACGTTCGACTCTGGCGTGGTGCCGTCACAACCGAACAGGCCGAAGCGGTATACGGCGGGAACAAGTCGGTGAAACGCCTCGGCCACTGGAGTCTGGACGACGCGAACTTTGCCGATGCCGAAGGCACCCACACCCTCATACCGAATGGGACCTGCAGCTGGGGCTTCGACCGAGTCCCGAACTTCGACAGCGCACTCCAATTCGACGGCGCGGGTTGGGCGGAGACCAGTGGACCGGTGGTGCGCACCGACGAGTCCTTCACCATCGCGACTTGGGTCCGGATCGAGAGCCCCGACGGCCCCTATCAGACGATCCTCTCGCAGGGCGGCCAGGACCGTGTCGGCTTCAACCTGAACTACAAGCCTGACGAGGACGGCGGCAGGTTTCAGTTCGCGATGCCTTCGGCCGACACCACCGGGGCGGTCACATGGCACAGCATGATCGCAGAGCATCCGATCACCACCGGAGGCTACCTCGGCGAGTCCTGGTACCACGTCGCGGTGGTCGTCGACATCCCCGGCGGCAAGATGCGCATGTACGTCGACGGTGAACAGGCCGCCGAGGCCGACGCCATCGACACGCCGTGGAACGCCGAAGACAAGTTCTACTTGGGCGTATACGGACGCGGGAATGGCAACCTCATGCAGCACATGAACGGACTGGTCGACAGGGTCCAGGTCTGGCAGTCCACTGTCGATCCAGAACGCATCACCGACATGATGCGCTCCGGCGAACGCATCTAGCGCCCACCCCCGACGCAACGGAATCGGAGACCCCGGAATGACCTCCAGCCTCGAACCGACCGTGCCCGATTGGACACCCTCGAACCCCTTGGCCTGGCTGCACAGGGCGGCGACGCGGGCCGCCGCCGCACTGCTTGGCGCGACTCTGCTCGTCGCCGTTCCGCTGCCGGCCTGGGCGCAGTCCACTGACGACATCGAGACCGATGACCCCGTCGAGGTCACCGAGATCCCGCTCGGCGAGGTCGACTGGGAGGACCCCTCGGCCAGCCAGGTGTGGCAGCCGCCCGCACCGGTAGAGTCCGTCGCCGACGCCGTCGAGGTCGCCTCGGACGACGACTCGGCCGAAGTCACGGTGCTGGACGACCGTACGGCCTCCGAACTGGGCGTCAACGGTATAGTGCTCCAGCTCGAGCCGAACGGCGCCGCACCGAAGGGCGGCGTCGAGATCGACTACTCGGCGATCGAGGCGGCCTACGGAGCCGAATGGTCGAACCGCCTCGAAGTCTTCGCACTGCCCCCATGCGCGGCCAAGACCCCGGACGGCGCCGAGTGCGGTGGCGCCGTGCCGGTCGAATCGGTCAACGACACCGGGTCCGACACCCTCACCGTCGATCTGGAGGGTGACTCGCTCAAAGACGCCCAGGCCATGGAGTCGACCGACTCCGAGCCCATGCTGCTGGCGGTTTCCGCCACCGCGGACGGCGGCACCGGTGAGGGCGGCGACTACTCGGCGACGAAGCTCAATCCGATCGGCACCTGGGAAGCGGGCTCCAACACCGGCGCCTTCACCTACGACATCCCGATCGTCGTCCCGCCCGCCCAAGGCCCTGTGCCCGAACTGTCGCTTTCCTACTCCTCAGCGGTGCACGACGGACGCACCTCCGGTCGCAACAACCAGGCATCCTGGGTCGGCGACGGATGGTCCTACGAGCCCGGCTTCATCGAGCGCACCTACACCTCCTGCTCCGACGACGTCGACTCCGACTCGAACAACGACAAGGAGACCTTCACGGCCGACCAGTGCTGGGACGGCCAGTCCAACCACATCACCGTCTCGCTCAACGGTGTCAACGCCACCCTCCTGAAGGACGACGACACCGGCAAGTGGTTCGCCGAGAACGGCGCGGCCTGGAAGATTGAGAAGCTCGGCTCCGCAGCGACCTCTTCCTCCGCCACGAGCGAACGCTGGAGGATCACCACCGAGGACAGCGCCCAATACCACTTCGGCGTCGAGTCCTCTTCCAGGCTCACCGTCCCTGTCTTCGGCAACCACTCCGGAGAATCATGTCACGCCACCGGGTTCAAGGACTCCTCCTGCAAGCAGGCCTACCGGTGGATGCTCGACAAGGCCGTCGACCCACTGGGCAACATGGTCAGCTACGACTACACCACCAAGAGCGGCTACTACGGCGCAGCCGGCGACGAGAGCAACCGGACCTCCTACACCCGCGAGGCCTACCTGGCCAGCATCGAATACGGCCTCCGGGAAGGGGACTCCACGGTCCAGGCCACCGGCAGGATCGTGTTCACCACCGCCGACAGGTGCGACACCGACTGCTATGACGCCGAAGGCGATCCCAAACCGGACTCTTGGCCTGAGGTGCCCTGGGACCTCCACTGCGCAGAATCGCCTTGCACCACCCAGTACTCCCCGGTGTTCTTCGAGACCAAGAAGCTCACCGAGATCCTCACGCAGGTCCGCGACGGTTCTTCCTGGCGCACCGTCGACGAGTGGAAGCTGACCCACGAGTTCAAGAGCTACGGCTCGGAGAACCAGGTCGTCCTATGGCTCAAGTCCATCCAGCAGAGCGGCCGAGCAGACGGCGAGACCATAACTCTGCCCAAACTCGAATTCGGGGGCTACGCCCTCGCCAACCGAGTCGACGCCGCCGACCGTATCCCGCTGTGGCGCTGGCGGATGTCCTCGATCAAGACCGAGACCGGAGCGGTCATCAACATCGGCTACTCCGAACCCGAATGCGACACACTGCCGTCCAAATCGGAGAACACCAAGCGGTGCTACCCGTCCCTGTCCAAGCCTCCCGGACAGGACGAGACCGTCGAGGACTGGTTCCACAAGTACGTGGTCACCGAGGTCACCGAGACCGACCCGGTCACCGAGTCGCCCGCGGTGATGACCTTCTACGACTACGCCACCTCGGGAGGGGGCACCAGTGTTCTTTGGGGCTGGGACGACTCGGCCCACACCCGTAAGTCCGAGCGGACCTACAGCCAATGGCGCGGCTACGCGCAGGTCACCACTCGTTTCGGCGACCCCTTCGACGGGCCGCAGGAGGTCAGCCGTACCCGCTACTACCGCGGCATGAACGGTCAGCCCCTCCCCGACGGCACCAAGCGCTCGGTGTCGGTGACCGACGCCGAGGGCAACACGGCCACCGACCACAAGGCCTTGTCCGGCAGCGTCTTCGAAGAGCTCGTCTACAACGGATCTCAAGTCATCGAGGGCTCGACCACCCGGTACTGGACTTCCAAGCGGGCCGCCCAATCCCACGATGGCGGCGCCTACGAAGCATGGCTGACCGCGCCGTCCCGCGAGGACTCCAGGCGTGAGCTCACCGACACCACCTGGCAGCGCTCGCGGACCTCCACCGAATACGACAGCCTGGGTCGGCCAACCGCCGTCACCGACCACGGCGACCTAGCCGCGAGCGGCGACGAGACCTGCACCCGCACCTGGTACGCAGACTCGACCACCGCGAATCTCTACAGCCTTCCCCGCCGCGACGAGACAGTCAAGCTCCCCTGCTCGACTTCGCCGAGCCGCCCAGGGGACGTGCTCTCCGGTACCCGCTATTACTACGACGGCCATACGTCCGTCAACGACGAGCCGACCGAGGGCCTGCTCACCCGCACCACCGTGCTCGACACCTGGCCCGAGGGCGGCACCGCCTCCTACGTGACCAAGGAGAAGACCACCTACGACGCGCTCGGCCGCCCCACCGCCGTCGAGGATGCGCTCGGCCGGATCACCGCCACCGCGTTCACACCGTCGGGAGCAGGCCCGGTGACCAAGACCGTCACCACCAACCCCGCCGGCCACACCGAGACCACGCACCTGGACCCCGCCTGGGGACAGGCCACCGAGATCGTCGACGCCAACGGCCGCACCACCGAGATCGACTACGACTCCTTCGGTCGCACTACCGCGGTGTGGCTGCCCGGGCGCAGCCGTTCCGGTGGCGAGTCGGCGTCGATGACGTTCACCTATAACCTGCGCGACAACGGGCCTTCGGCGATCACGACGAAGGAATTGAACACTGCCGGTTCATACATCAGCTCGATCGAGCTGTACGACTCCCTGCTGCGGCTGCGCCAGACTCAGACCGACACCGCCGGTGGCGGCCGGGTCATCACCGAGCAGCGGTATGACACGCACGGGCGCGTCGAGGAGAACCGCGGACCGAACTTCAACACCGACCCGCCCTCGACCACCCTCGCCACCGTCGCGCGCGGCGACTCCGCCAACCGCGTCGAATTTGACTTCGACGCAGCCGGACGCGTGACCGACGAGATTCAGTTCAACCGACACGACGAGCTGTGGCGCACCACCACCGACTACGGAGGATCCGCCGACGGATACCAGGTGACCGTCACCCCGCCCGACGGCGCACCGGCCGAGGCGACCATCGAGAATGCGCTCGGCCAGAACGTCGAAGTCCGCACCTACCGCTCCAACCAGCCGACCGGCGCGTTCGACACGCTCGCTTACACCTACACCCCGTCAGGCGAGCTGGCCACCATGACCGATCCGGCCGGCAACCTCTGGGAGTGGGACTACGACCTGCGCGGCCGCCAGGTGTCCGCGACTGACCCGGACGCCGGGACCACCACCACCGTCTACGACGCTGCCGGGCAGACCAAGTCCACCACCGACGCGCGAGGCGAGACCCTCCAGTACACATATGACTCGCTCGGGCGGATGACCGAACGCCGCGACGGCACCGGTACTCTCCTGGCGTCGTGGACGTTCGACACCGTCAGCGGCGGCAAGGGACTCCCGGCCAGCACGACGCGCTGGGTCGACGGCAACGCCTACACCGAGTCGATCATGTACTACGACGCCGCGGGCCGCGCCCAGATCACCGCCTGGAAGATCCCCGCCTCGGAAGGGTCACTCGCGGGGACCTACTACACCAACCAATCGTTCTTCGACAACGGCCAGATGAGGACGCGAGGGTACTCGAAGGCCGGATCGATCGGCGTCACCCAGAGCCTCGACTTCGGCTACGACTCCGTCGGCAACCCCACCTGGATCCTGACCTCGTTGGGAAGCAACGACTACGTGTTGGTCGACGACGCCACCTACTCGCCGTTCGGCGAGATTCAGACGCGCCGCCTGGGTTCCTCGGCCGAGAAGTACGCCTACCAGGGATTCGAGTACGAAGAGACCACTAGGCGGCTGGAGCGGTTCGTCTTCGGCCACGAGACGACCAACCCGCACGTGGCCGACGTGAACTACACGTACGATGACGCCGGGAACATCAAGTCGGTGGTCGACAAACCGCTGGGCAATGAGTCGCGCTGGGAGACCCAGTGCTTCGACTACGACGCTCAGCAGCGCCTTACGGAGGCTTGGTCGCAGGCTGGCGAGACAACCTGCGCCGCAACTGGAGAGACCGCGGCCGTCGGCGGTCCGGCACCGTACTGGAACTCGTATGCATACGACGCCGCGGGCAACCGTGTCTCCGACAAGCTCCAGCTGACCGGTCACAGCAATGAACAGCGCACGTTCTCCTATCCCGCCGCCGGGAGCGCGCGCCCGCACGCGCCCATCGAGGTTACTTCCCAGGATGGGACCCGAGCGGTGTTCGGCTACGACGAGGCCGGCAACACCACCAGCCGGGAGGTCGGCGGGGATGTCCAGACCTTCGAGTGGGACGCGGAGGGCAACAACTCCGTCGTCAACAGCGGCGACGACCAGACCCGGATGGTCTACGACCCTGACGGGGAGCGACTGATCCGCGACGACGGCGACAGTGTGACGCTGTTCTTGCCCGACACGGAGGTCGTGTGGGACAAGGTCGCCGACACGATGGACACCAGCCGGTACTTCCAGCACGCCGGCCACACGGTGGCCGTGGCGACTGGTGTGGCTCGTGACTTGTGGCGCTACACCGGGGTCAACCCGCAGGGCACGGCCACACATTCTATCAACGCGGTCAGCCACTCCAATGTGAACGTGCGGTACTTCGACCCGTTCGGCATGGTGCGCGGCGAGCGCTCAGGTGAGTGGTTCGGCCAGCAGGGCTGGGTCGGCGGCGTCGAGGACTCGACCGGGTTGCTCGAACTCGGGGCCCGATCCTACGACGCGTTGTTCGGCCGCTTCATGTCGATCGACCCGGTCATCGACGTGGCCGACGATCAGCAGATCAACGGCTATGCATATGCCAACCACAATCCGACGACCTTCGCGGACCCAACTGGTTTGTTCCTTGGCGGCTTGGTGGACAAGGCCAAGTCAGCGGTCGATTCGGTGGCGAACACGGTCTCCGACGTGGCGGGCAAGGCCACCGACTGGGTCAAGGACAACGCGGGCACGATTGCCACGGTAGCCGGAACGGTGGCCACTGTAGCGGCCTTTGTGCCGGGCGGCCAGGTGATCGCCCTGGCGGCGGGTGCCGTGGCCATCGGTGCCGGAGCGATCGACACGGCCCAGACCTGCGCTTCGGGCGCGGCTATGGACTGCGCGATGGGTGTGGCCTCGATGATCCCAGGCCCGGTCGGCCGAGTCGCGGATGTGGCCGGAACGGCCTACACCTGCGCCACCGGTACAGCGACAGACTGTGCGATGGAAGTCATCCCAGGCGGCCGAAGAGGTCCGGATGCCACCGATGGCGGCGGGACCTCCAACTCCCCGAGCGGTTCCTCGTGCAATCGCAAGTCGTTCGTTCCTGGCACCGAGGTCGTGCTAGCTGACGCTTCGACGATCGCGATCGAGGACTTGAAGGTCGGCGACCAAGTTCTGGCCTTCGACGCCGTGACCGGAGAGACCGTCACGGCGACGGTATTGGTGCACCACTACACCCCGTCGCAGGAACGCGACCTGGTCGACATCACCGTCGACACCGACGGCGACGGTGAAGGGGACGCCGAGGTCACCGCAACCGGGGGCCACCCGTTCTGGACCACGGATTCCGAAGACCGACCTGAAGGATGGAACACCGCAGACTGGCAGCCGGCCCGCAATCTGGAAGCCGGCTCCTGGCTCCACACCAGCGCAGGAACCTGGGTCCAGGTCACTGCGGTCGAGCAGCGTCAAGAGCACACGGACACCCACAACCTCACAGTCGAAGGCGTCCATACATACCGAGTGGTAGCAGGCGACACGGATCTGCTTGCACACAACAAGCGAGCTACACATCGGCCGAATCCGAACGCTGTAGGCCCTCACTGTACGTTCAAGGTCAATCAAAATGGTGAGATCGTCAACTATGCTGAATGGCAGCGACAGTCCAATCCTTACGATCCAAAGCCGTGGGAGTGTGCACTGCGGGTGTGCGGACCGGGATCTCGTCCGCACTACGACACGCAGTCAGGTGCGGAGGTGCCGAGCCCTCATACGCATGACAACACCAATCCGAGCAGTCCCGGAACAGTATACCCCACGCCGCCTGGACAACAGCCGGCGAGTTGGAGTACCCCTGGAATCCAGCGAGTAGTGGAAGGTGGAAAATTCAAGTTCAAGACCGCTTCCGGTTTGATCTTCCTCTGAGTGAAAACGCTCGACTACAGTCATGACTCGTCACGGACTGAGTTGTTATTTCGGTTAGAATGTTTGGAGTGCCCATGTCGCTACTGCTGGACCGATGGATCCTGCTTGGGTATCGCATCACCTCTCTGTGCGAGGAGTGGGCGACCCGGGCGTCGAAGACTGGTCGGTTCTTCTCCGTCTCGGAGTCGGTGGCTGACATGTATCCTGACCATGAAATGTGGTATGCGCAGTACTTCGATGCTGTAACTGACTGGTGTCACGCGCCTCCTGAATGCCGCATACTGGGGGCGGCCTATCATGAAGCATGTAGCGGACTCGTGGCTGACCGATGGATACCGCCCTCCGGCGTCTATTGGTCGCCACGTGCTTCGGCTACAATTCCGATCTCGCCCAAGCCCAGAGTCATCGGCTACGAGGCGGTGGCTTTGGGCTACGGGACCGTGTTCAGCTGGCGCTATTTCGGTGGAGAAGACGTCAGGGAATTCGCCAGACAATCTTCTGCCTCGTTCAATGAACACGGGCTGATTCGATCTCATGGCGAGGCAATGACCTTCAGTGCTCAGATGGAAGAATTCACGAAGTACGAGGGTGAGGAATGGTTGCCGCTAATGATTTTCGAGACTGAATTCACCCCGATCGCCTGGTAGCACGGCCTTGGTCGGATTGGTGTATTGTCTGGTCGGCCGTGACTTGTGGGAAGGGTACCGTATGCGATGCGAATCAAACGACACAGCGAAGCGGAGCAACCCGGTTACATCACTCTAGGAGTCATCTACCACGTATTCACGGTCGGCCTTGAAACAGAATCTCTTGGAGTGTCGATTGTGGATTAGAGTGACTTCGACACTCCTGAGATGTGGGGGAGGATGAGGAACCGCTGCCGGTCTTCACCTTGCAGAACCCCTTGGAATTTTTCGACGTACATCTTCGGTCCGAAGTACGCCGAACTGATTGATGACATCCTTGATATCGACCTTGCTCTCGACCGGGTCGACAAATGGCGTGATCTACTGAAGCGGATCAGTTGATGCCGTTCGAGTGGAATTGTCGAAGTCTCACAATATTCGCTAAGGCGCGTACACGGATCGACTTGTAAGAGAGGCGCGGCATAGCGGATAGCCCAGATTGAAGGATCTCGATGATACGGAGTGAAGTGGCAGATCTGATTAGGCTCGGCCCGTTCCCATCGGAGGACGATGACCAGGAGGACCTAGAAAGAATAGGAGAATTGCTGCTCCGTATCTCAACCCCGGTAACCGATGAAGAAGCCTACGCGCTGCTTTCGGCGTTCGGAAGCGATGATTGCTACGGCATGACAGGAACGTTGCTCCACGTCATCGAAACGGCTCCGAACATTACGAGCATGACGTTTCCCCGCAACACCGGTAAGCTGGGTATCGACCGTTTGATCGCCCGTCAAGAAAACTGGCTCGACTCGATTCGCGAACGCGATGAAGGTGACTTATCTTGCGATGCGGACACCAATAGATTGCGGCCCGCTAATAGCCTCGATTCTTCTGTGTCTCTTATGGGTTGAGTGTCGGCCTGGCTTGTACCGGTTTGTCCTTGCCGTGGTGAGGGCCTGTCGGTTCGCGGTGTCGTCGCGGTAGTCGCCAGTTGTGTTCCTGTGCTGGTCAGGGCCGCTGCTGCTCCTTTCTGCGGCGGGTCGGCGGGGCGGGGTGGCTGGTTCAGGTCGCGGGGTCGGGAAGGGCCGCGAGGCGCTGCCAGCAGGCGGCGAACGCTTGGCTCCAGGGCCAGGTGGCCGCTAGGCGGAGGGTGCGGGTCCGGGCGTGGCGGGTGAGCCTGGCTCCGATCGAGTAGAGCTTGGCGCGGATCGAGGCCGGTTCGGCTCCTTCGAGTTCGGCTTCGCCTGCGCAGCCGAGGAGGCGGGTCCAGGCGTCGAGGTCGGCCGCGAGGTTCGCGGCGAGGATCCATGCGGCGTTGACCTGCCACGACTGCGAGGGGAGGTTGCGCAATCCCATGGCCTTGTTGCATCGAACCCGGTCTTCGACCACGGCGTGGTGGCGGTGGAGGACGTCGAGGAACTGGGCGGTGTGACTGCCCCGGACGCCCTTGAGCCCTTTGAAGCCGATGTTGGTCGCGATGATCGAGTAGACCCAGCCGGTTGAGCGTTCGAAGTCGGTCAGCTTCTTCGCCTGGCGGCGTGAGGGATGGCAGCGGCGGACGATCAATCGCAGGCCTTTCGGCCAGCCCGACCGCGTGTTCACGTCGGTGAGCTCGGCTACCTCATAGCCGGGAGTGGACTGGCCGTCCTGTCCGAGGGCGACCGTCCAGGCGGCTTCGGGAAGCTTGGCGATCGCGCCCTCGTCGGCGGAGGTGATCGTCCACCCGACGGTGTAGACCACCCGCCGGATCGCGGTGTTCAACGCTTCGAGGTGGCCCACGAGGGCGTGGGTGGCTCCGGCCCCGTCGATGCGGACCATGAGTTTCCGGTAGCCGACCCGCGGCAACTGCGCGAGCGCGGCCGCCAAGACCACAACATGGTCGGCGGCGTCATTCGACCCAGCGTTGCCGGGTCTGAGCATGCGGGCCTGCTGGCGGCCTTCGGCGGCGATGGCTCGCCGGAACCACCGGGGGCGTCTCCCCGACTTTGCAGACTGGCCGAGAGGCCCGACTACATCTCACCTGCCGGTGGCGTCCCTGGCGGCCGAACCGTGGCCTGGTTGCAAGCGGTGCCGATCTCCGATACGGAGTTGGAGTTCAGCTGGCGCATCACAGTTGACGCCCTGACAGACCTGCTGGTTGAGCGTGGTGTCGAGCCAACCGGATCTGGGTCGGTCGTCAGTCGGGAAGTCAGAGGGTTCGATGGCTCCACAGGGTCGACAGGGGTAGGGCATAGATGCCGTCGCCTCGTGAGAGCGCCTCGGTCCCGAGGTGCAGGAGGTATCCGGCGTGGAGGCGATCGCCGAGCTTGGCCTTGAGCCAGCGCAGGCCTTTCAGCGCGTTGGCCCCCGGCGAGGTCGATGCCTTGATCTCGATGGCCACGAGTTTTCCTCCCGGGCCTTCCATGATCACGTCGACTTCTTGCTTGTCGCCGGTGCGGGCGTGGAACAACTGGGTGCGGATGCGGCTGTTCGCCACCGCTTTGACCAGTTCGGTGATCGCGAAGGTTTCGACCAGCGCTCCGGTGAGCGGATGTCCTGGTTCGGCGAGGTCGTCGGCATGCACGCCCATCAGGTGCGCGGCGAGTCCTGAATCGGTCAGGTAGAGCTTCGAGGTCTTGACCAGGCGGGTGACTCGGTTGGTCGACCAGGCGGGAAGCTGCACTGTCAGGTACACCATGTCGAGGTAGGTGAGGTAGTTCTTCGTGGTCTGTCTGGCCAGTTCTACGCTGTCGGCCAGGTCCGAGACGACAGCGAGGCTGCCCGCGCGGTACGCGATATGGGCGAGCAACTGTGCTACGGCGCGGCTGTGGGCGATCTCGGCGAAGCTCTGAATGTCGCGGTTGATCACCGTCGAGAGGTATCCGTCGAACCAGGCTGCCCGTGCCAGGTCGGATCCGATGCCGACAACTTCGGGGTACCCGCCGAGGGCCATGAGTTCGAGGTAGTCCGTTCGGTTCCACGTGGACTTCTGACTGATGAGGGCCGTCGGGTCGCCGAAGAGGTCCGTGATCGGGTCGGCGGTCGAGCCGGTGCGTTCGGACATGCTGAGCGGCCACAGTTCGATGAACGCGATCCGGCCTGCGAGCGACTCGGACAGGGTCGGGATGTCGAGGAATCGGCTCGAACCGGAGAGGATGAAGCCGCCGGGTCGGGGGTCATTGTCGACGGCGGTCTTGATTTCCCGGATGAGCGCATCCCCGCCGAGCTGGACTTCGTCGATGATTCGGGGGCGTGTCCTCGCGTTGACGAATGCGGCGGGGTCATCTTCGGCGGCTTGGCGCAAGGCGTGTTGATCGAGGGAGCGGTAACTGCCGGTGTGGTCGGCCAGGTACTGCTTGAGCAGGGTTGTCTTGCCCGCCTGGCGCGGGCCTCCCACCATGACGATCCGCAGGTGTTGGGCAAGCTCCTCGAGCTGCTGTGATGCGATGCGTGCGACTTGGCCGTTCATGCAACTATTCTAGGCCGACTGGCCAGAAATTCGTACAGTGACCTTACAAATATACGGTAGATCACTTAACAAATTAGCGGTCTGGTGATTGGAGTGACTAGGTCGGTCCAGGTCGCCGTCGATCGGCGTGTCCGAGAGAAGGCCGGTGACTGCCGATTCGAGTGTGTTCCCGACCAAGTCCGAGCTCAAGGACAGGTCCGGTGTGCTGCCGCCTTGCATCACATCCGCTGGCAGTTCACGCTGCCGCTGCTCACGTTCTCCATGCGCGTCAGCCCGTTCCTGCACCGTCTCCGGCGGAAATGGCCGTGATGATCCCCGTCGCCGCCCGATCGGTAAACACCACACCAGGCTAGGCCACACCAAACACACACAGGACGCGGTGTTGAGCCCGAACCTGTTCCCGCGCTGGAAGGTTGTCACTAGCAACCTTCGCACCGAAGGAGCCCCGCAACGGGAGACTGTTATGCGGGGATCCGTGGGAGCCCCGGGGCCGGCCGGTGGTGTATCCATTATGAGCTGAAATCGCCCTGGCTGAGTATGGCTATCACCGCTATTGCGAGGACGCCTGATGGACAGCCA
>NZ_JAKZEW010000021.1:6146-13167 GCF_022548875.1 Glycomyces sp. L485 | reverse complement strand
CCATCCCAGCCAGACCTTCCACACCAGCGCGGAACTTGATCTAGCCCTGGGAGCTGTCAAAGAATTAGTCCTCGATTTGGTTGGGGCTGTTGCTGTTCGGTCGAGCCGGGATGAGCGCTCGGAGTTCGGGTTCGGTTGCGATGCGTTGTCGGGTTGGTTCGATGGCGATGCCGAGTGCGTCGAGGTCACGTGCTACCTCTCGGCGGGCGCCGCCGATGAGTTGGTCGGAGACACCGAACAGGTCTCTGAGCAGCGGGTTCGGTGTCTTCCATCGCTGTTTGAGGATGACGACGAGGAGCCGGTCGGCCGCTGAGAGCTTCCGAGTGCCAGTGTTGCCGGCACGGTGCTTCGCGAAGGGGACGACGGTGGGGTGTTCGACGAGGAATTGCCGGTAGCGGTCGGTGAGATCGCGCCAGTCGGGTTCACTCATGCCGGTGATGGCCGGGTGGTGCAGCCAGGCGGGATGTTTGTCGCCTTCGGGGAACCGTCCGAAGGCCGGGTCCGGTGCCCGCTCGGGTGTCTGGGGCCGGATCGTGTAGTTCCACCGCTCGTGCCAGTCATGGCCGGTGATCGGCAGCCGCTCGACCTCGGCGACAGGGACGCGCTTTCCGGTGGGGTAGGGGCTGGGGTCGAACTCGGCGGTGACGGTCAGTCCGGTCCGGGTGCGGGTGGCACCGATGAGGGAGACGACTGCTTCGTGGCTGGTGAGCGGCTTGCCGCGCCAGTTCGAGGAGATCTGGGCGAACAGGCGATGCTCGATCTTGTTCCATTTCGAGGTGCCCGGCGGGAAGTGCAGCACCGTGACCTCGATGCCGGCCTTGCGGGCGAAGGCGGCGAGCCCGGTCTTCCAGAGCCGGACCCGGTAGCCGTTCGAGCCGCCGGCGTCGGCGGTGATCAGCAGCCGTTTCGCGTTCGGGTAGCGGGATCGGCCTTCGCCTTCCCACCAGCGGCGCAACGTCGCGACGGCGAAGTCGGCAGTGTCGGCGTCGGTCCCGACCGACACCCATCCGGTGTTCGCGCCCAGGTCGTAGACCCCGTAGGGGACCGCCTTCGGCGCGTTCTTCTCGGGGAAGTCGTGCGCCCTGACCTTGATCGGGTCGCCACCTGGCCGCCAGGTCGTCCCGCCGACCGCGTAGTCGCCCAAGACCTCTTTCTTCTTAGCGTCCACGCTCACCACCGGGTCACCAGCGTCCAGAAAGGAGGTGACAGTATCGTTGATATAGCGAAACTGGGCGTCCCGGTCCGGGTGGCGAGCGCCCTCGATCGTTCGGTGCGTGCCCTGGAGGCTGAAGCCCTCGGCCTTGAGCAGGGAAGCGACCGTCTCATGACTGACCGGATGCCCCGCGTCGGTCAAGGCTTCGGCAAGATTCCTGGTCGAGGCCACCGTCCACCGCAGCGGCGTCTCCGGGTCCCCGCACTCGACCGGCTCCACCATCGCCAGCAGGGACGGCACCAGATCCGGGTCAGCCTCGGCCAAGGCCGGGCGGCCCGCCCCGACCGAACGTATCCGCCCATCGAATTCCTGATCCTCCAACAGTTCCCTGCTGCCCGCCGACACGGTCGAGGACGCCACGCCAGCCGCCGTCGCCACTGCCCCGATCCCGCCATGACCCAGCAGACGCGCGATCCCACCGAGCACCAGCCGCCGTTGCCGCTCATCCAAATACGGCATAAGCCGCGGAACAACCTCACCCAGTCGCTCTGAAACCCGTTCCAACACAACCGAACTCTAGCCGACTAAATCGAGGACTAATTCTTTGACAGCTCCCTGGCCCTGCGGGGGGAGGCTTCAAACCACCACATGCTGCGAGAGCGGTGACGTGACCGTGGTGATGGATGTGGAGAAGGCGGCCGTTGAGTCGTCAGGTGGGGATCGTGGGGACGTTGCGTCGTCCCGGCTGGCCCGGGGTGCCCTGTGTGAAGCGTCGTTAGAGGTAGTTGGTGTCGAAACCAGGGTTTCTTCGCGTTCGAACAGCAGTTCTTCGCCTTCAGGTCGGCCTGGAGCCCGGCGACGGCGTCAGCGGCCAGGCGGCGGGTCTCGACCCGAGCGAACAGGTCGGCGCACTCACCCAGCTACTCCGCGGTCACCGCACGGACTATGCTCACCGCAGCGGCTGCCGCGACTTGGTTCTCTTGGCACACACCATGAATCATCGACCGGCAGCCGCACTGCGTCTCCATCGAACCCGTTGCGTCCCAACCAGTCAGACACCGACCTCAGGCGTCACCGACAGTCAGACAATGAACTTTCGCCGTCGTGTTAAGAAGATCGTGACCGACAGCCTGGAAACCATGAGGATCGTCGACGCCCTCCCTGCGCTCGAGATTATTCCGGACCAATTGGACATGTGGCCGCGTGGGCATCGAGTCCAGTCGGCCGTTCACGACGCATCCGCACCTGTGCGAAGGGGCCTTATGATGCGCAGCATGGCCGATACCGATGAACGCTCCTTTGAGAACGTCGCGAACGCCTGGGCTCGCGTCGAGGAGGCCTTGAACCGTGTCCTGGCCGATTCCCTGCGGCTGCTCGCAGGGCCGGCCGAGGTGCGGGAGGTCGATGCGGTCGATGCGGTGTTGGGGGTGACGCTGCCGCTGGACTTCCGAGCGAGTATGTGTGTCCACAACGGATCGAAGTCCGGCGATCCCAGCCCGGTGCCGCTCGACTACCTTTTCAACACAGCCGACATCGTCGAGTTGACGCAGGCGTGGCACTCCGAAGAGGACCCGGACCTCGACGATCCTCGCGTCATGGCCTGCCTCATCGACGAGGGCATGATCCACGTGAACGGGCCGGTGCGACCGACCTCGAGCCTCGCGGGCAGGGTGGTCGTGGGCACGATGAACGGCGATGTCAACTGGTTCCTCGACCTGGACCCACCGGAGGGAGGCACACCGGGGCAAGTGGTCCGGATGGACGTCGAATCCTTCGAGTGGGACGTCTTGGCCCCGTCGTGGACACAATTGCTGGTCCGCTACGCCGAGGATCTGGAACGGTTCGCCGCTGACCCCGACAGCTCGCCCCTCCTGATAGAAGAGGAAGGCGGCCCTGCGTGCGATTGGGGCGTTGCTCCCGTCTACAAGCTGCCGCGTCCGGCATGGCTGCGAGACGTTCGGGCACGTCAGCCGAGCACCTGGTGACCTCGCACCCTTTGAATGACGACCAAAGTCGCACTCGCGAACCTGGCCATGCTGTCGCTCATCCTCGGAGGGTGCGTGTCCCAAGAACCGCCCCCGGAACGAGCGTTCGATCAGGCTGAAGCCTGCGCCTGACGTCAATCCTGAACCTGCCTGATCCGGGCGCGCTCAGAGGTTCGTCAGGCCGCGAGCGAGCGTCATGACCGCCGAATCCGCCAGCGACCCATGGATACACTATTGCGCCGCGGCCAGGTGGACTGGAGCTACTAATGGTAAGTGATCGACTTCAGCAACTCGCACAGCAGACCCAGATGCGTGAGACTCCTGGGCCCCGACCAGACTGGCAGAACCTCAGGTCCGTGATCGGGTTGGATGCTCCGGCTGACTACAAGGAACTGATCGACACGTTCGGCGCTGGCGCGTTCAACAACTACATGCAGATCCTCGGGCTCGGCGAACGCATCCAGGCGTTCAACCTCACCGAGAACGCACTGTACTGGGACGAGTACCTCAAGGAGGAATGGGAGGATCTCCCTGAATCGATGCCAGACCAGTTGCAGGGGCGCACTTTCACGGTAGTCAACTGGGCGACCACCGAAGACGGCACTCAGTTGTTCTGGATCGCCGAGTCAGGCAAGCCATCGAGCCAATGGCGGATCGCCTTCTACAATGACGCCGGGGACAGGTGGGAGTTCCACCAGCAGACCACCGTCGAGGTGCTCACTGCACTAACACGCGGCGAACTGCCGACCTCTTTGATCCCTGCATTCCCGCCAGGCGAACCGGTCAGCTACACGCAGTACCGGTGAGACGATCCGTTGGTGACAAACCTGCTCGAAGTGATGGAGGAACTGCGCTATCGTCTGGCGCGGGACCCAAGCTTCACTGGACAGTCTGCGGGTTGACACGCTCCTACTCGCTCATACCGGCGCATGCGTTCTGGTCCGCGGTGAGATCGGCCAGATCGAACACATCAAGGCCGACCTTGACGCGACGGGCATCGCCCAAGACCACGGTCTACGCAAAGTCGGCTCGGGTTAGTGTTTGTGCTGGTGAGGCCGCAACTGTGGCAACGGCTCCCTCGTTGAAGACGATGGATTAAGTCTGTCGTCAGGAGGAAGCCGTTGCAGGACAAGACTCTCACGCTCGACTTTGGGTGGGCTGGCTTCACGCGGCATGTCGCGAACGGCAAAGACCACAAAGCCACGACCGACCCGGCGATCGAGACTGAGCGGGTCGAACACCTCGCCCAGGCAATCCCGACTCGGAGCTGGTCGACTCGCTCTGCCGGGGCCGGCTCGCGCGGGCAGCGCGTCTACGCCTGGGGCTACCTCGCGCTCAACTCGACCGATTGCGAAGGTGAACGCGGCTTGCTCATCCGCTGGAACCGGCGCAAGGACGAGTACGCCTACTACCTGACCTACCTGCCCGAGGGCGAGGCCAACCTGGCGCGGCTGATCCGCATCGCCGGGCTCCGCTGGCCGATTGAAACCACGTTCCAAGACGCCAAGGGCTGCTTCGGGCTCGACGAGCACCAGATGCGCAAGTGGACCTCAGTGCACCGCTGGCTCACCCTCGCGCTGCTGGCCGCGACCGCGACCGCTATCGCCCACCGGCAAGCCGCCCATCGCGGTAGCCGCCTGACACTGACCGGCCTCGCCCGCCTCTACGGAGAGATCACCCGCACCCACCACGACCAGGAATTCCACTACCAATGGGCCGACTGGATATGCGACCAGAACGAGCAAGCCTGGTCAAGCACCGCCCCGGCCGCGTCGCCCCACGACTGAAGAGACGGGCGATGTCGAAGCACAACCGCAACAAGCAGGTCAAGCACTTCAAGACCCGAACCTATGAACTGGCCGTGGACATCTGCCCCGACGGCTTAACCGAACGCCATTGACAGCACTACCATGCCCGATCTGTCCGGTGCATCCCTATCGCACGGTCGAAATGAGAATACATAGTAGAGAGGCACTGGAGTCTTGCACTCCGTCATGTTCGCGCTTGTGTCATATTGCGGCACAAGGGAAACAACTCCTTCCGCTGTAATAGATCCGACGCTACTGAATCGGGACCTGGCGTCAACTCCCCATCCGATGGTGCGAGAATGGCACCCATGCGAGCCCGACACTCCCCGTTCCCCCCCTACTGGTGGGCCACCGCCCTTTCGGACGCCGGAGTGGAGTCGCGGCCGAGAGTCGGCACGTACGGCAAGTACGAGTACGCGGATCTCCCTCCAGTGCCGTTCCCCATGAGCGGCGACCTCGCGTGGCTCGAGGCGCAGCCGGTGCACGACGAGTGGACGATCAACGGCAACGCCGACGACCGGCTGCCCGAGTTGCTGGCGGCCTGCGACCGGGCGGGGCTCGAACTGCCGCCGGCCTTCACGCGGTTCATGGAATCGCCGCCGCTGCAGGAGCGGGTCCGGTCCTGCACGGGCTGCTACATCGATCTCGACGCGGCACCGGTGAAAGCGCCCTCGGGCGGGCACCTGGTCAGATTCCTGGCCGACCAGCAGGGTTGCCTGTTCTGGTACCTGCACTTGACCGAGGGCGGCGCCGACCACGCCGTGGTCTGCTCGCCCGACTTCCACGGCACTGAAGCGGACGAGGCTCCAGCGGGGCCGGACGAGATCTCGTTCGCTGCCGAGACCTTCGAGACCTTCATCTGCCGGTTCTGGCTCGAGAACGAGATCTGGTACGCCGCAGCCGAGGGCGCGCACTCCGAGGTGGGGCTTGAGTATGTACAGCGGTATCGGAACGGCGGTAACGCGCGGTGACGAACGGAGAACCATTGTAGCCCTTGGCTATTGATCGCCGGTGCAATAGGGTCACTTCGGACAGGACTGTCGAGAACGGCACCGGTTCGAACAGGAGCGCATCATGGAACACCCTGCGGCAGAAAGCACACGGAACGAAGGACGCCGCGGTCGTCGAGCCCTGCTCTTGAGCGCCGCCGGGGCGGCCGGGGTCATCGCGGGCACCGTCGGTGCGACGGGCGCGGCCTCCGCCGCGGGCGCCGGTGACGACCCGTACAGCGTCGACGTCGTCGGGATTCGCCATGGTGGCTTCCGTCCAGCAGGGAGGGCGGCGATCGTCGGCGGGTCGGTTTCCGCAGCGTGACGGCGAGACATCTCCCCGCGTGAAGTTCCCGAGGGCCACCTGTGATTAGGGTGGTTTGATGAGCGACCAACGAGCTGATGCGCTCAGCAAGATCCAGCACAAGCTCGACCGGCTCCGACGTCTTGAGGGTGCGCAGGCCCCCGACGTTGTCGTATCCGCGGGCGAGAGGCTGCATCCGCTCGAAGGCGCGCCGAAAGACGTCACGGCCGTGTTCAGTCTGTTCCGGGTGCTCCAAGGCAGTTGTCTGCGATTCGTGCGGCCGGAGTCGATCGCCAGTGCTGAGGCATGGCAGGACCGCGAAGACGACCCTGAATGCCCGCTGGGCACTCCGCTCGACATCGGGTTCATGCATCTGGCTATGCCTGATGCCATCCCGGGCTTCCAAGGCGAACCGGTGATTCGAGTCGACCGAGAGGACGGGGGTGTCTACTACCTCAACGGTGACGACTACGCCTTCTACTACTCCCATCCAGAGGAGATCGAAACCTGGGAGTTCGATGTGGGCGCCGTCGAGTTCTTCAATGATTTCGTGCTCGGTAGGCAGTATCCGGAACTCATCGAGGTCGTCATGGGACCGGACGCGTTCGACCGCAGGGACCGCAAGGGGCGCTATGTGGACACCTGGCGAAGATTGCTGGAGCAAGGGGGGCTGCTGTGAAGCACCGCGGGCCGCGAGCCTGATCCCGGTCCGTGTCCACGAAGACGCTGTCAGTGACTGCCTCGATATGGTTGAGTACCCATCGATCCGAACTCCTCCTGCG
>NZ_JAKZEW010000021.1:5652-6060 GCF_022548875.1 Glycomyces sp. L485 | reverse complement strand
CAAGCCGCCGACTCCGAATTCGTGCTGCTCGACGTCGCCCCACACGATGAAGCCTACCGGCGAATCGGCGTCATCAACTGGGGCGTGAATCAGACATTCGCCAACTTCGAGGTCAGCTACCTCGACGAACTCGGGGCTGCCACTACGGACGGAATACCCGAACACCCCGCGCCACCCACCGAGCCAGACCTTCCGCGCGTGCTCGACCCCTACACCGACACCCAGCTCACCGATCTCGGCATCCGGCCAGAACTATTGCCGGCCTTGCGGCCCTCGACTTCGGAGGACGAGGTCCTGGCGCTGGCCGAAGGGCTCGACGACCGCATCGCGCAGATCGTCGTCGATCTCGCTACCGGCGTCGACTACGACACGATCATGGACCAGATCACCCGCCCGGGCGCCTCTCGC
>NZ_JAKZEW010000021.1:5311-5524 GCF_022548875.1 Glycomyces sp. L485 | reverse complement strand
TCTGAGGACCGGATCCTCCTGACCACCTTCAACAAGCGACTGAAGTCCGATCTGGAGCACAGGCTGACCAAGCTTCTCGACGAAGCGGCGCGCTCGCGGGTGGACGTGGTCAACATCGACCGGCTCGCCCTCGACATCGCGAAGGAGCTGACCGGCGAGCGGCGCAGGCCGGTCTGGAGCGATGATGAACTCCGCGACCACTGGCAGCAGGTC
>NZ_JAKZEW010000021.1:4957-5249 GCF_022548875.1 Glycomyces sp. L485 | reverse complement strand
CTGGGGCGGTCGCAGCGGGCCCGCGTCTGGGATCTGGTCGAGCGGTACCAGGCTCGGCTGACGTCCGAGGGCATCTGGTCGGGAGAGCAGATCTGCATGGCCGCCGCACTCGCCGAGACCGCCCGCTCCTGGACGGGGCGGCGGCGCTACCGCCACATCGTCGTCGACGAAGCACAGGACCTGTCCGCGGTGCATTGGCGGCTGCTGCGGGCGCTCTGCCCCGAGACCACCGACGATCTGTTCATCGCAGGCGACAACTTCCAGCGCATCTACCGCCAGCCGCTGCGCATGG
>NZ_JAKZEW010000021.1:0-4885 GCF_022548875.1 Glycomyces sp. L485 | reverse complement strand
GAGCCGCGCTTCGTGGCCCAGCCTGACGAGCAGTCGGAGGTCGAGGCGGTCGTCGATCAGGTCGTCGCCTGGGCGGAGGCAGGCAGCGAGCTGAACTCGATCGTCGTCTGCATGCCGAACGGCAAGGCGATCCGGCGGCATGTGGAGGCGATCGAGGCGGCCGGACTCCCCGCGCTCGCGGTGCGGGACGAGGTGCCGGAGGACGACGCCGTCCACGTCACCACCGTCAACGGACTCAAGGGCACCGAATACCACCGCGTGGTGATCACCGGTGTCGGGGCGAAACGCTATCCGCGCCGATTCGCCACTGACCTGGCCCAGACCGACCCGATCGCACACGCCCAGGCGATCGAACGCGAGCGGAACCTGCTGTTCGTCGCGCTTACCCGAGCCTGTCGCGAGCTGACGGTTGTGTGGTCAGGGGAACCCAGCCCGCTGCTCAACCAGGGCTGACCGGTTCAGCGTTCGAGCTGATACGAGCCCTGGGATACCAGGGAGAAAGGCGGCTCTTCTTACTCATGTGTGGGTGGGATTGTGGAGGGTCGGCCGGGGAGGTCGGGGCGGTAGCCGCCGAGGGCGAGCATGGCGAGGGCGATGAGGGCTCCGGCGGATTTGAAGCCGTAGGCCATGCGGGTGAGGACCCGGATCTTGGTGTTGGTCGACTCGATCAGGCCGTTCGACAGCCCGGTCTCCAGGGCGACGTCGATGGTCTCGCGGTGGGATCGGATGCGTTGACCGAGGCGGACGAACCCGGGGATCCGGCAGCGGGCGGCCCAGGACAGCCAGTAGTCGAGCTGGGCCTTGCCGTCCTCGCCGCCGAGGGCGAAGACCAGGCGCAGGCCTTCCTTGAGTTTCCAGGCGCGGTAAAGCATCGGGTGGGTGGCCGCGATCCAGTCGAGTTTGGCCCGCTGCTTCTCGGTGAGGTTCTCGGGGTTCTTCCACAGCGCGAACCGGGAGTGCTTGACCGCCAGGGCCTCGGTCTTGGAGATCTTCGCGCCGCGGTGATCGGCGTTGGTGCCCTCGCCCCGGCGGACCCTCCGCCACAGGTCCTTACGGACCTCGTCGAGTTCCTCGGTGGCCCACTTGACCACGTGAAACGGGTCAGCGGCTTGGACGGCGTTCGGGCAGTACGCCTTGACCGCCTCGGCGATCCAGGCGGCGGCATCAGCCGAGACCTGGCTGATCGCTTGGCACCGCCCGGGACCGAGCGATGCGAAGAAGACCGCGAGCACCTTCTTGCCCGTGCCCTCACCGGCCCAGACCAGGCGGCCCGAATCGTGGTCGACCACGATCGTGAGGTACTTCTGCCCCTTCTTATACGAGATCTCATCGATCCCGATCCGTTCCAGACCCGCGAGGCGATCGATCCTGGCATCAGTCTCGGCGCCGACCCGTTCGATGATCGACCCGACCGTGGGCCAGGCGATCCGCAGCAAGGCGCACACGCTCGTCTTCGCCATGTTCGTCGCCATCCACGCCGCGGTCGCATCGAAGTCGCGGGTGTGACCGGCCCCGTGCCGCGCCCACGGCACCGAAGCGACCGTGACGCCATGGCGTCTGCAACGCACCCTCGGCGCTTCGGCCTCGATCCACACCAGCATCGTGCCCGCGTCCAGGCTCCGCCACCGCCGCCTGCCACGCCCACCGTCATAGCCCGGCGACCGCTTCCGACAGACCCCGCACCGGCCCGCCTCGCGGGCTTTCGGCCTCACCGAGGCCACCAGGCCACCGGCCGCATCGTCGTACTCGACACGCTCGACCACGGCCTTGTCGAGGCCCAACATCTGGGCCCATATCCTGTTATTCGGCACGCCGCTTTTCCTGTCTTCCAGATCTTGAGCTTCAACAACCCGAGATCCTATGCAGCAAGCGGCGTGCCTTCGCTATATCCCCTGGTAAACAACCCACACATCACTACGAAGAGCCGAGAAAGGCCCAGTCAGCAGCAGCGGTCAGATGCAGGACCCGGACCATATCCATGAACTGCAGCTCGGCGGAGATGATGTTGCTTCGAACCTGCGCTGGGAAGACTCTTATACTCAGAGGAAGATCGGACTTGACCTTAAGTACGCCATGGATCAGGCATGTGGGAGGAGGATGAGGAACCGCTGCCGGTCTTCACCTTGCAGGGCCCCTTGAAGTTCTTCGATGATTCTTCGGTCCGAAGTACGCCGAACTGATCGATGACATTCTTGATATCGACCTCGCTTCCGACAGGGTCGACAAATGGCGTGATCTGCTGGATCGAATCAATTGATGTCGATCAAGTGGAATCTGCGACGTCTCGCATTATTCGCCGAGGTGCGTACACGGATCGACTTTTATTGATCCGAAACTTATTGGTTGAGCGTCGCGTGTGGTTGGTGTGGGCGATGATCTGAGGGTGGACATGCGCAGGCTCTCACCGCAGCAGCAGGAGACGCTGCGGAAGCGGGTGATGGCCGCGGTCAGGGACGGCATGAGCACCGCCGACGCGGTGCGGGTCTTTGGAGTCTCGCGTGGGTCGGTGCGGAACTGGAAGGCGCGCTTCGACACCGGTGGCGCAGGTCAGGCAACCTGCTCGATCAACTAGCTAGGGAACCTGGTGGTTGCGGTGCAATGCCCGCCGCAACCACCGCGTATGCCATATTCGTCGCGGTAAGGCGACTTGAAGGGGGACGCTTAACGTGATAGTACAACATGATCTGGTCAAATGGCTGGCTGTTACTGTAGCAGTGCTAGGGCTGAGCACCGCTTGTGAGAGAGGTTCCGGAGTCCCGGATCCGCAAGTTTCTGAAGATTCCGAACTCGCGCATGCCAATGTGTTTGTCTATTTTGAAGCCTGCCCGCCATGGGATTCTATCGAGGTGGAGTACAGCAATGCGGGTCGCTTTGATCCCGGGCAGGACTGTATCGACGATTTGGTTGGAATTCCGGATGCCGAGGTGGTGATCACAATAGACGGCGTCCAGGTATGGGAAGGCTCGACAGACGGACGTGGACAGGTCGAAGCAGAGTTCGAAAGCACGGGTCCCTGGGTCGCGACGGTGACCACCCCATTGATACCGGGTGTGGTTGAGTCGTCCGAGCCGCATGAGACGCCTCCCGGTTTCTCCACGGCGAAGAGCATCGGATTCGGTTCCCGGATCCTTGTGCCTCGTGGAGACCCGCCACCCAAGGACGGCTGATCTCGAATTGCCCGCAGCCATGATCCGGTGGCCTCAGCGAAGAAGTCGTCCAGACTGGCCTCCCAACGCGGCGACCGCAACTGCTTCCTGGCTTGCGCCGGTTTGTCCCCTGGCTGGTGAGGATTTGCCGGTCCGCGGTGTCGTCTCGGTGGCTGCCAGGCGTGTTCCTGTGCTGGACAGGGCCGCGGCGGTGAGGCGCTGCCAGCAGCGGCGGAAGTGTTGCTTCCACGGCCAGGTGTCGGGTACTCGGAGGGCCCGGGTCCGGGCGTGGCAGCGAGGCGGGCGCCGATGGCATACAGCTTGGTGCGGATCGAGTCGGGTTCGGCTGCTTCGAGTTCGTCCTCACCCGCGCAGCCGAGCAGGCGGGTCCAGGCGTCGAGGTCGGCCGCGATGTTCGCGGCGAGCATCCAGGCTTCATTCACGGGCCAGGACTGTGAGGGAAGGTTCCGCAGACCCATGGCCTTGTTGCAGCGCACGCGGTCTTCGACCATGGCGTGGTGGCGGGCCAGGAAGTCGATGAACTGGGCGGTGTGCGATCCGGGGATGCCTTTGAGTCCTTTCAGTCCGATGTTGGTCGCGGTGATCGAGTAGACGTACCCGGTGGAGCCTTCGAGCGTGGTGAGTGTGTTCCCGACCAAGTCCGAGCTCAAGGTCAGGTCCGGTGTGCTGCCGCCTTGCATCACATCCGCTGGCAGGTCACGCTGCCGCTGCTCACGTTCTCCATGCGCGTCAGCCCGTTCCTGCACCGTCTCCGGCGGAAATGGCCGTGATGATCCCCGTCGCCGCCCGATCGGTAAGCACCACACCGGGCTAGGCCACTCCAAACACACACAGGACGCGGTGTTGAGCCCGGACCTGTTCCCGCGCTGGAAGGTTGTCACTAGCAACCTTCGCATCTAGAAGGCGGGGACCGAAGGAGCCCCGCAACGGGAGACTGTTATGCGGGGATCCGTGGGAGCCCCGAGGCCGGCCGGTGGTGTATCCATTATGAGCTGAAATCGCCCTGTCTGAGTATGGCTATCATCGCTGTTGCGAGGATGCCTGATGGACAGCCGTTGGCGGGTCATAGAATCTCCACTCAACTTTCATAGCTTGGAGTATCACTGTGATCTCGCCTCACTCCCGCCCCAAAGTGTGGTTCATGACCTTTTCGGCGAATTCGTCCAGACGGTTCTCTATCCTTAGAAAGATCCTGTTCGGGGCACTTGCCTGTGCCGTCGCCATCACCGGGTTCTTCGCGCCACGAATCGTCAATGACATTCCGGCCCTTGGTTTCGACGGTCGATGGTCTGAAATGGTCACAATGGATGCGAATGAGGATGAGGCGACCGCTCAGGAAGGTGACTGCCTGCCAGCGGACTTCACGGATTCCAGCAGAGCTTTCGGCTCCCTGGTCGTCGGCTGCTCTGGTCCCGAGGCTTATTGGAGGATCTTCGCCATCGACTCCGAACCCGTGGCTACAACGGACCCGGACGGCGACCTGGACTGGTCCTATCTCGAGAACGCGTGCGGAGCCGGCGCGCCGATCACATTCGTCACCTGGACATGGAATGAGGACCTCCACTTCGTCGAATCGCTACATTGCCTCGAGGCCGTTGAGCGCAATGCGGCTGACGGCACCGTGCCGCGGTATCCGCGCATAGGAGACTGCGTCACCGAATTGACCAAACCGATCGACCTGGATTCTTCAGCGGCTCTTGTGGCTTGAGTAGCAGCCT
>NZ_JAKZEW010000058.1 GCF_022548875.1 Glycomyces sp. L485 | reverse complement strand
GTCTCGCCCCCGCCGTGGTCGAGGCCGAGCATGAGTCGCATAGTCGTGGACTTCCCTGAGCCGTTGGGCCCCAGGAAGCCGGTCACCACGCCAGGGCGGACCTCGAAGGACAGATCGTCCACAGCGACGGTCTTCTTGTATGACTTATGCAAGCCTTTCGCGGAAATCATGCTGTTCCAATCAGGAGCTTTGTGCTGGGCTTCATGATTGAGGCTATTTCCGAACACGTTGCGGCCCAATGCAGACAGCGTCCCAATTCGAGGTGGGCCCAGCTGGGGGCCGATGGTGGGGCCAGCGGTACCGACGGCGCGGTGACGTGCGGGCACACCTCTTCCAGGCGCAGCGGCGGGGGAGGAGGACCGGGAGCGCCCACGGCTGCCCGCGGCCCCGCCCGCCACAGTCCAGGCCGCCGAAGACGCCACTGCTGACCTGGGCCGCGACACGGACGCACAGCCCCGGGCCCGGAGACGCAGGGCCGATACACTTGCTGCGTGAGCCTGCGACTGTATGACACCGGCACCCGAACCGTCCGCGACTTCCAGCCCCGGAAGCCCGGGAGGGCCGGCGTCTACCTGTGCGGACTCACCGTCCAAGGACCGCCCCACATCGGCCACCTGCGCTCCGGCGTCGCCTACGACGTCCTCATCCGGTGGCTGCGCCGCAGCGGCTACGACGTCACCTACGTGCGCAACATCACCGACATCGACGACAAGATCCTCGTCCGCGGACAAGAGCAGCACCGCCCCTGGTGGTCGATCGCCTACCAGAACGAGCGCCGCCTCGCCGCCGACTACGCCGCACTCGGCGTCGAAGCCCCCACCTACGAACCGCGCGCCACCGGGCACATCACCCAGATGATCGATCTCATCTCAGAACTCATCGCCCGTGGCCACGCCTACGTCACCGACGCCGGCGACGTCTGGTTCTCCGTCACCTCCTGGCCCGACTACGGTGAACTCTCCCACCGCCGCCCCGACGACATGCTCTCCAGCCCCGACGCCGGCGACAAGCGCGATCCCCGCGACTTCGGCCTCTGGAAAGCCCACAAACCACTCGAACCCGCCGATGCCGCCTGGAACTCCCCATGGGGCCCCGGACGCCCCGGCTGGCACATCGAATGCTCCGCCATGGCCCGCCGCTACCTCGGCGACGACTTCGACATCCACGGCGGCGGCACCGACATCATGTTCCCCCACCACGAGAACGAGCTCGCCCAATCCCGCGGCGCCGGACTCGGCTTCGCGAACTTCTGGGTCCACAACGGCCTGCTCAACCTCGCCGGCACCAAAATGAGCAAATCCCTCGGCAACACCCTCAGCGTCACCGCGCTCGGCGAAAAAGGCTTCAGGCCCGTCGACATCCGCTACTACCTCACCACCGCCCAATACCGCTCCCCGCTCGACTTCTCCGAAGCCGCCCTCGGCGAAGCCCAATCAGCCTGGGACCGCCTCTCCAACTTCGTCCACCGCGCCGCCGAACAACTCGGCACCGAATCCACCATCGGCGGCATGGCCTGCTCCGACTTCGTCGTAGCCATGGACGACGACCTCAACACGCCCGCCGCCGTCGCCGCGATCCACGACATGACCCGCGAAGGCAACACCGCCCTCGATGAGGGCAAGGACACCGCCGCCGCCAACATCGCAGGCGGCGTCCGAGCTATGCTCGGACAGCTCGGCCTCGACCCGCTCGACCCGCACTGGGACGAACCGGCCGACGCGAAACTCACCGGTGTCGTCGACTCGCTCGTCGCCCTCGCGCTCGAACAGAGGGCCGAGGCGCGCGCCCGCAAGGACTACGCCGCCGCCGACCGCATCCGGGACGAACTGGCCCGAGCCGGCGTGACCGTCAAAGACACCCCTCGTGGCCCCGTTTGGACGGTTGAATAACCGCACCACGGGCACACCAGACGCCGCACAACGACCACTCCACGGGGGAAGACACACATGAGCAGCAGCAAAGGCGGCCACCCGAACCGCCGCAAGACCTCCAAGGCCGGCCCCGCCAAAGGCTCCGGCGGCCAGAAGAAGGGCCTGTCCGGCAAAGGCCGCACCCTCAAAGCCGAAGACCGGCCCTGGCACAAGTCCTACGAAGGCGACGACAAGCCCAAGAAGACCCAGTGGAAGCAGGCCAAAGAGCGCGCCAAAGCCGCCTCCGAAGGCCGCACCACCAATATCGGCAAAGCCAAGCCCAAGCGCGAACGCCGCACCGACGAAGCCGAGATGATCCTCGGCCGCAACCCCGTGCTCGAAGCCCTGCGCGCGAAAGTCCCCGCCACCGCACTCTACGTCGCCTTCGGCACCGACCTCGACGACCGCGTCGCCGAATCCGTCCGCATCGCCGGCAACCGCGACCTCCCCGTCAAGGAACTTGCCAAACGCGACCTCGACCGCCGCACCAACAACGCCCTCCACCAGGGCATCGGCCTCGAAATCGAACCGTTCGAATACGCCGACTTCGACGAACTGCTCGACACCGCCGCCACCTCGGGGACCACGCCCCTCCTCGTCGCCCTCGACGGCGTCACCGACCCCCGAAACCTCGGCGCCATCATCCGCTCCACCGCCGCCTTCGGCGGCCACGGCCTCGTCATCCCCTCCCGCCGCGCCGCGTCGGTCACCGCCGTCGCCTGGCGCTCCTCCGCCGGCGCCGCCGCCCGACTCCCCGTCTCCAAGGTCGTCAATCTCGCCCGCTCCGTCAAAGCCTGCCAAGAGGCCGGGTACATGACCGTCGCCCTCGACGCCGCCGGCGACGCCGACGTCTTCGACCTGCCCGTCGCGAACGACCCCCTCCTCATCGTCGTCGGCGACGAAGGCAAAGGCGTCTCACGCCTCGTCTCCGAAACCTGCGACTACCGCGTCGGGATACCGATCGCCTCCGAGGTCGAATCGCTCAACGCCTCCGTCGCGGCCTCGGTCGCTCTGGCCGAGGTCCAGCGCCAGCGCCGCTAGGGGCGAGTGCACGACCTAGAGATCTCCCTGCAAGCCATATCCCCGGAGCTGCTCCCACATGCCGGCTGATTACCTCCTCAGTGTCGACCTCGGTACGTCGCACACGGTCGCCGTCGTGGTCTGGCCCGACGGCCGCACCCGCCCGCTGCTGTTCGACGGCTCCCCGGTCATGCCGTCTGCGGTGTTCCTCGACGAGGCCGGCACCATCCATGTCGGACGCGACGCCGAGCGGCTCGGCCCCACCGCGCCCGAAAGGTTCGAGCCGAACCCGAAGCAGCGCATCGGCGACGGCACGATGCTGCTGGGCGACCGCGAGATCCAGGTGGCCTCCGCTTTCTCGGCGATCCTCACCCGCGTCGCCCGCCAGTGCGTCGAGGCGATCGGCGGCCTGCCCAGGACTGTGCTGACCTGCCCCGCGGCCTGGGGCGAGCAGCGGCGTGCCGTTCTGCACGACGCCGCCGCGAGGGCCGGCTACGCGCCGGTGCAGATCGTCACCGAACCGGTCGCCGCAGCCCACTACTACACGAACCGGCTGTCCCACCCGATCGACCCCGGCCGGGCCCTGGCCGTCTTCGACTTCGGCGGCGGGACCCTCGACATCGCCGTCGTCGAACGCCGGCCCGACGGCTCCTTCGGCGTCCTCGCCGACGGCGGCCTGCCCGACCTCGGCGGTCTCGACTTCGACGCCGCGCTGGTGGCGCACATCGGCGAGACCGTCGCGCAGCGCGACCCGGACCTGTGGAAGCGGCTCGAACAGCCGAGATCGGCGACCGAACTGCGCAACCGCAGGACACTGTGGAACGACGTGCGGGGCGCGAAGGAGATGCTGTCGCGCTCCTCGGTGGCGCCGGTGGCCGTGCCCGGCATGGAGCAGGCCCTGCACCTGACGCGGGGCGAGCTCGACCAGCTCGCCCGCCCGCTGCTGTCGCGCGCGGTCGGCGAGACTCAGCGGGTCGTCGGCCTGAGCGGCAGGCGTTCAGAGGATCTCGCCGGGCTGTTCCTCGTCGGCGGCTCCAGTCGGATGCCGCTGGTGGCGAAGGTCCTCCACGAGCAGCTGGGCATCGCGCCCACCGCGCTCGAACAGCCCGAGCTGCCCGTCTCGGAGGGTGCGGCGGTCGCCGCCGCCGGGTCGGCCCCGGTGACCCCGCCCGCGGCGATGTCGCCGCCCGCCGTGCAGTCCCCGGCCACCGCCGCGCAACCGGGGAGCCTGCCGCCCCGGACGCCCGGGCTGGACGCGACCTTGCCGCTCCAGGTGTCCGGAGGGCGCAAGACCAGGCGCAACAAGGTCATCGCCCTCGTCGCCGCGATCGCGGTCCTCGCCGTCGCCGCGCCCCTGGCCTGGTTCCATTTCACCGACCCTTACGAGCAGCGCGAGTTCACCGAGCTCCGGGAGGTCGGCGAAGCCGTCGCGTACGAGGGCGAGGTCAACAACGACGTCTACGCGGCGCGCGTCCTCGGCGACAAGACCCTGTTCGCCTACACCGTCGACGGCGTCTCCGCCGAGGGGGAACTCCACTTGCGCGCGGTCGGCAACGACACCGGCGAGGCGCTGTGGGACGGTGACCGGGTCTTCCCGGGCGAGGGGTGGTCCGACACCCTCTACTCCTCCGACGAGATCCTCGCCATCCGGCAGGAGGGCGAGATCGCCGCCGGGGACAGGGAGTACACCTGGCACTTCCTCGACTGGGAGAGCGGCGAGACCCTCAGGACCCTCACGCTGCCGTCGTCGGAGGCGGCGCGCGTGGGCGACCGGCTCGTCTCCGCCTGGGAGGGCGGCAACACCGTCTCCGTCTACGGCAGCGAAGGCGAAGAGGAACGCTCGTGGGACCTCGGCGACGAGGAGGTCACCATCTCGGACTGGGGTCTCGTCCAGCCCGCGGACGACCTCGTCAACCCCGTGCCCGAGGCGAACGGCGACGGTAGGGTCTGGGTTCTGACCAGCGACGACGTCGTCCACGTCCTCGACATCGAGTCGGGTCGGGAGCTCGCCTCGGAGGCGATCGAGACGGTGGACGACTGGTACCTCGCCCACAACGGCCGCATGTTCGTGGTCGTGCCCGGCGACAACGACTACTTCATCAACGCCTACGACATCGAGACCCTCGAACAGATCGACTCCGAGCGCGTCCGCGACGCCGACGCCAAGGTCGAAGGCCTGGTCGTGTGCGGCGAGGACCGCGTCTGCGTACGGGAGACCCGCGGCGACGACCTCAGCGTCTACACCTACCGGGTCTACGACGCCGCCGAAGAGGACGTCGTCCACACCTTCGACCGGTTCAGGTACGACGAGGTCGAAGCCGTCGGGGACCGCCTGCTCGTCGAGTACTACGAGGGCGACAACGTGCGCACCCAGATCTTCGACAAGAACTTCGAGGAGGTCGGCGGGAACGGCGCCGACGAGACATTCGGCGGGATCGACGGCGGCAGCGCCCTGGCCTATCCGGCCCGGTCGACCTTCGGGCTGCGCACCGGACCGGTGGTCGGCCTCGGCGTGCGCGACGGCTCGCGCCACCTGCTGCAGAGCGAGTTCTCGTCCTACGCCTGCGCCGCCTCCGACGTCCACCTCGCCTGCCTGGTCGAGGAGGGCACCGAGATCTACACCTTCCGCGAGGAGTAGGAGCCCGGCGGTGCTGCCGGTTCGGGTGTTTCCGGGGGCGTCCACCTTGCCGGTACAATCGTGGCGGCGGACCACCAGATCGGGTCTGACCTGCCGCCGTAGCATCAATTGGCAGAGCAACTGTCTTGTAAACAGTAGGTTAGGGGTTCGAATCCCCTCGGCGGCTCAACGACGAGGTAGGGGCGGCGGCCGGGCTAAGCCCGGCCGCCGCCCCTCGCTTATTCGGTCAGAAGGGGCCCACGTTCAGCGGGTCTCGGTCGTTCAAGAGGGTCGAGTCACCCGGGAAGTTCAGATTCTCGCAGCTCAGGCCGTCTTCTGGGGCCGCGCGGTAGACGAAGTAGGCGTCGACCGCCTCGTTCACGCACGGGGACGAGTGCCGGCCGTAGATGGTGTGCCCGTAGCCCTCGTAGGTGATCAGGTGGCCGCCGGCCTGCTCGGCCGAGGCCTCCGTCCACGGGTAGACCGTGGCGGGGTCGTGCACGGTGCCGATGAACACCAGCGGCGGCGCGAAGTCGACGTCGAGTTCCGCCCGCGGATTCGTGTTCTCGATCCCCGAGCCCGCGCACGTCAGTGCGTGCGCGTTGTAGGGGGTCCATTCGACGTTGGGGTATTCGGCGGCGAGTTTGCCGGTCAGTTCCTCGAACTCGGCGTAGTCGGCGATCTCGTAGCCCCAGTCCTGGCACCACATCGGGTAGTACGGGTACTCGACGATCTCCTCCTGCCGTATGTCGAAGGAGGGGGGCAGCATCTCGCCGTCGTGCATGGCGCGCAGGATGATCGCCAGGGAGCTCCAGCCCTCCGGGATGTTGGCCTGGAAGACCTGAGCGGACAGGCCGTAGAAGTCGAGGGGCTCACCGGTGAGCGGGTCGGTCAACTCGCCGGCGCGCGCCGCTTCCTTCAGCTCGCCGTACAGGGCCGCGACGTCCTCGCCGTAGAGCTCGCACTCGGGAGTGGACTCGCACCAGGCGGCGAAGGTGACGAAGTTCTCCTCGACCGCGGCGGTCTCCGTGCTCACGAAGTCCCAAGTGGACTCCAGGCTGTGGTCCATGTTCCCGTCGAGGACCATGGTGCGGATGAACCACGGGTACTTCTCCGCGTACTGCTGGCCCATGAGGGTGCCGTAGGAGTAGCCGAGGTAGTTGAGCCTGCCCTCGCCGAGAGCGCGGCGGATGCGCTCGATGTCCTCGACGGTGTGGAGGTTGTCGACGTGGTCGAACAGCCTCCCGGTGCGTTCGCGGCAGTCGGCGGTGAGGTTCGCGTTCGCCGCTTCGAGCGCTTCGAACGACTCCTGGTCGGTGGGGATGCCGATCGCGTCGACCGCGTCGACCGCGTCGGCTCCGCATTGGACCCGGGTGCTGGTGTTGACGCCCCTCGGGTCGAAGCCGACGATGTCGAACCGTTCTGCGGCGGCCTCGGTGAGCGGGTTGAAGGCCTCGATGGTCGAGACGCCGGAGCCGCCGGGGCCGCCGGGGTCCATGAGGATCGTGCCGATCCTCTCGTGGGGGTTCGTGGCCTGGCGGCGGGCCAGGCCGATCTCGATCTTCTCGCCCCAGGGACGCCGGTAATCGAGCGGCACTTTGATGGTGGCGCAGTCGACTTCCTCTTCGGGTTCGACGTCCGGGCATGGTGCCCAGTCGATGCCGTAGCCGGGGAGGAGGGTGTTCTCGGTTTCGGCTGCGGCGGGCGCTCCCGCGAGAAGCGAGGCGGCCAGCGCTGCGGCGCCTGCGGCGGCCGCGAACCGTCGGGTGGGTGGGTTCACTGGGTTCCTTCCAGTAGAGGGATATCGGATCATCTGGGTGGATGATCCGATGTAGCGCTTCCGTCAGTGAGTGTACGAAAAGTACTGGAAGACTTGGGTTCCCAGAAATGGCGTCAATCTCCGCGCAGCTCCGGTCTGCGGGTGCCCGCCCTGCTTGTCCCGCATGCGCGAGGACCCCGCCGGGAACGGCGTTTGTCATACTCCAGACAGGAGCTCATCCCCGCATGCGCGGGGAGCACAAGTACACGCAGCGCACGCCGGGCCAGGGCGGGGGCTCATCCCCGCATGCGCGGGAAGCACTCGTCGTCCACGGGCTGGGTGCTGATGATCTGGGGTTCATCCCCGCATGCGCGGGGAGCACACTTGCTGAGCTGCTACGTTATCACGGCGCTGACAGTTTCGGCTTCACTCTAGAGTCTCTGTCCACTGTGCTTTCATGGGCTGCTGTGCGCACTTCGTGGTTGGTTGCCGCTTGGCGATGGCCTTTGGTGGTGCCCTTCTTGAAGTGCTTCTGTATGAACGAGTAGATCGCTAGCACTGGGGCGATCACGATCGCGACGATGGCCGGGCAGGTGTCGTGCATCCCGAATGCGCTTGAGGCCGATGAAGAGATATGGACGGGGCTATTCGTCCACTGTGATGGTGCCGTTGACCAGGCCCGCGGCGGTGCCGTCCGCCAGCGTGGTCGATTCCGCTTCGGCTGCTTGGAGGGCGTCGCGCAGGCGCAGGACCTTTGCGAAGGCCGCGCCGCGTCGGCGCTGCTCGGCGAGGGCGATGCGGGGGACTTTGACTGCGAGGAGGCGCCGCTTGACGCCGGTCGCGGTGCGTTTGGTGGCCGTGGGCAGTCGGGCGGCGATGACGGCCGCAAGCCAGCCGGGGTCGACCGCTTCGGCTTCGCACGCGATCGTCCACTGTGTCTCTAGTGCGGTGTCGAGGTCGCCGAGTCGGACGGTCTGCGGCCTGAGCGGGTCGACGACGACGCCGGTTCCGTCGGTGGCGCCGGGAGTTACGGCGATGAGGCCGTCGCGCTCGAGGTCGGCCAGGGTGGTCTCGGGGGCGGTCCCGGCGGCGGCGGTCCCGAAGCGCGGCAGGGCGTTCCGTGCGGTGTCGAGCAGTTCCGCGAGGCGGTCGGCGTGCTGATCGAGCTGGCCCGTGTCGGTGTCGGCGGCGGCGAGGTAGACGGCGGGGGAGATGTCGACGTCCTCGTCCCACAGCTGCATGAGCGGCACGGTCGCCGAGTGGGCGGTGGCGACCCGGCCGGTGGCGTGCCAGGCCGTGTCGAAGTCGGCGCCGGTGGAGACGAGGAGGCGGGTGGTCTCGGCGCGGGGGGCGAGGACCCAGATGTGGGCCTTGGAGTCCGGGTGGTCGATGACGGCCCGCAGTGCGCCCCAGCGGAGCAGTTCGGAGCGGATGCGCCGTCCGGAGCGGCGGTGGGCGACCATCGCGGGCATGCGGACGACGGCGATGCCTCCGGGGGCGAGCAGGGCGAGGCAGTGCAGGGCCCAGGCGAGTTCGGGTTCGGTTCGAGGCGGGGTGCCGTAGGCCAGGCGCGGGTCGTCGCCGGCGGGGAGGCGGTCGTAGCCCCAGTCCTTGAGGTTGAACGGCGGGTCGGATACGACCAGGTCGAAGCGTTCGTCGGGCAGCGGGCTGAGGAGCGAGTCGCCGATATGGACGCGGACGTCGGCGTCGGGGCGGGCAAGGCGCAGGCGCTGTTCGCAGATGGCGCCTCGGGTGGGTGAGAGGTCCTGACCGGTCACCGCGGTGATGCCGGGGACGGCGCGGACGAGTTCGGTGAGGAGGTCGCCTTCGTCACAGGCGGGGTCGTGGACGGTGAGGTCTTTCTTCTTGGGGGCGCAGGCGGCTGCGATGTCGACGAGGGCGCCGATGCCGGGCGGGGTGCCGGTGCCGGCGGCTTCGCGGGCGCGCTCGATGAAGAACTCGAACAGTGCGGCGGGTTCGGTGTCGGCGGTGAGTTCCTCCAGTTGGCGGGCGAGGGTGCGGTGTTCGCCGTCGTGGCCGGACAGCGCCGAGGCGATGGCCTGGAGGGTGTGGTCGGGGGAGGGGAAGGCGCTTTGGAGGGAGAACCAGAGGCGGTCGGCGGCCGTGACGCGCAGGCGCCGGCCGTGCTCGGCGGCCCAGCGCTCGACGTCGGCGAGGGCGAACCGGGGTCGGCGAGCGCCTTCGTCCACCGGGGACGGGAAGTCGGCTTCTCTTCTGCGCCAGTTGCTGACGGCATTGCGGCCGACCTCGGCAAGGCGTGCGAGGTCGGTCAAGGTGATGGTCTCGTCCTCGGTCATGCGGCTCCCCTGTTCGCTTTATCGAATCGTAACCCATCTCTACTTGCTGAGTCCCGACACGGCTAATTATGCTCGTGAAGTGAGTTCACAAGAAATGAAGATGTTCATGCACGGAAGGCAGACCATGAACCTTGACATCGACGCCAAGAAGCTCCTCGCCGTCGGCGCCATCGGCCTGTTCGGACTTGCCGGCCTCACCGCCTGCGGCACCGAGGATGAGGACGGCTCCGGCTCCAGCTCGGACACCACCGAGGCCGCCGAGGACGCCGGCGAAGAAGCCCCAGCGGACGGCGACGGCACCAGCATCGACGCCCCCCTCGCAGCCGACTCGTCCGTCGAGGTCGGCGACTGGACCGTCGCCCCCTCCGACATCAAGCTCGACGCCACCGACGAAATCCTGGGCCACAACGAGTTCAACGACCCGCCCGCAGACGGCTCCCAGCTGGCGCTGTTCACCGTCGACGGCACCTACAACGGCTCCGAGACCGGATCGCTGTGGTTCGACGTCACCGTCGGCATCTGGGCCGACGGCACCTTCTACGACAGCACCGACTGCCTCAACGTCGTCCCCGAAGACCTCACCGAGGCCCCCGAGGTCTCCAACGGCGGCACCGCCGCCGGAGCCACCTGCGTCGAGATCCCCTCCGACGCCGAGACGTACCTGGTCTACTTCGAAGACCTCATGTCGTTCGACGGCACCAAGTACTTCGTCGAGATCGGCTAGCGCCGAACGCCGGACGTGGGGGTGCGCGGACCATATGGGCGGAACCCGCACCCCCAGCGTCCCCAGCTCCTCCGTGCCCCGTCCACTCTGAAGTTCGGCGACGACCCGACACGCGCCGCCGTCGCGCTGCTCGCGTGCCTGCCCGGCGCGTGATCTTGGCCATCGGCGCCGTCCGAGAGTCTCTTGTGCCTGGCGGAATGCCCGGTTAGTTCTGTATGGGCGTCACTGGCTCCGGCTCCGAGCCGCGGCGCCGTCGGAGTCCCGACATAGTCTGCGGTGAATCAACCTCACTGCCCAGCCCCGATCGGCAGTGGCACATAGAAAGCTACATATGACTCACGAATTCGATACCCTCGCCCCCTTCAAGCGCCTCCTCGCCGTCACCGGCGCCGGACTGCTCGGCGCCGCAGCGCTCGCCGGCTGCGGGATCCTGGAGGAGAGCGGCTCCGACTCGGACGCCACGGAGGTCAGCGGCGAGGCCGTGGACGCCGCGGCCGAAGCCGCCGCCGGCGACTGCCTGCCCCAGGAGGTCATCGGCGCCGACTCCGGCGAGTTCGCCATCGACTGCGCCGACCCGCTGGCGTACTGGACGATCACGGCCATCACCGCCGACTCCGACGCCGTCGCCACCGGCGGCACCCTCGCCGACCCTCAGCCGGCATTCGACCTGTGCGGCGAGGAGGTCGGCGCCTACGTGCCGGGCAAGCTCCGCACCGACTGGAACATGATCTACGACCAGACCACCGGCGCCGTCGACTACCTGTTCTGCATCGAGGCCATCGACAAGGTGGGCGAGGACGGCCGGACGCCGAAGGTGCCCGACACTGGTGAGTGCTTCGCCAGCGCCGACCTGGACTGGGCGACGCTCCCGTGTGACTCGGCCGAGGCCAACTCCACTGTCATCTCCGCGACCACCTTCGAGGTCGCCGACTGGGCCGCCCCCGACGTCGAGGGCGCCCTGGCCGACTGCGCCGGCGGCTACTACGAGCTGATCGACCAGTTCGACCGCACCAGCGGCGTCATCTGCTTCGAGTAGATCTCGCGAAAGCGCGTTGAGGGCCCGGGGCATGCCCCGGGCCCTCACGGTATGAAGACCACATACTCGCGCAGGTGGTGCTCGAACGTCGGGCTGATGTCGACCACCAGCAGCACCTCGCCGAGGGTCTGGAACGGCCCGGACCGCTCGACCCGGTCGTGGATCTGCCTGGCGCTCAACTCGGTCACGCCCGGCAGGGTCCGCAGGACGTGGACCGGGGCGTGGTTGAGGTCGACCAGGCCGCCGTCGTCGAACTGGCGGGGCAGGTCGGGCCGTCCGATGCCGAGCCGTTGGGCCAGCATCGGATCGGCCGCGGCCGTCTCGCGGGCCTGGCGCCGCAGCTGCCGGGCCCGGTCGACCGCCTCGGGCCCGTTCGACCTGGCGATCGGCACCCGCGGCGGCGCGGCTGGCGCCCACACCTGCGGCCGGATCACGAACAGGTGGACCGTGGCGCCGATCGAGGCGGCTCCGACTCCGACGTAGAAGACGGTGTCGGCCCACAGTGGAGGCGTCTCGCCGAACACTCCGACGACCGTGCACGCGGCCACCAGCAGCACGCTGTGGAGGACGAGTGCCACGAGCGTTGCGTTGCTGCGGTGCCTGGCGAGTGCGACGGACAGGGCGATCGGCGCGCCGAAACCGCACGTCAGCAGCGGTAGCAGTGCCCACAGGACCGTGCCGATGTCGGCGATGGTCTTCGAACGGGCGGGCTGCGGGGCAAGGGGACCGGGGGCGGTCATCGGTTACGGGGACTCTCAGCCGTGGATTGAGACTACACAGGCCACACCGGACCTGCCTGGGGCGGAACGGACCAGGCACGAAGCAGCCGTTGAGATTCGATCGTATCGGCATCCTCGGGGCCCAGCGCATCCGCCATGTCCTCTGCCAACCGCGCGAGTTCGCCGTGCGCCTCGGCGCTCCGGCCGAGCGCGACGAGCATGTCGACCGCGATGCGCCTGCTGCGCAGGGTGCGCCGGTCGGCCTCGCCGACCAGCCGCCGCTGCCGTTCGATGACGCTGCTCAGACCACTGAGCGCGGATGCAGCGTTCCCCAGGGCCGCGAGGCATTGCGCCGCGCGCACCTGGCACCAGAGCGCCGTGGCCGAATCGGCGGCCTCGAAGTCTTTGGCCAGGGCCCGGAACGCCGTCAGCGCGCCGTGGAAGTCCCGGCCTTCGAATCGCCGGTCGGCTTCGGCCAGGCGTTCGGCGCCGTCGCGCGGCGCAGACGGCACCGGGCTGCGCGAGGCTGCGACTTCGCGGGCCACCGCCGGGGGCGCGAGCGGCGCCCGGAACGGCCAGGTCGGGTCGCCGCAGTCGTGCACGGCCGCACCGGAGGCGGGCAGTTCGCCGAGCTGCCCCGCCAGCAGGCGGTAGACCTCGGCGGCGCTCGGCGGGCGTTCGGCGGGCTCCTTGCGCAGCATCCGGTCGACGAGGTCCCCGAACTCGACCGGCAGGTCCGGTCTGCGGCGGCGGACCGGCTCGGGCAGTTCCTTCAGGTGGGCGGTCTGCACCTCGTAGGCCGAGCCCCGCGAGGCGAACAGCCGCTCCCCGGTGACCATCTCGAACAGCAGCGCGCCGAGCGCGTACAGGTCCGAGGCCGGGCTCGGCGGGCGCGCCTTGATCTGCTCGGGCGCCATGTAGTTCAGCGTTCCGGGCTTGTCGCCGGTCGCGGTCAGTCGCGTGGCCTCGCCGGTGAGGACTGCGGCGATGCCGAAGTCCACGACCGAGACCCGGCCGTCGACGCCCACGATGATGTTGGCGGGCTTGAGGTCGCGGTGGATGACGCCGTGTTCGTGCGCGGCGGCCAGGACCGAGGCCAGCTGCGCGCCGATCGCCGTTGACCAGTCCGCCGGGAGCGGAGCGGACTCGTCGAGCAGGTCCCGCAGACTCAGGCCCGGCAGGTACGCCATGACGAGGTAGAGCTCGTCGGTGTCCTCGTCGAGTCCGGCGTCGAAGATCGCCGGGACGCCGGGGTGGGCGATCCGGGCGGTGACGCGGGCTTCGCGGCGGAACCGGGCGGCGGCCTCCTCCCGCAGGGGGCCGTCGAGGAGGTCCGGCCTGACGACCTTGACGGCCACTTCGCGTTCGAGCCGCGCGTCCAGGCCCTGCCAGACCCGGCCCATGCCTCCCGCGCCGACGGGCCTGGCGAGTTCGTAGCGGCCGGCGATCACGCGGTAGGTGTCCACCGCACCGTTCTACTCCACGGCCAGCGGCGTGCGCGCGCCGGACAATTCCGAAACCGCCCCTTGGTCCCGACCGGTCCCAAATCGCCTGTCAAGCCACAAGAGACTCAGCCTGACCGGATACGAAACACCAGCGCAACAACCGGATGGCCCGGGTGCGGAGCGGAGTCGATCCTCGGGCCCGCATTGACTGGAGCGTGTGTCGGACGCTACAGTCATTCACAAATATCTCTCCGAGTTACGCAGCCACCCCGTCAGGTGAACCCTTAGTGGTAGGGAGCCCACATGCCGTCGCTGATCTCAGATCCCCGCAGCGTGCGAGTGCGTACAATGGACGGTCTCGATGCGCTGGGCGTGCCCGCGCCCCCAGAGCAGTTCCCCTTGCCCTTCCCCGACGGAAGGCTCCCCCAGCTCAGGCCGCGCATCCACATGGAGGCCCGCGCCGCCATCCTCAACATCGTCCAGGCCCGCGTGTTCGACATGCCCGAAGAGCTTGCCATGCGCTGGCTCCTCGACGCCCACGTCCTCGACGAGCTCGCGCCCGACGAATGGGGCTTCATCGCCTGCGGCCGAGGCGAGCGGGCCCGCTACGCCGACCAGCTCGAAAGCCTCTACGCCGTCGCCTGGCTCCTCGGCCTCGTCGACCACCTCGACCCCGGCGTCGCCTGCACCGAGGACCTCCCCGAACTCCTGCCCGACCTGCGCCGCCCCGAGTCCTTCAGCGCTTGGCGGGACCGCAACCTCACCACCACTCGCGACGCCGCCGTCGTCGCCGAGATGCTCGACCTCTACTACTGCCTCGACTGGGTCTGCGACCAATCGCGCAGGAACGGCACGCCCCCGCCCGGCGGTGTCGACGACAACCTCGTATGGCACCGCCGCTGGGCCCTGGAGTGGGCCGTCGTCTTCGCCGAGGAGCGGCCCGTCCACTGGGACGAGGTCAGGCTCTGAGGCTTCGTCGCGATCAAGGCCGACTAATATTCGTGGGATGAATCCCGCACCGCTGTCCCACGACGAGATCCGCTCCGCCCCGAAGGTCGTGCTCCACGAGCACCTCGACGGCGGCCTGCGCCCCGCGACCATCATCGAACTGGCCGAGCAGGCCGGCCACCCGCTGCCCGCGACCGAGCCCGAGGCGCTCGCCGACTGGTTCTTCGAGGCCGCCGACTCCGGCACGCTGGAGCGCTACCTGGAGACCTTCGAGCACACCATCGCCGTCTCCCAGACCGCTGAGGCCATGCACCGCATCGCCTCCGAGGCCGCCCAGGACCTCGCCGCCGACGGCGTCGTCTACGCCGAGATCCGCTACGCCCCCGAGCAGCAGCTGCGCGCCGGCCTGAAGCTCGGCGAGGTCGTCGAGGCCAGCCTCGCTGGCTTCGAGGAAGGCTCGCGACTCGCGGCCGATGCCGGGAACCCGATCAAGGTCGGCACGATCCTGTGCGGGATGCGCCACGCCGACCGCGTGCGGGAGATCGCCGAACTCACCGTCGCCTACCGAGACCAGGGCGTCGTCGGCTTCGACATCGCCGGCGGCGAGATCGGCAACCCGCCCGCCCGCCACCTCGAGGCATTCGAATACCTCAGGCGCGAGTCCATGCCCTTCACCATCCACGCCGGCGAGTCCTTCGGCCTTGCCTCCATCTGGCAGGCCGTCCAGTGGTGCGGCGCGGCCCGCCTCGGCCACGGCGTCAAGATCATGGAGGACATCGACCTCACCGGGCCCGAGCCGAGACTCGGCCACCTCGCCTCCTTCATCCGCGACCAGCGCATCGCCCTGGAGGTCTGCCCCTCCTCCAACCTCCAGACCGAGGCCGCCGAATCGATTGCGACCCACCCGATCAAGCCCCTCTACGACCTCGGCTTCCGCGTCACCGTCAACAACGACAACCGGCTCATGAGCCGCACCCACACCTCGCGGGAGTTCCAACTGCTGTCGGAGACCTTCGGCTGGGGCTGGGAAGAGGTCAAGCGCTGCACCATGAACGCCGCAAAAGCCGCGTTCCTGCCCTTCCCCGAGCGCCAGGCGCTCATCCGCGACGTCATCCTCCCGGCTTACACCGCGCTCGAGGAGTCCACCGAGCACACTGGGTAAGCTCGGCTCCATGCACATCTACACCGCCCCCGTCGTCGTTCCGATCGCGGGTGATCCCATACGCGACGGCGCGGTCGGGGTCGACGACGGGCGGATCGCCTACGTCGGCCCCGCCGCGGAGGCGCCCGAGGCCGACGACACCACCGCCTTCGCCGGCGTCCTCACACCCGGCCTGGTCAACGCCCACACGCACCTGTGCTACACCGGCTTCGCCGACATGCACGACAACGAGAAGGAATTCTTCGAGTGGATCCAGGAGTTCCCCAGGCGGAACCCCCAGACCACCGACGATGAGTGGCGCTGCGCCGTACAGGACGGCATCGACCAGTCCCTGGCCCACGGCGTCACCGCCGTCGCCGACGTCGTCACCCCGCAAGCCGCCTTCGGGCCGCTGCTGGAGTCCGACCTCGCCGGAGTCGCCTACTGGGAGGCCTGCTTCATCGACGAGGACGCCTGGGAGGAGCGCCGCAAGTCCTGGCGCGAAGTCGTCACCGACACCCGCGCCGTCAACGGCTCCGACCTCGCCGTCGGCATCAGCCCGCACACGCTCTACTCGCTCGGCACCGGCGTCGCCAAAGGCCTCGCCGAGCTCGCCCGCACCCTCGACATCCGCCTCCACCCCCACCTGGCCGAGACGACCCACGAGGACATGTTCGTGCGCCGCGGCTCAGGCCCGTTCGCGTTCATGAACCGGCGCATCGGCCTCGACCTCGAACTCGCCAGCGGCGGCGCCGGGCACTCCCCGGCCCAGCAGATGGCGAAGGTCGGATGGCTCGGCACCGACTCCCACGTCGCCCACGGCGTCCACCTCGACGCCGAGGACCGCGCGCTGCTGCGCGAGCACGACACCCACGTCGTCCTGTGCGCCCGCTCCAACGCCCGCCTCGAAGCCGGCGAGGCGCCCGTGGCCGCCCACCGCAAGGAGGGCAACCCCGTGGCCGTCGGCACCGACTCCCGCGCCTCGTCGCCCGACCTCGACATCGCCGCCGAATGGCCCGTGCTGCGCAAGATGGCGCTCGGCCAAGGCGACGACGGCGACGGGCTCAACGAATGGCTCGTCCGCGCCGCCACCGAGGGCGGCGCCGCCGCGCTCGGACGCACCGACATCGGCGCCATCAAGGTCGGCGGCAGGGCCGACCTGGCCGTCTTCGAGGTCGACACCGACGCCAACCCGTACGCGGCACTCGTCTCAGAAGGTGCCGGAAACTGCAAGGCGACCGTCGTCAAGGGACGCCTGATCGAACATTGAGCTTCGGTAACGCTTCGGTCTCGGTGCTTGTGGGACGCCGCCGCCGTACGCGATGGTGAACAGGCCGAGAACTCGGCCCGATCGGGGAGCGGCCCACTGCCTTCCTCTATCCCCTGGAGACGGCGGGGTACGCGTCCGCGTGCGCACGCGCACCCCGCCAGGCACTGCAAATCCCTGCAAACCAGCCGCTCAGACCCCTAATCGGTCGACCGACGGCTTTTCTGTGACAGCACGCACCGCTTAGTTATCGCTTGGGTTACGTGCGATAACGGTTCGGTTTCATAGATCGACATCACACCCCGGCATGAGTCACTGTGGTTCCAGTAACGCAGGCCGCACCGCGAAGCGCTCAAGGCGCCGACGGTCGGCCCGCTCACTGTCCGATCGATGACGCGCGGAGGTGCAGGTGACCATGACGACCGTCCGAACAGTCGTATCCCGCATCGCTCCGCGACCAATCTCGCCATCCCGAATGGCGCTCCTGCCGGGCGAACACGCAGCCTTTCTTCCCCTGCTCCCTCCAGGCCGCGTGTGACGCGCACCCCCGCGCGCCCGCAAACCCCTTGATCCGCCGGGGCCCACAACCACAGGGCTCCGGCGGATTTCCTTTCCTCGATGTGCGAGGCTGAGCACGTGAGCCAGGTGAGTGAACCGAATACCCCGCGTAAGGAGCCCCGTCGCGTCGCCGCGATGTTCGACCGGGTCGCTCCGGCATACGACCGCACCAACACCGTGATGGTCGCCGGGCAGGACAGGCGCTGGCGCAAGTCCACGCGCGAGGCCCTCAGCCTCCAGCCGGGGGAGCGATGCCTCGACCTGGGCGCCGGGACCGGCATCTCGACCGCTGAGCTGGCCAAGTCCGGGGCCGACGTCATCGGCGCCGACCTCTCCCTGGGGATGCTGCGCGAGCACGGCGAGCGCCAGGTCCCGCTGGTCGCCGCCGACGCGCTCCGCCTGCCGTTCGCCGACGACACCTTCAACGCCGTCACCGGCTCCTTCTTCATCCGCAACGTCGACGACCTCGACGGCTGCCTCGCCGAGATCCTGCGGGTCCTCCAGCCGGGCGGGCGGCTCGTGCTGTGCGAGGTCTCGCACCCGAAGTGGAAGCCCTACCGGGCCGCCCACGGCCTGTTCGTCAAACGGATCCTGCCGAAGGTCGCAGCGAGGGTCAGCTCGGATCCCGAGGCCTACAAGTACCTGGCCGAGACCGTCATGGACTGGCCGGACCAAGCGGCCTTCGCCGAACGGATCGTCAAGGCCGGCTACCGCAAGGTCGCCTGGCGCAATCTCGCCGGTGGCGCGGTCGCCCTCCACCGCGGCTTCAAATAGGGCGAAAGAAGGCCGTGCCGAGCGCGGCCGCCCCTCCCGTGTGACTAGAGGCGCTCTACCTCGCCGGTGTCGAGCGAGTAGTAGGCCCCGACGATCTCGAGGCCGTTCGCGAGCGGCCCCTCGAACTCGGGCGCCTGCGCGAGCTGCTCGACCGTGTAGAGCACATTCGCGCGGATCATCGCCTCCACCAGCTCGTCCTCGGAGTCCGTCGTGCCCTCGACCGTCTCGTAAGACGGCGTGAGCGCGGCCGTGATCTGGTCGAAGTCGTCCGGCTCGTCGGTGTGGCCGAGGGCGTGGGCGGTATGCGTCACCGCTCCGCAGTGCTGGTGGCCCAGGACCACCACGAGCGGGGTCTCCAGCGCGTAGGGGCCATAGGCGACCGATTCGGCGACCAGCGGGTCGAAGGTGCTGCCGGCGGTCCGAACGGTCATGAGGTCGCCGTTGCCGGTGTCGAAGACGTACTGGGGGGAGACGCGGGAGTCGACGCACCCGAAGACGATCGCCCACGGAGCCTGGCCCCCGGCGAGCTCCTCGCGCAGCGCGACGCCGCCCCCGGGGTGTTCGGACTCTCCAGCGGCCCAGCGGGCGTTGCCTTCCATGAGCCGGTCCCAGGCCTCCGAGGCGGACGCCGGGGTCGACTCGGAGGAGTTCGCGCCTCCGTCGGCCGTGGTCACGGCGTCGGAGGGAACCGGGTCGCCGTCGGAGGAGCAGGCCACGAGCGAGCCGAGCCCGATAGCGCCGATACCGCCGATCAGTCCTCTTCGTGATGCTTTGCGAGATATCTTCGTCATGCTTGAAACCTTAAGTAACGAGGTTTGCGTCCTGAATTGAGGGGTGTGAATCTACAGCGAAGCCCTTACCGGCAGGCCGTCGAGGGATCGTAGAACGATCGCAAAACGCCCCCGCCAACTCGATGCGGGAGCCTCGGAGCGCTAGGCGTTCTGCCTGGGGAGGCCGGAAATGGCTCTTGGGGCGCTGGCGGCGTCGTTCTCGTGGGTGGTCGATCTGCGCCAAGGGCGGCAGCGACGGAGAGGTGGAGGGTTTCCCGGGGTTCGCTGCGGGGGTCGGGTGCGCGTGTGGCGGCGTTGGTGGGTGAGTTTTGCTTGTGTTGTGTTGGGCGGCAGGCGGTCCGGGTCCCGAACATGAGGGGTTTCCCAC
>NZ_JAKZEW010000046.1 GCF_022548875.1 Glycomyces sp. L485 | reverse complement strand
TAGGGGTCGGGTTGCTGCGGCTGCCCGTACGGGTCGTTCGGCGGGTAGCCCTGTCCGAAGCCGGCCGGTGACTGCGGGGGCTGGCCTTGCTGCCACGCCGGGTTGGGCGTGCCGCACTGCTCGCAGAACTGCGCCTGTGGGTACGCCCCGCAGGCACATTGGTATCCGCCCGGCTGTGGGGCACCGCCGCCGGGGTAGGTCGGCTGGTAGGTCAAGGTCGTCCCCCTCCAAGCAGTTCCGTGTACTCGGCCTCACTGGAGACACCGAGCAGCGGTGAGGATTCGTCCCTCTGGTCGGAGTCCTGGTCGGCATGATCCTGCTCATGCGCATCGACCTGGTTCGAACCGGGGGATTCGAGCTCCATCACCGCGACACTGATGTTGTCGTGCCCGCCGTGTGCGAGCGCTTTTCGTGTCAACGCTACAGCCTTGTCGCCAACACTGCCGTCCGGCAGAGGCAACAGGTCGGAATCGTCATTGAAGTAGCGTGACAGTCCGTCACTGCACACTACGACATGCCCGCCCTCGAGGTCCACCCGGAGGAGGTTCGGATTCAGGGCCGGAGCGTCGGCCCCGAGCCATGCCAGCAGCGCCTTCGCGTACGGGTTCTTGTATCGTTCGTCACGGGGATCGACGCCCTGGTATTCGAGTCGAGCGTGGATCGTGTCGTCGACGGTGAGACTCCGCGCCTTCTCGCCGGCCCAGTACGCCCGCGAATCGCCCACCCAGCACAGGATCACCTGGTTCCCCTCGACGACCGCCGAGACGTACGTGGACGACGGCGGCGAGTTCGGATACTGCTTGCCGACCGCGGCCACCGCGGAGTGGGCCGCGTTGACGCCGCGCCGGGAGGCGTCCTCGGCGCTGAGCCCCTCGCCCAGCGCCGCACGGATCTCGGTCACGGCCGCTTCCACCCCCGCGAGCGACGCGCGTTCGGAGTCCGAGGCGCCCGAGACGCCGTCGCAGACGACCGCGATCTTGCGCCCGTCCTCGGCGAGCGCGATCGCCAGCGAGTCCTGGTTGTAGTGGTGCCGTTTGCCGACGTCGGTGGACGCGCCGATCCCCGGCAGGGCGAACGAGGCGTGGTCGTCCGAGCCGCCGGGGTGGTTCGGGTTGTCCTCGGTCGCGGCCGAGGAGAGCCACGCGACCGTCTCGGCGGGCCGCTCGTGCTCCTCCAGGTCGCCGCCGCACACCTCGCAGTAGCGGCCGACGTCGGCCGCCAGGCCGCATGCGGTGCAGTGCTTCGCGGGGCCTTGCATGGCAGTCGGTGAACCCGGCATTCGGTGCTCCTTCGCTACAGCATCGTGCGGGGGCGGTGTCGGTTGGCCTGGTCGAAGTAGTAGACCTGGTCCTCGCGCCTGGTGCAGGTGTGCGCGAGCCTACGGTAGGCCGATTCGAGGGCCGTGCGCAGTTCCCGGTCCTCGGGCGCGGCGTTGAAGATGCGCGGCTCGGCGGACGGTCCGGTGCGGGCGACGAGGTCGATGGCGGCGTGCAGGATCCGGGTGGACACCAGGTGGCGGCGCCGCGGCTCGAGCTTGAGCTCGCCGAGCCGGCCGGCCATGTGGTGCAGGTCGATGATGCTCGGCGGCGTCGTGCGGCTGTGCAGCGATGTCTGGATGGCGGCGGTCTGCGCGATGCCGTACTGCGAGGACGTCTTCGGGACCTGGTGCAGCGTCGTGATCGCCTCGGTCGAGTGCCCCTCCATGTCGAGCAGGCGGGCCCGGCCGTAGGCGGCCGAGACGAACCGGTGGTCGCACTTCCAGATGCGCGTGTAGTGCGGCAGCGCAAGGTCGCGACGCCCGGCAAGCTCGGCGCAGGCGGCCAGCGCGAGTCGAGGGGCGAGCTCGCCGGGCAGGTGAGAGTAGACGGCGTCGAAGTGCGCGGCGGCGGTGTGGAAGTCCGCGGCGAGCAGCGAGACGATCCCGCGCATCCACGTGACCTGCCACGTGTTGCCCTCCTGGGCCGCGAAATGGTCGAGTGTGGTGTTCGCCATATGGAGTTCGCCGGCGCTGATGAGGGTGCGCACGCGCCGCAGCTGCACTTCGGGGCTCTGGACTGGCGCGGCGGCGAGTTCGGCGAGGATGCCCGCGGCGTCGGTGGCGGTCAGGCTCGCCAGGAATGACGCGGCGGGGTCGGCCATGTCGACCATCGTGGTCGGCAGGGCGTGGGCGACGTCGAACGGGTCGCCGATCGCGGCGACGTCGTATTCGACGTCGGGCTCGCCGAACACGGACTGCTCGACGCTGAACAGCGTCGACGGCTCGAACCTCGGTTCGCCGCCGCGGATCGACTGGACCTCATGGAGGACGCCACGCACCTGGGAGCGCATCTCGTCGGCGTCGGCGAAGCGCGAGCGGGGGTCGGCGTGGCAGGCGCGCAGCAGCAGCCGGTGGAAGGAGCCGAACTCCTGGAACAGGGGTGTCTCCGAGGCGGGCGGGAACTGGTCCTTGTACTCGCCGGTGAAGCCCTTGAACTTGAGCGCGAGCACGGCCATGGACCGGCCGATGGTGTACAGGTCGGAGCTGACCGACGGCCCGACCGAGAGGATCTCGTCGTTGGGGACCGAGTAGCCGGGGGTGCCGTAGATCGCCGACTCCTCGTCGTCGATGCGTCGCACCGCCCCGAGGTCGATGAGTTTGAGCCAGGTCTCGACGTGGATGACGTTGTCGGGCTTGAAGTCGCAGAACAGCAGGCCGCGGTCGTGCAGGTAGGAGAACGCGGGGAGCAGCTCGGAGGTGTAGGTGAGGACCTGGTCGAGCGGCAGGGGTCGGCGCTCGCCGTCGTCGCCGACGGCGTCGCGGATGTCGCGCAGGGACTTGCCGGCGACGTACTCCATGACGATGTAGGACTGGAGCTGGCCCGAGCGGGGGTCGGCGGCGGTGACGAAGTCGTGGATGTTGACCACGTTCGGGTGGTCGATGCCGACCAGGAAGCGGCGTTCGTTGATGGCCGCCTCGATGGCGTCCTCGTCGGTGGTGTTGATCAGGCCCTTGATGACGACCCACCGCTGGGTGAGGTCGTCGGCGAAGTTCTTGTCGTTGGCCAGGTAGATCCAGCCGAGGCCGCCGTGCGCGATCGCGCCGAGGATCTCGTAGCGTTCGGAGAGGACGTCGTCGGGCCGGAGCGAGGGTGTGAACCAGTAGCGGGCCCGGCAGTACGGGCAGAAGCCCTCGACGCGTCCGGACCGGCCCGCCTGGGGGCGGCCGACCGGTTTCCCGCACGAGCCGCAGAAGCGCTTCGTCTCGGGGACCTTGGGGTCGGCCATGACCGCTTCGGCCGGGTCGCGCGGCGGCACCGGCGGCATGTCGGACATGCCTCCGCGCTGGCGGGCGCTGCCGGTCGTCGAGCGCGTGACCGGTCCGGTGATCGGCTGCGGCAGCGGCGCCGCCGGGGCCCGGTAGGGGGCGGGCGGCGGCGAAGGAGGGGCCTGCGAGGGAGGGACGACGTGTGACACGGGCCGGGAGATCGGCATCGTCCCGATCGGGGCGCCCGAGGTCTGCTGGGGGGCGAAGCCGGCCGGAGGCGGCGATGGTGGCGAGGCGAGGCGCTTGCGCACCCGCAGCGTGTCCGAATCGGACTCGTCGTTCACCTGGGCCTGCTGGAGGTCGGGGAGGTAGCGCTGGGTGTGGTCGGGCTGCTCGTCGCTCATCGCGCTCACCTTCAGTCCTGGTACACGGGGGACGGGGGCGTCGCGGTGCCGAGGTGCGCGTCGAGCCACTGGTCATAGATGGACTGCCAGGTGCCGTCGGCGCGCATGTCCTCGAGGACGCCGTTGACGAAGCGGGCGAGGTCGACGTCGCCCTTGGCGAACGCGATGCCGTAGGGCTCCTCGGAGAAGGCGTCGCCGACGACTTCGAGCCTGGGGTCCTGGATCGCCATGCCCGCCAGGATGCAGTCGTCGGTGGTGATCGCGTCGACCACGCCCTGCTGGAGCAGGACCAGGCAGTCGTTGAAGTCGGGGACGGTGACCGGCTGCGCCCGGGACTGGTCTGCGATGTTCCTCGGCGAGGTCGAACTCCTGCCGGTGCACACTCGGTGCTCTGCGGTCAGGTCGGCCAGCGAGGCGATGCCGGATCCCTTGGTGACGAGCAGGCGCTGCCCGCCGTGGTAGTACTCGCTTGAGAACTCGACGTCCCCCCATCGCCCGCAGGTCATCGTCATGGTGCGCACGACCATGTCGACCCGTCCGGAATTCACCGCTTCCTCGCGCTCACCGGAGGTCATCGGCACCCACTGCACTTTCGTCGCGTCGCCCATGAGCGCCGTGACGACCGCTTTGGCGATGTCGATGTCGAACCCGGCGAGGTCGCCGGTGACCGGGTCGCGGTAGCCCATGAGGTTCGTCGACTGGCTGATGCCGACGGCGATCCGGTCCCGGTCGCCCAGGAGGGCTCGCGCGTCGGCGGCGGTGACCGAACCGGGGGAGTACGAAGCGACCGGGTCGCAGCTGTCGTCCGGCGGCGCGGTGCTGATCTCGGGGTCGAAGTCGATGTCCTCGGGCAGCGCGGTCGGCACGTCCACCTCTGGCGGGTCCAAGTTGGCCGGGCCCGAGCAGGCGGCCATGAGCAGGCACACTGCCAGGGCGGTCGCCCACCGGATCTTGTGTCGAATCATGCGTGATACTCCGCCACTCGCATCTGGATGCCGATCGCCGCGCTGACCAGCGCCACCAGGCACAGGGCCGACAGGCCGACCGCCGCGCCCGACAGGGCGCGCCGCGCGTCGCCGGTCGCGGCGACGAACCGCTCGGCGCTGATGTCGGTCGCCTCGGTCAGCTGCTCGTCGAGCTCGTCGAACGACGTCGCCAGGCTCTGCTCGTCCTCGCCCACGGCCAGCGCCACCGCTTCGGTGTACTCGCCCTCCTGGGCGAGCTTGATGACCTCGTCGTGTCCCGCGTTCCATCGCCCGGCCGACTCCTGGGCGGCCGCGAGTGCCTCGGCCAGCTCCGGGTCCTCGCCGTAGGCCGCGTTGAGTTGCGCGAGCAGCCCGTCGTCGCCGGTGAGCAGCGCGATCTGCTCGGCGTAGCGCTCCTCGGCGCTGCCGTCCTCGCCGCGGGCGATGAGCACCAGCGACTCCTCGGCGCGGGCCTGCTGGGCGGCGATGTGCGCCTCGGCCAGCAGTTCGAGCGGATCGGCGCCCTCCTCATGGGACCGCGCGGTGTGGCTCGCCGATGCGAGCGCGACCAGCACGAGCCAGCCGGCCACGCCGATCAGCGCCACCGTCGCCCCGACCGTGCCCAGGTTGAACACCCGGTTGGTCTTGCGGGTCATCCACAGCTGCGCCCACACCAGGACTCCGAGGGCCATGGCGGTGAGGACCGTGGTGAGCCACGGGAACGACTCCGCCGAGTCCCTGGCTTCGTTGAGTTGGTCGATCGCATTGTGCTGCAACGCATTCGCGTCCGGCAGCATCTCGTTTCGCATGAGTGTGGACGCCTGGCGCTGGTAGGTCGCGCCGACCGGCTCTCCGAGCCGGTTGAACGTCCGGGCCGACTCGACCAGTCCGGTGTAGACCGGCATGTGCGTGTTCATCCGCGCCACCAGCTCCGCGTCCTCGGGGGTCTTGACCTCCCCGGCGGCCGTGCTGAGCGCGACCGTGGCGTCGCGCAGCGCCTCCCGGTAGGTTTCGCGCACCTCCTCAGAGGACGCCCCGGCGGTCAGATAGGAACTCGCGGCGGCCGAGTCCGCCTGCGAGAGTGCCTGATACAGATCGAGAGCGGCCACCGACAGGCGACCGGACTGCGTGGTCGTCTCCTCGATCACGGCCGACTTGCCCAGAACGGACGTCAGAGCCGTGGCGCCGGCTCCGAGGATCAGGACCACCAGGATCGCGAGGATGCCGCGCAACTGGCCGGGGGTGTACCGCAGAGCCGCCACGGCGCGCGAGAGCCGTCGCTGCCCGGACGCGGCGCCCGGCGCCTCTTGCGGCGTCTGGATCGGGGCGGGAGGGGCCTGGACGGACAACTTCACCTCACAGAGTCGGGGGTCGTCGTCATGGTATCGGTTCAGGACAACGTCAGTGCCGCCCGTCATCGGGCGCCGGACGCGCTATGTTGAGTCCGTGCCGAACTCCGAAGACGACACCCGCTGGATGGCGCGAGCAGTCGAATTGGCCGAGCAGTGCCCGCCCTCCGAGACCGCGTTCAGCGTGGGCGCCGTGATCGTAGTCGACGGCCGCGCAGTCGGCGAAGGCTACTCGAGGGCCGAGCAGCCCCAGGACCATGCCGAGGAGGTCGCCCTGCGCCGCGCTGGCGGCCCCGTCGAAGGCGCCACCGTCTACTCGACCATGGAGCCGTGCGGAGCCCGCGCCTCCCGGCCCGCCCCGTGCGCCCAGCTCCTCGCCGACGCGAAGATCGCCCGCGTCGTATACGCCCTCGCCGAACCCGTCCGCTTCATCGACGCCCCCGACGGCCTCGCCGTACTGCGCGATGCGGGCATCGACGTCGATGCCATGCCGCAGTTCGCCGCGGCGGCCGAAAGACCCAATTCCCACCTCCGATAACCTGACACCTATGAGGCCACTCATCACCGCCGAAGAGGCGGCCGGACTCATCGAGCCCGTAGTGCTCGACGTCCGCTGGACCCTCGGCGGTCCCCCCAGAGAGCCGGACTACCGCGACGGGCACCTGCCCCGCGCGGTCTGGATCGACCTCGACCGCGACATCTGCGGGCCCGTGCGCGAGACCGGAGGCCGCCACCCCCTGCCCGACCCCGACGCGCTCCAAGAAGTGCTGCGAAACGCCGGTGTCGACGAAGGCTCCACCGTCGTCGTCTACGACGACGGCGACGGCATGGCCGCCGCCCGCACCTGGTGGACGCTCCGCTGGGCCGGTCTCGACGACGTCCGCGTCCTCGACGGCGGCATCGACGCCTGGACCGCGGCCGGCCGTCCGCTGTCGGGCGCCGAACCCCACCCCGAGCGCGGCGACGTCACCGTCCGCCCCGGGAGCCTGCCGGTGCTCGACGCCGACGGCGCCGCCGCTTGGGCGGCCGAACACGAACTGGTCGATGTGCGCGCCCCCGGGCGCTATCGGGGCGAGAATGAACCGATAGACCCCGTCGCCGGGCACATCCCTGGAGCCGTGAACCTTCCGCTGGGCGGCGGGAGCGAGCAGTATCGAGACCGTAAGGGCGCGGCCTTCTACTGCGGATCGGGAGTCGGCGCGTCCCGCGCCGCGCTGGCCATGACGGCCGCCGGAAGGCCGACACCGCCGGTCTACATCGGTTCATGGAGCGACTGGGTCTCACGGGGCCGCGAGGTCGCCGTTGGGGAGGAACAATGAGAAGACTCGCAGTGGTCCTGGCGGTCCCGGCGGCACTGGTCGCGCTGGCCTCGTGCAGCGGCGGCGAAGACGAGGTCGAGGACCCGGTAGACACGGCCGCGAGCGAGGAGTCGCCGACGATCGACCCGACCGAACCGGTCGAGCTGGACCTGATGGAGGCGGGCGGCGCCTGCACCCTCATCGACTCTGCGACTTTGAACACGGTCACCGGCGCGGACTTCCGCTACGCCTCCGGTGGGCCCTCCGAGGACACCGACCAGGAGAACGCCCCCGACCTGGCGACCTGCGCGGTGCAGACCGCCGAGGGCGCCTATCCGGACCTGACGCTGTTCGTCACCGGCACCGAGGTGAGCGTCGAGGTGTACGAGGAGGAGCTTCCCGAGGACGCCGAGGGCATCGACGTGGGCGAGGCCGGGTACTGGATCGTCCACACCGAGGACACCGGCGCCGGGCCGGCGCTGGAGATGGGCTGGATCGACGGCGGCGACGTCTTCGAGATGCGCTACACCGCCCCCGAAGGCACTGAGGCCGCCGAGATCGAGGGCCTCGTGGAGGGCATCACCGATCTCGCCGCCGGCATCAACGGCGCCCATGACGCCGAAGCGGAATCCGACGAATGACTCCTGCTCCGGTTGCTTCCGGAGAAGGAGAGCGCCCTCCTCGCCGGGGAACGAGGAGGGCGCTCTGGTGCGGAGTAGGGTCTCGGGACCTCAGACCCGGCGCGTCATCCGGCGCCTTCGCGCCGGTGCCGGTCTTCGGCGAAGGGAATGAACTCGGCCCGGTCGTGCGGCCTCACCGCGGCGGCCCCGGCGTCGAACTCGACGCCCGGGCTCGGGGCGGTCGGCACGAAGCAGTCCTCGCGTCGACCTCGGGCGCGCCCGGCACCGAACGGGGCGCCCTTCAGGGCGCGGTAACCGCGCTCGACGACCTTCTCGGCGGCGGGGTGGAAGTCCTCGGTGGTGGCAAGGCGGGCCATGCGCATACGCTGGTGTCCTCTGTGGTGAGAGAAAGCGTTTTCACAACATCAGTCACCATACCTGCACGTTACCGAACAGTCAATGCCCGTGAGGAAACGGAACCGGACGGGAGCCCCGGCTACTCGACCGGCGCGGCGAACACCTTCGCTGCATCGTCGACGTCCAGCCGGATCGTCTCGGCCGCGGTCGAGACGACGATATCGCCGTCGCTGCGGTCGACCACGACCTCCGCCAGCGGGTCGATCCCCGCGCCGTGGAGCTCGGCCAACAGGTCGGGATGCGTCTGCACCGACTCGCACAGGCGCGTCACGCGCACCTTCGAGCCCGGCGCGACCACGCTCAGCGGCCGCTCGTCGCGCTCGTCGAGCACGACCTCGGCGGCCGAATCGAGCTCCTGGAGCCCTGGGATCGTGTTGCCGTAAGGCGAGCGGGTCGGGTGTTCGAGCAGCTCGTAGACGCGCCGCTCCACCGAGTCGCTCATCACGTGCTCCCACTTGCACGCCTCGTCGTGGGCCTCGACATACGACATGCCGATGACGTCGACCAGGAGCCGTTCGGCCAGCCGGTGCTTGCGCATGACCGCGACCGCCTGCTTGCGGCCCTCCTCGGTCAGCTCCAGGTGCCGGTCGCTCTTGACGTTGAGCAGGCCGTGGCGCTGCATCCGCCCGACCGTCTGGGAGACCGTCGGGCCGCTCTGATCGAGCCTTTCGGCGATCCTCGCGCGCAGCGCTGGGACGCCCTCCTCCTCCAGTTCGAGGATCGTGCGCAGATACATCTCGGTGGTGTCGACGAGGTCCGTGGTCACAGCTTCGTTCCTTCAGTAAGGCCGCTCGGGTGCGACTCGGCCGAATCACGGCCTGCGGGCGTCTTCGAGAGCGCCCGCGAGCCGCCGTTCGGCTCAAGCCGCCGAGCGGGTGGGTCAAGTGCCGCCAGACCCCCTGTCCACGTCAATCATATATGCCGATCACGCCACATACTCAGCGAGCCGACCCGCGTAGTCAGGCTGACGCAGGCGGTGCAGCGCGTTCTTCTCGATCTGGCGCACCCGCTCGCGGGAAAGACCGAAATCAGCCGATACCTCCTCGAGTGTGCGCTGGCGGCCGTCGTCGATGCCGAAACGCAGGCGCAGCACCGTTTGTTCCCGCTCTGGCAGGCTGGCGAGCACGCCCGCGATGTGGCGGCGCAGCAACGCGTAGGAGACCGAGTCGTCGGTGGGCCTCTCCCGCGGCATGTGGGCCACCAGGTCGCCCAGCGCGGTCGAGTCGTCCTCGCCGACGGTCTGGTCGAGGCTGACCGGCTCGCGGTCGTACGACATGAGCTCCAAGACCTTGCCGGGGGCGACCTCGAGCTCCGCGGCGATCTCCTCGTGGCCGGGTTCGCGGCCCAGCTCGGCGAGCAGGTCCTGGCGGGCCCGGTTCATCCGCTTGATCTGGTCGACGGTGTGGGCCGGCACCCGGATCGTCCGGGACTGGTCGGTCACCGCGCGGTTGATGGCCTGGCGGATCCACCATGTGGCGTACGTGGAGAACTTGTAGCCCTTCTGGTAGTCGAACTTCTCGACTGCCCTGATGAGACCGAGGTTTCCCTCCTGGATCAGGTCCAACAGGCTCATGCCGTGGCCCGAGTAGCGCTTCGCGACGGACACGACCAGGCGCAGGTTCGATTCGAGCATGCGCTGCTTCGCCGCCCGCCCCTGGGCGGCGATCTGTGCGAGGTCGCCTCGCAGGTCGGGGTCGGTGGTCTCGCCGATGCGCCGCTCGGCCATGAGGCCGGCCTCGATCGCCTTGGCGTATTCGACCTCTTCGGAGGCCGTCAGGAGCCGGTGTTTGCCTATCCCGTTGAGGTAGGCGCGCACTGGGTCGCCGGAGTACTCGGCCGCACGTTGAGCCGGCCGCTGACGGATGCTGTCGACGGGTGCCATCGTTGGTTCGCCTTTCGCTGCTGACCCTCGCGGGCGGAGGTGGTTCCGCACCTCACCCGGTGTGCACCGGGTGTCGGGGTACCAGCTTGCAGCGGAAGACGGCGATTGAGTTCCCTCAGCGCGAAGGGTGGCACGATACCGGGAGACAACCTCAGAACCTGGGCTTCGGGGCCTCCCAGCGGTACCTGATGGCAACCAGCCGTACGACAAAGATCGTCGCGACGGCGGTCGCCGACAAGGTGACGGTCCCGATCTGCGACTCCCAGGGCGCGCCGATCGCGACGATGATCGAGCCGACCGCCGCGGGGAGCGCGTAGAAGTCCTCGTGCAGCACCGCCGGGATCTGCTGAGTAAGGACGTCCCGCAGAATGCCGCCACCGACACCGGAGAGTACTCCGACGATGCAAGCGGCGTACGGGGAGAAACCGAACGCGAGGCCCTTCGCGGTGCCGACCACCGTGAACAGCGCGAGCCCGGCGGCGTCGAGCACGAGCATCGAGGTGCGCAGGCGCGACAGCGCCGGGTGGAAGAAGAACACGGCGATCGCGGTGAGCACGGCGACCGAAGGGTAGCGCCAGTCGGTGAGCAGCAGCGGGGGCGCGTCGATGAGCACGTCGCGCAGCGTCCCGCCGCCGATGGCGGTGATGACGCCCATGACGGCGACGCCGAACATGTCCAGCCGCTTGGCGACCGCGGCCGAGGCCCCGGAGGCGGCGAAGACGGCGGTGCCGACCAGCTCGGCGACCAGCGTCGGAGAAAAGGGCTCCACCCAGGCGTTATAGCAGGCAGAGCCCGGTCACATCTCTCTCATCGGACGATGGAGAGACGCAGCCTACTTCTTCATCTTCGCGTAGATCTCTTTGCAGCTGGGGCAGATCGGAAAGCGGTCGGGATCGCGCGTGGGCACCCACATCTTCCCGCACAGGGCCTTGACGGGGACGCCGTCAACCATGGCGGCCATGAGCTTGTCCTTCGGCACGTAGTGCGAGAAGCGCTCCTCGTCGCCGTCCTCGTAGGTGTAGTCCGGCTGGATCTCGGTCTGCTCGTCGAGCATCGTGGAACCGCCGGTGGTGGGAAGCTCGCTCACGTCAAACTCACTCCTCGTTCGCGGGAAAGACATGTCAAGTCTGCCACGTGTCGGGTGCTATTCCGAATCAAGCATGCGGTGCTCGGGCGCGGGGAGGTCCTGGGCGCGGCGCTCGTGGCGCACGAACAGGCTGCGCTTGTCCTTGGCGAGCCGGTCGTTGGCGAGCAGGACCGCCAGCCACGGCAGCACCGCCATGCCGACCAGGCCCAGCGGGAGCCACAGCCACAGCAGCGGCGCCTTGACGATCACTAGGACGCCGCAGGCGATCACCAGAAGCGCGCGAATCGACATCATCACGACATAGCGGATGGTCCTGATCCGGAGTTCCTCGTCCGGCGACATCTGCGCGTCGGTGATGACCGTTGCCTTCTCACGCCGTCCCACCCTTCGAGCCTACGCCGAGGCGATGCGACATGATCTGAGGTATGAGAGCTGTTGTGCAGACCGTCAGCGAAGCCGAGGTCACGGTCGAGGGTGCCAGCGTCGGCGCGATTCGCGACGGCCTCCTCGTCCTGGTCGGCGTCACCCATTCGGATGGACTCGACGAGGCGCGCTGGATCGCCGACAAGATCTGGCGGCTCCGCATTCTGGCGGACGAGCGGTCGGCGTCCGATCTGGACGCGCCGATCCTCCTGGTCAGCCAGTTCACCCTCTACGCGGACACGCGCAAGGGCCGTCGGCCATCCTGGCTCGGCGCCGCGCCGGGCCCGGTCGCCGAGCCCCTGGTCGACGCGGTCGCCGACGCCCTGCGCGACCTCGGCGCCCACGTGGAGACCGGCAAGTTCGGGGCCATGATGGAGGTCCGCAGTGTCAACGTCGGCCCCAACACCATCCTCCTGGAGCGCTGAACGTGATCGTCCTCGCCCCTTAGAATCGAGCGGGTTGTCCGTCCCGAGCAAGAAGGAGCCCGCATGATCCCGGCCGCCCCGCCCGAATCGCTTCCGTCGCTTCGGGTCTGGCAGCGCAAAGCCATGGTCGCCTACCACCGGGACCAGTCGGACGACTTCCTCGCGGTCGCGACCCCCGGAGCGGGCAAGACCACGTTCGCGCTCCGCATCGCCTACGACCTTCTCGCGGACGGCACGGTCGACACCGTCACCGTCGTGTGTCCCACCGAGCACCTCAAGGTCCAGTGGGCCGGGGCCGCCGCGAACTTCGGCATCCAGCTCGACCCGTCATTTCGCAACGCCGACGTCCACAACGCCGCCGACTTCCACGGCGCCGTGATCACCTACGCGCAGGTCGGCGCCGACCCCGCCGTCCATCGCAGGAGGACGCTCGCGAGACGGACCCTGGTCATCCTCGACGAGATCCACCACGCCGGCGACTCCCGATCCTGGGGGGAGGGCGTCCAGACCGCGTTCGAGGAGGCCGAGCGGCGCCTGGCGCTCACCGGCACGCCCTTCCGCAGCGACGACAACCCCATCCCGTTCGTGGAGTATGAGGACGCCCCCGACGGCTCCAAGTGCTCCCGCGCCGACGCCCTGTACGGCTACCGGGACGCGCTGTCCGACGGCGTCGTCCGCCCGGTCATGTTCATGGCCTACTCGGGCGAGGCGAAGTGGCGCTCCAGTGCCGGGGACGAGTTGGCGGTGCGGCTCGGGCAGCCGCTGACGAAGGATTTGACGAGCCAGGCGTGGCGCACGGCGCTCGACCCGGCGGGGGAGTGGATCAAGCAGGTCATCCGCGCAGCCGACAGGCGCCTCGGCTCGTTGCGGGCGGCGGGGATGCCCGACGCCGGCGGCCTCATCATCGCCTCCGACCAGAACACCGCCCGGGCCTACGCGGGGATCCTCAAGCGCGTCACCGGCAAGAGTGCGGTCATCGTGCTCTCTGACGACGCCGGGTCCTCGGACCGGATCGCGAAGTTCGCCGCCTCCGACGACGAGTGGCTCGTCGCGGTGCGCATGGTCTCCGAAGGCGTCGACATCCCGCGGCTCGCCGTCGGCGTGTACGCCACGAACGCGCAGACACCGCTGTACTTCGCGCAGGCCATCGGTCGCTTCGTGCGGTCGAGGAGGCCCGGGGAGACGGCCTCGGTGTTCCTGCCGAGCGTCATCCCGCTGCTCCAGCTGGCCGAGAACCTGGAGGCCGACCGGGACCACGTCATCAAGCCGAAATCGGAGGACACCGACCCCGAGATGCTGCTGGAGCAGGCGCAGCGCCAGCTCAACGAGGGCACCGAGCTCGGGGAGCGCGAGACCCTGGAGAGCAGCGCGGAACTCGATCAGGTGATCTTCGAGGGAGGCTCGTTCGGGCTGCCGGTGCAGGCGGGGAGCCCCGAGGAGCAGGAGTACCTGGGGCTGCCGGGGCTGCTCACCTCGGAGCAGGTGCATCTGCTGTTGCAGAAGCGGCAGCGGGAGCAGATGGCGAAGCAGAAGAAGTCGTCGAGCGGGGCGCCTGCGGCGAAGCCGTCGGCCGAGCCGCCGATGACGAACGCGCAGCGGCGCCTGAAGCTGCGCAAGCAGCTGAACGCGTTGGTGGGGGCCCAGTCGTTCGCTTCGGGCGAACCGCACGGGAAGATCCACGCGAAGCTGCGGTCCTCGTGCGGTGGCCCGCCCAGCGCGCAGGCCACGATCGAGCAGTTGGAGGAGCGGATCGCCACGATCCGCTCCTGGTGATTCCGGCTTGGAAAAAGGCGAGCTCGGACGGTGGGGACCGTCCGAGCTCGCCTCGAAGCCTGCGTGCGCGCTAGTTCTCCGACGCCATGAGGTCGGTGCCGCGCCACTCGAATTCGGGGTCGGCGTTGAAGTCGATGGCGATCGGTACCAGCTTCTCGGCGTACTGGTTCGCGTGGTGACCGCAGAAGACAAGGTCGCTGCCTTCCGCGAGCATGACGCGCAGTTTTGCCGCGGCGCTACACCGATCGCAGCGCTCGCCCGCGATCGGACGTTCCTCCGTCTTGGGCGGGGGCGTCAGGGTGGATGTCATACCAGGTCCTCCGCTGCGTTCGGTAGTCGTTGGTTCTTACGTCGGTCCGTTGACCGGCTAGTCCCGTTCAACGCCTGCACTGTACTACCTCTTCCCTAGCCCGGCTTTGTGAGACTCGGCTCACGTCGCCCTAGATCGCGATAGTTGTTCCACACCGTAGCCCACGATTCCGACAACGGCAACCTGGCGGGGCGACCGCCGGGCCACCTGTTCGAGTGATACGGGCCGGGCCGAGACGAGACACCGGAATCCGTTCTGGAGGCCCGTGAGGGCCTTGTAGGGAGCGGATACCCGGCGGCGGCGCGGCCTAATCGAGGTAGTCGCGGAGCACTTGCGAGCGGGACGGGTGGCGCAGCTTCGACATGGTCTTCGACTCGATCTGGCGGATCCGCTCGCGCGTGACGCCGTAGACCTGTCCGATCTCGTCGAGCGTGCGCGGCTGGCCGTCGGTGAGGCCGAACCGCAGCCGGACCACCCCGGCCTCGCGCTCCGAGAGGGTCTGGAGCACCTGCTGTAGCTGGCCCTGCAAGAGCGAGAACGAGACCGCGTCGACCGCGACGATCGCCTCGGAGTCCTCGATGAAGTCGCCGAGCTGCGAGTCGCCCTCGTCGCCGATGGTCTGGTCCAGGCTGATCGGCTCGCGCGCGTACTGCTGGATCTCGAGGACCTTCTCCGGGGAGATGTCCATCTCCTTGGCCAGTTCCTCGGGAGTCGGCTCGCGGCCCAGATCCTGAAGCAGCTCGCGCTGTATGCGGCCGAGCTTGTTGATGACCTCGACCATGTGGACCGGTATGCGGATGGTGCGGGCCTGGTCGGCCATGGCGCGGGTGATGGCCTGCCGGATCCACCAGGTGGCGTACGTGGAGAACTTGTAGCCCTTGGTGTAGTCGAACTTCTCGACGGCGCGGATGAGGCCGAGGTTGCCCTCCTGGATCAGGTCGAGGAAGGCCATGCCGCGGCCGGTGTAGCGCTTGGCGAGCGAGACGACGAGGCGGAGGTTCGCCTCCAGCAGGTGGTCCTTGGCGCGGTCGCCGTCGCGGACGATCCACTCCAGGTCGCGTCGGACCTGTGTGGGGATCTCCTCGCCCGCCTCACGCATCTGCTTGAGGCGCTCGACGGCGTACAGACCGGCCTCGATGCGCTTGGCGAGCTCGACCTCCTGGGCCGCGTTCAGCAGCGGCACCTTGCCGATCTGCTTGAGGTAGGCGCGGACCGAGTCGGCCGAGGCGGTCATCTCGGCGTCCTTGCGGGCCTGCTTGAGCGCCTCGGAGTCCTCCTCGTCCCACTCGAAGTCGTTCTCGTCGGGCTCGTCGGAGTCCTTGTCCTTCTTGGAGGCCTTCTTCGCGGTGGCCTTCTTGGCGGCCTTCTTGCGAGTGGCCTTCCTGGCCGGGGCGGCGGCCTCCTCCTCGGCGGCGAGGGCCTCGGCGGCCAGCTCGTCCTCGGACTTGGGGGCGGCGGTCTTCTTGGCGGTCTTCTTCGCCGCCTTCTTGGCGGTCTTCTTCGCCGTGGTCTTGCGGGCGGCCTTCTTCGGCGCTTCGGTCTCCTCGACGTCGCCTGCGGCGGACTTCGATGCCGCGGTCTTCTTGGCGGCCTTCTTGGTCGACTTCTTCGCGGTCTTGGCGGTGGCGGTGCGCGAGGAGGTGGCGGTGCGGGCGGCGGGGACTCGCTTGCGGCCGGAGGAGGAGCCGTCGACCACAACGGTGACGTCGGCCTCGGCAAGCGCTCTGAGGACCAGCTTGCCCTGGGCGGGGGAGACCTGGGCCGACTCCAAGACTTGAGCGACTTTCGCGGACGTCAGCTGTCCATCGCTCTCGCGGGCCAGTTCGAGCAATGAGTCGGTCAAAGAATTGACGTCAGTGCCGTTGGGACGTGCGTCAGTCACGAGCAACCTTCCGAGGCAATGGCGGGCACGGCGAAGCCGGGCTCCATGGCGGGTGAGCATTGGATATTGGGTCGGCAGCCCAGGTCGCTACACGACCGGGCAGGCGTGAATTGTAGCGCCGAAAAACGCTATCGGCCCGTCCGTGTTGCCGTTTCGAGCTGTGTTTCCGCATTTTTGGTGGCAATGTCATTTGTTCGAGGGGTGTGACGGCGACCTATTCTACCGCGCAGGTCCCCTCCGGCAGCGTGATGCCACTGCCCAGCGCGAACGACTGGCGCGCATCGGAAGTGGAGCGGGCCTCCTTGAACGCGTTGCCGAGGACGATGGTGATCGGACCCTCCCATTCCAGGTTGAATCCGTCGCGGCCTCCGTAGAAATAGGCGTGGGTGTGGAGGCCGGCGGCGTACTGCTCGGGACCGTACTTCACCAGCGCCGCCTCCCCGACCTCCTCGTCGGTGTCGCCCACTTCGACGACGACGAAGCCGCGGTCCTCCAGTTGGACGGCGGCCTGGTCGGCCAGGCCCGGGCGGTCCGTGCCGTTGAGCACGACGATCTCGATCTCCGGGGGGTCGGGGATGGGAGCGGTCTTGATCTCGACTGCTCCGGGCTGGCAGTCGCTCCCGCTGCTCAGTTGCGAGTCGTTCCTAATTGCCCACAAGGTCGCCACCGCTGCCACCAGCGCCAATGCGCACAAAAACGTCAATGCGCGGATACGAGCGATTCGCACTGCGGCCTCCCGGACTCTCGATGTAGTCCAAAGGCTATCGTGCGCACGGCGCCCTCGTGGGCGAGAGGCGGTACACTCGCTGCTCTCGCCACAGACGTGTTTCTCGCCACATTGGGGATGAAAAAGCGAGCGACATGGTGTATACGAATGGACTGCACGCGGTAAGGTACGCCGCCTGCAGGGACGGACAGAAGCCCGCCAGGAAACCGAAGTCGAACCGAGCGTCGCCGTGGCCGCCAATCCACGGCTCAGCGCGCGTCACCGTGGCTGCCCTCAGCGACACCCGCCGCAGCCATCGGAGTCGCTCCGCTTCGACACGCCTGTACACCTGTGCCAGAAGAAAACCAATGGGAGTGGAAGACGATGGCAACCGACTACGACGCCCCGCGCCGGGACAAGGAAGAACCCACCGGCGGCACCGACAGCATCGAGGCGCTCGCCAAGGGCCGCAGCGATCAGTCGGGCGCGGTGGACGTCGATGAGGCCGAAGTGGCCGAGAATTTCGAGCTGCCCGGCGCCGACCTCGGCGACGAGGAGCTCTCGGTCAAGGTCCTGCCGATGCAGAACGACGAGTTCCGCTGCTCCAGCTGCTTCCTGGTCCACCACCGGAGCCAGTACGCCAAGGAGAAGAACGGGCAGCCGATCTGCAAGGACTGCGCCTAGCAGCGAACCGGAGAACGCGCCTGGAACCAGGAGGTCACTGCGACCGGCCTCCGGCGCGGCCCCCGAATCGAGACGGCTCAGGCCACCTCAGCCCTTCGAACGACCAATGCCTCCCGCAGCCCCTCGGGGTTGCGGGAGGAGACCACCCAGTACGGCGTGGGGTCCTCGGGATCGTCGAGGACGATCCGCACTCCGCGCCTGATCCACGGCCGCTGCACCACGAACGCCAAGGGGTGCAGGGCGGCGCCCAGAGCATCCGAGAAGGCCACCGGGTCGAGCACCTGGACCTCGGCCACTGCCGAGGCCGGCAGCTTCGCGTCGTCGACGTGCAGCCACGTCTCGGGGCCCTGTTCGGCGACGCTGACGCGCAGGCGGCCCAGCCACCACGCCCCGATCAGGGGCACGACGAAGACCGCCGCGCTGAGCGCGATCCGCCACCAGCGCAGGTCGCCGAAGTTCGACAGGCCTGCGGCGGCGGCCGCCGACACGACCGCGGCCAGCCAGCCCGCCCAGGACAACCGCATCCGCTCGGCGTACCGTTCTCTGCTCTCCATGTTTGAGACGATATCCCCACCCGCGGGGAGGCCCGCGAGCCGTGAGCAGGCACTGTGAGAGGAGCCCGAAAACCGTGAACGAGGACGTGCCCGTCAGCATCAGGCGCATCGACCCCGACCTGCCGATGCCGAGCTACGCGAACCCCGGCGACGCCGGGGCCGACCTGTACGCCGCCGAGGGCGTGGAGCTCGCGCCGGGCCGCCGCGCTCTGGTGGGGACCGGCCTGGCCGTGGCCGTCCCGGAGGGCTACGTCGGGTACACGAACCCGCGCTCGGGCCTGGCGCACCGGATCGGCGTCACCATCGCGAACGCCCCGGGGACCATCGACTCCGGTTACCGCGGCGAGATCAAGATCAATCTGGTCAACCTGGACCCGGAGCGGACCGCCGTCATCGAACGCGGCGACCGTATCGCACAATTGGTCATCCAACCGGTTGTCCGAGCCCGCTTCACCGAGGTCCCAGAACTGACCCCGACGCGGCGCGGCGAGAACGGCCACGGTTCCACCGGCGGTCACCGCCGACTCGCAGAGGAGAACGAACGTGTTTAGACGGCGACGGTCGTCGAAGAAGCAGCGCCCGGCCGAAGGCGCGGTCCTCGACTCGCTGGCCGAGAGCGGCGAAGAGGTGGCCCGCGAGGCCACCGAGGGGCCCTTTGACGTCGCCGACGCCCCCGAGGACGAGGTGCGGCGCATCGACCTCGGAGCGCTCCGCCTGCCCGTGCCCAAGGGCGTGGGCTTCCAGGCGCAGACCGACGCCAAGGGCAATATCAGCCAGGTCGTCCTCACCACCGGTTCGTCGGCCCTCCAACTGCTGGTGCGCGCGGCTCCCCGCACCGACGGGATCTGGGAGGAGATGCGCGACGAGCTGACCGGCCAGGTCACCGGCCAGGGCGGCAAGGTCGACGTCGTCGAGGGCCGCTGGGGCACCGAGCTCGTCGCCCAGGTCACGACCAAGAAGGGCACCAACTCGGTCCGCTTCGTCGGCATCGACGGGCCCCGCTGGTTCGTCCAGGCGACCTTCCAGGGCACGCGCGCCCTCGAGGAGGACGCCGCGCCCGAGCTCGACGAGGCCCTGCGCAACGTCGTCGTCGACCGAGGCAGCGCCGCGATGCCAGTCAGGGAGCCGCTGCCGCTGAAACTGCCGCCGAAGATGGCCGAGGAGGCCGCGGCGCGCATCGCCCAGCGCAAAGCCGAGGGCGGCGACGGCACGCGCGCCATCGTCGCGGCCGGCGACACCCCGAAACCGAAGGTGCGGCGCAAGCCCTCGCCGCGTCCGCGCAAGCGTTAGGACCGCCGTTGAGCGGGCGCGAGAACGCCGAACCCGGGTGGAAGCTGTGGATGCGCCGCCTCGCGGTGCCCTCCCAGGAGCTCTTCGCCGAGAACGTCAGGCGCGAGACCGACACCGACTACACCCCCGTCGACCGCTTGGAGGCGCGCCGGCCGGCCGCCGTCGCGGGCCGGCTGCGGACGGTCGTGCTCCGCACCGAGGGCCGCTCGCCGTCGGTCGAGGCCGAACTGTTCGACGGCACCGGCCAGGTCGGACTGGTCTGGATGGGCCGACGGCGTATCGTGGGTCTGGAGGCCGGGACCAGGATCGTCGCCCGCGGGCGGGTGGCGCAGGGCAGTGACGGCCGATTCGTCATCTACAACCCGATCTACGAACTTCGCCCCTGAGGCACCCGGAAGGCACTCCTTGAGCACCGAGACTTCGCCGCGCACCGAAGACCCCGATCAGCTGCCGCCGTTCACCGAGCAGCTCTCCCAGCAGCTCGGCGGCGTCAAAGGCGTCGTCGAAGCCGCAGTCCCGATCACGCTGTTCGTGGTCCTCAACCCGATCTTGAACGGCCACCAGTTCGGCCCGGTCAACGGACTCCAGCTGGCGATCGTCATCTCGGCTGCCAGCGCGGTGGGCATCGCGATCTGGCGGGCGGCCCGCAAGGAGCCGATCCGCTATGCGCTCAACGGCCTGTTCGGGATCGCGCTGGGCGCCTTCCTGGCCTGGCGCAGCGACGACGCGAGGGACTTCTACCTGCCCGGGATCATCCAGGGCGGGATCTACGGCTTCCTGCTCATCGGCTCGGCGCTCGTCCGGCACCCGATCATCGGCTGGATCTACGCCGTGGTCGCGCAGGGCGGCAAGAAGGAGTGGCGGGAGAACAAGCCGCTGGTGGACGTCCTGTGCCAGATCACGATCCTGTGGGGCGCGGTGTTCATCCTCAAGAACACGCTGCGGGTGTGGCTGTACTGGATCAACGCGGAGAACGCGCTGGGCCTGGTGACGCTGTTCGGCGGCTGGCCGGTGACGATCGCGCTGACGGCGTTGACGATCTGGGCGGTGCGCCGCAAGATGAAGACGGTCTCGGCCGAGGCCGAGACCGCCTTATCCGCACCGGCGGGTGCGGACCCGGTTGGGGAAGGTCCGCAGGCCGGCCGCTATGAGGGCAGACAGTCCATCTCAGGCATCGACGACAGCGAGCCGCTGACGTTGAATCCGAACGTGACCGATCCGCCCGAGGCGATGGACTGGTTGTATCCGACCGGTTCGGCCGTCTCCACGCCGCCGGACCGGGAGTGCTCGGCGTTCCAGATGTTCGTTACGGCGACGTCCGAGTTCGATGGCCAGGACCAGTGGAGCGTCCAGTCGTCGACCGTCTGCGTTCCGGAGTTGGACACCGTGACCTGGACCGTCGCGCCCGAGCCCCAGCTGTTCACCGTGGCGGTCGCCGAGCAGCCGAGTTCGCCGCCCGGCGTGCCCGGGTCGGTGGGCTCGTCGGACGTGGGGTCGTCGGTGGGCTCACCGGAGGTCGGGTCGTCGGTCGGCGGGTCGGTGGGGCCGCCGGGGCCGAACCAGACGTCGGAGCAGGAGTAGAAAGTCTGGTCGAGGTGGCTGGCCTGCCAGACCACGTAGACGATGTGGCGGCCGGTGCGCCCGGGTGCGCTGACGGGGATGTCGACGGTTTCGCCCGGTTCGTAGACGCCGGTGGTGACGACCCGTTCGAGGTCGCCCCAGCCGAGCGGCTCGCTCGCGGCGTCGAAGCCCTGCTCGGTGACGTACACCCAGTAGTAGTCGCCGCCGTGGGTGGCCACGTCCTCGTAGTGGAGCGTGAAGTCGTTGTTCAGCGGTGTCGTGTGCCAGGCCCCCACCGCGTCGAGCGAGTTGTAGCGACCGCTCTCGGCTTGGCCGCCGGAGCACAGCTGGCCGTCGGGGATCCGGCTCTCGTGCTGGCCCTGCATCCCTTCTCGCAGCAGTCCGTTCCAGTTCCACATGGCGTTGGGGTTGTCCTGCCAGGCCTGCCAGCACATGGGGTCCTCTTGGGCCATGTCCGGGTTCTGGAAGTCGTCGCCCCACCGCTCCCAGCAGCTGTAATGCCGGGAGGGCGGACTGGTGGCGGTGCCGTGGCCGGAGGCTGGCTGGATGAACAGCATCGCCGAGGCGCCCGCTGTGAGTGCCGCCGCGAGCGCGACGAGGATCCGTACGAGGCGTCGTTTGCGTGGTCTGAGCATGATAGCGCTCCCAATAAATTAGGATATCGACACCTTTAAATGTAAATGGACGTGGGTCGTCCTGTAAAGCCCTCAGACGGATTAACCGGTGATTCAGCGTGTCTTGCCCAGGATCACCGCGCGAGTAGCGTCTTCGGCGTCCTCGTTGCAGACGAAGACGAGCTCGTCGCCGGACTCCAAGGTGTCGTCCGGGTTGGGGGCGATCACTCTCCGCCCGCGGATGATGGCCACGAGCGCGACGTCGCGTGGCAGCGGCACCTCCGCGACCGTTCGGCCGACGTGCGGCGCGTCCAGCGGCAGCGTGATCTCCACGATGTTCGCCTGGGACTGGCGGAAGGTCAGCAGCCGCACCAGGTCGCCGACGCTGACCGCCTCCTCGACGAGAGCGGCGAGCAGACGGGGCTTGGAGACCGAGACGTCGACGCCCCACTCCTCGTTGAACAGCCACTCGTTCTCGGCGCGGTTGACGCGCGCGACCACTCTCGGCACCGCGAACTCCGTCTTCGACAGCAGGCTCACCACGAGGTTGACCTTGTCGTCGCCCGTCGCGGCGACCGCCACGTCGCAGCCTTCCAGGTGGGCCTGGCGCAGGTTCTCCAGCTCGCAGGCGTCGGCCAGGAGCCATTCGGCCTCGGGGACGCGCTCGGGACGCATCGCCTCGGGGTCGCGCTCGATGAGCAGGACCTGATGGCCGTTGCCGACCAGCTCAGAGGCGATCGAGCGGCCCACGTTGCCCGCTCCTGCGATGGCGATGCGCATCAGACACCTCCCTGCGGGGCCCGGCCGGCGATCGCGGCGACCTGCTCGGCGCCGTCGTCGGCCACGAGCATGAACACCTGGTCGCCGTCCTGCAGCACGGTGGACTCCGTCGGCAGCGTCGCGCGCCCGAATCTGGTGATGTAGGCGACGCGGTGGCCGGTGGCCTGCTCCAGATCGGTCAGCAGGTGGCCGACCCAGCCCTCGTCGCACAGCACCTCGACCATCGACAGCGTCGCCGTCGGATCGCGCCACAGCTCCTGCTGCTCCTCGGGCAGCAGGTGGCGCAGGAGCCGGTCGGCCGTCCAGCGGACCGTTGCGACGGTGGGGATGCCGAGGCGCTCGTAGACCGAGGCGCGCTGGGAGTCGTAGATGCGGGCGATGACGTTGCCGACGCCGTAGTTCTCGCGGGCGACGCGCGCGGCGATGATGTTCGAGTTGTCGCCCGAGGAGACCGACACGAACGCGTCGGCCCGCTGGATGCCGGCCTTGGCGAGCACCTCGCGGTCGAAACCGATGCCCCGGACGGTCGTCTCGTCGAAGTCGGGGCCGAGGCGGCGGAAGGCCTTGGGGTTCTGGTCGATCACGCCGACCGTGTGCCCGCGCTCCACGAGGCTTCGCGCCAGCGTCGATCCCACGCGACCGCAGCCCATGATCACCACATGCACTCGGCTCACTCCCTCCCAGGCGGTTTCGGTGCGACCATACCGCCCCGTCCCTTCCCCACAGCGACCACGCTACCCGCCGCCGTCAGCCCCGACGCCCGGATCGGAGCCGCGCCCCGAGACCGACGCACTCTCACCGCGGGCCGTCCCGGGACGTTACGCTACGGCCGTGACCCGGTCCCTGTCCGTTTTCAAGCGCCTGCTCGTGGGCGAGCCGTTCACCTCCGAACGGCAGCACTCCCTCGAGCTGTCGAAGCGGTACGCCATTCCGCTGCTCGCGGTGAACCCCATCTCCTCCATCGCCTACGCCCCCGAGCAGGTCTTCCTGATCATGGCCGCTGCGGGGACGGCCGCCTACGCCTTCTCGGTGTGGACGGGCCTGGCCGTCGCCGTAGTCATGCTCACCGTGATCGCCTCCTACCGCTACACGGTCCAGGCCTACCCGGGAGGAGGCGGCGACTACCGGGTCGTCACCGCCAACTTCGGACCGCGCGCGGGCACGCTCACCGCCGCCGCACTCGTCCTCGACTACATCCTGACCGTCGCAGTCTCCGTCGCAGCGGCCGTCTCCAGCCTCGCCGTGCTGTGGCCGGGCATGCGCGAATGGCGCGAATGGGCCTGCGTGATCGCCATCGTGCTGCTCACGGCGTTCAACCTGCGCGGCTGGCGCGTCCCGGGCCGGGTCGCGGCCGTCATCGCGCTGGCGTTCGTGGTCGGCATGGCCGCACTGGTCCTCGTGGGACTCGTGCGCATCGCCGCAGGCGACGAACTCCACCCGCTCTCGGCCGATTTCACCGCGGTCGGCGAGGCCTCGGAGCAGACCGCCGCCGCGCTGCTCGTGCTGTGCGCCCGCGCCTTCGCGGCCGGGTCTGTCGCCGTCACCGGCATCGAGACCTTCACGACCCGCGTGCGGTTCTTCCGGCCTCCAAAGGGCCGCAACGCCGCCATCGCCATCACCGCGGTCGGCGGCGTCACCGTGGCGCTGTTCGTCGGCATCGTGTTCCTCGCCTACCTCGTCGGCGCCCAGTCCTCGTCCGACCCGCAGCGCCAGCTCGCGGGGGTGCCCGAGGACTACGTCCAGATCCCGCTCATCGGGCAGCTCGCCGGGGCCGTGTTCGACTCCCGGGCACTGGTGCTGTGGCCGGTCATGCTCGCCACCGGCAGCGTGCTCCTGCTGGCCGCCAACACCGCGTTCGTCGGCTTCCCGCAGCTGGGCAGCGTGTTCGCGCAGGACTCGCTGATGCCGCGCCAACTCCACAAACGCGGTGACCGGCTGGTGTACTCCAACGGGATCATCATCCTGGCGGTGGCGGCGTCGATCCTCGTCGTCGTCTTCGGCGGCGCGACGTTCCGCCTCATCGGCCTGTACATCGTCGGGGTGTTCCTGTCGATGGTCCTGGCCCACGCCGCGATGGTCCGCCATTGGCGGCGCGTGCTCGACGTCGAGAGGGACGCCTCCCGGCGCGTCCGCGCCCGCCGGGCGCGGCGCACGGCGTTCGCCGCGGCGCTCCTGTGCGCGATCGTGCTCGGCATCGTCGCCGTCACCGACTACCGCCGAGGCGGGTGGATCGCGGTCATCATCATCGGCCTGTGCTACTCGCTCATGTGGTTCGTCTCGCGGCACTACAAGTTCGTGGCCGAAGAGACCGAGCTGCCGCAGGCCAAGCCGCGCCTGCCATCGCGCAACCACGCGATCGTGCTGGTCTCCAGCGTCAACCGGCCGCTCATGCGGATGCTGGCCTACGCAAAGGCGACCCGGCCCGACACCATCACCGCGTTGACGGTCAATGTGGACGCGGCGGCGTCGCGCGCCCTCCTGGCCGAGTGGGAGCGACGCACGATCGGCGTCTCGCTCACAGTCGTCGACTCGCCGTTCCGCGAGATCACCGGCCCGATCGTCGACTACGTCAAGGCGACGCGCCGAGATGCGCCCAGGGACGTGGTGACCGTCTACCTGCCCGAGTACGTCGTCGGGCACTGGTGGCAGCGCAAGGGCGACACCCGCAACTACTTCCCCTGGTCGGGCTGGCTGCTGCACAACCAGACCACGAAGGCGATCCAGAGGCAGCTCAAGTACGTCCCCGGGGTCATGATCGTGACCGTCCCCTGGATCCTGGGGGAGAACCACGAGGCCCCGCCGCTGCGCCGCATCCGAAGATGACGATGCCCCGGAGGCCTCTCGACCGCCGGGGCTCGAACCGTGTGCTCAGCTCGCGTGGACGTCCAGGTAGTCGATGTTCGGAAGGCCGCCGGAGCCGGTGGCCGCCAACCGGATCGTGTTGGCGCCGGAGTCCAGCTGCACGGTGAGCGAATTCGTCGACCAGTTCGCCCACGCTCCCGTGGACTCGAACGAGGCCGACTGCACCGCGGCGCCGTTCACCTCCACGCTCGCCGGGCGGGCGGCGGAGCCGCCGTTGGCGAACCGGATCTCCAGCGTCGCCGTTCCCGCACCGGCCGCGTCGATCGTGAACTGCGCCGCCGCTCCGGTGGTGTTCTCGGTGTTGCAGAAGCCGCTTCCGGAGTACCCGGGGTGGTTGGAGTCGATCGTGCCGTCGCAGCTCGCCGACGGTCCCTCCGCCTCGTAGCGGCCCGGCTCGCCCGTTCCGCCGCCGTCGCCGGTGAAGTCGGCGCCGAGGTTCGCGTAATCCCTTGGTCGCAGGAAGTCCGTTTCCCTGATCGAGCCGTCGGCTCCGCGCGCACCGGTGATGGCCGAGGTGCTGGTGCCGACCAGGTCGGCGTCGCTCCAGCTGCCCTTGATGTCCCAGGAGTTCCCGCTGCCGCCGGACGAGCCGAGGTTGACGCCGCCGCCGTTGCTCAGCGACAGGTTCCGGTCCAGCGTCGAGGCGGACCGGTTGAAGATGAACCCGCTCCCGCCGTTGCGCCAGGCGGTGTTGTTCTCCAGACGCAGCGAGGCGGTGTTGCCGTTGTCGATGAAGCCGCCCACGGCGTTGTCGAAGGCGATGCTATTGCTCACGAGGTGGTCGGCGTCGCCGCGGCCGAGCTTGAAACCGTTGCCGTCGCCTTGCCAGTCGGGGAAGCCCCATCGGTTGAAGCCGTTGCCCCAGGCGACCGAGTCCTCGACGCGGATGGGGCTGAGGAAGTCCCAGGTGTCGAACCCGTCGTCGGCGTTGTTCCACAGCCGCGCCCCGATCACGCGGTTGCCCGAGCCGGAGCCCTGCTTGATGGCCAGGCCGTCGGCGCTCTCGCCGTTCTTGCGCGGGTCGCGGTTGCCGTAGCTGTCGAGGTTGACGACCTGGTTGTCGCTGGAGTCGAGCACGATGTGCAGCCCGGTCTCGTAGTTGTCGCGGGTGACCAGGTCCCGGTAGACGTTGTTGCTGGACTCGATGGCGAAGATCCCATAGGGCCCGTTGATGATCTCCAGGCCCTCGAATCGCCACCAGTCACCGCCGACGTGGATCGCGCCGCGCTCGATGCGCGGGTAGGACTCGCCGACCGGTGCGGGTGTGTTCGGCATGTTCTCGCCGTCGATGACCACATGCTCGCCGTTGTAGGCGCGCATGGTGATCGGCTGCGATGCGGTGCCGTCCTTCTGGACGCGGACATTGGTGCCGGGGCTGTAGGTGCCGCCGCGGATCTGGATGACGGTGCCGGGCTCGGCCAGGTCGACCGCGCGCTGGAGGGTCCGCAGGGGCGCGGACAGGCTCCCGGGGTCGCCGTCGTCGCCGTCGACGGCGACGGTGAGCGTGTTCGTCTGCGCCGCGGCGGGATGGGCGAGCGCCGCGGCGGCGAGCAGGCCCAGGACAGTGACGCCGATTGTCACTGATAGCGCTTTCAAGCGTGAGCGCGAGCTTCGGTTGCCGATGGACATGGGAGTGCCTCTCTCGAACGGGTGCCGGCCGTATGCAAGCGATTGCAGGTCTACTGGGCGAGTACTCTAGCGACCGGCGGAGTCACAAGTCAACTATTCGCATATGTCAATTGATAGGGTCGAACGCCGGACCGCGCGCCGAACCGGGCACGAGCCCGAAGTCATCCGCGCGCGCACCGCCTCCGCCGGAGACGCCGCGGGTAGTAACCTGGCGGGCGTGCTTTCACCGGGTCGGGTGGGCCGCCGACGCCGTCGGGCGGCCCCGGCCCACAGATCAGGGGATGATGAGGACGATGATCGTCACGGTCGGGGACGTCGCTGCCGGAGGCCACTGCGTGGCCCGCGTCGACGGCGAGGTGTACTTCGTCCGCCACGCCCTGCCGGGCGAGCGGGTGCGCATCGAGGTAACCGACCGCAAGAAGCGCTTCGCCTTCGCCGACGCCGTCGAGATCATCGACCCCTCGCCCGACCGCGTGGAGGCGCCCTGCCCCTACGCCGGACCCGGCAAGTGCGGCGGCTGCGACTTCCAGCACGCCGCCCCCGAAGCCCAGCGGCGCCTCAAGGCCCACGTCCTCGCCGACCAGCTCACCCGCATTGGCGGCCTCGACCCCGCCCGGCTCGAAGGCCTCGAGGTCGAAGAGCTCCCCTGGAAGGAAGGCGCCCTCGGCTGGCGCACCCGCATGCAGTACGCCGTCGACGCCGACGGCAAGGCCGGCCTGCGCAAGCACAAGTCCCGCGACATTGTCCACATCGATCAGTGCGCCATAGCCACCGAGCCCATCCGCTCGGCCAAGGTCCTCGCCCGGGACTGGAAGGGCCTCGGCGCCGTCGGCGTCGTCGACTCCGACGACGACAAGCTCGCCGTTTACACACAGATGCGCCGCACCTCCCGGCCGCACCACAAGAGCGGCCCCAAGACCGTCCACCAGCGCGTCGCCGACCTCGAATTCGATCTCGCCTTCGACGGTTTCTGGCAGGTCCACCCCCTCGCCGCCGAGACCTTCCTCGACTGCGTACTCGACTTCCTCCAACCGCGCGAAGGCGAGTCCGCCTGGGACTTGTACGCAGGTGCCGGCGTCTTCGCCGCAGGCATCGCCGGCGCCGTGGGCGAGACGGGCCGCGTCGTGGCCGTGGAGAACGCCAAGTCCTCGCACACCGCCGCCAACCTCGCCGAATGGAAGAACGCAGGCGCTATCGACGGCGATGTCGCCGAGACCGTTCCCGCCCTCGGCGGGGTCGACGTCGTGGTCCTCGATCCGCCGCGCAGCGGTGCCGGTGCCGACGTCGTGGCCGCCATGGTCACCGCCCGGCCCAGGGCGATCTGCTACGTCGCGTGCGACGCGGGGGCGCTGGCCCGCGACGTCAAGACCTTCGCCGAGCACGGCTGGGAGCCGACGCGCCTGCGCGCCTTCGACGCATTTCCGATGACGCAGCACTTCGAGACAGTGGCGCTGTTCGAGCCCGCCTCCTGAAGCGACGAAAAATCGGATTCGCTGCCCGGGCACGGCCGTGATCGCCACAATGAGGCGATGACACCTTCGAATCCGGTCGTGGCCGCGCTCGTTGACGCCGTGAACTCCGGCGACCGCACGGCATTCTTCGACCTGCTGACCGGCGACGCGACGCTGACCGACGACGGCGTCGAACGCGACCTGTCCGAATGGAGCGAGGCGAACCTCTTCGAAGCAAACGCCCGCCTCATCCCGACGCGCGAGGCCATGGGCGGCTCGCGGCTCATCGTCGAAATCAACGATGACAAGTGGGGCGAGATGACGACCTACTGGGACTTCACCGTCGACGGCGACAAGATCGGCCGCATCGACACAGGCCAGGCCGCCGCCATCGGCGAGTCCTGACCACCCGGCGCGGCCGCGTTGTCTGAGCTTCAATCGGATCAGCGACGAAGCGGAAGGCGCTGCGTGGGGGTGATCGGTCGGCGTGCCGGTGGTGTCGGGGCGGGCTTCAGGCGAGCAGCGATGAAGAGCTGAGTGGGGGCCGGGGGTGCCCTGTCGGCCACGGAGGCCGGTCGTGGGGACCAGGAGCAGGAGCAGGAGCAGGGAGCGGGACTCTCGGGTCCGGTTCGGCGACTGTGGCGGGCGCTGTGGCTGCGGGTTCGGTGGCGGTGAGGGGATGCCGGTTCGGGGCGGCCGGGTGCGGGTTTCGGGCCGGTCGGGTGTGGAGACTTGGGGCACTTTGGGTGTGGTGTTCTG